>NZ_JAVDTD010000001.1:0-585224 GCF_031455655.1 Sphingobacterium sp. 2149 | reverse complement strand
GAAGCCACTAACAGTGAGCTCAAGAATGTGCATGGTTATGGCAGAGCTGATTCCTATGGCATCCAAAACATGGAAATGCAGGGTGCATTGGCCATCTTCACTGTAAACTTGAAAAGAATCCTGAAATTGATCTGAAAAGGAGGAATATTACCTCAAAAATAGCCTAGATGCGATGCTTAAAACTCAAATAGCAAGTCCTAGGCGACTAAATCTTCAGTAAGGCAATTAAAAAAACAAACTTCCAGAAATCCTTTAAACAAAAATGACCGAGTAAGGTAAACCCGATACTCAGTCATTTCTTTAGGACTCATTAAAAACTTGAGACTTTTTCAGTGCCCTCACTTTTTGCAATGCCCCTTTTTATTTCAATTTGATTATTCGCCGCCTTCTTTAGCCGCTAGATATCTTTCAGCTTCCAAAGCTGCCATACAACCTGTACCCGCAGCGGTGATAGCCTGACGGAAGACATTGTCCTGGACGTCTCCACAAGCAAACACTCCTGGTATATTCGTCGCAGTACTATCTGGTTTGGTGATCAAATAGCCTGTTTCATCCATATCCAATACTCCCGTAAAAAGATCCGTATTGGGCTTGTGCCCTATTGCAACAAAGAATCCTGTCACTTCTATGTCTTTTTCAGATTGATCCTTATTGTTAATAACGCGAATTCCAGTTACCACCTGACCATCTCCTAAAACCTCTTTTGCCTCAGAATTGTAATGCACTTCGATATTGGGCGTATTCATCACACGGTGAACCATTGCTTTAGAAGCACGGAACTCATCTCGGCGCACTAACATATGTACTTTTGAGCATAATTTTGCGAGATATGTAGCTTCTTCTGCGGCGGTATCTCCAGCACCAACAATAGCAACTTCCTGGTTTTTAAAGAAAAATCCATCGCAAACGGCACATGCAGAAACACCAAAACCATTATATTTTTGTTCAGATTCCAGACCTAACCATTTTGCGGTTGCTCCAGTTGCGATAATCACTGTATCGGCGGTAACTTGTACAGTTCCATCGATTTCAACACGGTGTACGGTCCCTGTAAAATCGACTTTTGTAACATATCCAAAACGAACTGAAGTACCAAAGCGCTCAGCTTGTTCACGCAGATCTTCCATCATCACCGGTCCCGTAATACCTTTTGGATAACCTGGAAAATTGTCCACTTCAGTAGTTTGTGTCAATTGCCCTCCCGGAACAATACCGGTATAAACTACTGGTTTCATATCCGCACGTGCCGCATAAATCGCTGCAGTATAGCCTGCTGGCCCCGAACCAATAATCAAACACTGTATATGCTCAACTTCTTGTTTGAATTCCATAATACTTTTTCTAAGCTATTAATTAAAGTTATTTTTTAAATTTATCTTGCAATCCTTTCAACATGTCCAAGGAAATGCTCTGTGGAGCCTCCTCATTTTGTTTGTTGAACTCTTTTTTCGCAAGTTTTTTATCTTCCGCTGAATGAGCTACAGCCGCTTTAGCTTTTTGCTCGTTCTTCTCCTTTTTGTACCTATTCCAGATATTTTCCAGCACCTTTTTGGTATACAATGGAAAATCTCCATTTTGCATCCAAGCATAGTAGCTCGGCTCCTGCTCAAATACCTCCACAATTGGCTTTCCTTTGTGTTTTCCAAAATTGATCGTTTCCAACCCGTCGGCGTTGTAAACAAGACGTCCGGCAAAATCCACCGGCTTACTTAAATTTGTAAATGCATGTAAAGCTTCCACATCGTTGACGACGGGATGAGACACCACACCATGCTTATCTTCAAAAGCCGCACCTTCATACTTCGTCAACTGCGCTTTCAAAACTTCGTAAGTTGCGCGTACATCCGCTTCAGCAGTATGTGCATTTTCGAGGTTTTCATTGCAATAAAACTTGTAGGCAGCTTTCAAGGTCCTTTGTTCCATTTGATGAAAGATATTTTGAACATCCACAAATGCCCTACCCTCCAATGAAAAATCAACACCAGCCCGTAAAAACTCCTCCATCAACATTGGCACATCAAACTTATTGGAGTTATAACCCGCTAAATCTCCATCCGCAATAAAAGCAGCTAGTTCTACTGCTATTACTTTAAAACTAGGAGCGTCTTTCACATCCTCATCATAGATGCCATGGAAAAAAGAGGATTCCGCCGGAATAGGTATTTCGGGATTAATCTTCTTAGTATAGACTGTTTCTTCTCCACTGGGCATCACTTTCAGAAATGACACTTCAACAATACGATCGGACGCCACATTAACGCCTGTAGTTTCCAAATCGAAAAATACCAATGGCCTTTTTAATTTTAATTCCATGCTGGATAGTTCACTTTTTTATCAAAAACCAAAAATACAAAGTAGTATTCGATTTTTGTAGTCTAAGAAATTTAATTTACAACCGCTTGATGAACTGGTTCTTCCTGGCTTATTTTACCAACAACAACTTTCACCATTGCGTTAAAGTCCAAATATTTATTGGCAATATCATACACCTTCTCAGGCGACATATTTCTAATCTGATCCATATAATAGGAATAATATGTTAACGTCATCTCATTTAACAATACACTTTTAAACTTATCGGCATGCGAAAAGATACTTTCCAATGATCCTAACATCGAACCTTCCATATAGGTTTTAACAAGATTCACTTCCTCTTCAGAGGCCAATTTTGCTTTTAACAAGTTGATCTCTTTTTCAATCTCTTCCAAAGTCGCTTGCGTTACATCCACCCCAACTTCGGTTACAATGGTCATAAACCCTGTATGTTTGAGGGTAGCAACGGCCGAACCAATACTATAGGTATAGCCTTTTTCTTCTCGAATATTCCGCATGAGACGAGAACCAAAAAAGCCTCCTAACAGGGTATTAACAAACTGTAGTGCAGGATAATCAGGATGTGTTCTTGAAATGGTTTGACAACCTAAGCGAATCGCCGACTGCAAGGCGCTATCTTTCTCCTCATAGGCTAGTTCAGAGGAACCTTGAATCAACACAGGTTTTTCTACGGAAATCAAAGGCGCCGCGTACCACTCCTCTCCAAAAATCTGCTCGAGTTCTTGCAAAAGCTCATCGGAAACGTTTCCAGAAACAATTAAAGTGCAATTGCCAGGTACAATTTCTTTCCGATACAACTCCATTAATTGCATGCGCGTAATCGTGTCATAATCTTCTAGCTTCGGTGTCCGTCCATAGCGATTACCCGTACCGAAGATCAGGTTATAGAATTTACGCCGCGCCAGATAATCATTTTTCTGAATAGAAACTTGAAACTTCTGTTTGTTGTTCCGTAAATAGGTATCCAGCTCCTGCTGTGGTATCGATGCCTCCGTAAGAATATCTTTTACAAGAGGTAGAAGTACTTGACTATGTCTATTCAAAGTATAAAGGGATAGAGAAGTCACGTCAAAAGAGTATTCAGGGACTAGAAATGCTCCATAAAAATCCACTTTATCCGCAATCTCTGCACTGGACATTGAGTTGGTCCCCTCTTTAAGTAAAGCACTTAAAGCACTATTTAACAAAGGGTTCTCTGTCTGTCCATCAAGATAGGCATTGTCAAAAATCCATTCGATACGCACCAACTCTTGCTCAGGCGACTGGAAAATATAAACTGGCAAACCGTTTCCAAATTGTTTCTTTATCGGTTCTTTTAAACTGATGTTTCCAATTTCACGAAACACAGGTCCTTGCGTTCTATCCAACATATATAGCCTCCTCCATTTTTGATTTATATAGTAATATCGAAGCATTCTCGGGTCTAAAAATTGCTTGTGCCTGGCGTTGAACATCCTCAGCACTTACCAATAGGTATTTCGAGACCTCAGTGTTGATGCCATCTGCATCGCCTAGCAACTCATGGTAAGCTAAATTCATTGCTTTATCCAAAATGGACAACTCTGCAAAGACATTGGTCGATTCGATCTTATTTTTCACCTTTTCCAACTCCTTCATGGGTACTAATTCGGATTTTATAATCTCCAATTCAGACCACACCGCCCGCTCAGCTTCGTCAAGCGAAACGCCCGCAGTTGGCTTCCCTTCTATAACAAAAAGGTTACTATCTATGCTTCCCATCACATAGGCATTTATCTCACTAAATAACTGCCCCTCTTTAACCAACCGTCGATACAAACGAGAAGAAGAACCTCGAGATAAAATATCTGATAAAAGATCCATGGCAAAATAACCTTCTTCCAATCGTGCTGGCCCGTGAAATGCCATGTAGAGTGCATCAAGAGGTACCTCTGCCCAAATAGTTTCACGCCGCATTTCCTGCTGTTCTGGTTCTTTTGGCAATTGACGATTATATTTTATACCAGGTTCAATATCACCAAACCATTTTTGGGTTAAGAACTTAACTTCTTCAAAATGTACATCACCAGAAACAACCATTATTGCATTCTGCGGATTGTAATGTAATTTGAAAAACGCTTTCACATCTTCCATTGTAGCTTCTTCGATATGACTCAATTCCTTGCCGATCGTTGCCCAGCGATACGGATGTACCTGATAAGCTAAGGGTCGCAACTTAAGCCATGCATCCCCATAAGGTTGATTCAAGTAACGCTGCTTAAACTCTTCGATCACTACATTCCGTTGTACTTCGAGACTTTGTGCTGAAAAAGCCAAACTCAACATCCGGTCCGACTCTAACCACAACGCTGTCTCTAGATTTGATGAGGGCAATGTGATGTAATAATTGGTGATATCATTGCTTGTGAAAGCATTATTCTCTCCTCCAACTTTTTGCAATTCAGTATCAAAATTAGGAATATTGATACTTCCGCCAAACATCAGGTGCTCAAATAAATGGGCGAATCCGGTTTGCTCTGGCGACTCGTCCCGTGCACCCACATCGTATAAAATGTTGACACAAGCCATAGCCGTATTGTGGTCCTCGTGAACCAAAACACGGAGCCCGTTTTCTAATATAAATTTTTGATAAGAAACCATCTAATTTTTTTCGGCGTTTTTAAATCCAGTTAATACCTTTTCGCAATAAAGATAAGGTTTTGGCTTCTTCGGAGCCGGCTTCAGGACGATAATCATATGCCCAATTGGCTTGGGCTGGTAAACTCATCAATATCGACTCTATACGTCCATTCGTTTCTAACCCAAATTTAGTACCCGAGTCCCATACAAGGTTAAATTCTACATAACGACCGCGACGTATTAGCTGCCAGTTTTTTTGTTGTTCGGTAAAAGTTTTATGCTGGTTCTTTTCAACTAGTGTTGTGTAGGTCGGCGCAAAAGTGCGGCCGAGATCACATGAAAAAGCAAAAATCTCATCCATACTAAGCCCTGTATTTTCAGTATTTAACTTGTCATAAAAGACACCGCCCACACCGCGCGTTTCTTGTCGATGACGGATATAGAAATAGTCGTCGGCCCATTTCTTAAATTTACCGTAAAATGTATTATCGTGCTTATCGCATACCGCCTTTAGTTGTTGATGGAAATAACGGGCATCTGTTTCATCAACATAGTGCGGTGTCAGGTCTATTCCTCCACCGAACCAACGAATCTGATCGTTTAGCTCAAAATAGCGAATATTCATGTGTATAATCGGCACCAATGGATTATTGGGATGAATCACAATCGAGACACCTGTAGCAAAAAAGTCATCTTCATCTACTCCGAACGATGTTTTAAGCGTTTCAGGCAACTTCCCATAGACAGCAGAAAAATTAACCCCGCCTTTTTCTAAAATACGACCATTTTGAATAATTCTAGTACGACCGCCCCCGCCGCCTTCTCTCTCCCACAGCTCCTCTTCAAAACGCGCCGATCCATCTAATTCTTCCAGCGCCTGGCATATTTCATCCTGAATTTCTTTATAAGCTAAAGCAATTGCTTCTTTTTTTATCATCTATTTTCTTACAAAATTTTTATGTTAATTTTTCGCTCAAAGCTTGAATAATTTTAGACGAAGGAAGATGCTCATATAAAATTTGATGTACAGCATCACATATAGGCAATTCAACATCATATTTTTTGGCGTATTCCTGAATACAAGCAGAGGCATAATACCCTTCAGCTACCATATTCATTTCTAATTGCGCGGACTGTACGCTATACCCTTTTCCGATCATATTGCCAAAAGTCCTATTTCTGCTGAACTGAGAATAAGCTGTTACTAAAAGATCTCCCAAATAGGCCGATGTATTTACATCACGTGAGGTATCACCATCCACTTTGCCAACAAAGCGCCGCATTTCTCGGATTGCATTGGACACCAATACAGCCTGAAAATTATCACCATAGCCTAATCCATGACAAATACCTCCAGCCAAAGCATAAATATTTTTTAATACTGCTCCAAACTCAATTCCAAGTACATCGACAGACAAAATGGTTTTGATAACACGTGAGGATAAAAACGAAGCGACCAAAGCCGCACTATCTAGATTTTTGCATCCGAAAGTTAAATAAGACAATTTACCTAAGGCCACCTCCTCGGCATGGCAAGGACCTCCCACCACACAGATCTGGTCTATATTAACCGAATAGCGCTGCTCCAAAAACTCACCGATAATCAAATTATCTTTAGGAATAATCCCTTTGATAGCCGAAACAACAATTTTATCACTGAAGTCTTCCTTGGTGACATTTGCTAAAGCATCTTTCAAATAAGCAGCGGGAGTATTCAAAATCACTATATCTGAATTCGCAATCACATTTTTCGCATCAGTATCAATCGTAGTAATGTTAAGGTCAACTGATACGCTGCTCAAATACGTAGGATTATGCTTAAACTTCTGGATGTATTCTGCGTCCTCCTCTTTTCTTACCCACCAAAAAATATGTTTATCTTGGTCATTTTCGCATAGCATCTTGATCATAGCTGTAGCCCAGCTTCCGCTACCAATTATACCAATCTTTTTCCCCTGCATGTCTTTAATTTGTTTTCGGAAGCAAATATACTTATTTACTGGCTAGATATACGATTCACGCGGCGAGATATGATATTTTCGTTACTTTCTAAGTAAATAAACCTTTCCAAAAACCGATTTCCAACCCAACAAAATACTCGTTATCCTCCATTTTTATAGGATATACATGTATAAAATTATGCTGTTCCGGATTCCCCTTTCCTGTCGCAAGGTCGAATTCATGGCGATGAAAAGGACAGATTATTTTTCCTCGCTCACACCAGCCATTTTTCAACATGGCGCCAGCATGTGGACATTTTCGAGAGAAAGCATAGATTTGATTTTCGAACCAAGTAATACAAATAATTTTCCCTCCGAATTTATGCTCGCTAATACCATGTTTTTTTAGAATTTCGGCGCGTTCAATTTTGTACCAATGAACCATGTGACAAGATAGCTAAAAATTACGGTGAATTTTCTATCTTTGTGGAATTTCAAAAATTTGCACTATATATGGCTTTACAATGCGGTATCGTGGGTTTACCAAACGTTGGTAAATCAACATTATTTAACTGTTTGTCGAACGCGAAAGCGCAGGCAGCAAACTTTCCATTTTGTACAATTGAACCAAATGTTGGGGTTATTACCGTACCGGATGCCCGTCTTAATAAATTAGCTGAATTAGTCAACCCACAACGAATTGTTCCAAATACAATAGAAATCGTCGATATCGCCGGTCTTGTTAAAGGAGCATCAAAAGGTGAAGGCTTAGGCAACCAGTTCCTAGGAAACATTCGTACGACAAATGCGATTATACATGTTTTAAGATGTTTTGACGATGGTAATGTCATTCACGTCGATGGTTCTGTAGACCCTATCAGAGATAAAGAAATCATCGACACTGAACTACAACTTAAGGATCTGGATACGGTTGTAAAACGTATTCAAAAGGTTGAGAAAATGGCCAAAACAGGTGGGGATAAGGATGCAAAAAGAACATTTGATATTTTATCAATTGTGAAAGATCATCTCGAAGCCGGAAAATCTGCACGTACGGCAGCGATCGACGAGGAAGATTTCGAGTTTATACAGGATCTAGCGCTGTTGACAGCCAAACCTGTACTTTACGTATGCAACGTGGACGAAGGATCAGTCAATACAGGAAATGCTTATGTAGAACGGGTTAAAGAGGCTGTTAAAGACGAAAAAGCTGAAGTATTGGTGATTTCTGCGCAGATCGAATCAGAAATTGCTCAACTGGAAAGCTATGAAGAACGCAAGATGTTCTTGGACGATCTAGGTTTGGAAGAATCTGGTGTGCACAAGTTGATCCGTGCTGCGTATTCTCTCTTAAATTTAGCGACGTATTTTACAGCTGGCGTACAGGAGGTTCGTGCGTGGACAATCGAAAATGGCTTTACAGCTCCTCAAGCTGCCGGTGTTATACATACCGATTTCGAAAAGGGATTTATCCGTGCTGAGGTAATCAAGTACGACGATTTCGTCACACTCGGATCGGAGAGTGCAGTGAAGGAAGCTGGAAAATTATCCGTAGAAGGAAAAACATATATTGTCCAAGATGGTGATATAATGCACTTCCGCTTCAACGTGTAATGCGCATGCGTTTTAGAGTCAAAAAACAAAAATAGGCAGTAAATTATTTACTGCCTATTTTTGTTTTTATCACCCCACCTTTACAAAAGGTATTATTTCACACTACACGGCAAGCTAATCGAATGTACATTCGCGCACGTCTGATGGAGCATTATAAAATATACTCAGATCTATACCACCTTAAGGCGATATTGACCATGTTACCATAATTTGAAAACACGCTTACGTGACCGCTAAAATTCTATCATTCGTATCTAAATAGTTTAATTGGGATGAGCTTCGATAAACACTGGCTATTTTACAAAATAGCGATGTTCAATTACCTCCACTTTTTTGATGTCCTTGTCTTCCAAAACTTTTTTCACATCACAATGACCAGTTACTCCTCGGTAAATCAAAGCTCCACCAAGTGTTAATCCAGAAAATCCCGTCAATGGCGATTTAATTAGTTTTTTGACACCCATACCTAAAATAAAGCCCCCTGCAATGACCGATAAAACCCGTTCAGAGGTACCAATATTTTCTTCGATGCAATCGTCTTCTATTTTCGTCTTGATCTTGTCAAATGCAAATGTTAGTAGGTTACTCATAATTCTCTATGTTTTAAGTCTATTATCATATAAACAAATTACAGTCCAAAAAAGTTTAAGAATAGCATATAGATTTTATGTTGTTTCTCCAACAACAACTCTTATATTCGTATTTAGAAATTTCAAATACATGCAAATCAAAAAATATTCAGGTGAAATAGTACCTTTCAACGGTGAAGCTTTACGCAAATCGCTTAATCGTTCTGGTGCCAATGCGGATGAGGTCAATCAAGTTTACGATAAGGTTCTCAACGAAATATATGATGGAATTTCAACTAGAGAGCTCTATCAGCTTGCATTTGACACTTTGAAAACTGTTCGAGCCTCCTATGCAGCTCGCTATAGTTTAAAGAAGGCACTTCGAGAACTCGGACCAGAGGGCTTTTATTTCGAAAAATACATTGCGCACCTTTTACAGTCAATGGGCTACAAAAGCACGACCGGACAAACCGTGCAAGGGCATGCTGTTTCACATGAATTAGATGTCGTGGCATATAAAGATGGAAAATTAATTACTGCAGAATGCAAGTTTCGCAATGATATTGACGCTAGAATTTCGGTGACAACTCCGATGTATTACCTGTCCAGATTTAAAGATATCAGCAATATCAATTATCAGTTCTTTGGAAAACAGCTGCAGTTTCATGAAGGGTGGCTAATCACAAATGCGTACTTTACCTCCGATTCGATTGATTTTGCCAAATACTATCAAATTAACTTGTTATCGTGGGATTATCCCAAAGATAATAGTATCAAAAAAAGAGTAGACAAAGCTGTCTTCTATCCGATTACATGCCTAACAACACTTTCTGACACTGAAGAGCAGCAACTACTAAAAAACCAGCTAATTTTGGTAAAAGACCTTGTCAACAATCCTGAAAAACTTGACCTCTTAAACCTCGCAAGAGAGCGTAAAGAAAAAGTTTTAAATGAAGCTCATGAACTCTTGAACTACAAAGTGGAAGAAAAGTATTAGGAAATTTCACATTAAATACATGGAATGGGGTAATAACTAAATCTTGGAAGGATGATATATTTTACCATACCTAACAAATTCGCTTAAATCAGTCTTATCCCAAAATATACCATAAATAGCCGCTCCTGATCCAGACATGGAAGCATATACTGCACCTTTTTGATATAAAGCTTCTTTAATTTCCTTCAACAATGGATAACGCTCAAATATACCATCCTCAAAATCATTCCGAATGTGAAACTTCCATTCCTGAATAGGCAGACGTATTGCTTCTTCCAAATTAATTTCGGGTATCTTAGGTTGTACACCTGCATAGGCTTCAGCAGTGGAAATATGGATATTAGGCATGATTACCGCAATATGATAGGCATCAAGGTTCAAATCCAAAGGCTTAAAATCAGTACCGATACCTGTTGCAAAAACTGGATTATTCGCAACAAAAAAAGGACAGTCGGCTCCAAGTCTGGCCGCATAACCTTCTAGCTGCTCATTGGTGAGATTCAGATGGAAAAGCGTATTAAGTCCCTTTAACACAAAAGATGCATCTGCAGAACCTCCACCCAATCCCGCTCCAATTGGAATTTGTTTGATCAAATCGATCGAAACACTTGGGATATCATAATCCTCTTTTAGCAATAGAAAAGCTCTTAAACAAAGATTGTCAACACGATTTCCTGGAATATGTTCTCCTTGCATATTTAATATAGTTTCCGCCGAGTCAATCTCTAATAATTCGATAATGTCGTAAATTGGCAACGGGCAAAGAACACTATTCAGCTCGTGATAGCCATCTGGGCGCCTAGCAATTACTTGCAGTCCAATATTTATTTTTGCATTTGCAAAAAGTATCATTTGAGTTTATCTAGATTCTATATTTCAAAATTAATAGCTCACCAATGAATAGATGTTGTCACTAAACCTGGATAATCTACCTTTCGCTTTTAAAAAGTCTAAAGAGATAATAAAGCTATAAGCGACAATCTCTCCTCCCAATCTTTCAATAAGCTTACTAGCTGCAACAACTGTTCCGCCTGTAGCCAACAGATCATCATGAACCAATATTCGGCTTCCTTTTTTGAATGCATCTTCATGAATTTCAATCGTCGCCTGCCCATATTCCAGTGCATAAGACTCAGATACTGTCTTAAAAGGCAATTTGCCTTGCTTTCTAATTGGAATAAAAGGTAAGCCTAATCTGTTTGCCAGTAAAAATCCAAATAGAAATCCACGGCTCTCAATTCCAGCAATCGCATCGATCTCTACACGTTGTAATTGATCAACAATCGAATCAATCATTTCACTGCACAGTGCCGCATCTTTCAATAAAGGTGTGATATCTTTAAATACAATACCAGGTTTAGGAAAATCCACAATATCCCGGATTTCCAGTTTCAATTTATCTTGAATCATTTTCAAATATTAAATAAGGTGCGATCTTGGCAATAGCTAAATCTGAAAGCGTTCCTATTTTTGTCAGATCCTCTATATTAACATAATTTCCATGCTGATCCCGATAATTAATGATCAGTTTCGCATCTTTGCCGCTAAGATACGGATGTTTGGCCAATGAAGCTGCATCTACCTTATTAATATTGATTTTTTTGATTTCATCTAAACTTGACACAACAATATAATCTTTAATCAGATCATAAGTTTCTGCTGGAACACCATAAACTTCTTTTAACTGTTCAATACGGTAGAATCCTCCCAGTACATCTTTATATTTCAAAATGCGTTTGGATAGAATTGAACCTATCCCTTTAAGAGTCATCAAAGCCGTAGTGTCACAGGTATTTATATCAATAAGTTCAGCTGTATTACTTTCGAATTTATCATACAACAAGGACGTTCTTTTTTGCTGTTTGGTTATTGCCGTATCGGGAATTGTTTTTATGCGGATATAGGGTTCCAGTCGCCTGTAAAGTCGATCATTAATGGAATAGATTTTTTTTAGATCGGTCTTTTGTCTAAATCGTCCTCCTTTATTTTCGTAGTTTTTCAATACCGCAATCTGTTTATCAGAAAGCCCCAATTTATGCCAATCGGCATGCGGTAAATCATTTGGGTCGAAGTAGAATAGTTTACTATCATCCAAAACGGTATTTGGATTTACTGACAACTCTCTTTCATTATTAGTTAAATAGGCTGAATTTCCCGTCTCTTGTTTTGTCGAACTTGAGAGCTCAAGAGAGTCATGAAAGGATTGTTCAAATAGCTTGGCCTGATTTGGAATTGTATCAATTGTGTTGCTTTTAAGCAAGGCATAGATTGTGAAAAACAATACGATAATCACCAAAATTATGAAAAACCCATTTTGTTCTGTTTTATTAAATTTAAAATACGTCAATAGCCTCTTCATAAGCCGCTGATAATTGGGTTTTTAAATTTAATAAATTATAAGGAAAATAAAAAGGAGGTTATTAAAATTAAAAACCTCCTTTTCAACAGTTATTATCTACAAAGAGATTTACAATTTAGATTTATCCACTTTCTCCACTTGGCTACCATCCTTTAAAGTCTTTGAAATGGCATCAAATGGTCTAGAAACAACCTCTTCTCCTTTTTTTAATCCAGAAATGACTATGATGTTTTTATCATCTTGAATCCCTGTTTTCACTAAAACTTGTTTAACCGCTTTATCTTTTAAAACAAATACATACTCTTCAACTTTCTTATTGGTAGTTGTAGAATCTTTGTCATCAGAGCGTACAGTCACCGATTGAATGGGAACGACCAATCCTCTAGCATGTTTTGTAAATATCTGAACAGTTGCAGAAAGCCCCGGTTTAAATGGAGACGCAACATTCTCTCTCATCAAATCCTGATAAGATTCTGCACTGATACGAACCTTTACATTAAAATTTGTCACCTGGTCAGTCGACGACGTGGACGCAGTGGTCGTTGCTATGTTTTTAGATGAACTAGCAATTTCGGTCACTACGCCTTTAAACTTTCTGTCCTTAAAAGCATCAACCTCGATCTCAGCTTGATTGCCTACTCTTACATTATTGATGTCATTTTCATTTACATCAACATTCACCTCCATAGAACTCATATTGGCTATGCGCATAATTTCCGTACCTGCCATTTGTGCCGTACCCACCACCCGTTCTCCTTTTTCGATAGATAAAAGTGATATGATGCCGTCAGAGGGCGCATAAATGGTCGTTCGATTTAAATTGTCCTGCGCTTCCTTTACCGACGCTTGCGATTGGTCAATACCATATTTCGTAGAACGTACTGTTTCTCGCTGCGCCTGAATAGACGCCTGTGCAGCGAAATATTCAGCTGAACTTTTATCCATCTCCGCCGCAGAAATAACACGCTTTTCAAAAAGTTCCTGATTCCGTTTATATGTAGCGGCAACATTCTTAAAGTTCTCTTCCTGTTGTTTTAATTGTTGTTGTGCAGCTGCTAGATTAGCGCGCTGTGAATTCATAGCTGCTACAGACCGATCATAGCCAGACTGCAAGATATCGGGTTTTATGCGGCAGAGAACTTGCCCCTTTTTAACTAAATCGCCTTCTTTTATATTAAGTTCAACCACCTCGCCTGACACTTCGGAACTTAACTTCACCTCCACCTCGGGTTGAATTTTTCCACTTGCGGAAACTAACTCATCGACATCCACTTCCTTTACCACATCCACGGCGACTTTAGTAATATCTCCTTTACCAAACCATCCGACTTTAAAACCGATAAAGCCAAGGATTGCCAGGAGTACGACAATGATCAATATAATTTTTCCTATGCTACGTTTTTTCTTTGCCATTTCTTTTGTTGGATCAAATAGGTTAATTGTTATCGAATTGAATTGGATTTCCAATGTAATAATCGATGATCTTTGATCGGAATATTACATTATATTTTGCTTGGATAAGATCAAATTCAGCCTTATTTCGTTCAGTTTGCGCGGTGAATAATTCAAGCGAATTAGCCATGCCTATATCATAGCGTTCCTTGGTCGCCTTAAATGCTGTCTCAGCGCTCTCAAATGCCACAGTGGCGGAGCTGTACCGTTGTTTGGCCGCATTCACATCGAGCACAGCCTGATTAACCGCTTTATTCAAGTTATTCTTTGCTAATTGCTCACTAGCGTCAGCTTGCTTAAAACCAATCTTTGCTTTAGCAACATTCACTTTATTCTGATTCCTAGAAAAAATTGGAACGGCGAGAGATAAACCTGTAAAGAAAGATTTGTTATCGGATAGTTGTTGACCAAAAGGCACCCTAAATAAGGTTGCGGGATCCAATGGATCCGTCTGTCTAGTTGTTGCAGAAGAATAATTTGTACCATAACTTACATTCAAATTGACTGTAGGATAATACCCGCCTTTTGCTATGTCTATTTGCTTTAAGGCCACCTCTTTATCCAGGGCCGACTTGCGGATATCAGGCTGCAATGTTAAAGCCTTTTGGTATATATCGACCGCATTTTTATCCTCAGCATGAACCAATACCGATTCTAAGTTCGGACGTTCTAAAGAAATTGCGGTTTCAGGTGGCATCTCCATCAATTGCTTTAAGGTCAACAAAGACATTTCATATGAATTCTTCAAATTCACTTTGTTCAATTCATTCGTAGCGACCTGATTTTTCGATTTCGCAAGATCAGCAATAGTTTTATTTCCGACTGCAAACTGAATGGAATCCAAAGAGAATTGTTGCTTTGATAAAGCGATCTGATCCTCACTGGCAACCATCATTTCATGATTGGTAATAGCTTCCAAATAATTCACTAATACATTTAAAATTAGATCATTTTTTATCTTGTCTACCTGCGTCGCTGTGGACTCTAACTGCAATTTATTTGCTTTTATCTGATTGACCTGTTGAAAACCCTGAAATAAATTGACACTCGATCCCACTGAGCCACTAGTTCCTTTCGTCCAGGTGTTATTGACAATTCGTCCGGAAGTTAAATCGAAACCAAAACCATAACGGAAACTTTGATCCACGGAGGCACTTAGATCTGGTAACAGATTGCTTTTCGCTTGAAATACATCTTGAGCAGCTAAATCTTTATTCAATTCCGCTTGTTTTATTTGTACATTGCGTTCCAGGGTCATACGAATCGCATCAGCCACCCCAACCACCTGTTGCGCGCGAACCACGTCATTAGTTCCTAAAAGTAATCCAGTAAATATTACTGCAGAATAATAAAATCTTTTCATGTCCATATGTAGAACCATACATTTTTTCTTTAGATTTGACCTTCATTCATCGGTTATGTATTTTGTCAAATCTCCATTCTTCCTAAGATGGCTATATTCCAAATCAATATGGCATATGCCACGCCATGATAAAAAAGTCTACCTTACATTTGATGATGGTCCAATTCCTGAAATTACACCTTTTATACTCGATATCCTAAAAAAATATCAGGCAAAGGCAACATTTTTTTGTGTTGGTGAAAATATTAAAAAAAATCCACATTTGTTTCAACGAATTTTAGCTGAAGGACATCAGGTGGGCAACCATACTTACAATCACCTTAAAGGCTGGGAAACAAATGATGAACAATATTTGATGAATGTTGCGCAATGTCAGGAACTGACACAGACCGATCTTTTTCGTCCTCCTTATGCCAAAGCAACAAAATCACAACTGCGACAACTCTATCAAAGCTATAGGGTTATCATGTGGGATATTATGTCGGGCGACTTCGATCTGAATTTGAGTCCGCAAAAATGTCTAGAAAACGTTTTATCTAATATTAAAAATGGCTCTGTTATCATTTTTCACGATAACATCAAAGCCATTCCCCGTGTCAAATATGCCCTACCTAAAACGATAGAGTTTTTGTTAAAAAACAACTATCAGCTTGCGAGGATAGATTAAGATTTACCTCGGGCAAAAGTGACTTCGGATTCGTAATACTTACCAACACTAACACTAAAATAACCCAGTGCATTATTGCTCAGATTTGAAATAGGATTGGACGGTGAAGCCGCACCAGGATTAATCATCTGAAAGCTATTCCAGTAATTGTAGGCCCCTACATCGATACACTGTCGGAGAATACGCACCCGATCACCAACTTTTAGATCCCTATCGCGGTCTATAATATCGTGCTGTACTTCAAGCCCATTATTAAATTTATCGCTAAAAACATCAATAAACCGTAATTTACCACTATTTACCGACATTTTATACTTATAATAATTACCTTTTTCTGGTGGGTCAATGAATACAAGTGTTGGGTAATAAATTGTGTCTGTAAATATAACCCGCTCCGATAGCCCTATAGAATCCACATCTACATAACTTGGCACCTTTGATGTTCCAACGATTTCCCTTCCATCGGCTGTACGTACCTGCAACTGGTATGTGACCTTCTCTTGTAAACGCAAGCTCTTATTGGTATAAACGCCATCTTTCCCCGCTAAAAAGGTGTAAGTGCGATTATTCTGCATATTTGTAATGATCACCTCCGCGTCAGTTATCGGTGAAAACAGAGAGTCTTTGATGCTTACGACCTTTTGAATACTAATTTCATGCTGTTGATCCGAGACCATTAGGTCGGCTGTGATAACCAACTGACCTGTATTTTCTGGCAACTCCAGATCGATCTTATCTTCGCAGCCCCATAGTGTGACTAGTGCAACAACGATTGCACCCAATATCTTCTTCATTTTTTTTTAAAATTTAAAGTTCCAAGTAATCGATGGTATAGTCCCAAATAATGCTATTCGATAAATCTCAGTGACGTTGGATTGGCCTTCTTTTTCTCTGAAGTCAATCAAATAGGCATTTTTTCTATTATATGCATTGTATAACCCAAAAGATAAGCTGGAGTAACTATTCTTTGTTCGCTTGATATCATACGTTGCTGCCAAATCTAGGCGGTGATAAGCAGGCATCCGCTGGCCATTCCTTCTATCGTAGTAAAAAATTGTACGGTCGTCAACAAAATATTTACCCGCAGGCATGGTAACGGCATCCCCTGTATAATAAACGAAATTAGCACTAAGGTTCCACTTCGGATTTAGTTGATACTGTCCTACAAGGGCTATATTATGGGTTTTATCTTGACGAGCGTTAAACCATTCACCATTATTGATCTGCTCGAATTGCCTTTCACTTTTCGATAAAGTATAACTAATCCAACCACTGAATCGTCCTAATCTCTTTTTTAGGAACCATTCGATTCCGTAAGCTCGACCTTTTCCAAACAACAATTCTCCTTCCAACAATTCATTTGCCTGCAAATCGGCTCCGTTTCTATAATCGATCTGATTTTTCAAATCACGATAATAACCTTCCACAGAGAATTCATATCTGTTGGAGGCGAAATTCCGAAAGTAGCCAAGTGAATACTGGTTGGATAACTGGGGCTTAATTGTATTGTTACTCAATACATATTGATCAGTTGGCAGACTACTCGTTGTATTACTCAATTGATGCAAATATTGAACATTTGTGTTAAAAGATGCCTTTAAAGTGGCTAAATTGCTGACAGCGTAATTCAGCGATACACGAGGTTCCAGATAAAAGTACTTTTTCCCCATTTTGTTATTACCCACGTAGGTTGAGTCTACCACCTCTCCATTATTATCGAATGCATAGAAAGTTCCCGGCCCCAAAGTGGCATAAGCAGACGCCCGCAGCCCGTAATTTAATTTTACGCGGTCTGTGACGGACCAGTCATCTGTTAGATAAGCTGCGACATCGGCACCTTTTCGATGTTGAATCTGTAATGAATTCACTTTCGAATCCTCGCCGGCTTCGATACTTGCTGGTCGGACCTCTTGTAATGCTCCCTGTAATCCAAATTTTAAATTATGACCGTCCGAAAGGCTGTATTGAAAGTCTTGTTTAAAATTGTAATTATAGATATCAGAACGAATTTTAAAATTGCTATCGTCCTCAATTTTAACCTGATAATTAAATTTACTAAAAATGAGCGTTGTATTGCTAAACAGTCTATTGTTCCAAACATGGTTCCAACGCATTGTGCCGGTAGCATTTCCCCAATTGAAATCAAACAAATCATGATAAGCCATGGCATCCTTGCCAAAATATCCCGAGAGATAAAGGGTATTTTTATCATTGATCCGGTAATTTAATTTTGCATTGAGATCGTAAAAAAATAATGCGCTCTTCTTTATGTTTTCATCATTTGAAAGTTTTAAGAAAAGGTCTGCATAAGTACGCCTGCCGGAGATCATAAATGAACTCTTCCCCTTTTGGATTGGCCCCTCCACTTTAAGTCTTGAAGCGATAAGCCCCAAGCCCCCTTCTACATTGAAATGCTGGTTATTTCCATCTAGAGTTGTTATTTCCATTACAGATGATATTTTACCTCCATATTGTGCAGGAACCCCTCCTTTATAAAAATTGACATCTTTAATTGCATCTGAATTAAATGTCGAGAAGAAACCAAACAAATGGGAGCTGTTGTAAACAGGGGCTTCATCCAGCAAAATGAGATTTTGATCACCACCGCCACCTCGCACATAAAAATTGCTACTTCCTTCTCCGCCACCTGTCACTCCTGGAAATAACTGAATAGTTTTTAAAATATCTTTTTCTCCAAAAAGCACAGGAACTTTTTCAATTTCTTTTGGACTGAACTGGGTAAGGCCGGGAGTCAAATCTTTAATTGATTTTCGCCTACTGCCTGTCACTGTTACTTCCGCTAGTTGATTTTCCTCTGGAACCAGCTGAACGATATACGTTGAATCCCTATCAAATTGAACAGAAAAGGCCTTTGTCTTATAGCCAACAGACGAAACTTCCAGAGGTCTGCTCCCATCTCGGATCGAGAAACTAAAAAATCCATATTTATTTGAAGCTGTAGATTTCTTTTCCATATCATTCCTTATGACAGCACCAATAATATTTTCACCACTGATACTGTCCCTTACAAATCCGGAAATAGATTTAGATTGTTGACTATACGCTTGCTGTACGCAAAACACAAGGGAGGAAAAACAAAAAACAACCTTTATAGGTCTAAACATAATCAAGTAAAATCAAAAATTTTGCTGAAAATAATAAAAAAGCCTTACAATTCGTAAGGCTTAATAATAAGTTTATAATTTGTTAGTTAAGGTCTCTGTTTAGCAAAAATAGTAATTTATTCATTTAAGCCAAATATTTATTATTTTTTATTCTTATTTCTTTCCGATTCACCAAAATACCCTTTGAAAAAAGCCATCTGATACACTATGGACCGAGACCAGTACTCCCAATTATGCCCACCTTCGCTTGTAACGAAAGTATGATTTATATTATGGTACATCAATTTATCGTGCAGTGCAACATTCACAGCATAGAAAAAATCTTCCTTACCACAATCTATCATTAAACGAAGCTTATTATTAACCAATTTTGGAACCATATTGATAACCACACGGCTATCCCATTCTTGTGGTACATCGGCATAATTCCCAATACGGTCTTTAATTTCCCAGTTCATCGGAAAAGGCCTAAAATCTACTCCGCCGGCTGTGCTGCCTGCTGCACCATATATATCCTGATGCTTAATCGCTAATGACAAAGCACCATGTCCGCCCATACTCAGCCCTGTTATTGCCCTTCCATCCCGGGTTTTAATCGTCGAATAATGTTGATCTATGTACTCAACCAACTCCTTAGACACGAAAGTTTCATATTGATAATTCTTGTCGTTCGGCATATCCCAATACCAGCTTCCAAAACCACCGTCAGGACATACCACCACATAACCATATTGATCTACTAATGCACCCACACTCGAGTTCTTAATCCAATTACTATAATTGCCTGAATATCCATGCAACAAATACAGCACTGGGTAATTGATTTCTTTAGAATAATTTTGGGGAAGAATGACCACAGTCTTAATCCCTTTGTTCATGGAATGGCTTGGAACAGATAGGGTATCAACTTTGGCGGCATAACATACCGTAAAGGAACAAAAAAAAAGAATGAGGACCGTGAGCACCGGAGCGCCCCTTCTCTCACGGAAAAACCAATTTTTAGCGACATCGGCGATACGAAATCGATCATTTGAATTTGCAGAAATAGACACAGTGTTTATCATAAATTATAGCGTTTTTTCAAAAAAATAAAGATAGGACTTTAAACCGAATGGGCGTTCACTTATCGTGTAAAATCCGCTTCCCATGCTGTCAAATGTGATTGCTTCTCCCTGCGGTTCCACCTGATAAGGTAAAATAGTGGGCCTTCGCTTAAACACCTGCTCCCAAGATTCCCTAGCGTGCCTCTGCCAGTAAAATATATGTGTAATGTTCTTTACAAGTACTTTAGTCCCTGTCGGATCTAAAGCAGCCCCTGTTGCAAAAGTTAAGGGTAATTCGACAACTTTATCTAAAGTAAAATATTGCTGTTTAGGATTGCTAAATACTGAAGCACTATAAACAGTCGATCGGAATTCACGTTTAGATATCAAATACAACATTTTGTCTATGGGATCTATCATTACCGATTCGGCATCCAAGCGTTGGTGATTGGGAAATTTTAGATAAATTACACGAATTGACTTTTTGGGAATAAGTTCAGGATCTTCCGCCTGAGGCTCCGGAAACACGTAAAGACATACCCAGGTCCTTTTTCTGAGATTATTACCGATATCCGCAAGGACGAGGAAATAGGTGTCGCCAATCTTTACCCGATCGATATCCTCACAGTCAACCACGGACACCCCTTCAAGTGTAATCTTTTTTAATAGCTGGGCTTCACGACTAATTAAATAAATATGTGCCCCATCGCCACTATCATTATGTACCCAAAAATTACCTGAACTAGCCGCCGCTATAATGCCAGATACTTCTTTCAATTGTGGATCGGTCAGTTCTCCGAGAGCTATTTGTGTTTTAAAATAATCCTTCCTATTTTGGCTATAGACCTGCAGACTCAGAAGAAAAAAAAGGAACAGCAGGTAAACTTTCACTCGTGCAATATTCATGTTTAAAGATACGTTTTTATTGATATTTACTTTACAGTTTATGAAGAAGTCCTCAATACACCATTTGTTATTAATTTTTTTAGCTCTCTTATTACCATTCCATAATTTACTAGCCCAAGGCTCTTCTTTTCGGTTAAAAGTAAAGTCAGGCCTTTCGGAAGCTCCACCTTATCTTGTTAAATACTATAATAGCAATGATTGGGAGAAATTCTATGCTAAAATTTTCAAGTTTGATTATAACCCAAAATTTGAATACAATATCCTAGTCCGCAAACACAAAAACGATTCGCATCCGAGATATAGCTTGATAAAAATAATATCCAAATCACTAATGGAAAATACTGAAGTCGGAATCTGGGAGGTTGGAGAAAACTATGTGTATGCGCCAAAGCTCGGACAAATGAAATGCCTCCAAATAAAATCGGAAAAATCGAATAAATGGAAATATCTGAGTACACCAATTCATGGTTTTGATTATCAGGAAGGCTACCACTATCGTGTTCGTGTAAAGAAAACGAAACGAAGAGATACTGACACTGTCAATTACAGATTAATTGATATCCTTTCGAAAAAACGTACAAATGAATTGCCCAGCGTAGCGGCCTTTCTAGCTCGGTTTAAATGGAATTTACTTCAATTGAATGGAAAGGATGTCAGCTCAAGTAAGGCGAGCCTGGGATTCGACGCCAAGAATGGTACAATCGACGGCACGACGGGCTGTAACATTTTTTGGGGCGGATTTCATATTAAAGGCTATAAAATCAACTTTACCCACTTAGCAAGTACTATGCGTTCGTGTAATACCATACATATAGAAAATGAGTTCTTCCAAATATTCGAACAAAGGCAAATTCAATTCGATATCGCAGAACAGACTCTAAACTTATATTATAACGGTAAACTAGTGATGATATTTGGGTTGGAGCGGGAATAAAAAACACCCAAAGTCTGGGAAACTTTGGGTGTCTTAGCCATATTATTAACCTATTTTATGAAAAGTATTTATGCCATTCGGAAACGACATAAACAAATATGTGAAATAAATCGGAAACAATCGAAAGCAAAACTTGTTTTAACAAAATTTTAACAAATAGATAGCTCGTGAGACAAATGAGCATAAAATTGATTCATTTTGCTACGCGACCATCAATTTGATACCGTATCTTATCAATTTAAAACCATACAATGATTAAAACAATTTTAACATCAACAGCACTACTTTTATCCGCTACAGTTTTTGCTCAAAAGAATCCCGTTATAACTGGAAATTACGCTGATCCTGAAGGTATTGTGTACGGGGATAAATATTGGATATTCCCAACCTATTCGGCGCCTTATGAAGAACAGATATTCTTTGATGCCTTTTCATCTCCAGATTTAGCTACCTGGACAAAGCACAGCCGCATCCTGGATAACAGTAACGTAAAATGGGCAAAAAAAGCCATGTGGGCACCCGCAGTATTGGAAAATAAAGGAAAATATTATTTATTTTTTGGAGCAAACGATGTTCATCAGGGAGAGATTGGCGGGATTGGAGTAGCTGTAGCCGACAAGCCAGATGGCCCTTACACTGATCTTTTAGGTAAACCCTTAATCAATGACATTATCAATGGTGCACAACCCATAGATCAGTTTGTTTTCAAAGACAAAGATGGAACTTTTTATATGTATTATGGCGGTTGGAAGCACTGCAATTTGGTTAAGTTAAAACCAGATTTCACGGGTTTACTCCCTTTCGAAGACGGCAGCCTTTATAAAGAAATCACTCCTAAAGATTATGTTGAAGGCCCATTTATGTTTATGAAAGATGGGAAATATTATTTTATGTGGTCTGAAGGTGGCTGGACTGGCCCCGACTACAAAGTCGCTTATGCCATCGCCGACTCCCCTTTTGGCCCTTTTGAGCGGATAGGAACGATACTGGAGCGGGATCCCGAAGTAGCGGTTGGAGCCGGGCATCACTCGGTCATCAAAATACCAAACAAAGAAAAATATTTTATTGTATATCACCGAAGACCGCTTGACAAAGAGGGAGCTAACGAGCGGGTAACTTGTATTGAAGAAATGAAATTTGACAAAAACGGGCATATCATACCTGTTAAAATGACCTTTACAGGTGTCAAATATTCACTAAAATAGCAGATATTTTGTTTCATAGAAGGGGTAAATATAAAAGCCCGTATCGTTTGATACAGGCTTTTATATTTATTTAAAAAACTACCGTTTATATGTTAGCAATAACCTGATTCAATGTTTCCGATGGACGCATTGCTTGCGCTGCCAATTCATCGTTCGGAAAATAATACCCACCGATGTTCTGAGCACTACCTTGCGCAGCAATCAACTCCTCATTGATCTTAGCTTCATTTTCTGTAAGAACCTTCGCAACGGAAGCGAATTTATCAGCCAATTCAGCATCTTTTGTCTGTGCTGCCAAAGCCTGAGCCCAGTATAACGTCAAATAGAAATGCGACCCCCGGTTATCAATCTGGCCAACCCTACGGGCTGGAGATTTGTCATTTGCCAAGAATTTCTCCGTAGCTTCATCCAAAGTCTCCGCCAATACCAGCGCTTTCGGATTACTTTGCGTTTGAGACAAGTGTTCCAACGAAGCACCTAGTGCCAAGAATTCGCCTAATGAATCCCAGCGCAAGTAACCTTCTTGAAGAAATTGCTCCACGTGTTTTGGAGCAGAACCACCAGCACCTGTTTCAAATAGACCGCCGCCATTCATCAACGGAACAATAGATAACATTTTAGCAGATGTACCAACTTCCAAAATTGGGAATAAATCTGTCAAATAATCACGTAATACGTTGCCGGTTACGGAAATCGTATCTTCTCCCTTGCGGATACGCTCCAAAGTCAGTTTCGTTGCTTCAATAGGCGATAAAATGCGAATGTCTAAACCTGTTGTATCAAAATCAGGCATGTATTTCTCTACTTTTTTGATGATCTCTCTATCATGAGCACGGTTTTTATCCAACCAGAAAACAGCAGGTGTTTCCGACAAACGCGCACGATTTACAGCCAATTTCACCCAGTCCTGAATCGGAGCATCTTTGGTCTGACACATACGGAAGATATCACCTGCCTCCACTTTTTGCTCCATGAAAACATCCCCTGAAGCGTCTACTACGCGGATGACACCGTTTCCTGCAGCCTGGAAAGTTTTGTCATGTGACCCATACTCCTCCGCTTTCTGCGCCATCAAACCAACATTGGGAACAGAACCCATTGTTTTAGGGTCCAATGCACCATGCTCTTTACAGTCTTCAATAGTTGCTTCATAAACACCGGCATAACAGCGGTCAGGAACCATAGCAATTGTATCTTCTTCTTGACCATCTTTATTCCACATTTTACCACCGATACGGATCATCGCTGGCATAGAAGCGTCAATAATGACATCAGAAGGAACATGGAAGTTGGTGATTCCTTTATCCGAATTTACCATCGCTAAAGCAGGCCCGTTTTTAATAGCAACATCAATAGCAGCCTTAACCTCAGTCTCTTTTGCATGACCAGCGATTTTAGCATACACTTCGCCTAATCCGTTGTTTTTGTTGATACCCAACTCTTTAAACAAGCCACCATACTTCGCAAAAACATCAGCAAAGTAAGTTTCTACAACAGCACCAAATATAATCGGGTCAGAAACCTTCATCATTGTCGCCTTTAGGTGCGCAGACAACAATACACCTGCCGCCTTAGCTTCTGCGATAGCATCTACTACAAACCCTTTCAAAGCCGTTAAACTCAAGGTTGAAGAATCAATGACCTCACCAGCCTTTAATGGTGAAAGCCCCTTTAATTCCGTTACTGCACCTTGTTCATTTACAAACTCAATTTTGAATTGACCATCATTTTCAACAGTTACAGATTGCTCGGAACCATAGAAATCACCTGACGTCATCGAAGCAACCTTTGTTTTGGAATCTTTCGCCCAAACACCCATTTTATGAGGATTTGCTTTTGCATAATTCTTAACTGCTTTAGGCGCGCGACGATCGGAGTTTCCTTCCCGTAATACGGGATTCACAGCAGAACCTAATACTTTCGCATATTTAGCTTTTGCTGATTTTTCCTCTTCTGTTGTGGCTTCATCCGGATAATTGGGAACAGCGTACCCTGCTTGCTGTAGTTCAGCGATAGCACCTTTCAACTGAGGAATTGAAGCGGAGATATTGGGTAATTTAATGATGTTTGCCTCAGGAGTTGTTGCCAACTGCCCTAACTCGGCCAATGCATCAACAATTTTTTGATCTTCTTTTAAAAATTCTGGAAAGCTAGCAAGAATACGGCCCGCTAAGGAGATATCCCTCAATTCAACATCGATACCAGCTGTAGCTGTAATCGCTTGAACAATAGGCAAAAACGAATAAGTCGCCAATAAAGGAGCTTCATCTGTTTTTGTCCAAACAATTTTTGATTTGTTTGACATAGTAATCTATTAGAAATATGTTTAATTTTTAATGCTATGTGAACTCATTGAAAAATCTGAATTTCTCAAAAATTCGCCTAAAGATAAGAATTAATGCCATAATTTACGAGGAATCGCACCCATTTTGACAATAAAATTGTCAAAATAAATATCTTTTGGCTACACTGAATAAACACTATCGCATTAGCTTAAAAGTATTCCTCTTGACATTTCGGTGACTAGAGACATCAACCGAAACCCTATTTTAGCTCAAATCAAAAAACAACTGACAATGAAATCAATTCAATTGAACAATGGAACTGAAATTCCATCCATTGGGTTTGGAACATGGCAGATTCCCGATGGAGACGAAGCTTATCAGGCAGTTAGAGAAGCACTTCACGCCGGCTATACCCATATTGACACCGCAGCTATTTATGGAAATGAAAAGAGTATTGGAAAGGCCATAAAAGACAGTGGAATCGACCGCCATTCATTATTTGTTACCACAAAGCTCTGGAACACCGAGCGCGGATACGACAAAACGACCGCAGCTTTCGAAAAATCGCTAAATGATCTGCAAATGGATTATGTTGACCTTTACTTAATCCACTGGCCTGCCAACGAGACACAATTTGAGCACTGGGCCAAAATCAATGCCGATACATGGCGAGCCTTTGAAGATTTATATCAGCAGGGAAAGGTAAAAGCCATTGGCGTGAGTAATTTCCCAAAAGAGTACCTTGACAAATTATTGGAGACAGCCAAAGTAGTACCTGCCGTGAATCAAATTGAATTTCATCCGGGTTATCTTCAGAAGGATACTGTGGCGCTATGTCAGTCCAATGGCATTCTTGTTCAGGCTTGGTCGCCGCTTGGTTCTGGAAGAATATTGCGCGATGAGACACTCCTTAAACTGGCAAAAGAAAAAAATACAAGTGTTGGGCAAATCTGTATTAAATTTGCGCTGTCTCAAGGAATCTTACCCCTGCCGAAATCGACCAATCCAGATAATATAAAGAGAAATTTAGTCATTAACAGTTTCGAGCTGACAGAAGACGATATCAAAACTATTCAATCATTGCCAGAAATGGGATTTTCTGGATCGAATCCTAAAACAGTTGCCTTTTAGCTTAAAAAAAAAGACCCTTGCTGGAATAGCTACATGCAGCGTCTAGTAAGGGTTTATACGATTATTTACTAATCTCAACAATCTGGAAGGGCACTTTTTGAAGTGGATAATCTTGATTGTCCGTTTTTAGCCGGCTAATTTTCATAATTACCTCAAAACCTTCATAAATTTCACCAAAAACAGTATAATCATGATCCAGTCTTGGCTGCCCACCGTTGTTTAGGTACTCTTTCCTTTGTGTAGCAGTATATTTTATACCTTTCTTTAATTCCAAATTATCTAGTTCCGTTGCTGTAATTTTCTTCCCAACAACAAAATAGATCTGATTCAAAAAAGACGCCTTTTCGGGATTCCCGTCTCGTCCGGCGCCAAGTGCGCCCATTTTATGAAAAGCACGATCGTCGAACTCTGCCGCCAGTCGTGGTTGTTGATGAAGAGGATCTGCAGCCTCACGTTTTGCAATATCTATATCATGCTCTCCACCCTGAACAACAAAATTTTCGATAATGCGATTAAATAAAGCGTCGTGATAAACATGATCTCGAATTGAACGCAACATCAAATCACGATGATGAGGTGTATAGTCATAAAGCACAGCTTTAAAATTACCGAATTCCGTCTTAAAAAGCAGGTGTTTTGACTGTGCATAACAATTGACTACAGTAATTAAGACAAACCATAGTGTGATCTGAACTTTCCTTATCACTTCCATAAAACAATTTTTTAATGTGTATAAAAATACATTAAATTTAGCTTTGCCAAAGCCAAACTCGAAAAGTTTTCTTTATATTTCGCACTAAAAATAGTTCAAGATTTATCCTAAAATTTCCTCACTCTAAAAATTTTCGAGCATAGCTTGCAATTAAAATTTGCAAATAAGCCAAAATTTATCTTAGTTTATAGGAAACTTATTCAATACTATGCAGTATACAGCAAATCCAGACCGATACCAAAATATGATCTATAACCGCTGCGGCCGATCCGGCCTCTTATTGCCCGCAATATCTTTAGGCATGTGGCATAATTTCGGAGACGACACGCCTCATCAAACCAAAGTAGATATCTGTACAACGGCATTTGACCTTGGCATTACGCATTTCGATCTTGCAAACAATTATGGACCAACTGCTGGAAGTGCCGAAAAAGCCTTTGGACAAATATTAAATGAACAATTGCACGGCTTACGGGACGAAATAATCATTTCATCAAAAGCAGGTTATCACATGTGGAATGGGCCATATGGAGAATGGGGCAGCCGTAAATATTTGATCTCAAGCTGTGAGCAATCACTTAAGAGACTGGGTATCGACTACGTCGATATTTTCTATTCCCATCGCTTCGACCCCAATACCCCCTTAGAAGAAACCATGTTGGCGCTGGATCATTTGGTCCGTAGCGGAAAAGCGCTTTATGTAGGTATTTCATCTTATAATTCGCAAAGGACTAAGGAAGCTTATATGATCCTTAAATCATTAGGGACACCCTTTATTATTCACCAGCCCAGCTATTCCATGCTTAATAGATGGGTAGAAACTGATGGCTTGCTTGACACCCTGGAGTCGATAGGAATTGGCTCTATTGTATTTTCCCCGCTGGCGCAGGGCATGCTCACCGACAAGTACTTGCATGACGTCCCTCAAGACAGCCGCGCTTCGCAATCTAAATCACTTCAGAAAAAATTCCTAAACGAAGAGAATCAGAAAAATATCCTTTCTTTACATGCTATCGCACAGCGTAGAGGACAATCTCTGGCGCAGATGGCTATCGCTTGGGTCCTACGTAAGAAACAGGTAACATCGGCGCTGATCGGTGCATCAAAACCTCAGCAAGTTAGTGATTGTGTAGATGCGCTAAGAAATCTGTCTTTTAGTCAAGAGGAGATTCAAGAAATTGATCTCTATGCAAAAGACGGTCATATTAACATCTGGGCTAAATCCGCTGAGATTGATCAAGAACAATAAATCAGTGCTGAGAAAAGTATTGAAAAGACAAAGAGCCCAAATAGAAATGGGCTCATTTTATGATTCGCCCATTTTTTTCAATACCTTCCCAAACGTATTTATATTACGGCTCGTCATTTTATTTTTCAAATTCTTTTTCGCTAACACATTTCCAAACGCAGAATCCAAGGTATTTCCTTTGGGCACTTGCCAATAAAAAATAGCGTTGACTATTTCAGCGTTCTCCCCTGACAAATGCATTGAATTGTTGAATTCGTCCATCAATATTGTTTCGACTCCATCTAGTCCCACAAATGCATATACATTAAAATCCTCATGCTTATCGAAAGGATTATTTTTCTCCAGTAAACACACTTCTTCCTTTGACCGGATAAACAAAGAAGCGTCATATAAAAAATGTGTCGACATGCATTCTTCCATTAGGCGCTTCAGCAGTTCTGCCGGCTGGTCAGATGAGAAGATAATATTTCCAGAAGCGAGTATCGAACTTACATCCGCCACACCTGCATTCTTAAAGACCTGGCAAACATCTGCCATTTTCATATTAGTTCCTTTTACATTGACTCCACGTAGAAAAGCACAGTATTTCATTTCTTTAAATTAATCAATTAATTCCTTCATTGGATCCCAAAACAACTGTTTAAAATCCTTGACTCGAAAGTTCTTCACAACAAGCCCCTCTGCTTCCAAACGTTCCTGAAATCCAGGCACTGCTAAAAATCCTCCACTTGAAATCACTCGGTGGGCCGGAACATCGGCCGGACATCCACCCATTGCCTTGCCAACATGCCGTGAATGATTGGGATAACCTAAGGCCTTGGCAATCGCCCCATAGGTCGTCACCCGTCCCTGTGGGATCAGTTTAGCTACCTCATATATTTGTTTTTTGAATCTCTCCTCCATATTAACTCGCTTTTTTGTAACCCAAATTATTAATATGGAGAGTCAGCCGACACCTCTCTCCGGCAATTTGGGTAATCGCTATTACTAATCCAATTATTTCTTTTGCCAGATCGTCTCAAGGTACTCGCAGACAAGTTCCATTTCAATAGTTGGCTTTAAATTATGCTTGCTCAATTCGCGCATATAATAAGTCCAATATACTTCTTTCCAATAAATCTCCTTCACCTTCGATAAAAGCATATTCATCTGTCATATCTTTAAACCTTACAATCTCCACTTTAACGGTCTTGGTGACCGCTTTGGGAATTCCATGCCAATCGGTGATGATAGCTAGGTCTCTAATTGCAGGTAACTTTCTTTGTTGATTTGCAATGCTGTTAAAGAATGTGTAGTAGCCTGTTTGATACCTTTCCGTACAAGTTCGGCACATTCGTCTGCATCCATCTTGTTATCACAAAAGTGGTAAGAAACCGGAACTTCTAATCATTAAATACTGGATTTCCATTTTGAATTTCTTTCCATATAGCTACCTATCATATTGCAATTTAAAAATAAAGTTAGGAAGTATGTGTCCATATTGATCCATTATTGCCATTTAGTAAACCTGTCCTTATAAGTTGGTTTAATTATCGCAATTTTTGACCTGTAATCGCTGATAGCTGTCGGAAAGTATGCTACAAAATAGAATTTTTGAAAATTATAAAAATATTAAATCGGATCATATCCAAACTTTACCCCCAAACTTTCGGTTTGATCCAGAAAATGCCGTTAAATCGTTAACACGGGCCTCGATTTGACTAGTTACAACACTAGTAAAATGAAAAATCGGCCTTAATGAGGTTATTAAGACCGATCTTTAACACTTTTGGTACGCCAATCAGGATTCGAACCTGAGACCGTCGGTTTAGAAAACCGATGCTCTATCCAGCTGAGCTATTGGCGCGTTTCTTTCGGTAATGCAAAAGTAGACATTTGCATCATATTTCCAAAATATCACTTCTATTTTTTTGCGGTTTTTCAATAACTAGTTGCATTTCAACAAGATTATTTTATTGATGTTGGTCAAACAAAATGAATAAAACAGCTGTTACCTTTGTGTTATTAAACAAATAATAAAAACATAAAATTATGGCACATGGAAAATGGGAATTAGACGCCGCACATAGCGAGATAGAATTCAAAGTAAAACACATGATGATCACAAACGTTAAAGGAAACTTTGACATTTTTAAACTAGATGTTGATGCAGAGGGAGAAGATTTTAAAAATGCGCTTGCGAAAGTGGTTATTGATACGTCATCTATCAACACACGTAATGAACAACGTGATGGCCACCTAAAAAGCGCAGAGTTCTTTGATGTAGAAAAATATCCTGAGATTACTTTCGAAGCCACGAGTTTAGAAAATGATGAGATTAAAGGAAATCTGACGATACGTGATGTTACTAAACCCGTATCATTCGACTTAGAGTTTGCAGGTATACAGAAAGATCCTTGGGGCAATACCAAAGCTGGATTTATTGTAGAAGGAAAAATAAAACGTTCGGAATTTGGACTTAGTTGGAATGCTGCACTGGAAACGGGTGGCGTGATGGTAAGTGATGAAGTAAAATTTAGTGCTGATATTCAGCTTATAAAAGCTCAATAAGCTCGATTTATAAAATAAAATTTGGTGGAAGAGTAAAAATTCGTACTTTTGTCGCGGAGAGTTGGCAGAGTGGTCGAATGCGGCGGTCTTGAAAACCGTTAACTGTCACAGGTTCGGGGGTTCGAATCCCTCACTCTCCGCAGAAAAAGCCTTTCAGAAATGAAAGGCTTTTTTTATTGTAGTTTTTAGAGAGTACAAAAAAAGGATCATTCCGAAACTCTTCGAGCAGATCCGCATACCAATTTTGTTAAGTGATATATTTATTTACAATATTTTCTAGATCTTCCAAATCAAATGGTTTGGATAGAAAATCATCTGCTCCAGCACGATCAGCCAGCGATTGAATATCGTTGTTGGCCGAAACATAAATTACGGGAATATGATTAAATCGAGCATCGGCTTTCAGCAACCTAGTCGCTTCCACACCTCCTATATTGGGAATCCAATTGTCCATCAAGATGAGATCTGGCTTAGAAGATTCGACCCGTGGGATAATGTCATGTGAAGTTTCGGAAACTTCAACATTCAACCCTAAATCCATTAATACAACAGTTATGACTTCCAAAATAATGGTATCGTCATCAAATATCAATACAGTTTTTGTTTTACTCATAAAATAGTTAAAATACTTTGCTCGCTACGTTTAATATTGAACAGAAAATCATATCTAAAAGTATACGGCTACAATGTATAAAGTTTTTTCCAAATTTTTTGATTCCCAACAGCCGTAAAGTTATGCTGAATGCTAGAAAATCGTATCGTTTCTTTACTACCTAAACCCAAATATCCTAAATTTTCAAGACTCAAGTCAAACAATTTAAAAACTCGTTCCTGCAATTCCTTATTGAAATAAATCAACACATTGCGGCACAAAATCAATTGAAAACTGTTAAACGAAGTATCCGACACCAAATTATGCGTTGATATAATCATTTTTCTTTTCAATTCATCATCAAATTTTGCCCACTCATAATTAGCCGTATAATAGTTCGAAAAATCCTGCTTCCCGCCTGATTCCATATAATTTTCGGAGAAAGTCTTGACCAAGCTCAACGGGTAAACGCCATTACGCGCAATTTCAAGAACCCTAGGGTTAATGTCTGTCGCATAAATCAATGACTTATGATATAGATTAGCTTCTTTTAACAAAATGGCCATAGAATACGCCTCTTCACCTGTAGAGCAGCCAGCAACCCAGATCCGTATTAAAGGATAGGTTCCCAATTGAGGAAGAATTTCTTCTCGAAGTTCCCGAAAAAACAGCGGGTCCCGAAACATCTCTGTCAAATTTACAGTAATCTCTTCAACGAAGTGTTGTAGAAATTCGGCATTGTCTTTCAAAGCAAATCTGAGTTCAGCAAAGCTTGCCAATCGATCGTTGGTCATAATTCGATTGATCCTTCTCTTGATGGAAGCTCTACTGTACTGCAAAAAATCATAGCCATATTGACGGTATATATCCTCAAGCAAGATATCGACCTCATCGTCTCTTATAATATTATAGCCCAACATCTAAATCAATCTTTCAATTTCAAGCGCCAATTTATCAACGTCAATAGGTTTCGAAACATAAGCTTGCGCCCCAGCATTTAAACATTTTTCTTTATCCCCACTCATCGCTTGTGCCGTCACAGCTATAATAGGTAACCGACTATTCGAATTCAACTTTCGGATTAACTGGATTGCTTCATAACCGTCTACCTCAGGCATCATCATATCCAACAAAACCAAGGCAATCTGATCTTCAGTTTCCAATAGTCGGATCGCATCAAGAGCAGAATTACTGCTCAAAACCCGATATCCCTTGGCCTTTAGAGTCAAACGCAGTGCAAAGATATTTCGCTGATCGTCGTCTACAATTAATATCACTTTATTTTTATCCATATATCCAACCTTCCTTAATTTTCATATAACCACACACGCAATAAAGACAACAATTGATCAATATCCACCGGTTTGGAAATATAATCAGACGCACCAGCCTGAATGCATTTCTCCCGATCACCAATCATCGACTTTGCCGTAACAGCAATAATTGGTAGTGCGACGTATTGGGAATCCTGACGGATATTTTTGATTGTCTCATAGCCATCCATCTCTGGCATCATCATATCCATCAGCACGATATCGACGGATTCCCCCGAAGCAAGGACATCTAGGGCCTCTTTGCCATCCATGGCCGGAAGGACCTTTACCTGAAATTTCTCCAAAGCTTTGGTCAAGGAAAAGATATTGCGAACATCATCATCAGCTACTAGTACCTTCTTTCCTTTCAGCACATCGGTTAATGACCCTAATCCATTATTTTTCCTTTTTATATCATCTGCATTATTGACCTCTATTAAATGCAAAAACAATCCGACTTCATCAAGAATACGCTGATAGGAATGTGCAGTCTTCACCACAACTGAATCTGCATATTTCTTTATCTTAAGTTCCTCAGACTTGGACAGATTTTTTCCGGTAAAGATGATGATAGGTAAGTTTTCAAGACCTTCATGCTGCTTAATAGCCTCCAAGGTATTGTACCCCATTTCATCGGGCACCCCCATATCCAAAATTACACAATCAACATCTGCCGTTCGCAAAGCTGTAATACTGTCTTCAACGTTATTTTTTACTTCAAGGGAGATATTAAAACTACTTAAAAAATAAGATAGTGCACTTGCATGTTTGGGATTTTCCTCCACAATAAGTACCTTCTTCGGCGAAGACTTTAGAGCCAATTCAATCTTTTGAAATATGTTTGTCATTTGCTCTAAGGCAACAGGCTTATTTATGAAATCAATCGCTCCTTTTAATAAACTTTCTTTTTTTACCGCTAGGGAGGACATGATATGCACGGGGATATGACGTATTTCCTTCTTCCCCTTCAATCGATCCATCACTGCCCATCCATCCATCACGGGCAATTGTATATCCAATAAAACAGCAGCAGGTTTGTATTTTAATGCTGCCGGCAAAGCGTGGTCACCACGCACCACCACAACTCCCTTATACTTTTGTGTGCGTGTGTACTTCAATAGGGCCTTAGCGAAATTAACGTCGTCCTCAACAATCAATATTACCTTATCACCCTCTTTAATCGTATCCCGGTCATCAGGTATTTCCTCCGGGATAGGAATTGTTAATGGATCATAACCATCTTCTTTAATCAGCTCAATGACGTCCTCCACCTCTGAAGATATCTCATCAACAAGCTGCTCTTCCTTTGTCAGTACCTCACTGACCTCAATTTTATATGTTGGAATAACAAACAAAAATGTACTGCCTTTCCCCTCCTCACTCTCCAACCGAATCTCTCCACCCAAAAGACGAGAAATCTCACGGCTAATAGACAGCCCTAAACCTGTACCTCCATACTTTCTTCTTGTCGATCCATCTGCCTGTTGAAAAGCTTCAAAAATGACTTTTTGCTTATCAAGAGGTATACCGATACCAGAATCAATAACGGCAAAAACCAACTTATCCTTATCCTGGGAATCTTCGTAAATATCCAGGCGTATCTCACCTTCCTTGGTAAATTTTATTGCGTTCGAAATCAAATTGCGAAGGACTTGGTCTATTCGAAGACGATCCCCCTCAAATCTTGTAGCCACCTTATCGCTGATATTCGTTTTGAAAACCAATCCCTTTTCTTGTACAACTGGCAAAAACAGACTATTTAAATCTGATAAGATATCGTTCAGATCCAACGTCGTATATTCCAAAGTCATCTTGCCGGATTCAATTTTAGAAAGGTCTAAGATTTCATCAATAAGTGTTAACAAGCTTGATCCCGAACTCTGAATGACTTTGGCAGATTCAATCTGATCTGAATTCAGATTTTCATCGACGTTCTCTGACAGTAACCGTGAAAGTAGCAAAATTGAATTGAGCGGCGTACGGAGTTCGTGCGACATATTGGCTAAAAATTCCGATTTATATTTCGTGCTCATCGCCAGCTCCTCCGCCTTCAGTTGGATTTCCTTATTGCGTTCCGCAATCATTAGATTTTTATCTTCAAGCAATCGAGAACGCTCTTCCAGTTCTTGATTGGATTGTATCAGTTCCTCCTGTTGAACTTTCAATTCCTCTTCCGAAGATTGAAGACGTAGAGTTTGGGCCTCCAGTTCTGCATTTAAACTCTCAAGTTCCGCATGTTGTGTCAACAGCTCTTCAGATTGCACTTGGGTCTCTTCCAATAATGTCTGAATCTTTGCACGTGCCTTGGCAGACATCAGCGCAATGCTGATCTGTCTGGCACATTCATGTAGAAATGTCAGTTCAACCGCAGTAAAATTATTCATTTTGCCGATTTCTAATACCCCTAGCACTTTATCCTCAACCAATAAAGGTAAGAATTGAATATATGGCACATTAATTTTTCCGTTAGCAAAACTTACTACATAATCCGCCGTATTAATATTATTTAGTGTCTTTGTTTGCCGGTCCCTATACACCTGACCGATATATCCTTCGCCAGGTAAAAAAGATTTTTGCACCTGACTATCAAGCCCATAGGTACCCATCAAGATCAATCTCTCTTCATTAAAAATATAAATTGCACCACTAACCGCTTCCATATAGCTCACAAGGGTTTTAATGGAGTCCGCAGCAATAGCATCTTCGTTTTTATTCCCCATTAATCCTATATAGAGTTGAGCATAACCCGTATGCAGCCAGTCATTATCCGTAAGTTGGCCAAAGGATTTCTGCAGCGCTTTAGACATCCTATTAACAGATTTCGCTATCGCTCCTAGATCGTCATCCTCCAACTCTTCCACCCTTACATCGTATTCCCCCAATGCGATACGATTAGTAATCCTTTGGATTAAATTTAAACGTTTTGAAATGACTTCATCTTTTTCCCGAAGTGATTTTTCAAGCGTCAGGCGCTTTTTGAAATCTACCCGTAACCGAATATAAAAATAACTGGTAATGATAAGTGAAAGTAAAGCACTGATTACAATAAATAATGTCGTAATTGAAGAGGAATTATCCACTTTTGCCGATTTGCGGTCAATATTCTCATCCTCATATTGAATAATTTCATCGATAATCTGACGGCATTTGTCCATCACCATTTTACTGCGATCCAACTGCGCTACGCTAACCACCCCACCCTTTCTTTTGGTAGCTATCGATTCCTTTAAAATTTCCAACCTCAAGTTTGCTGCTGTTAGAAAGCTATCCACCTTAACCCCTTGTACCGGGTCCTGATGAGTTAGTATATCCATTTCCTTTAATTCGGCTGGTAAGTTTGCTAATGCATTATTAAAGGGCTCTAAATAGCTCTCCTTTCCGGTTAATAGAAACCCCCGATTCCCAGTTTCAGCTCCTTGCAAAGAATTAAGCGCGCTATTCGATATATTGATAATCTTTCTTGTCACGGCAAGCTCCCGACGATGCCTGTTTTGTTCCTGAATCCCGATATAGGAAGCCGTAGAACTCATGAGCAGCACAATCAAAGAAAACCCGATTCCCCAAGTTATATTACTGAGTATCTTAGTATTTGACATCTTCGGGTATAGTTACAGGTAAAGTAAAAGAAAATGTAGCTCCTTGTCCACCCGAACTTTCAACAGAAATAGTTCCTTGGTGGGCACGAATAATTTCAGCGCAGATATAAAGTCCTATACCTAGTCCCTGGAAATCAAAAGACGTTTCTTCTACACGATAAAATTTCTCAAAGACATCGGCCTGCTTTTCCACAGGTATTCCTATTCCGAAATCAATTACACTGATTTTTACGGTATCACCAATAACATTACAGTCAACAATTACTTTTTCCGTACCAGCAGCATATTTGTAAGCATTGGTCAAAAAATTAACCAGCACCTGTTCAAGGCGGATCTCATCACCATAAATCTGTACAACTGTAATATCACCTGTCCTTAGCAGTTTCATATTGCTTTGGTCATGCGTCTGGACAATGGAGTCTATCGCACTTTTCACCATATGCTCAAGCGAAAATACTTTTTTATTAATCAACAACTTCCCGTTATCGATCTTTGAGAGGTCCAAAAGGTCAGAAATCAGGCTATTAAGTTTATCTACCTGCCCCTGCACCCGTGTTACATATTTTGCTTCGGCACTCTCTTCATCCAATTTTAGCTTTCGATCCAGTAGCTGCATATATGCCTTTATGCTTGTCAACGGTGTTTTCAACTCGTGGCTCGCGATACTAAGAAACTCATCTTTTTCCTTTTCTGCCTTTTTCTGTGCGTCAATATCTGTAAATGTTCCTACCCATTTACTTTCGCCTTTTTCTAAAATGGGCCACACACGCAAAAGTTGATACAGATATTCACCACAAGCCCGCCTTTGAATACGAACCTCCATTTCGAGTGGTTTTCCCGAATGAAGACTGGCATGAAGCTCCTTCTCAATAGATGGATCGCCAGGATATGTCTCCGGAAACTTTACAGCATCATCGGAAAACTGAAACCAGCGACCATTCACAAAATCAATAGTCCCCTCATGATTACATGTAAAAGCGATTTGTGGCAGAGACTCCAGAAGTGTATGCAAATAGTCTACTTTCGAACTTAATTCTTTCTGTGCCTGCTTTCGCCGTTCCACTTCCAGTTCCAATGTTTGTTGAACATCTTTAAGTGCTTGCGTCTGTTCATATAACCGATAGAATGTCTTGACTTTCAACAGGAGAATATCAGGATCAACAGGCTTGGTTACATAATCCAAACCGCCCGAATTGTACCCTTTCGTGATAAAACGCTTATCCGTATTTACAGCCGACAAAAATATTATCGGAGTTTCTTTCGTTTTGCTAAACCCTGCAATATTTTCAGCCACTTCAAAGCCATCCATATCCGGCATCTGAACATCCAGTATAATTAATGCATAATTATATTTTAAAATCTTCTTTAAAGCTTCCTCGCCAGAATGAGCGGTATCAACTTCAAAATTTTTGGATTCAAGTAACTTTTGTAACGAGTAAATATTATCCGGATTATCATCAACAATTAATATCATAGTGTATTTGAACTTAGCATCAAGGTTAACAAATCTAAAAAAATTTAACTGAATACCACTAATCGAATTGAGGAATCCCAAAAGCAAGATCTATAGGAATGAAATAAGTAAAACTTTAGTGTGTCAAAGGCTGTTTTATTGCTATATGATACGTTTTACATCGAAAGGTATATACTGTATTCCGGGCAAGTTTTATCTTGACCCTTGGAAACCTGTTGATCTGGCAGTTATCTCCCATGGTCATGCAGATCATGCTCACTGGGGAATGAAAAAATACCTCTGTCATCATTTTACAGTAAATATCCTTCGAAGCCGCATAGGCCCTGATATTCAAGTTCAGGGACTGGCTTACAATGAACCGATACAGATTAATGGTGTACGTGTTTCTTTGCATCCCGCGGGGCACATCATTGGCTCCGCCCAGATCAGACTCGAATATAAAGGGAAGGTCGTTGTATTTACAGGTGATTATAAAATACAGGACGACGGCTTATCTACGCCATTTGAACCAATTAAGTGTCATGAACTTATCACAGAAAGCACTTTTGGTCTCCCTATTTATCGTTGGGAACCAGTTGCTAGGCAAAATGAACGCTTGCAGTCCTGGATTAAAAACAATCAGAGTAATAAAAAAACGTCTGTATTTATAGGATATTCACTCGGAAAATCGCAGCGCATTCTAAATGCAGTCCATGAGATGGGTCCAGTATTTGTGCATTATAGTATTGCTAAACTCAATGAAGCTTATCTTCAAGAAGGGATAGAATTACCGCCCTATCAAATTGTAGATCTAAAGGAAGGCGTCAAAGTACTGGATAACCAGATTGTATTGCTTCCCCCTGCCTTATTGGATAGCCAGACCCTTCAGAAGATACCTAATATGGCTTATGCGATCTGTTCGGGCTGGATGCAAATTCGAGGTGCACGGCGATGGCGTAGTGCTGATGCAGGATTTGCGATCAGTGACCACGCCGACTGGGCTGGTTTACTGCAAGCTGTACGTGGAAGCGCAGCCGAAAAAGTATATGTCACACACGGGCAGACGGCAACATTCGCCAAATACCTCAATGAAATCGGTATCGAAGCCGAAGAAGTCACGACTCAGTACGGTGACGAAGAAGAACCTCAGCCCCAAACGACTTAAGATAGCCCATGAAAGAATTTGCGAACTTAATCAATGCATTGGATAGCAGCAATAAGACGAACTTGAAAAAAGAAGCTATCTTGGAGTTTTTCAATCGAGCCTCTGAAAAAGACAAACTTTGGTTTTTAGCACTGATGACAGGAAAAAGACCTAAACGTAGCATTGCAGTAAAGGACCTCAAGACTTGGACATTAGAAATAACAGAAATTCCTGAATGGTTATTTGTCGAATCTTACGCAGCTGTAGGAGATCTGTCTGAGACCTTATCCTTACTTTTACCACCTGCATCGCAACTGATAGAAAAAAGCTTAAGCGAGTGGATGGATGAAATTATCTCCCTGCAACATGCCTCAGTTACGGAAAAGAAAACTTTTGTTCTACATTCCTGGAATGCATTGACCACAGTCGAGCGTTTTATTTTTAACAAACTTCTTGGCGGAAGCTTCCGTTTGGGAGTTTCCGCAAAAGGCCTTATCAATACCATAGCGCAATATACAGGTACCGAAGCCAGTGCTGTAGCACATAGCATCATGGGCGAGTGGAATCCGAATGAAGTCGAATTCGAAAAGCTTGTTCGCGGTGCATATAGTGATACAAAACTGTCCAAACCTTACCCTTTTTGCCTCGCTTATCCCGTTGAAAAAGATCCTGAGCAGCTAGGACAGATTACCTTATGGCAAGCTGAATATAAATGGGATGGTATCCGCGGACAGCTGATCAAACGCAGTGAAGATATCCACATCTGGTCTCGTGGCGAAGAGCTCGTCACCGCCCAGTTTCCGGAAATTACGGCAGCACTTGATCAGTGGAAAGGAGATTTCGTGCTGGATGGAGAAATTCTTGCTGTCAAAGACGGACAGGTACTCAACTTTTCCGAACTTCAAAAACGGATCAATCGCAAAACCATTCCGAAAGCGCTTCGAGACGAAGTCCCTATTTCAGTTTACCTTTATGATCTATTGGAACTCGATGGCAACGATCTCCGCAATGAGCCTCTAGCCTATAGGCGTTCTTTACTAGAAAAACTCCATGCCGAAAATCGGGATACTATTTTAGAATTGTCCCCCTTGATACATGCTCAGGACTGGACAGCACTCCAGCATATTCAGGCGGCAGCACGCGAAATTAACAGTGAGGGAATTATGCTTAAAAGAATAGATTCCACCTATCATGCAGGCCGCAAAAAAGGAGATTGGTGGAAGTGGAAAGTAAATCCGATGAGCATCGATGCTGTACTCATTTACGCGCAAAAAGGAAGCGGCCGCCGCAGTGCTCATTACACAGATTATACCTTTGCCGTAAAAGATGGAGATCATTTAGTCACTATCGCCAAGGCTTATTCAGGACTTACAGACAAGGAAATCCTTGAGGTGAGCCGATTTGTGAAAAAGAATTCAATCGAAAAGTTTGGCCCGGTGAGAACGGTTAAACCCGAACTTGTTTTTGAGATTGCCTTTGAAGGAATAGGATACAGTAAACGCCACAAATCTGGTGTAGCATTGCGATTTCCGAGGATATTGCGCTGGCGAAAAGATAAACCTGCTGCGGAAATCGACGAATTGGATAACGTTAAAAAATTGATACAATAAAAGTTTGATAGCATACAGTGAGCGATAAAATAGTACAAAGTGAGGGATTCCGAATTGTAAACAATTATTTTGAATCCCAAGGAAATAGTCCCTTTAGCTTTCAGACAAAGGCCTGGGAGAAGTATACACAGGGCTACAGTGGTCTGGTCATCGCTCCCACAGGATTTGGAAAGACTTTTTCGCTATTTATGGCGGTATTGATAGATTTTCTAAATAAGCCAGAGCGCTACCAAAAGGGGTTAAAACTACTGTGGATAACTCCATTACGCTCTTTAGCAAAAGATCTTGCCCGTGCCATGCAAAAAGCCATAGACGATATCGGACTGGATTGGGTAGTCGAGGTTCGCAACGGGGATACCGATGCCAAGGTGAAAGCCAGACAGACACGATCGATGCCTGATATCCTCCTCGTTACACCAGAAAGTTTGCATTTGCTACTCGCGCACACACAACGCGAAAAGTATTTTAAGAATCTCCAATGTGTCACGGTCGATGAATGGCATGAACTTATGGGCAATAAACGCGGTGTCATGGTCGAGCTTGCTCTCGCTTTCCTCAAATCACAATATAGAACAATGCGTGTTTGGGGTATTACAGCAACAATTGGCAATCTTAACGAAGCGATGGAGGTTCTATTACCAACAGAAAAAAAACGCATTCAAATTGTTGCCAAAGAAAAAAAGAGGATTGCAATCAAACCAATTTACCCCAGCAAAGTGGAACTACTACCCTGGGCAGGTCACTTAGGAGGAAACCTCGCAGATCAAGTCGTTCCTATTATACTCAACAGTAAAAGCACGATTCTCTTCACGAATACACGCAGCCAAAGTGAAATGTGGTACCAGCTCCTTTTACAGGCTCACCCCGACTTTGCTGGACAAATCGCCCTCCACCACAGCTCTATTGATGCGCACATACGTGAATGGATCGAGGAGAATCTCAGCAGCGGTAAACTTAAGGCTGTCGTATCCACCTCTTCATTGGATTTAGGTGTAGATTTCAAGCCTGTGGATACGGTTATTCAAGTGGGATCAAGCAAAGGTGTAGCCCGATTTATGCAACGTGCTGGTAGAAGTGGACATAGTCCTTTCGAAACATCAACCATCTACTTCGTTCCAACACATTCACTGGAACTGATTGAGGTTGCAGCATTGAAAGATGCAGTGAAAACGCAAACCATCGAAAACCGCGACCCGATGGTGCAGACTTTTGACGTGCTTGTTCAATTCATGGTAACGATCGCTTTGGGCGGGGGATTTCGTTCGGAAGAACTGCATGCGACTGTCGCTAATACCCATGCTTTTAGATACATGGAAGAGCAAGAATGGCAATGGTGCATGTATTTTATTACCGCAGGCGGAAAAATCGGTAAGCGATACGAAGAATTCCACAAAGTTATACAGGATGAAGAGGGAAATTGGATTATCAAAAACCGTCGTTTGGCTCTGCTGCATCGGCTCAATATCGGTGCCATTGTAGGCGATGCCATGATGCGTGTCAAATTTCTTTCGGGCGGCTACATCGGAATGATCGAAGAATACTTCATAAGCAAACTCAAAAAAGGCGAACGGTTCATACTCGCAGGACGAATCCTAGAACTTATTATGGTGAAGGACATGACTGTATTTGTAAAAAATTCATCCGGAAAAGCCATAACGCCAAGCTGGCTTGGCGGCAGACTGCCGCTGTCGTCCAATCTCAGTCACTTTCTTCGCAAAAAGCTCTCGGAATCCCAAAATCCCCCATCAAACGAAAAAGAACTGCAATTCCTAGCTCCCCTTATAGCAAAGCAATCCTCCCTTTCTGCATTACCGAGCGAATCGGAATTCTTGGTTGAGCATATCAAAACCAGAGAAGGTTACCACCTCTTCTTCTATCCTTTGGAAGGCAGGCTAATACATGAAGTGATGGCTGCCCTCGTCGCTTATCGTATCAGCAAATTGTATCCCATCAGTTTTTCCATGGCCATGAATGATTATGGGTTTGAGCTCTATTCCGATAAAGAAATTCAACTGACCCAAACACAGCTCGAAGAAGTATTGAGCCGTAAAAATCTAATGGAAGATGTAATAAGCAGCATAAATTCCGCAGAAATGGCTAGCCGCAAATTTAGAGATATCGCTGTAATTTCAGGATTGGTTGTCCAGAACTATCCGGGCACCCAGCAAAATAACAAATCTTTACAAGCTTCATCTGGAATTATTTTCCGGGTACTGATGGAACACGATCCCGACAATTTACTCCTCAAACAAGCTTTTAGCGAAGTATTCAATCAGCAATTGGAAGAATATCGTTTAGTAAGAGCATTCGATAGGATTAATAATAGCAAAATACGTTATACCTTTGTCGAAGAATATACGCCACTAAGCTTTCCCATTAAGGTAGACAGTCTTCGGCAGTCGTTGTCGAGTGAGGCACTGATTGAACGTATTCAACGAATGGAAAAGACCAACGCGCAAAAAAAGAAACGTAGAAGATGAAGCTTTTTGAACAAACAATCACATTCAATAAACAACAATTAACACTTAACAATCAAAGGTCTATATTTTGGAAAGCAGAAAAAGCATTGATCCTATCAGACCTCCATCTTGGCAAAGCTGCACATTTCAGAAAAAACGGCATTGCCATCCCCACTGATACAGCTATTGCCGATCTGAAACGACTTGAAGAATTAGTAGATCACTATAAACCCGATCAAGTTATTGTCGTCGGTGATCTCGTTCATGCAAGCATCAATCGTGAAGTTCTGTTATTGGAAGAGTTTAGAAAAAAATATACAGGGCTCCAGCTCCACCTGGTCAAAGGAAATCATGATCGGCTATCGAAAAATATCACCGAGCAATTTGCTATCCAACACCATGACGAAGTTTTTGCTCTACAGCAAATACAATTTAAACATCATCCTTCCGAAGCAATCGATCCATCATCCTTCCGGATTAGCGGACACCTACATCCTGGCGTGAGTATCGTTATACCACCAAAGCGGCAACTTCGCCTACCCTGTTTTTTAGTCTCTGAGCATCAGATCATCCTACCTGCATTTAGCAAATTTACAGGAATTGACAGCAGGGAACTATCGATTAAATATCAATGTTACGCAATCTCAGAAGACCTCATTTTTCCTATTCAAAAAGGCAGGTAGCAAGAAAAATTTAATTAGATTTTGAGCTCGCCGGGCGAGATCCCGTAATATTTTTTAAAAGCACTGCTAAAGTTATTCTGATGGCCATAGCCAGTTAACAATGCAACCTCGTAAACTGTCATTTTGTCTTCCAAAAGATAGCTTTTGGCCTTTTCCATTCGTACGCGTATAAGGTAATCGTGGATAGTGACAGAGAAATACTCTTTAAAATCTTTTCGGAGTTTACTCTCACTGGTGAGTACCTCTGCGGCGAGTTCCTTTTGGGTTGGTGGATTCGCAATGCGTTGTTCTAAGATTTGCCTAGCCATCTCCAAGCGTTGCACATCCTCTTCATGGAATAAGGAGTTACTACTTTCCTTCTTCTCGTTATATTGCTCAAATTGGTACATTAATAATTCTACAATACGCGACTCGGTATGCAATCGGCGGATCTCACCTTTTTTTTTGGATTCAATCAATTCAGCTATGGTATGCTGCATCTCGTAGGTTGCTATCAGGTCCTCTTCCGAGAAAGATGCATACTCTCCCTTTTCGATCTCGTGCATAAATTGTTGGTGCAACAGAGAGTCACGTTTAATAAGATTGAGATAGTATTCCTTGGATATAACGGCTATAAAGTAGGTATATTCGATCCCGGGCTCTACCTCATGAATGGATTTAACCGAAGGAATATAGCGGATATTATGCCTGCTCATCCCATAAGGTAATTTGCTGTCCGTCGGCTTAAAAAATATAAACTGACTCGTGATGGTCTCCCCTTCAATCTCCGTAAGCACTTGCACTGGCCGATCAAACTGCATCTTTGAATGCAGGATAAACAACCCTGAAGTGGATAGCTGGAAATTCTCCATATGCACAGGATCCTTGGATATTGATACTCTATTTTCCACTAAAGGTTTGGCAGGAACATAACCATCCGGAATCTCCTCTTCAAAAAGCCAATCTGACAACTCTACTATTTTACTTTTAACCAACATGATTACAAATCCAAAATATGTCCGAAATACTCAAAATTAACGAAATAAGTTGGCAAGTTAAAATTATTTATAATCTTTCTAAATAAAAACCTACCCCAGTTCAATATCCATTTCCTCCAACTGAACATACGGTTTTAATGTTCTTGGATTCATAATGACATTGGATTCCACCGAAAAGATGGTATAAATTTCCTTTTGGGCGAGCACTTCTACAGGCGTTCCATGAAAAAGCTTACGCCCATTTTTGAGCATGAGGATACGATCGGCATACATGGCCGCAAAGTTGACATCATGCACGATCAGCACCACCATAAATCCTTTACGGGCAAGCGCACGGGCTATGGCAAGGACCTTCTGCTGGTAGTGTAAGTCCAGCGCAGAAATTGGCTCATCCAATAACAGCAATGAATCGGGGTTATCCCAGATCTGTGCCAAGATGCGTGCAAGATGGACACGTTGTTGCTCGCCACCGGATAAGCTCAGAAAATCCCGCTCTGCGAAAGCCGATACCCCACAAAGTTCCATGGTTTCCGCAACGACCTTATAGTCATGTTCCTTTGGTGTATTCTTGTAATGCGGATACCTTCCCATCAACACAATTTCCTCCACATTAAAGCTCAGCGTCATCTGCTGCTGCTGACTCAACAGCGCCCGGCATTTAGAGAGCGTCGCTGGGTCATAATCCAATAAAGCCTTTCCATTGAGATGAACCGCGCCCGAATCTGGTTTCTTTTCGCCGCAGAGCACCCCCATCAATGTAGATTTACCCGCACCATTGGCGCCGAGAATGGCCAGGATCTCACCTTTGCGCACCTGAAAGGTAATATCCTTCAGAAGCTTTCGTCCATTCACTTCATAGTTGATTTTCTCTACGCGCAACATAATTCAATTATTTTATTCGGTCTCCGTCAAAAGACTATTTATCTTTGATTAAAATGTACAAGAATACGGGTGTTCCTAAAAGTGCCGTAATCACACCAATCGGCAATTCTATCGGTGCCACAGCAACCCGGGCAATTACATCTGCCAATGTCAACACCAGCGCTCCCAATAATAATGAACCGGGAAGGACAAAACGATGATCCGCTCCACCCATTAACCGGACAGTATGCGGAACGATTAGCCCCACAAATCCGATGATGCCCGATACAGCAACAGAAGCTCCCACTGCTAACGTGGAGAGGATGACAACCCATCGTTTGACACGATCCGTGCGCATCCCCAATAGATCTGCCTGCAGTTCCCCCAATGCAAAAGCATTTAGCGACTTACCAAAAAAGGGCAATATCAATACCGGGATCAAAATAAATGGCGCCAAAGCGGTTAAGTTATCCCAAGTAGCACCGCCCAAACTGCCCAGCATCCAAAAAGTGATGGTACGCAACTGCTGTTCTGTAGACAGATAAGTCATCAAACCTGTTAGCGCCCCCGCAAATGCATTAATAGCAATCCCCGCCAATAACATGGTGGTAACATTGGGGCGCCCGTTCTTGCTTGCAATACGGTAAACCAGAGAGGCTGTTAAACCCGCCCCCACAAACGCACCAAAAGCCAATAAATAATAACCGATCCAGGCAGACAACGAAGTGAATAGAAAAGTCTCAAATGCGATAATCAATACCGCAAAAAGAGACGCTCCCGACGAAATCCCAATCAGCCCCGGTTCAGCCAGTGGATTACGGAATATACCTTGGATGGCAGCACCGGATATACCGAGCGCTGCACCTACCAAAAGTCCGAGCAAAAGACGCGGCATGCGAATCTCAAAAAGAACATCTTCTTGCATATCAGGCACACCGCCGGCACTCCCCAAGTGCAGCTTTTGCAGCAACATCGTTAATATATCACCGGACGGAATATGATAGGCCCCCATCCCCAAGGCAACAATACTTGTCATAACTAATACAAGGCCCAGGGCCAGCAATATCAATTTCTGTTTCCTCTGCACCTGATCTATTTTGAATCCATCACTTTTCCAAATCCACGGTGCAATTCCAGAATCGCGTCTGGCAGCCGGTTACTAAAATTGACCAGCAACGAAGCATTCATCACCAAGATGCGATCGTTTTTACCTGCATTGGTAATGCGCATACCCGGCAATTTAAGAATAGCATCCTCGCCCCCAAGACTACTTGCCCCAAAGTCAAATAGCAAGACAATATCCGGATTGGCCTGTACCAGCGCTTCGGTTGTATACGGTTTAAAATCTGAAAATTCCTGCACGGCATTTTTACCACCAGCCAGGTTGATCATTGCATCGAGACTACTTCCTTTTCCAGCAACACTCATCGTACCTGTACCGCGTGCATACAAAAACAGTACTTTCGGAGCTACTTTTCCCTGATTCTCCTTCTTGACCAATTCCATAGTATGGTCGAGACTTAATTTTGTACGCGAAGCCAAATTCTTTCCAGCCGCAGATTCGCCTACAGCATCTGCTACCTCCTGAATATAACGAAGGGCACCCGAAACAGAATAGTTGGGCTTGATCGAAACAAATTTCACCCCTGCCGCACGGATTTGCTGAACGACAGCCTTGGATACATCCCCCTCATTCGCGATCACGATCGTCGGTTTAAAAGATAACAAGCCCTCGGCCGAAACTGATCGGTTTTTACTAACTCGAGGCAATGCTGCCGCAGCTTTGGGCGAGATGCTCGTCACATCCGTCGCAACCATGCGCTCACCTACGCCCAATCCATAGATCGTTTCCGTCAGGGAACTGTTTAATGTAATGATTCTTTGCTGTGCCGTTGCCCATCCTCCGATTTGCATCAAACAGCACAGTATAACAACATAAAATCTACTCATCGCAATTCTTTAGCTCTATCCGGGCAATAGCAAAATTTCTGCATGATCTTCTTGCCTTGCCACTCATCTTGAGTACAAAACAAATCAATAATCAGTCTAAATACAAATTAAATTGAATCCTTCAATATAAAGGAATGAACCTTAAAATACACGCCAAACCACTATTAAACAAATATTTAACATAAAAATATCATCACTTTAGCCACAACAAAAAACGAATTAAATAGAATTTATGACATTTTGCATAGAGAAAAATTCCGGCGGATTACCGTTTTTTGTAACATTATTTAGAATTAGTAAAAATAAAAATAGTGTTTAAAAGCATCTCATCTATTCGAACAAGCACCCTGATAGCCCTATGCGCCTGCCAGATCTACACTGTGCAAGCACAGGAAAAATGGAAAATCTCGGGTGTATTAAAGAACGAATCCAATAAAGGCGTGGCCAATGCGACCGTCTATCTTTATCCAGATAAATATGCTTTTAAAACAGATACTGCAGGAAGGTTTCAGTTCAATCAGCTTTATGCGGGTCGCTATGAACTGCAAGTACAAGCCCTGGGCTATCAGCAGCAACGAAAAATCATCGATTTAGAAGACAAAAATCAGCAATTAGCCCTAGTGTTAAAAACTGAGGACCGTCAGATGGATATCATTGATGTCCAAGGAAAAGCACAGGCCGTCGACAATCTTGTCAAGGCCGAAAATGCGGCCATGCCCGTCAAGGTCATCACCAAGCGCGAGATTGAACTGATGGGCAGCCGCCGGCTCGATGAAGTGCTCAAAGAACAGACCGGTATTGCCATTGTGAACGATATTGCCGGCGGATCCAGAGCGGTGGGTGTACAGATTCAGGGCTTCAGCAGCAACTACGTGATGGTCCTTGTAGACGGGCAACCTATGCTGGGGCGCAATAGCGGAAACTTTGACCTATCCCGTATTTCGGTGACCAACATCGAGCGCATCGAGATCATCAAAGGAGCTTCCTCCTGCTTATATGGAAGTGATGCACTGGGTGGTGCGATCAACATCATTACACGCCATGGCGCCATTACGCCACAGGCACAGGCTTCCCTCCTCTATGGCAGTCTCAATACCGTCGATGCAACTCTGGAGGTTGAAACACCATTTTCAAATCAGCGCGGCAGTGCTGTTTTCTCGGGCAATTATTACCGCACCGATGGGTTCAATACAGATAAGCAGTATCTGGATTCCAAGAGTACAACGTTTCCCCCTTATACCAATTACAGTTTTCAGGGCCGTGTACGCTATCGTACAAGCAAAAATGGAACATTGGGTATGACGGGACGTTATGCAGCTAGAGAGTCCGAAATGATCAATGCCTGGTCTGAATCGGCTACCCTACAGGATAAACAAAAAGATCAGGACATCAACCTCTCGGCAAGTTACGACCATAATTTTGAATCGGGACTGCGCAGCATGACGCGTTACTATTTCTCGCGTTTCCACTCCCAGATTGCCGCACAATGGTTGCAACAAGGTATTGTTGCCAGTGCGGAGCAGTTTGGTCAGAATGTACACCGCATTGAACAGCAATTTGCGTATAGTCCAGCACAACAGGTTAAACTCACAGGAGGTATAGGCGGTAGCCTCGAACTCATGGACAACCAAGATCTGGATGCCAAACGATCTTTGAACAGTGCCTTTGCCTATTTGCAGACTGAGTGGAAACCTGTCGACCGATTGCTAACTACGCTGGGCCTACGCTACGATCAGACCAACGTCTACAATGGTCACTTGAGTCCAAGTCTCGGTCTACAATACCATGTCAGCCCCACACTACTTATCAAAGGCGGTGTTGGCGCAGGATTCAAAGCACCTGACTATAAAATGCGCTATCAGGTCTTCTTCAATCCAGCCGCCAACTATCTTGTGGTCGGTTCCGAGCGCGTAGCCGATGTGATAGCAGCCATGGATCAAGCCGGAGAACTGAGTTACAAAAACAGCTATATGCTCAACCTGGTGGCGGGCAACCTTAAAGCCGAAACCAGCATTTCAAATAATCTTGGACTGACCTGGAACCCGTCCAAAAGATTACAGGCTGATTTCTCTGTCTTCTACCATCGGATCAACAATCAGATCAACACGGTTAGTGTAGGTAACGGTACCAAGGTCGCACAGATCTATAGCTACCGCAACCTGCCCAAAGCCATGAATAAAGGTTTCGAAGTTTCATTGACCTATCAGGCAACCAAAGATCTGCAATTGTCGATGGGCTATCAATATCTGATTGCCAAAGACCTGAGTGTATTGGATAGTATTGCCAAGGGCAGTTATCCCTATAACCAGATCAACGATCCCGCTACAGGTGAATATCGCCAGAGTAAAAAATCGGATTATTGGGGTATTGAGGACCGTTCGCGACACATGTTCAATGCAAAAGCCCAATATGAATATAAACCCTGGGGCGTCAACGTCAATGCGCGGGTTAATTTCAGAAGTGCCACACCTTTTCAGGAATACAATGGCAACCAGTTTATCGACAAATACGACATTTTTATTCCCTATCATACGCTGGTTAACATGACGGTAGAAAAGAGTCTGATGAACAGAAGGTTGACCTTCCGTCTGATCGGTGACAATCTCTTCAATTTTACCAGCCGTTATTTACTCGGGCAACCTGGACGGGTTATCATGGGCGGCGTCAGTTACCGTTGGATAAAAGAATAATAAGGACTAATAAACAAGAATTTAGCACACCAAGTACAAGATAAAAGATGAGAACGATTCGCATGATTATTGGAGAATGTAGCATCTGGCTTTCCTTTCACAAGATTGGCCGTTGTATTTTTTCAGCACTATTGCTATTGACGGTGGTATCCTGTGGGAAAGACAAAGACTATACCATCGGATTAGAAGACGGAAAAAGTACCTTGATCAAAGATCTTGCTGGCGATACCGATGCAGCAATGGGTGAAGGTACTGAAGGAAAAGAGCAAAGACCATTTTTTATATTTCTTTTTCGTTTTAAAGACCAAAAGCAAATCTGGGTTAAAACCAAAGCCGATTCAGCGCAGTGGCTTAAAACAAAAGATTGGGATATTGCCTTTACAGGTCCTTACAATTCGGAGATCTATGTGAACAATGCCCAGCATGAATACAATCCGGGTTATGGCGGTCAGGTCAACAATACCGCTGTGGTTTTATTGAGACAGTCCTATCAGAGTGTCACAGTAGCACCTTCCGATGAAGAATTCGATAAAAGTGAAGTCAACAAAATTGGCTGGGCAGCAACCGATGGTTCGGATGGATGGTTCCGTTATAGCTTGAGCACCCATATTATGCAGGCCTTACCTAATCGCACCTACGCCATTCGACTGCCAGATGGCAAATACGCCAAATTGCAGCTTATCAATGCTTACAAAGGAAATCCAGCGGCGGTAACCAATCTCAATTGGCCTGCCCCATACTACACATTTAAATATTATGTACAGCAGGATGGCGGTAAAGATTTAAACACAAACACATTATAATAAGGAAAAATTACACAATTAAATTAAAGATGAATAGATTATTTACAACAGCAGCACTTCTATGTGCATTGAGTTTAGGTTTTACTTCTTGTAGCAAGGATGACGATAAGGTGGAGCAAGTCGAGCCGGAATACCAAGCTAAGGTTATGGTCAAAGACGGTGAAACTGTTGATTTAACAAAGGTTTCCAAAACCATCAATACACAAGGAACAATCAAGCGTACAGGCAATACCTATTCACTTCATAACTTTAAACAATTTACAATCGGTGAAGATGGAAAAGCAACTACAACTGCAGCGCAAACCTATTATTTCGACTTTAAGGAGAACGATGGGCTACAAACTGCTGATGCCCCATTAACCCTAATCGCACAACAACGTGTCATGGATGTGATCGCAAACACTGCAAAATCATTTACACTGTCTTATATAGATAAAGCTTATGAGACTGTCAATTCAGCGGATCAATTTGCAACATTGACTGACAACAAAGCTGGTATTGCATTAACTCCTACTGCTATTGGATGGGCTGGTTACGATAAGACAACACACCATGTTATAGCTGTTAAAGACCGTACGTTTATTCTTTCAAAAGATGGAAAGCCTTATTTTAAATTTAAAGTCAACAGCGTATATTCCAATGAGACACCAAATAAAGCAATGGCGTCAGATAACTATGTTTTCTACTCCATCGATTACCAAGAATTTAAATAGCATCAACAAAAGCAGCTGGTTAAAATTCCAGCTGCTTTTGTTAACCAAAAATCAAAAACCGAAAAAAATATATTAAATACCAATTTTCATACACACTTTATCAGTAAAAGATTCTATCTTTACTATTATTTAGAATCAATTTAAATAAAAATAAAATACTAACAGCCCTACTGCATGTATAGAAAAGGAACAAGGTATCAACTAACACAAAAAAAACTAGTAACAATGAAAATAAAGAAACGCAGCAACCTATTAAAATTCATACCGGTATTGGCATTTTTAATTGTGTTGGGTGCTTGCAGCAAAAGCGACCCCACAGTAGTAGAGCCTGAACCAGATCCTGTTGCACCAGAAGCTATGTTCAACCGTTTGATTACGGTTAAGAATTTTGGCGAAGACTTACCTGCTGGAAGTGCACCTACAACAGAGCAGTCACCAATATATTACAGCTTAGAGCAGAACAAAGCTATTACTTCCGACTACGTCGGTACCGTCCGTTGGGATATGTCCTTTTCGGGTTTGTTCCGCAGCTTTATCAACTGCAACAACACAGCAAACGGATTTGGTAAAGGCGGCCCAGGCAAAGGCGGTATCTTGATTGTCGAGAAAAAGTTTGAAGATGTCATCGATATCCCTTTAGATGCGGAGTTCCGTAAAGGTGAAAAAGCTTACGGTACTGATAATTCCGGCGATTTTGGTGAAGGCTTGGGCTGGTATCTGTATGATTTTTACGGTACGTTCAAAGGCGGTGGTGCTGAAAACAAAAAACACGTTGCTTATCCAATTGAGGGGCATACAATAATTGTTCGTACGGCACAAGGAAACTATGGCAAGATTAAAATGCAAAGTATCTACAAAGACCTATTGGACCCAAAAGATTGGTTTAAAGATTCACCAACACCATTCTTTACATTCCAATATGTACTTGCTAAAGCTGGTAGTACCAAATTTACAATTGCTAACTAAAAAAATAAGTATAGCGCACTTTTTAGACACTAAACTAACATGAAAAGATTATACAGCATTTTAAGCTTCCTTTTTGTAGGATTGCTACTACCCGGCTGCACCAAAACGGAAGAATTAGCCTTACTTCCAGCAGACAAAATACTGGAATACAAAGTCACCAACCTCCCCAATGACGAAGTTATTTATGGAGCCGTCGACAATAAGGCCAATACCATTACGGTATATGTCCCTTACTACTATGGGCTATTGGTGATAGATCCGAGCATTAAACTCTCCAATGGAGCCAGTATAGCCGAAGAAATTTTACCTGTTAAAACAGATGAAAAGAACCAGACATATACCGTAAAGTCCGCTACAGGTACCACTAGAACTTATAGCTTAAAGATTGAACTACAAAGTACACCATCTTTTGAAGCCGCTTTCGCCTCTACATCGTCCATTTCACTTACAAAAGGGCCCGGCACTGGTTTTCCAGCGATAAATGGAACCTTTATGCATACCAATCCTGCATTGGTAAGTATTGCGCTAATTAATCAAGAAACGAAAAAACGGTATCAAATGGCAACGCCCAATAGCTTAAAAGTATCGGGGATTGGATACCAATTAAGCTATACGGGTACCGAACGGGAAAACCGCATTCCATCCGATATTTTGGCAGGAACTTATGATGTTGAGGTCACCAATCTAAACCACGCCATTATTTTGGCCAATCCGCTCAAGATTACGTATCGCCAACCCGATGTATATATTAGCTTATTGGGACTAAATTTGGCAAAAAATAAAGACTGGACCATTACAGCCAACTTGGACAAAGTGATTTTAGATCCGACAGCTGTTATTATGACACTCAATGGCAAAGATTATCCATTGATTATCAAGTCGCACACGAGAACTGAAATGACAGTTTCATTACCTGCAGATCTTCCGACGGGAACATTTGAAAAGGTACAGGTCAAATTCCAATTTAAAGACTGGGCCGATGTGGTAAAAACGGAGCAAAATCCTAGTACGATAACAGAATCCTAAACAGACATCCACGAGATGCCATGGTGGCATCAAAATTAAATAAATTAAAACAAGAGGAGATCTCAACATGAACTCAAACATCAAAACTATCTTAAAATCAGCGATGGCCGTGACTATGCTATCAGCAGCAGTATGGGCAGCAGCTCCAACAACAGAATCAGCAACAGCTCCTTTGGCTTTAAACCAGGCTAAAGCAAACAGCAACTACACTGTAGTAGGTCAATGGTGGAGTCCTTCGGCAGCGGCAACATGGCCGGCAGTCTATGTAGACCTTTCAACCGGAGCGCAAAGCCTGAGTAGCTCTGGTCAGGTTGCATTCTTTAGCCATGTGAATGGATCGATCAAAGCAAATTCTGGCTATTCAATCAGAACTATAACAAAAGACATCTCTTCCGTTGCAGCCGGAGATTGGGCTAGTGCTACTCCTGTGACATCACAAGGTAATAACGAATGGTATGAATATGACTTAGATAGCCATAGTAATGTAGCCGTTTCGGATCTTACCGTATTGGTGGGTGATGTAACTGGTGCTAAATATGCAGTCAAACTACTTAACTTCAGCAATGTCAGTCAAAGAAATATTACTGGATTAGAAGTAAAAGCAGATGTGAATATCGAAGTTAAGGCATTATAGTCTTTCCTATTTGATGAATAAAAGATTCCGCAACCTGGTGGATGGGTTGCGGATCTTTTTAGCCTAATTAACATCCGCATAACGATTTTTTTAACCAAAAAAATTATGCAACACTCGTTTTTGAAAAAACAAATACATATTCTTCAATTCCTAGCTATTTTTATGCTAGCAATAACATGCTGGTCCTGTAAAACTGAATACCCAAGCCTGCCCTACAATGACATCGAATCTTTTAGTATTCAGGATGCTGACGGCAAAACCTTATCGGCAAGTATTGTAGATGACCAGATTATCCTATATTGGCCTCCATTAGTGAATCAACCCGAAAGCATTACACCGACGATTAAAGTTTCGGATTTAGCGACTATTACGCCGGCTTCGGGTACTGCCATACAGTTGCAATCCGACAAACCTATTACCTATACCGTACGGGCACAAGATGGTTCCAGCAAAAATTATACATTGGTATTCCAGTACAACCAGCCCCTAGTACAGGCAAAAATGAATCTTCTAGAAGGTAAATATTACCTTAGTCACCCAAAAAATGAGGATTTGGTAGTACGAGGAGAAAATATCCTCCCGGACGAGAACCAAACCAAGGGCTATCTGGTCGATAAGGATGGAAAAGAGACCTTACTTTCTTTTTCTCAACCTCCAACATCTTTTATTGCACAATTCAATACTCCAGGAGATCTCAAACCAGGCATCTACCACATCAAGCTAATATCTGGACGCTATACGGTACTCACAGATGCTTTTGAGATATTACTGCCACAGATTTACAGTTTAATTACATTAGATTCTTACACTGTAAAAAAAGGAGAAAATCTGGTCATGCCGATTAAAAGTACCGAAATTTATGAACTATTTTTCAAAACAGATTTCGATCATTTTATAGCAATTGACAACCTTAACAACTCCTATAAGATAACAAATGCAACATTTGATGTCACTAAAAAAATAGTTACATTACCAATACCAACCACAATTCAGGGCAATCAGATTAAAACGCTCAAATTGATGGATAAAAATGGTCAAATATTAACAGAGGGTGATCAATATATCACACTAAATTAATACGCCTCACCAACTCATTTTAATCGTGTTTGTCATTAATCAAACAAAGCAGTTTATTATGATTGCTTTAGCAAACATAATGGTATACAGCTGCAGCAAAGGTAAGGCTACAACAGAGGAACCGACAATCGTTGTCCCTACCCCGGAGGAAACCTTACGCCAACGATATAGTAAGTCGGCAGAACAATGGCCAGCTGCCACTTGGTATAACAATATCCAGGTACGTGAATTGGCCACTATACCCGAAAACCCATCGAAAGATAAGGCCGAGCTTGTAGCACTTGGCAAAGCCCTATTTTTTGACCCCCACACCGGTAATGGCATGAAGACTTGCGCTTCATGTCATAATCCGGACACCTACTGGATCGATCAAAAAACAACGGCAGATGGTATCGCTCTGCATCACCGCAATACACCTTCCATGGAAAATGTCTGGCACCTCGAAGGCAAACTCTTCCACGATGGCCGCGCAAAGACATATCGAGAGCAGATCGCCGAAGCCATCAACTCCCCGATCGAAATGGGCGGAAATACGACTGCTTTACCCGCTAAGCTGCAAGCTATACCTGGATATCTTCGTTTATATGAGGCGGCTTACTCGAGCGAAACGATGACCGTCGAAGGCTTACTGGATGCTATAGCAGCGTATTCAAGATCAATCAGCAGTGGTGAAACCGCCTTTGATGGGTTTATCAAAGGGGATTATCAGGCGTTAAATGATGCACAGCTTGAAGGTCTCCATCTGTTTCGAACCAAAGGGAAATGTATCAACTGCCATAATGGTGCCTTCTTTACCGATCTCGATTTTCATAACCTGGGTTATGCTGTTACCAGCAAAGGTGCCTTGGACAATGGTCGCTTTGAGGCAACAGGACTGGAAACAGACAAAGGTAAATTTCGTACGCCGGGCCTGCGCAATGTAGTCCATACTGCACCCTACCTGCACAATGGTAGTATTGCAAGCTTAAGTGAACTGATCAACCTGCTGAGTCAGGGCATGCCCCAAAAATCAGGACAACAGATCAATGGCACCTTATCGCCGCATATTCAAAACGTCCGATTGAGCAGTAAAGAACAGGAAAATATCGTGGCTTTTTTGGAGAGCTTATCGAGCGTACCGACCAAGACCGAGCGGCCAGTATTGCCCTAAAATAAAAAATCCCAAAGGGACTAGCTTTGGGACATTTGAGTACTCCACAGCAGCGGAGGCATCAAAAATTAAATAAATTGGCACAAAATTAGGCTTTTATATTAAATAAAAAAGTAAAAAAGTATTAAATTTCAGATAATTATCCATTTGTAGCGAATCAGCTACAAATATATAGGACAAAATGCGCATCAAATTATGAGTCAAATCCGCCCAATAACTGGTTTATTTTTTATAGTAGCCGCTACCTCGGCCTGCCAGCAAAACAGTAGAACAGCGACTTCACCCGATGAACTTATTAGTCCAAAAACAGGAACAAAAAAAGAACTCACACTCGATTCTATATACCTGTATGCCAAACAGCTCTACCGCTGGCAGGAATCTCTCCCTTCGTATACCACTTTTGATCCGCGGGGAAAATATGCCCAAATAGAACCCGAGCAAACGGCCTACGAGCGTGAACTTTTTGCACTCAGCCAATATGCCTTGCGCAAGTATGATAAGCCTTATGAATGGTCGACCATTCCCAATAAGCCCAAATATTCATATCTGGAACGCCGTCGGACAGAAAAGAAAAGTAGCGGTCACATGGCTAGCACCACCACACCCTATCGGTATGCGACACACCTTTCTTACTGGACCGCAGGTAATAAACGGATTGCTTATGTATACATCCCCTCTTTTCCAGAGCTCCAGACAGTGAAGACCGAACTGGATCAACTTGCGGCCGAACTCGCACAGCAGCAAGTTACTCATCTAATCCTCGATCTACGTCATAACGGTGGCGGTTATGTGGAAACAGCCGAATATTTAGCCAACCTCATTAGCCCAGCCAGACTGGATAAAAAAGTGATGTTTAGCGAGCAATTTCATCCGAATGTGCAGCAAGGCAAAGCAAAACTACTCCTTAAACAACCCTATCTGGATGCCAGTGGCAAAGTGGTTCAATACAAAGGACGCCTTGCGACAATGGCTGATGTGGATTATAGTGAAAAAGCCAATACGCATTACTTTATCAAAAAGGGGCATTTCAATTCTTTGCAGCAGTTATCCTGTATTGTCTCTGAACGTACAGCTTCGGCTAGTGAGCTTTTGATTAGCAGTTTCAAACCCTATCTTCCGCTGCGACTCATCGGCCAGCAGACCTTTGGCAAACCCGTCGGATTTTTTTCCATACGTGTAGGAGCCTTCGATATTTACCTGGCTTCATTTCTCATCCGGAACGCCGATGGTTGGTCGGATTATTTTGATGGGATCCCAGTCGACCTGCCTTTAGCTGCGCAGGAAACCTCCCGCCATCCCGGAGATCCAAAGGAAGCCTGGCTTGGAGCGGCATTAAAAGATATTGCCAGAGACCAAGGTATCAAAGCAATTTCATCCGTGACTTATTTTCCCTTGCCAGCAGAAGAAAATTTGCTACTCAAAACAAATTTTAGGTTAAAGTAGTTAGGAGCAATCCGAGTTTAGATGTTAGTATTAAAAATGTGATTATCAATATGGACAATCACATTCCACACTACCGGCTTAAACCAAGAGGAGGACTTAGTTTTTAAAATAAACAGAGTATAAAATTGACAGTCCTGCAGATATGGAAAGAGCCTTGACTTCATTTAATCTAGTAAAACTTATATTGCCATCATTGTAATATAATTTATCTATTCCTCTGCCAATACTGCTATATCTAGAAAAACCGGTAAAAACGCCCATCTTTAAAAAATTAGTTAGCCTGTAATTAAGCCTAACTTCATTATCCCATTCCACGATAGGTATATCATGCTCAAAACTTTTCGGATGAGCAAAATCACTTCTTAAATTCCAATTTGCATCCCCATTAAATTTACTCATTCTAGCTTGAAAGAGGATGTTGAGGTCAAACGAATCAAAAAATGGAAGGAAAAAAATTGCTCCAATACCAGCACCTAAAATTCGGTTATTATAAGTGCTAGATAATTTTTCCATTTTATCAATAAGGGAATAACTGTTTTTTTGTAGTTGCATAACAGCGTAAATATCTAGCTCTTTACGCTGCATGTGTACATTATACCCTAGCTTTATATTAAAGGTCTGTCCATTTCCCACATCGCTATCATAGGTTTCATTACTAGTTATACCTTTACGATTATCAGCGGAGTAATCGATATCTGTAACTTTTCCCGATATAGTCTTCGCGTACCCGTAAGTAATTTCAGCTGTAAATTTTCTTTTTAACTTAATCCCTAATTTCAAATCAGCGCCAACACGCATATTATTTCTCCACAACAATTCTGACAAAATATTTGGCTTCTCACCTCGGGAATTACCGGCAATATTCCACGAGAAATTTTCGCGAGAAACTTTAGGCCTTAATGAATAATCTAAAACTACTTGTGAAAAAGAATCTTTCCAAGCTATGTTCATTAGGAGAAAGCAGATTAATATTCTAACTACCATAACTTGGAAAAACAGAAAATTTTAAGACTAAAAAGATTTACCTATTGAAGCAGTTCCCGTACTAGCAATTTGCTTCAAAAATTGTTTACTAAAGCCATACCTAGTGATATCAGCTTCAGCAATTGGATATAACTTTTCAACAAAATTCTGATAATCATTTGCGTTAGCCTTTGTATATTGTCTCCAACGAACATAATACTTGTTTGTTGATGTCAACTTAACTAAATCCACCCCCCAATCTCTTCGTGGGTAAATATTGGGATTCCAATTATTCATTTCCATTGTATAGGTGTAGTTGTACAGCATTTCATGCCATTTATCCCAAGCTATATCTCTTTCTGAATAATCTGCTAAACTATTATCGTAAGGCCAAAAACGAGCGAAGGGTTCACGAATATGATGTTTTATAATAGCATCTCCGCACAATTCAAATTTGCTAAAATACTTCTTACTAACATCAAGTTTATTGTTTCCAATCATAGATGCTTCAATATCAGTGGCTCCAACCAGCCTAAAACCATCAGGAAAATTCAAAAACAAAAAATACTTATTAGACTCCCAATCATCGTGATAAACAAAATCACCTAAATTAAAATAGTCTATTGCAAGTTTCAGTTTATTTATATTCTTCATAAAATATTCCTTTACCAACACGCCTTTATAGCCTGGTACTAGCTCATATATTGGTATCAAACCATCTTGTGCTATATCAATTAAATGGGAGTTATCCAAATCAACACTATTTTGCCAAGCCGTTAAATCTATTGTAGGAATAGTAGTTCCCGGAGCCAAGTTTACTGTACCAGCAATATTTATTGAAGGGTTTCCACCCACTGCAGAATAAGTTAAGGTTTGATTTTTATTCTCGGTCAATTCACTCTCATTAATATTTGTACCCCCCCCCACGGACATTCCTAAGCCAAAAACTTTAAATACACCAGCCTTTACACCAATTTCTACTTTGTGCTTTTTGTCAGTACTACTTATTTGGGATCTATAGGTCGCAGAAATTTTCCCCCCTAATGTAATATCACGCAATACATGTGTCCCATAATATTTAATAATATCTTGCGGGCTCATTGTTTCACAATCACTCAAAAAATTAGCAGAGAGATAATTACTTTTTATTTCGTCAAGCCCCATAATAATAGCCAATTTCTTTGTAATTACTAACTTATCAACCGAAGCATAAGAATATGTGGTTTCTGTAGAATCATAATCCGTAAATGTGCTTCTCAGCGTTGAACTAAATAATAAATATTTTGTATCTATATTTATTTTAGTTAATATATTCTTAATATATGTTCTTGAATCTTCAGCCGAATTGACATTAAAATTTTGATAACTTAATGTCCCTACTTCAATTCTATTTGCTTGTTCAGATCTGATTTTCTTTACATCAATTACCAATCCTTTTCCTTCCTGCTCATTAGCAAATCTACCCAACGCATTATATCCATGCCCTAATAAATCAAGATCTTTATCCCCTGCAGACCGTTGACTTGTTCCAATTACATCACTAGGAATGTCCTTTTTACAAGAACTAAAACATGATAGCATAAGCAATGCTACACCAAAAAATATTCTTTTCATTGTTTAAATAATTATATGTTAACTTGGTCAAATATACGCTTATTTATAATTATTCCAATTAAAAATTAAATTAAAATAACATTAAATATCACATAAATTTAATAACACTAAAAGATATATATACACATCCTATTTTGTTAAAAAAATAGTTTATTAAAACTAAAAACTCTCTTATATTAATAACATCGAATATATGACAATAATACTTTCCATTAAAATTAAAAGCGTTTTTCATAGATGATAAAGCAGAAAACAGCATAAATTTGTAAAAATAAATACGAATCTTTGTATAGAATCGTTATAAATAAAAATAGAAACATGTTAAGTCAACATATCAAAGAGCAAACGCACGCAGCTCACCAAAACGTAGAAGGAACGATCGTGCGCCAATTGAAAAGTATTCGTTCAGAAGCAGATTACGCAGAAGTATTGAAAGGCTTTTATGCATATTTCCGTGCCGTAGAAGACCGCATAGCTCCTTTCGTTACTGCCGAAGTATTGCCAGATTTGGCCGAACGCCGTAATTCATCGTACATCAAAAGCGACATCGAAGCCTTGGGTGGTAACGTAGATAACCTGCCAGAAGCCACTGCTCCGGCAGTAGCCAATGTACAGGAAGCACTTGCATCATTATATGTTTTGGAAGGTTCAATCATGGGTGGTCCGTATATCGTGCAGATGCTCAACAAATATGGCGTTACCAAAGGAACTTCTTTCTTCGAAGGTTATGGCGAAAATAGCCGCGACATGTGGGCTGGTTTTACAACAGTATTAAACAAATATTCCGAAGATCCGTCAACTTATGACCGCGCAGTAGAGATTGCTAACCAAACTTTTTATAACTTTGGCGAAGTATTCACTCCTATTGCAAGTGCAAACTAAAATAAGAGCAATAGTGTTTAATTCCTTAAATGGAGCAAAAAGATAACAAATCAAAATGGCTTAAGCGTGCCGGAATTGGAGCATTTCTCTTCTTCCTGGCCAAAGGGCTCGTATGGCTAGCCGTATTTTTCTTCGCAGCGAAATCCTGCAGCTGGTCGATGTGAGAGATAAACGTTTTTAGAAAAAAGGTGTTTTAAAAAACAAACACCTTTTTTCTACTTTTTATATCAATCAAGACTTTCGAACCACCGTATTATAAAGCGCTATCCCCTCATGGCTGATCATCTGACACATTACTTCTGAAGCATTGATCGAAAAATAAAAGAACCCATACTGGTCTTTTGCAAAACGACTGTACGACAGGTCAGTTTTCACCGGTGTTACCTCGGATCCTGCCCCCGAAATAAATTGATGAAACCTCTTACTCTCTACTTTTAGGTGCTGCAACGAATGTTCATGCCCGGAAAGATAGATATCTACTCCCCTTTTTTCAAAGATAGGTTCCAAAACCTTTCGCACTGCCAAGGTATCATAATTCGTCGTACGCGGTCCCGCCGTATACAAGGGATGATGACCGACGACAATTTTCCAATGGGCATCCGAATCTTCCAGTAGCTGGTCCAGCCAGGCCAGCTGTTTCTCGGGCTGCTGCCCCGCTACATGTGGTCCATACTCGCTATTGCTGTAAAATTCAGGGATCATCGGGTTGGTATCGATAAAAGCCATTAGTATCTTTTTTCCGTCCTTGAGCCTAAATGTCTTGCTGTAATAACGCGCAGGCATCTTCCAGCGCCTGCTGATCGTACTATAGCGCACCTGAGCATCGGGATCTGATTTATAATCGTGATTACCCAGGATAGGGTACCAGTCCCATTGCAACGAAAATGCAGTATAGATATTTTCAAATGAATAATGCCACAGGGGATCATGTTCACTGACCACACCGGAGGGGTAAAAATTATCACCTGTAGAAATAATAAAGTCATTGGGATGCTGATCGGCCCATTGGCCCATCTGCCCTGCTACTGCCAACTGATGATCGGCGCCGTTGAGTCCCCAGTCGCCTACAGCCATGAAATGAAGATCATAGCCATCTTTCGGCTTCAAAAGCTGCTGTATATCTTCGCTTTCCAGTTGGGTCGGTTTTACGGCTCCAAAGCTGTCGAACGAAATTCCTCCCAGGCCGGCTGCAATCGCCGTGCCCAGGGAATTTTTCATAAAAGTTCTGCGTTTCATAAATCGTTTCTAATAACCCGGATTCTGCTTCCAGTGTGTGTTTACATTTAAGACTGTTGTTGGCACCGGAAAGATGCGACGAAACTTCTCGCTCATGCCAGCCGGATACAGCGATCGGAATCCCCAGTTATCTTCAAATTTGCCGTAACGGATCAAGTCATTTCTACGCCAGGATTCATCGGCAAACTCTCGTGCACGCTCATCCAATACATCCTGTAAGCTTGGGGCGACTGTCAGTGCCGGTGCATTGACATACGATCGAATCTGATTGACTAGGGATTGGGGCGTCTGACCGTTGGTCGCGGTAGCACCACGAAGTATAGCTTCAGCTTTCATCAGTAGAATATCCGCATATCGAAATACAGGAACATCATTGCTCTGATTCCGTTGATTGGCCGACGTTACTGCAACATCCATATAAAATTTAATGGAACGGTATCCCATCGAACGGCCCTTCTGGTCGTTTCCTGCATTCAACGTGGCCGCACCATCGGGACGCAAAGTAATCTCCCTGGTGGTTTCGAGCTGCCAGTCAAACTGCACATCAGCATCAGCACCTTTATAATCTTGGTCTATACCACGTTTAGAGGTCTTGATCATGAAAGGACGCTTTTTGTCCTCAACATAATTTGACCAATAATATTGTTTGCCACCGATGTAAGATGCATTGCGCTCGTCGCCATCTAAACTAAACTTGTCCAAATAGGTGGGCAATACACGAAAGGTCCCGCCAACACTTTGAGGTAATGTGGCAAACTGATTCTGGGCACTACGATGGATCCAAAACCGTGAATAGGTCATTCCCTGCTGTTTCTCACGATCAAAGGGTATGGCAAAAATAAAATCCTTCACCCGGTAATCGTTGTCCGGACGAAACTTAGCCATAAATCTGTGGCTCGTCAGGTTAAATTGTCCTGAGGAAATAATCTGATCGCACATCGCAACCACGTCATTTAATTTTTCATTTTGCGCACTTGGGTTGTAGTTGGCGACATCCGCCGTCGTATAGACAGCCCAATTGAGATACAACTTAGCCAGCAATGCCTCAGCCATATATTTCGTTGCTTTTCCATAAGTTGCCACAGAAACTGCTGTCGGCAGCAAATCCTTCACCGCAAGCAATTCGGTTTCAATAAAACGACAAATTTCAGCACGGCTTGAACGTGCTGGCACGACATCCACAGGCCCTGTAATTAATGGTGCAGCACCAAAATTATCCATCAATATGAAATAGTAATAAGCACGGATAGCACGGGCAGGTGCTGTGAGTTTTTCTTTATCTTCCCCAAATAATTCGATGGCATTATTGGCTAAGGTGATTCCTGTAGAAGCATCGTTCCAAATACTGGGCAAAAGGCCGTTGTCGGCATTCCAATTGTGCACATGAAATTCGCGATACCGACCGCCGTCATACCAGTCCGTCCCCATAGCAACGCTGACCGCCTCATCCCCAGAAAGGGTTTGAACCATCCAGTGATCGCGCCCCATTGCACCACGATAGGCCGCATATACATCAGCAAGAATAGCCTCAGCGGCACGCTCTGAATCCGGAAATTCCGTGAGTTGCGATTTTATGTCAACATCGAGATCAGTACATGACCCCATTGAAAAGGTCAACGCCAATAAAGTGACTAAGCGAATAAAAAGTTTTGATTTCATCTGTAAATATTTCCTTTTAAAGTCTATGTCGTATATCCTCTCTTTGTCCGATAGGGACTCCCCACTCGAAAAAAGAACAGCGAATAAATACATATCTGTTTATAAATTAAAGTTTAGACCAAACATAAATGTACGCGTACGTGGATAGGTCTGACGGTTATCAATCCCTGGAGTCAGACCACCAAGCCCTACCTCTGGAAGCAACAATACAATGAAAAGAAATCTAATTTTAGTTTTAACAAGTTTTATCTTAACCTGGAATCTGGCCCTATGTCAACAACGCGAGGTGGATTTTAGCAATGCCTATATTGCGCATAATGATGGCAAGACAACTGTGGAAATCAATGAAGCACAGGAACTCGTTTATATTATCTTTTCAATAACGGACTTTGGAAAAGAAAATCCAAACATGACCAAACAGAATACCGAATATTTTGAAGAGGTCAAATCACATTTTACGGCATTTTCGGATCTACCTATAGTGAAGAAATTTGACCAACAACTGCGAGAGAATTTAACGAATTATTTTCTTTTAGCAGCAAATGTTTATGGCTTCAAGTTCAAAGACGATGAACTAATACCGACGAACATCTATATTTTTCCGGCAAAAGGAGTTGGAAATTACCAGATCAAATCAAACCCCATTCCGGCTTACAAAAAAGAACTGGAAGAGTTTATTAGAAAATCTGGATACCGGGCATTTTATAAACAGCATAAACCCTACTACGATAGTCTTCGCGCCGCCTATGAAGAATATGCTTCCATTGCCGAACAGAAAGAATGGTTAGAAAAAAGATTCAATTACAAAATCAACAGTTATCGTATATTGACATCGCCCCTCATTGCCGGGATGAATGCAACACACACCTTCAAATATAAAGGATTCAAAGAAATATTACTTTTTCTACCCACGCTTCGTGAAGACGAATCTTGGAGTCCCCAATTTAAGAAAGCAATAAATACCCGGATCATTTTCACAGAAATAGACCATAACTACGTCGGACCTCTGAGTGAAAAAAATAAAAAACAGATTGATACCATATTTAACAACCGGGAATTCTGGATAGATGCATCGAATAAAAGTACAGTCCATTACCCAAGTCCGGTCAAAGTGTTCGACGAATACCTAACTTGGGGACTATTCATTTTGTATTGTTATGACAAATTTGGCGAAGATTATGATCTATTTGGACAGATTGTCGAAAACGTCAATGATATGATGGTGAACAAAAAAGGATTTCCTAAAGCAGATGAATTTAACGCCGAATTGTTTAGCCGCTATAAAGACAATAAAAACAAAAATATAGCGTCTTTATACAAGCCCCTCTTAGAATGGTGCTCAAAACAAAATTAGTCCCATTCCGACAATATTTAGTATATTATTAACGATAAAGATTAAGACGCTAGCAATATGCCTGTAGCGATCACAAGAAATCAGCGTAGTTAACAGTATCTAAATCCTTTCAAGGCTTAAAAAGGGAAATATTATGAATATTAAGATCATCGGATCGGGCAGCTTAGTCCCATCAAATCGCATTAAAAACGATTACTTTAAAAATCATCTTTTTTTGGATGAGAACGGGCTACCATTTAAACAGTCTCAACTAGTCATCGAAAAATTCAAGGCAATTACCGGAATTGAAGAGCGTCGCTACGCCGATGCTAACCAAGTCGCTTCCGATCTAGCTTTTAAAGCCAGTCAACTTGCCATTGATGATGCGGGTATTGATGCAGAAACACTAGACTATATTATCTTAGCCCACAATTATGGTGATATTCCATATGGTAAAATCCAGTCAGATACAGTACCAAGCCTAGCGAGCAGAGTGAAGAAAAAACTTGGTATCAGCAATCCCAAATGCGTCGCTTATGATTTATTATTTGGTTGCCCCGGCTGGAATGAGGGTGTTCTGCATGCCAATGCTTTTATCAAATCAGGGATGGCAAAGCGCTGTCTCGTTATTGGTGCAGAAACGCTATCACGTGTGACTGATCCTTTTGATCGAGATTCTATGATTTACGCAGACGGTGCCGGCGCGGTAATTGTCGAAGCAACCCATGACAGCCGTGGCCTCTTGGCCTTTGAAAGTGCAACGTACGCCATTGAGGAATCCGACTACCTTAATTTTGGACCTTCATACCAGCATGAGCAACATACGGAAACGCGATATATTAAGATGAAGGGACGCAAGATTTATGAGTTTGCCCTCAGCAAAGTTCCTTTGGCCATGCAAGCTTGCCTTCAAAATGCTAGTATCGATATCAGAGCGATAAAAAAAGTACTGATCCACCAAGCCAATGAAAAAATGGATGAAGCCATTCTCAAAAGATTTTACGCATTGTACAATATGACGGCCCCAGCTGATGTCATGCCAATGACTATCCATAGCTTGGGAAACAGTAGCGTCGCAACCATACCGACACTATATGATCTCATCAAACGAGGCGAGATTGAAGATCAATCGATACATGAAGGCGATATCATCCTATTTGCTTCGGTAGGTGCTGGAATGAATATAAATGCTTTCCTATATCAAGTTTAAAAAAAATGGATGTGCAAATTTATTTTGTCTGTAAAACCTACTTTAGAATGGCCTAATCGCGGAATTACTCATTCATTTTAATAATAGGCTCATAAATACTATGTTTAATAATATTTTATAGTTATATTTGGAAGATAATCGGCTCAATTTGCTTCTCTGAAATCGGAAAGTTATAACACTTCCCGCTCAGTTTCGCATCTTCAGAAGCAATTTTTGTTGTCAAAATAATAGGTGAAGTACCTTTTTGAACTTGAATATACCCAAGCACATTAAACTACAAACATCATTTCTTGCAAACAAATCGATTGAATAGGGTTAAGATATCCGTATCGTAACGCGAATTTATTTATAGAATACTTTAATATAATATATAAAACAATGCAAGAAGGAACTATTAAATTCTTCAACCAAACAAAAGGATTTGGTTTTATTACTCCAGCTGCTGGTGGAGATGACATTTTCGTACACGTATCAGGATTAATCAACGAAGTACGCGAAAATGACAGTGTAACATTTGATGTAGAAAACGGTAAAAAAGGTGTTAACGCAGTTAACGTACGTATCGCATAATTAAGTAAACACACAAGAAGATATCTATTTATCTTCTTGCGAAGTGCACCGGGCAACCGTTGCACTTTTTTTATATATCCGCCATACATCAACTACATTTAATCCGTCAGAAAGACGTGATGATGTCTTTTTAAATTAGCCCCCAACTTCAACCCCCTTGGCCGCTTGGCCACTTGCCTTGTCACGTAATACAGAAGGTCTTTATGTTTAGGAATAATTTTTATTCTCAATAACCCAACAGCTTAATTCACATATTATACCTTTAGTATACATAAAAAACACATATCACTGCACATCAATACAATATAATATTTATAAAGAAATATTCCCTTTAATTTATTTGCTGCACGGCTCATATTTTAGATGATTTTTCAAATAGGATTGCTCATAAAAGGAATATAACACGATAACAACACCCTGGCAGTGCATGACAAAGGTCTCCAAGAGGTTTTTCACAACCTAGACCGAAAATAAGAAAATAGAATTAAAATTATCAACGGCTAAAATCAAAAATATTTTTAAACATAAAAAACTAAAAATAGACAATTTAACAAAATCTATATAAACTTATGAAATATCATAAATCTACTCAGTCCCGCCCATCGATTATGTTAAATTTCAATTTTACGCTGCAGTGCCAATACGAACTTTGTTTTTTTAGTTTACCTATAATTTCATCAAAAATATAGGCTCAATGCAATAACCAAATTGATAGGTAAGCCACTGTATCCTCACCCGCATTTATACGGTATTTCAAATTAGTCATTGCAATTTTCCATTTAATTTCGAATTTTAAAATTAAATTCGCGCACCATGAGTAAGCATGGTATACTATAGTATATGAGAAAAAATCCTTCCGGAAACAGCAATGCAAAGCAACGTAGTGACAACAAGAACAATGATATAGATCTTTATCTAAAAGCATTGAATTCTGCCTATTCGGGAATTATTATTACAGACAATTCGCAGCATGACAACCCTATTATTTATTGTAACAAAGCTTTCGAAACCATCAGTGGCTATGCACAAGAGGAAATAATAGGTCACAACTGCCGCTTTTTACAAGCGCAAGATCGTTCGCAAGAAGAACGTAGAATTATCAAAGAAGCGATTCTGCGGGGTGAAGAGTGCAAAATCGAAATTCGTAATTACCGCAAAGACGGAACCCTTTTTTGGAACGAACTTTTTATTTCCCCCGTGAAAAACGAAGACGGACAGGTGACACATTTTATCGGTGTTCAAAATGACATCAGTGATCGAAAAAAAGCAGAGCACGATCTTCGTGAAGAAAAGTCACATGTCGAGCTCAAAATACAGCAGAGGACGAAAGAACTTCAGGACAAAGAAAGTTTTTTATCCAGTATTATTGAAACAGTTAGAGAGAGCCTCTTGGTATTAGACGCGAATTATATTGTCTTGAGCGCCAATAAGCATTTCTTAAACTCTTTTAAAGTTACTACAGAGGAAACGTTAGGAAAGCAGTTATTTGACTTGGGTAATCAGCAATGGGATATTGCTTCGTTAAAGGAGATGCTTACACAGATACTGCCTACCAATAATCCAGTGATCGACTATGAAGTGGATCATACGTTCCCTTATATTGGGCGAAAAGTGATGTTGCTGAATGCCTACCGTATTGAATTTGAAGGCAAATACAAAGACCGAATCCTCATCGCGATCGAAGATATCACTGAAAAGAAAGAGCAAGATCGACGTAAAGATGATTTCTTGTCTATCGCAAGCCATGAGCTCAAAACTCCACTCACAACTATTAAGGGGCTTTTTCAGATTGTACAGCGGCTCAGTGTCGAAAATACAGATCCAAAGTATATTTCTACATTAGATAAAATAGCATCCTATATCGACCGGCTAAACCTGCTTATAGCCAAACTCTTGGATACTTCTAAAATTCAATCTGGAAATTTGGAACTGCACATGGAACCATTTGAGATCGATAAGACGATTCAAGACGCCGTAGAGAGTATGCGACTGGCCGTGCCTGACGCTGATATTCATTTTTCAGGCAGTTCGGATAGTATCGTGGAGGGTGATGAACTACAGATTATCCAAGTACTCAATAATCTGCTATCAAACGCTATTAAATATTCGCCAGAATCTAAGAAAATTGAAGTTAGTATTCATAGGGTTGCTAACTTTGTAAAGGTCTCTGTGCGAGATTACGGTATGGGAATAAGCTATCAAGACAGATTAAAGATTTTCGAACGATTTTTCCGCGTCAGCCATATACAAAAAAAGTTTCCGGGTTTGGGCATTGGTCTCTACGTTTCGCACGAGATCATTGTCAATCACAACGGTACATTGTGGGTAGAGAGTGAGCTGGGGGAAGGATCTACTTTTAATTTTACATTACCCATTGTAAACAATAACTAACAAATATGCAGACTAAAAAGATAATGATCTGTGATGATGACCGAGGAATACTCGAAATGCTGGAACTTTTTTTAGATATGGAAGGATTTAATGTCATATGCGAATCAAATAGTACCAACCTGACAAAGCAATTAATTTCTCATCAGCCCGACCTATTGTTATTGGATCTTTGGATGCCAATAATTTCCGGCGATCAGCTGATCAAGATGATCCGAAGCACACCCGAAATCAAAGACACCCCTATAATCGTGCTCTCGGCGAGCGTGGATGGACCAGAGATTGCAAGCGGCTTAGGTGCCAATGGTTTTATCGCAAAACCTTTTGATCTGGTAGATATCACCCAAAAAATTGATAATATACTGAAGAATTAACCCCTAAATAGTCCGTTGAAATATGCTCATTAAAATTTATAAAAACACTTTTAATCAAAAGTGTTTTTTTTGAATACAGCTAGTATATCAGCCATATTACGGTCGACTCAATTTATCAACCAACAAGAATAGATCGTCCAATTCAAATGGTTTGGACAAAAAGGCGTCGGCCCCACAATCAGAAGCAATCTGCTTGCCATGCGACTTTGTAGACATCAAAATTACCGGAAGATCGGCGTGTTTCTCCGATTTTCTGAGCTCGCGTACAATATCGTCACCAGATAACCAGGGCATATCAATCTCCAATATTAAAATATCAGGGTATACTTCGTCAACAATGCCTACAAGTTCCCTGCTCTTTGAAACGAGATAAACATCGTTTCGTTCATTTTTCAAAGCCAGCTCCAATACATTAAGGATGAGCGCGTCATCGTCACAAATAACAATTTTCTTTTTCATTTTTTGATTGTTTATAAACACCGCAATGATTGAAAAATATGGTCTTGGAGAGAATTAAAAAAATAGACCTAAGCTGGGCAGATAATTGGTTACCAAACCTTTTATATCATCTTTCTTTGAGATTTCGACAAGGTAGTCAATTTATGGGATAAACAACTGCTTTATTTATTAAATATTGCTATCACCCACGTCCGACGCCGGGTGATAGCGTTGTTTAATCAAATAATGGAAATCCGAAAATCGAGCGGGGTAATTTGTGTTTTTCTTTTGAACAATCGGGTTAGCGACTGAGGATGCTCAAACTTCATTCTTTCCGCTATTTCCGCAACAGAAAGATCCGTTTCGGCCAATAGCTGCTTGGCAACGGCAACTATAAAATTTTCAATATGATACTGTGCTGTCTTTCCCGATACCTTTAGCGAGATGTCATTAAGAAATCGTGCTGTACAATTTAGTCTTTTCGATAATGATGTAGCGGTCGGTGGCGCTAACATACAACGTCGCTCCTGGTCGAAAAATGTATCCAGCTCCTTTAAGAATTGACACTGTAATGCATTAAGTTCATCCGATTTATCCTCCATGAAGCGTTGGTAAAACCTTTGCATATGGTATAACAATAGATTCAGATAGGAAGCGATTATTGTTGAATGAATTTCACTTTGTGGCATTTTGGTCTCTTCAACCAATAGGTTGAAGAGCTTAGCAATAAGATGGTGATGGTTGTCTTTTAAAACCAATGATTCCTGCATTGAGTATTCCAGAAATCCAAGATCCTTTAATCTGTTCCGCATACTATAGCCTTTAAAAAGATCCGATCGAAAGGCAAAATAAGCGCCTTTTTTCAAATATCCTTTTATTTCGGAGACCGGAAAATAATACTGATTGAAGAATAATAATTTGTCGTACCCTTCATCTCCATCGTTAATTGTTCCAAAAACTATGATGAAGCATTTGTCTTCAATCAGTTTTTGAGCAGCATTTAGAAATTCATCATCATGATCGAAATCGTCAAAATAATAGGTATGATTTAACTTAAAGGCATATTGCAATTCACTCATCTTGTCGGCACTCAGCATATATAATTATGTAATGGGTATAAATTAATAAGGTAATGATGCTAAAAAAGTCTCATTATCATTTTGAACCCATACATAATAGCGATTGTTTCCGTTTTTTAAAAATACCATTTCATCCTTTGTCACTATATAGCTACAGCAGCATCATTGAAGGTGACTGAAAAAGTAGTACCCATGCCAAGTTCACTTTCCACATGTAATGTTGCATTGAGCTTATTAGCAATTTGCTTCACAATGGATAGACCAATACCCGAACCTTCATAACCTTCGGTATTTGACATACGCCCAAAAATTTCAAAAATTCTTTCACTCTCCTTCAGATCTATACCAATTCCATTATCTTTTACATCATAACGAACGGTATCTCCCTCTCTAACGCTATTGACAGAGACTTTTGGATTTTCCTTCTTACTGCTGTATTTTATTGCATTACCGATAAGATTCAGAAACAATTGATATATTAAGGTTCTCTCCCCCATAACCGGTAATGTTTCTCCCATTTTAAATTCCAAATGGGTTACCTGATATTGCTGCTTACAATTCTCAACGATATTAAGAATCTTTGACCGCGGATTGATCGGCTCAAAGACAAAGTCAACATGGTTTACCTTAGACATTTGGTAAACTTTGTCCATCATATCATTCATAAGTTGCGTTCCTTCCAAGATATTTTTCATTGACTTTTCGAGAAACTCCCGAGAGACATCCTTTTTATACAGCAACATCTGAGCCGTTAGCTGAATGGTAGTCAATGGATTTTTAAGATCGTGGGTCAACGTGTACCCAAATGTATCAAGAGCATTATTAGAGCGCACCAGTTCCTTGTTAAGTTTGTCAATTTCTCCCCCGCGCTGCGCAATCGACTGCTGAATGATATGGGTAATGTTTTCAATAAAAGCAAGTTCTGACGGACGCCATTTTTCGGCTTTCCCTTTTGTAATCTTCTTCCAGGCTTCAAACGAAGTGCGTGGCGAAGGAAAAGCGATCTTTTTTTCTGCGTCAATCTGCATCACTTTTTCTGGTTTCCCTGCCCATACTTCTTCAATCAAACGCTCCTTCCTAAAAATATATAAGTACCAATTCGTTACAGGCAAAATACTAATACGCAAGACACCGGGAAAAACCTCCACATCGTCACCAAAGCCAGTACACTTAAATCTATTGGTGACGAAAAACTCCTTAGTTCCAATCTCTTCATCGATCTTTTTAAGAATCTTTTTGTCAGGCACCTCACCGACAGTCATGGTCGCACGATCACGTTTAATGATGAGCCCCTGCCCATTCATGACCTCCATGATCCGCGTTGCATAATTCTCCAACACATCATACAAGTCACGTTTAATCAACAAATCACTTTTTAAACTATGCTCCAGCTGAGACAGGCTTTTATGCATACGAACTTGCTCTTTCTGGAAATCTGCAAGGTAACGGTTTACGGCATATTGAGTCAGCAATGTACATAAATGGCGCTGCGAGAGATCCACATGCATAGGCTCCCGATGCTGACAGGCAACGAGTCCCCAGAGTTCATCATCGACAATGATACTAAAGCTGGCACTGGCCTTTACGCCGGCATTTTTAAGGTATTGCAAATGCATGGGTGAAAGCGCCCTTAAGCTACAACGTGTCAGATCAAAATTTTCTGCAGCCTTGCCCAGGATTGGAATTGCTCGCTCATCCACATCAGCCGTGTGCCGCGCATGGAAGATACGGTAGAGTTCCCGAGCCTGTGCTGGTATATCAAACTCCGGATACCGGTAGTTTAACAGCGATTCTAATTCCTCGCTCCTGCTTTCCGCAATCACCTGACCGCTATTATCCTCCATAAAACGATAAATCATCACCCTATCAAAGTGGATGATATCCTTTATCAGTTCCGTCAGTGCCTGCCAGCAAGATTTACCTTCACGTTGATCTTCCAGATGCTTCGCGTAATAATATAATTTGGTTGTCTTTACGGCTTGGGGATTACAGTCTTCAATCTCAAGATATATTTTTCCGTCATACCGATATAAACTGAGAAAATAATCTTGCTGATAAATCGTCACACGCTCGACAAATCTGGCAAATAGACTTTGGGAAACGGCCTGTTCAATTTTATCTCCACGAAGCCCAAACGACGGAGCGACATGATCCAGAACAGCTTCAAGGGTCATACCTAACACCGTAGGACATGCTGCCCCCATAATCACTGCACAATTTTCACTTACACCGACACACTTATCATCCTCGAAGATAAATAGATAGCCAAAAGACTGAATATTACCACAAAGATGAATCTTTTCATCATGACAATTAACTTCACGCATACACCTACTATTTCATTAAATAAAAATATGGTAAAATCAATAGTGCTATTCTCCATCAATGCTATCATATGATGCTAAATTAATAAAAATTATTAGAATGTTAAACTATCCTATTTACCTCACAAAACCATGCAGAAATCTTCATCGGCATCTACGCAATTTAAACCCAAAAGCGAACTACATCAGGCATCGTTACCTTAAGTTGTAACAAAGGTGTTGGCATGGTTTATTGCTCGGGATAAAAGGACTTTCATATTTTTTTTTGTATATTGTCTCACTATGAAGATAGTAGATATAACAAAAGACACGCTAATTAGTGCTCAGAAAGAAGGATTTACCGTATTGATAACCAAATTTAATTCAGATCCATTAAACCCAACGTGGATTGTCGATAAGGTTGAAAAAGACAAGATAGAATCGAGCAAAAAAATACTGAGCGAAAACTACCAATTATGCTATTCCATTAAAGAAGCGATAATGACAGTTGATAGCCGCCCGTTTATTGGGAAATTACAGCTGAATAACTAATCGCATTTAATGTGTTTATAATTTCTAACGTATCATTTTAAGCCTTGATAGCTAAGGCACTAAATACAATTATTCATTTCTATCTCAGTCAATCAACCAAGCTATTGACTGGGATAGAAATTAACATCAATGCTATAAATAATTGGAGCATTGCCTTTAGATTTAGCCGTTAAAAGTGCAGCGACATCGACAAGATGCACTGGCGCAGGTTGCCTGGGGTGATAAAGCCTCTCCCCCCATAATAATAGCGAGTATCAAATAGATTATCGGCAGTCAGATTACATTTAAGTTGTCGGTATGCATAACCAATGTTACCATTGCAAAGGATATAGGCATCGGTATAAAAACTCCCGGCACTTTGGCTGTTGATGATTAGATCTCGTCCCACATAGTTCCCCCCGAATCCCACATTCCACTTACTTTCTTTGGCGACAAGCCGTTCATAACTCACATACCAAGTGGAAGACCATTTGGGCCCAGCATTCACAGGTCTCAAACCCTCTACCGCGGCGTCAGCAACCGTTATTTTGCTTATGTTGTGCGCGCCACCTGCATGTATAAAGAGATTGGGTAAGGGTTCTGCCTGTATATCAAGCTCCAGACCGCGGCTATATTGTCGCCCCCCCTGTGTATACTTCGTGGCATCATTAGGATCTGTCATCACCGTGTTGCGTACGTTGATGGCATAATAACTCAATGTCAAGTCAAGTGCATTACCAGGAACCGCTATTTTGACGCCAGATTCTAGCTGACTACCGTATTGCGGTTTGAAATTATACAAAACACCATTTGTACTCGTTGGCGCGAGATTTTGAAAGCCGCTCATATAATTCCCAAAAAATGTCGCCACTTTTGGAAGAAGCTGATAAGTGAACCCTATCTTTGGGGTAATGGTTGATTGTTTATAATCCGCAGTAGTCGTGCCTGTCAGCAAATCTTTCGTCCCCAAATTGATCAGTCTATCATACCGCGCACTGAGCATCAATGTCAATGCATCGGTTGGATGGATAACATCTGAGATATAAGCCGAATAACTATTTTGCGGAGCAACGGAATTGCTGGGCTGTTTAGAAAGCACAAGATTACGGATCAGGTCTGCATGCAATGAATTTGCTCCGGCCAAAGGATTGGCCATGAATATCGTATCTACATAACCGGCATTTTTATAATTTGCAGCATAGCTATAGCGGTGGTAATCAAGACCGACCAGCAATTTATTTTCCAGCCCCCCTATATTAAAATGACCGATAAAGTTTTGTTGCACCTGATAATTACGCATACCCTCCTCATCATAGTGCAATACCCTCCTCGCTACGGCAGTATTATTTTTGACCAATAAATTTGTTTGATAATCGCCGCTCGATGTACTGTTTGTACTGGCAAAGTTTGTTTCAGACTGCCAATCCGGCGAAATAGCGTAACTTATCTTTGCGTAAAAATTCAGTGAAGACGTTTGCCATAGCAAAGTGTTGTCGGTGTAAGATTTAAAGTAGTCCAAATTCAGGCCGTTGGAATGCTCAACATTGATCAAGCTTCCACCGACGAGCGGATTTGCTGGCGTAAATAAAGGACTATTTGTCGTATTTCTTCGCAAGAATTCTGCCTCTAACCTCACCTTAAGATCCGGACTTAACTGATAACTAAAACTCGGAGCGAGAAAAATACTTTTGTTTATTCCTGCATCCTGAAAACTCTTTCGCGACGTATAGGTACCAAACATTCTGAACAGCGACTTATGGGTTGCATCTAAATGCGTATTTAGGTCGATACCGATGCGCTGCAAAGCATTGTTGCCTGTAGCCAGCGAAAAATTCATAAAGCTACTATCAACGGGTACATACGTCAGTACATTGATCAGTCCGCCAAAAACCATGTTTGTTCCTCCAAACAAAGTACCGCTCGGTCCCTTTATCACATCAATTTGCTGGATATTGCTATTTTCATCATTATACTGTAAATAAGCATTCAAGCCATTTCTAAAATTGCTCCGCGTCCGAAATCCACGGACAGTAAAGTAAGGCGCTACTCCGGCCCAGCTTGGTGTTACACCCGCCGCATTTGATAGCATCGCCGACTGGGTTGTGTAGTTTCTATTTTTAGTTAGACGTTTACCCACGCTCGCAGTTACCTGTGGATTTTCGTAGTCAGGGATATTCATGCGGGCAGACTGGAAGCTGGCTTTATCTTTGGCTCTGAACCGTGCGTTGATATAAACAGAGTCAAGCTGTTTGGGCAATAGTGAATCTTTGTATTGCGCCCTTGCAGTGCTGCTACAAATGGTTAATAAAAGCGTAAACATGAATGCGTACGCTAAATATATCGTTTTCAAAAGCATTATAAGTTAAAGTGGACCAATAATAAATGTGAATTAAAACTAAAATACAGTATAGCGAATTCCAGACAAACCGAAAGTCGTCATAAAGAATTATAGATTTTATCTCAAAAAAAGGGGATAATCTGGTAGAATTAAGCTAATGAAAAAGATGGGTGGTCTGAGTATTTCATGAAAGAAATCAAACTTAATAAACAAGGTTGACCGCGCCTTGCCAACAGAGCGCTCAGACTTTGGGGTAAAGATTTTTGGCAAAATTGTCGGAAAATAATGGTGACAAAAAAAAACCGGCGTTTTTGAGAAATATTCGTGAACATCTTTCTCCCTTTGCGTTTCCTTTTTCAACATACGCATAAGAAAGCATTTACCATCACAGTGTAAGGATGGCTTACCTTTATTGATACAATAGGTACTTGCAATTTCGGTACGATTCGCATAAAAGCTTAGCACAATAAAAATCTTGCTAAAACTCATTAGGATGACGCATAGCAGCAGCAGGATTATTGTAATCGATTTAAAAATTCTCGCAACCATTATTATAGCCGCAAATATAGCCATTCTTCAGCGAAAAGGGCCAAATTTTTATCAAATTTGACCCTCCTAATCCGTACGAATAAGACAACGGCATCACTATACCCATGATATGATCCATAGGATATCAATTGCCTAAAGCGAGCGCCCATCAATACCTAACAGATTTTTCGAGTTCCTTTACAAAATCCTTCCCCCAATAATGGATATCGTAATGCTCAATATGCTCATACAGCCGACGCGCCCGCACATGAGCCTCGCCCGGTTCCATCACCAAAGCTTTCAACAAGGCATCTTTCATGCTCTTGCGGTCATAGGGGTTTGTCAAAATAGCATAGGGCAGTTCCACCGATGCTCCTGCGAATTCAGAAAGTACAAGTGTTCCTGAAGTGTCCAGTAATCCATGGGTGGCAATGTATTCCTTTGCCACAAGGTTGAGGCCGTCGCGCAAAGGTGTGATCCAGGCAATATCGCTTAACGCATAATGCTTGATGACCTCCTCAAAAGGAAGCGCTCTATAAAAATATTGTATCGGAGTCCAGTTCATCGTAGCATATTTCCCATTGATCTCACCCACCGCCTGATTTACCTGATCGCGGATTTCATCGTAGATTGTCATGCCCTGCGATGGCGGTGTACACACATTCACCAGTTCAATCTTACCCCTAAATTCGGGGTATTCTGCTAAGAACTCTCCAAAAGCCTGAATTTTCTCCAACGGGCCTTTTACATAATCTAAGCGCTCTATAGATATAATACGCGTTACTCCTGATTCGTCTTTGTTTCTTTTGAGCGTATTAATCTCCAGCCTCACCTGGTCATCCATCAAAATCTGTTCGATATGATCCTTGTTTACGCCGACCGGTTGAGCTCCCAACCTGATCTGTCTGCCGTCCACTTCAATGACTTTCGTCATCTGATCTACTCCGAGAGCGCAGCTATAAGTGAGAAATTGATTGGCAACATTCACCTTTTTGATCACTTTAAAAGGGGTATGGCTACGGATCACATCCACAAAATTTTCTACATAACGTGGGATATGAAAACTGATAAAATCGCAAAGCAGCAGACTTCCGATAATTTCTTTGCGCCAAGGAATGATATTAAAAATATCAGCTGCCGGAAAAGCGGTATGATGAAAGAAACCAATTTTCAGATCGGGTCGCACGGCCTTTAAAAACGATGGTACCATCCACAGGTTATACTCATGGATCCATACGAGGGCCCCATCGTCGGCTTCTCTTGCTATACGCTCGGCAAAGTGCTTGTTAATCATCAAGTAGTGATCCCAATCTTCGTGGTTAAACTTTGCACGGTCCACAAAGGAAAAAATAGTTGGCCAAAAGGCCTCTTTTGAGAACACGCGATAGAATTTATCTATGTCTTCTTTTAATAGCGATATGGTGGATGCCACCAGGTTGGGATACCTGCTTTCATCTACCAACTGATTAGGAACCGGCTGTCCATCCGGCTGCAAAACTTCCTCACCGATCCAAAGACCTGAACGCCCCTTTTCAAATAAGCCCAATAATGAAGGAATAATTCCGTTTGGACTTTTCGGAGCCACCCGCACTGTCTTCCCATTGATCGATTCCTTTTCAAAAGGCAATCGATGATACACCATCACCAGCTGATCGGATTTTTTAGTCCTGCCTTTTTGAGGTGCTATTTTTTGTTCAGTACGGATGAGTTGCTGGAAAGGGCGATATTTACTCATATACTCTAATATACCCCCCGCACCGGCGGCCTCGGCGGCGTAAGCTGTCTCCATTTGATCAACAGCTTGAAGCAGACCGTCCTCCGACTTTCCTACGGCAACACCACGAAAACCGATCTCAAACAAGGCCAGATCATTGAGGGTATCCCCAGCCACCATTACATCGTCCGGCTCGACATCCAAAAATTCAATCAGCTTTTTAAGCGTTGTACCTTTGTTTACACCTCTCGGAAGCAGGTCTAGATACTGATCGGCCGAAGTAATCATGTCACACTCATACCTGTCGGCCACTTGCTTCACTAGATTGAGGTCTACCTCAGGTTCATAATAAAAAGAGCTGCGCCGCTGTTGTGGTACATGTTGATAACGCAATTGCGGAATCTCATCCAGCGCTGAACGGATCGCATAAGTCTGCGGCCATTTTTCCTCAATTTCGCTCTGCAATGGTTCAATCGCTTCGAGGCTGTGGCCGTTTACCAATGTAGCCCCCACGTCAGCTATAATAAAATCTGGCACCGGAATAAGTGGATCGCTCAGCAAAGGCAATACAGACTCCAGCCCCCTCCCTGTCACAAAAACCAGCTGCATATTCGCACTCGCCTTCATCAATCGATATAATCTGAGGCGATCTTCCATTTTACCCCCCAAAAAAGTTCCATCTAAATCTGTTGCTAATATCATATTATCTTATATTCCTTTCTAAAAGTTTAAATTCATCTTTTGCTGCCATATGGTTATACAACACCCGGTAGGCAGTCTGCAACAGGGGCATATTGAGTCCGAGACTTGATACAGTATTCATTATCCCCTTTGTCGCATAATAACCTTCGGCAACCATTCCCATCAGCCCACGTGCCTCAAAAACCGAAAATCCCTGACCGAGATAATGACCAAACTTCCGGTTGCGGCTATGCTTGGAGTATCCCGTCACCAATAAATCACCCAAATAGGTCGAGTTGCCTAGCCGAGAATTGGGTAGACCAACAGCTTGCAGCAACAATCCAAGTTCGTCGATTGCATTCGCTACCAACACCGCCATAAAGTTGTCGCCATAGTGCAATCCTTCAGCCATACCGCAGACAATACCAACCACATTTTTATAAATGGCCGCGTATTCCACTCCGATCATATCAGCGCTATAGTGTACCTGCATATAAGCTGATGCAAATCCTTTCGAAATCTTTTGAATAACGCTTTCATTTGATCCACATAAGGTTATATAGGTTTTTTTGCTTCTAGCAATTTCTTCCGCGTGGCAAGGGCCCGCGATAATTGCCTGCTGTAAGTCGGTTAGCTCAAAATACCTGGCAATGAAAGCACTGGGAAGCAAATTATCCGGCCCAACGGTTCCTTTTATTGCGGTCATCACAAATTTGCCGCTCATGTCCTTTTTGGGGATTGCTTCGCAAACATGATCCAGGTGCGCACTTGGAACGACAAATAGGATTACTTTCGAACGCGCCACGATCATATCCAGCTGATCAGAAGCATAAATTTTTGTATTATCAAGTTTTAAAAAAGATAGGTAGTCGGGGTTGACAGCATCTTCATTGATCGAGCGTACCTGTTCGGAACGCCGCATATACCAGTTCACATGGATGCTATTTTCTGTCAAAATTTTAACCAGGGCCGTGGCCCAACTCCCACCACCAATCACACTAATCTCATTCAAATTATTGGGGGTTTTAAAGATGCAAAAGCAGCGATCTTTTGCTATCGGGTTATCTATTAATTTACAAAATTAGCAAAAAATTAATCAATAAGCAAAAATTAGTTAACAAAGGCGTATTTACACCCAGAAAAACACGTGTTAATATTTTTTCTTAAATTTGTCTGTTCATATGAAAAATTTAAATATGCTAAATCTTAGTGAACAATCATCAAATTCAATCTATCAGTACATTTTCGATCTCTTCTCAAAATTAGGCTTACCCGAACAGCAGGCCCACATAGCAACCGCAGCTGGGCTCCTTTTGACCGCAGCGTTACTCCTCTACGTGCTCGACTATATCATACGTCGCGTATTTCATACAGCGCTAAATAAAATTGCCCTTCGAACCTCAACCAAATGGGATGATTACCTTTTGAGCAATAAGGTACATGTCCGCCTAAGTCGCACTATTCTCGTTCTGCTGGCACGCCAGCTATTACCAATAATTTTCCTGGGCTTTCCAGTGTTAACGGTTGCTTTGGTCAAATTTCTTGATTTAGTGGTTTTGCTGACTATCTATCATCTTGTAAATAGCTTATTGAAAACCTGCCGTGATATCTTCCGCACTTCAAATGGTTTTAAAGATAAGCCCATCGACAGTTACCTACAGGTGGTGCAGATCTTTTTAATTTTTGTGATCGGGACACTGGCTGTTTCACTTCTAACAGGAAATTCACCATGGTCCTTTCTCGTGTCGCTGGGCGCAGCGTCCGCAATTCTGATGTTGGTATTCAAAGACACAATTTTGGGATTTGTAGCCAGTATTCAAGTGTCGGCCAATGACTCCGTACGTGTAGGCGACTGGATTGAAATGCCCAAGTATGGTGTAGACGGCGATGTGCTACAAATTAATCTTAATAATGTCAAAATACAGAACTGGGACAAAACCATTGTCACTATACCGACCTATACGCTTCTCAGCGATTCATTCAAAAACTATCGCGGAATGCAGGAGACTGGCGGTCGTCGTATAAAACGTGCACTGAATATTAAAATGTCATCAGTAAGGTATCTTAGCGAGGAGGAAATAACAGCCTTGAAAAATATCCGCATATTATCACCGTATATTGATCAGCGCGAACGCGAGATTGCCGCGTACAATAAGACGTGGAATACAGACAATTCTTCGCCAGTTAATGGGCGAAGAATGACCAATATTGGTTTATTTCGGGCTTATGTCCTCGCATACGCAAAAAATAACCCTAATATCCACCAAGAATTGACATTACTGGTACGTCAGCTGGCTCCGACAGAATATGGCATACCATTAGAGTTATATATGTTTACCAAGGGAACACAATGGGTATATTTTGAAGATACGATGGCCGATATTTTTGACCATCTGCTCGCAGCAATCAAACACTTTCACTTGCAAATCTTTGAATTGCCAGCGGCAGACGATTTGCGTTTGCTTGTATCGAAAAAAGAACGTGCTGAATCTAGTTTGTAATAACCAACTAAGAGTGCCTAGTGGTTTTCATATGAAAACCACTAGGCATTTATCATTAAATGGTTTATCGGAATACCCGTTGTATCAGTTTACCGATCTCCGCAAAATCCTGGTGATTGCTAATCGCGCGCTTTTCTGACACATCACTGTTATTTTCAGTAAAGGGATAAATCAGCAGATAATTGTTTTCGATCTGATTTTCGTTTAGGTATTGGGTAATGGTATGAATAGGCGATCTATACGAAAAACGGTTACGGTCGGCCATTAGCACGATTAACCCCTGATCAGATGTTAGTCCGCCGATAACCTGATCCACTTCTTTCCAGTCGGATATGTTAACAAATGAAGCTTCCACAGCAGACTTTTTGATAATCCGATGGAGAATTTCGATGATATCAGCTGTACTGTAGAATATAAGTGGGGCGCTCGAATTGCGGGCAATATTCCATATTTTTGATAGCGCTTCAAAAAAGCCGGATTCCCGGTATGCCAATGGCGGGATAAGCACAACATACTCTTTTACAGTTGAAATCGGTTGAACGGCACGGTACAACATCAAATTGACATGCTCATTTTTTAAGTAGCCGTTGTACAGATTATACATAAAAGACGTTGAAAAGCCCTTATCTTTATCCAGGCCGATGATAAGATCCGAAATGGATTTTTCTTTGATCACATTATTTATTCCGTCAACTACTCCGTTGTCATGCCGGGTAATGGCCTGCAACTGGACATCAGCCGCTGCTCCCAGCTTCACTGCAGATTCAAGAATCCTTTCTGCATTTTTTACAGAAGACTCATTTTTATCCTCACTGATGATATTTAAAGCAAAAAGCTGGTCGTCTTTTGATTTTGTACGAATCAGCAGTCCCAAATTGACCATCTTTTCAGTCATCTGTTCCGTATTGATCGGCAATAGGATATGAGCATCGGGAAGCTTATCCCCTGCTATGGTATCTTCCCGATCTGCCTCCGCAATTCGCTGCGCACTGGACATCGACACAAAGGATGAAATGGTACAAGAAATTAGAATCAGCAAAATACTCCCGTTCAGCACATGCTCGTTGAGCAAACGAATAGGTTCACCGTCTGTCGTTTGCCCAAGGATAATATTATAACCAACCATAACCGCAGCCAATGTGGCGGCGGCAGAAGCCGAGCTCATCCCAAATATAAGCATCCCCTCTTCCCTGCTAAGGCAGAAGGTCTTTTGCGTCAGCAGGGCAGCTATATACTTACCACCAATAGAGGCCACCAGCATGATCGCTGCCACACCCAGGGTTTCCCAGCTTTTAAAAAAAGCCGAAAAGTCAATTAGCATTCCCACGCTGATCAGAAAGAATGGAATAAATATAGCGTTTCCAACAAATTCGATCCGATTCATCAAAGAGGAAGTATGTGGAATCAGGCGATTCAGTGCCAGTCCAGCAAAAAAAGCACCAATAATGGATTCAATACCGGCCAGCTCCGCCAAAATCGAAGCCAGATAGATCATTACTACTACAAATATATATTGCGAGATCTTGTCCGATACATTTTTAAAAAACCAGCGCGCTATAATCGGGAACACTAACAGAACAACCAGCGCAAAAGCAACCATAGCAACACTTAAACGAATCCAAAAGGCAGTGCTCACATCGCCCTGAGAAAGGCCGACAATAACTGCCAATACCAAAAGCGAAAGTACATCTGTAATCATTGTCCCTCCAACGGCAATATTGACGGCAAGATTTTTTGTTATGCCCAAGCCACTGACCAATGGGTAAACGATCAGTGTATGCGACGAGAATAAACTGGCAAATAGAATCGACGTTGATAGCGAAAAATGTAATACATAATATCCCCCGATAAATCCGAGTATAAAGGGCGCCAAAAAAGTATAGATTGAGAACGTGATACTTTTCCATTTATTTTTCTTAAAGTCACCCATATCGATTTCTAGACCAGCTAGAAACATTATGTAAAGCAGCCCTGTCGTTCCCGTCACCACGACACTGCTGTCTCGAGAGAGCATATTGAAGCCGTAGGGCCCGACGATCGCACCTGCAACCAGTAAACCTAGCAGATGTGGAACTTTTATTTTATTGAGTAGCAGAGGCACCAGCAATATAATGAGCAACTCGATAAAGAACTTAAGTAAAGGGTCTTCAACCGGAAAAGTAATGTGGTGAATACTGGCTAGGATCATTTTTCAGTGGGTGTAAGTTCAATAGAAAAGTTTGCTTGGCAATCGCCTTTCGTGCCGACCGTCTGTGTTCCGCGCATGATCTTAGAACCAATCAGATCAAGGTTCATTTGCACCCTCGCCCTACTTTCGTCCATACTGTCTTGTACTTGGACCAGGCTAATCCGATTATCCGATAAAGAACCTTTAAAGAGTCGCATCGTTTTATTTTTGGTATAGGTCTTTACATAAATACCTGAAGCATCAGCCACAAATTGCCATTGCTCGTTCCTTTGGTCACCAATTACATAATTGTTGCAGTTCGACGAACGGCAGACCAATCTACTGCTCCATTGTCCGGCGATCGAATCTGGCCAACGCTGAACGATGGTGTCGGGCTTAAGCTGCTTGGATTCTGCCGCATGCAGACTATCTCGCATAGCTAACAATGCTTCGTATTCGGACTCTTTCTGCGCAAATTCGTGTTCTTTCTTGACAAGCTGTTCTTCACGATTTTGTAAATCTGCCCTTCCCTTCGAATCGCATGATATGATGAGAAGAGAAAACAATGTTAAATACAGTATCTTTTTCAATCTAATTACTTTTTAATATTTATAAATGTCAAGTAGTCTTGCGAGCTAAAAACACCCTAAATCCTTATAAAACCACTATTTTTTAAATAGACAAGATTTCTTTCGTTAAACATCATCGGAGGTTTTCATTGGCATTGCTACTGATAAAAATTTCATTTTTCTCTTCCGAGATAATTTCCAGAAAACGGTCGTAGTGCTTCAATACATCGCTGATTAATTCGTTTTTCGTAAAGTACTGAACGTCATAACCCTCACGTGCATCCCCAAAATAAGATTTGGGAAAATACGTTTTATTATCGTCGAAGTCTGGAAGATTCTCTTCTTCAACCACATAATCAGAAACCACTTTGACCTGGCTTTTTACACCATAGATAAAATTGTTGATTACGTCATGCCGGATTTCAATTTGTATCCGCTTGGGTTGCTCAAACTCGCGAATATTTGCTTCTATACGATTATGCTTGAATTCCGCCTGCAAATCCTCAAACGCTAACATCACGGTGTTCTTCATAAACTCTTCAACAGATTCACGACTTTTGAATGAGACAATCTGTTGGAGGCGATCTTTCCAAAATTCGCCCGACCAGGGAACCGTACTGACCGAAAAATCACGTTCATAATAACTTCGATCAATGGTCAATGCTTTGACCAAACTGACGCAAAAAAGCAACATAATCAGCGAAAAAGGCAAAGCTGTGATAAGTGTCATGGTTTGCAATGCCTGCAGTCCACCCGTATTTAACAACATAAGTGCTAAGATTGCCAACAAAGCACCCCAAAAAACCATTTGCCATTTCGGTGACTTCTCCGCATTCTTAGTAGAAATGCTATTCATCACAAAGATCCCCGAATCGGCTGAAGTCACAAAAAAGATAATGATAATCAAAATGACCATGTAGCTGACTATCTCGGAGAACGGTAAGTAGTCCAAAAACCTAAACATCAAGGCATCAGGATTATCAGCCAAGGCACTCAGTGCACCTTTGGCAAAATGCAGATCAAACCACATTGCACTGTTACCAAAAACAGACATCCATACAAAATTAAATATGGTGGGAATAATAAGTACGGCCGCAATAAATTCGCGAATGGTCCGCCCTTTGGATATCTTAGCAATGAATAATCCTACATAAGGCGACCATGATATCCACCAGGCCCAGTAAAGAATTGTCCAATTGTAGAACCACGGCAGCGTAGCTTCGTCATAGACATGCGTATCGAAAGTCAAACTAAAGAAATTGTTCACATAATTACCGATTCCTTCCGTAAAACTTCCAATAAGGTAAACCGTTGGTCCTAAGAAAAGTACAAACAATAGCAGGACGACAACGGTGATTATATTAATTTTACTCAAAAGCTTTACTCCCTTATCCACCCCTGAAGTTGCGGATAAGATGGATAAGAGAGTCAACACGCCAACAATCAAGATTTGATAAGCGAAGTTATTTCCCGAGACAAGTCCTAAAGTTTGCAAGCCTGCATTGACTTGCACCACCCCAAAACCGAGCGTCGTCGTAATACCAAAAAACGTACTGCAGAGGGCAAATACATCAACGGCATTACCCCATTTTCCATTAATCTTGTTTTTCAACAAGGGATAGAAACAACTTCTTAGCGAAAGCGGTAGTCGATAACGATAAGCGAAATACGATAAAGAGAGTCCCACAACGCCATAGATCGCCCAAGCATGAATACCCCAATGAAAAAATGTATACAGCTGAGCAGTTTGAACCCGATTAATATTGTGATGTCCAGCAAATGCGTCCGTTGAAAAATGCTGCATCGGCTCAGCAACGCTGAAATACATCAAGCCAATTCCCATACCGGCAGCAAATAACATGGATATCCAGGAAAAGAATGTATACTCGGGCTTACTGTCGTTACTTCCCAACTTGATATTACCAAATTTACTAAACATCAGGTAGAGGAGGAAAATAACAAAGAGCGTAACGGCCCATACGTAAACCCAATTGAGGTTAACAAAGATAAATTGTTTGACCGTATCTAGCATACGGACAGCCAAAGTCGGAAAAAACACCGACAATAGACAAACGCCTACAATGAAGATCAGACTTGGAATGACAATTCCTCTATTAAACGTCGATTTTGACAAGCTCACAAGAATTAAGTTTTGTTTATACTGCGGTCTTACAACCAATTAAGATTTTATGTTACGAATTAGTGCGCTTAACGATATTGCACTTCGGAAATAGATTGTAGTTTTAACAACTAACTGGCGAAATTGTTTGTAAACCATCTTACTCAACTGTAGTTGTTCGCCAAAAAAAATAGTAGATTGTCTTCTGTAGGTAAAAAAGGATTCCATTTTGAAAACTTTTCCTTAATACTTTATGGAAATTCATAGCGAAACCTATCGTAAGATAACGGAGTCAAGATCCTCAATTTTCAAATTGATTAAAACCAATTCGGGTCTTTACATCGTATATTAGAAAACAAGAACGGACAATCGCTATGAAAAAAGCATTTTTATTACTATTACTAGGGTTAGGCTTATTTATGCTTAGCAAATTTGGGTTTTCACAGAAATCGGATCCATCCAAACCGATTGAGAAACAATCGGCGGACCATAGAGCCAAGCATGATCAGGTTATTTATTTCGCCGGCGGATGCTTTTGGGGTACCGAGCATTTTTTCAAACAGGTGCGCGGCGTTACGGGCACGGAAGTAGGCTATGCCAATGGTAATTTTAAGAATCCAAGCTATGAGCAGGTTTCCACCGGAAAAACAGGCTTTGCTGAAACGGTCAAAGTCACCTATGATCCACAAATAGTTGAGCTTAAGCTTCTCGTAGATCTGTTTTTAAAGACAATAGATCCCACGTCCCTCAATAAACAAGGGAACGATATCGGAACACAATACCGTACCGGTATTTACTATACCGATAACGCAGTTATTCCAGTTATTAAGGAAAGCCTAGCCGAACTGGACAAGAAATATCCGGCAAAAATAGTTGTTGAACTCGAGCCCTTACAGAATTACTACGATGCGGAGGCGTACCATCAAAAATATCTAGACAAAAACCCGGGTGGCTACTGCCATATCGTTCCAGAGATGTTTGATCTAGCGCGCAAAGCTAACCCTGCTCCCAAAGATGTTACTGCGCCGAAAAGTTACCATAAAAAAGATAGAAGCACGCTCAAAAAGGAACTTACACCACTGCAATATGATGTAACGCAGGATCAGGCCACTGAACGGGCCTTTGACAACGCATACAATAATGAGTTTAGAGATGGCATTTACGTGGATATTACCACCGGTGAACCGCTATTTGTTTCGACAGATAAATTTGAATCAGGTTGTGGATGGCCCAGCTTTTCCAAACCGATCAATCCCGACTTAGTCGAAGAATTATCTGATAACTCCCACGGTATGCGCCGCACAGAGGTACGCAGCAAAACCGGAGATGCTCATTTGGGACATGTTTTTGATGATGGTCCGGCGGACAAAGGCGGTTTACGTTATTGCATTAATAGTGCATCGCTCCAATTTGTGCCCAAAGAAGAGATGAAAGCCAAAGGCTATGAAAAATATCTGCCTCTACTGGTCAAGAAGTAAAACGAATCACTTCAACGCTTCTTTAAAAAACTGGTGCAAGTCTGCATCAGTTTTTTTTTGAAAAAAATAAAAAAAATTTAGGATTTAGAAATCCAAGCTTTCCAAAAAGTCGTAAATGATGATAAGTACAGAAAAATATTATAAACTAAAAGACTTTTGTTATGGAAAAGATAACAACTCCCCACAACGATTCGCTATTGACTCCCAATGGTGAAATAGACAAAAAGGATCTCCGCAGAAGAGATTTTTTAAAGTTTGCAGGTGCCAGTGCAGCATCGCTGGCCATTCTCGGTTTGTCGAGCTGTAAAAAAGACCATGATGATAACATGGATAACGGCGGAAAAGGACTATATTTTGGTAGTGGCGATATAGCTATCCTCAATTATGCCTATGCCCTCGAGCAACTCGAAGCTGCTTTTTACATTCAATTGGTCAATAATCCCTACTCAGGCATGACCGATATGGAAAAGGCCTTCTTTACGGATATCCGTGATCACGAGATTGCACATCGTGAATTTTTTAAAGTTGCGCTGGGTGCCAAAGCAATCTCCAGCCTTGAATTAAATCTTTCAGGTATTAATTTTAGCAGTCGGGAAAATGTCTTGGCAACCGCCAAAACATTTGAAGATCTCGGCGTATCCGCATATAATGGTGCTGGATGGCTTATCAAAGACCCTAATTACCTGCTGTTGGCCGGAAAGATTGTTTCGGTAGAAGCGCGGCATGCCGCTTGGGTAAGGGATATGATCGATAATGGCAGCTTCGCCAACCCGGAAGTTGTTGATTCCAATGGACTCGATGTTGCTAAAAGTCCCAGTGTCGTCCTGAGCGCCGCCGCACCCTTTATCAAATCTAAAATTGATGTATCGGATCTACCCACTTATTAATTCACCTAAATACGGATTATCATGAATCTTTTAAATGTTTTTGACCAAATAAATGCTGTAGATCCTGAGTTCAGCGATCGTATCAGCCCACGTCGCGAGGCTATTAAAAATCTAGCTTCCATGAGTAAAAAAGTAACCTTGGCAGCGCTGCCCTTTTTTGTCAGTGAACTTTTCAAAAAAGCGTACGGTGCAACCGCTCCTACGGATGTCAATGGCGTCCTTAATTATGCACTCACGCTCGAATATTTGGAGGCCGAATATTATACAATGGGGGTTGCTAAATCTGGACTTATTCCTTCGGGTAAACCACTTGGCGCTATTACGACCATACGGGATCATGAAGTCGCCCATGTCAACTTTTTGAAACAGGTATTGGGTAGTAAGGCTGTATCGAAGCCAACATTTGATTTTACAGCCGGTGGCACTTTTGGAAATGTCTTTAGCGATTATGACACATTTTTGGCGGTTGCACAGGCGTTTGAAGATACAGGTGTACGGGCTTACAAAGGCCAAGCAGGCATCTTAGTTGGCAATCGGGTTGTCCTTACTGCAGCACTGCAGATTCATTCGGTTGAAGCTAGGCATGCATCGCATATCCGTCAGATGCGTCGTGCACGCGGGGGCGCTGCTGCAAATCAAAAACCTTGGATCACTGGTGCAAATGATTCTGGTATCGGTACCGTGGTCGACACTGTATACGCTGGTGAAGATAATGTAAAACAGGCAGGTGTTGATATTACGGCACTCACCAGTTCCATGGGAAAGATCTCCACAAATGCGGCTACACAATCTTTTGATGAACCATTATCTGCAGAAGCTGTACTTAACATTGCAGGTTTATTTATCAAAGCTTAATAGAAGTCAAACTACCTGTAAAAACAGCCCTGGTCTGCTATTCAGATCAGGGTTTTTATAATATACCTCATACACAGTATGTTTCATATAAAATCATAAATCCCATTTTTCCAGCCTAATATTTTGTCAGAATCGGCATTAAGCCAGCTTTTAAGTAACGTAGCATACACCTTTCTGAAATCCTCGGTATACTGGAGATCACCCTCATTCAGTTGGGTCAGATCCGGCAAATCATTCAGTAATCCTTGCTTTTTTAATCCGCCCGAGAGAAAGAAGAGCTGATTGGCTGTACCATGATCGGTACCATTGCTCGCATTCTGTGCCACCCTCCGGCCAAATTCCGAAAAGGTCATGAGCATAACATGCCGGAAAAGTCCATTTTTCTTTAAATCCTCTACAAAAGCTTCTACTGCATCGTTGATCGTGCGGAATAGGCTCTCCTGCCGTTGATTTTGATTGATATGCGTATCAAAACTACCGATCTGCAAATAATAAACCTGCGTATTGATATCCGATTTAATCAACGAAGACACCGTTTTCAGGTCCTTCCCAAGCACCGAGTCTGGGTACGTCGCTGCAGTTTTACTAGCTTTGCTCTGTTCAAAGATATAATCGGCATTGTTGAGGGTATCCCCCAGTGTCTGGTACAGATAAGCAACTGTTTCGTCTTCATGTTGATGCTGATGTTCCTGATACAGCTTTTTAAAATACGCTTCACGACTTGTCTGATAAAGCTTTTTGGGGTCTTTAAACGCAAACGCTTTTTGTTGCCTTCCTTTGAGCGCGAGGCTAAGCATATCGTTCACCTCCAAAGCTTGCGTAGGATGGTCGCAGTCGTAACAGACCTGATCAAGATAGCGTCCTATCCAGCCGCTATCCAAGTATTCATCACTTCGGCTCGCGCTATGCCAGATATCCATGCTACGAAAATGCGATTTGTTTGGATCGGGATAACCGACATTGTTAAGCACTGCCAGTTCGCCACGATCAAAAAGTGTTTTAAAAAATGGCAAAGCTGGATGAATACCCGCTTCATCCGTGAGCCGCAGCGCATCATTGATGGCAATCGTCTGTCGTTCCCGAAAGTAAATATCGTTACGGATCGGAATTATCGTGTTAAGCCCGTCGTTGCCCCCGCTGAGCTGCACTATCACCAGTACCTTATGCCGACTTTCCAGCGCACTGGACGAAGATAGGGCTTTTAAGAAATTAGGCAACAGTAGCGATGCCGACACGAGTGACCCCGCTTTGAGAAATTGCCGTCGTTTAAGGATCATAGTATTCGTTCTTCTAACAGTTAACAAAGCTGATATTCGGGAATACTCATGGCTTCAATAATCGCCATTCGACTGTTTTCACGGTCATATTCATCCCGTAATGCTTTTTCAAAGGATATCTGCCGCTGCAACAAAATACGAAAAGGGTCTCTCTCCCCAAAACTATCTTCTACAGTGGACCAGTCAATGGAAATTTTTGGATTTTTATAGGCTTTTGCCAGTGCCCTTGACTGTTTCATGCCCATGTCGAGGTCGTCGTCATTCTTGACAGCTAGGTCGAGCGGGCGCAGTCCGCTCCATATCTGCGGTAGTTGCATGCGGAGCAACAAGGTAGAGCTGTCTATCCAGGCTTTTCCTGAAGGCCAACCCGACACGTTCGGCGGATACAAAAGCATCTGCCCCAATAATTTCTGATAGACAATAAGGTTTTCTGGGTACGCGATCTCCATGGGTAAAATGCGCATAATACCAGCAATAAGTTCTATTGGCGACTTTACTTTGTTGCCGATATGCTTGGAATCGTAAAACCAGTCTGCCGTAAATAGGCTGTTGACCAGTTGCTTGATATCATAACCCGAATGATAGAAATCACGGCTCAGTAAAGAGACAATTTCCTCATCCACCTGTTCGTTGACCAAAAAACGGTATAGCTTTCGGCTAATAAACCGGGCTGTAGCAGGCTGCTCCAATATACTATCCAAAATATCGTTTCCATCAAAATTTCCCGTCTTACCCAAAAATGTTTTACTGCCGGTATCATGAAATTTTCTGCGCTCCAGAAACTGACCATCCTTATCGTAAGACCACCCTGTAAAGGCGCGGGCAGCCTCTCTGACATCCAATTCAGTATAATTACCTCTTCCCATTGTGAAGAGCTCCATCACTTCCCGCGCGAAGTTTTCGTTCGGATACCCCTTTTTATTCTGCTGGTTATTCAGGAAGTTGAGCATGGCTGGGGCTTTAGAAACCGCAAATAGCAGGTCCCGAAAATTTCCTAGGGCATGTTTTCTGATTTCATTGAGGATGTGCGCACTAAAATTGGCATTAATGACCCTGCTGGCAAAATGTCCATGCCAAAAAAAAGCCATTTTCTCCCTGAGCTGGTCCTCACCATGCACCATTGCTTTCAGAAAATTAAGATTGATTTCAATATTACGCCTGCGGTTGAGCTGCTGTACCAGCTTTTTATCAGAAGCATTCAATTGAGATAGTGCCGTATAATCAACTTCCCCCTGCTCCGAACTGAAACTTATCGGGTGGAATGGATACGCATGCGCATATAGCTTCCATATTGCGGTGGGAGATTGCTGTTCAAAATCCGTAATCTGCTGAAGACTCATCCCAAATCCCGCTCGATTGGCGAGATGCTTATTTTTTATAAAATCAGAAATCATCATGCTTCCATTTATACCTAAATAACGAATTATTTATACATGTTAGCATAAAGCTGCAAAGATTTAACAAACATTAAGTTAAATTAACAGTCTAACTATCAATCACTTTCAAAACTTCTAATTTTTTATTAAATTTAATGAGATATGGGCATACGCTAATTCACCTTACCGTTTCATACATATTTTACAATCGACTAGTTGACAAACCTTTAAAAACCGAATATCATATGCTAAAATTAACCAAGGTATGGGTATCATTATCCTTTTTTCCAATTTTCATACAATGTGTGGGAAGTCAAAAGGAGCCGTCCGAAAATTTCGATTGGCTCGTAGGAGAATGGCAGCGCACCAACGAAGCCAAAGATAAAAAGACCTTTGAATATTGGAAGAAAATGAACGATTCTGAATATGCAGGCTTTGCATTTACATTGCAAAACATGGACACCATTCATCAGGAAACCATGCACTTGCTGAAATCTGACGGCAACTGGAATTTAAGGGTTAAAGTGCCTGACGAGAAAGATTTTATCGCATTTACAATGACCATGATGAAAGATGGACTGTTCGAATGCAATAATGATTCGCTTCCCTTCCCAAAAAAGATTTCTTACTGGCGCGACGGTGAGCAATTGAAAGCGAATGTCGCAGGCGATAGCCTCCAGATTCCTTTCGAGTTTAGCAAGATTTCCAAATAGAGGGCAGTCCAATCCTTTGACGAGCAAAGCCAACTGAAACATGTCAGTTGGCTTTCTACACTGATGCCGCCAGTTTCATCTTTTTTCGGAGCACCAAGGCAATCACCCAAACAAGTAGTAGTACACCCAAAATTGCGCCGCTTTTAGCGTTGATACCGGGAAAGAAATTATTGAGGGAATGAAATGCACTAACAGCAACCAGTGAACCCGTTGCATCGGCGACTTTACCTATCCCCCAACTTCCCAACACCAAAATGGCGAAAAACGAGAACTGAACCGGCGTAAAATCAAAATTGAGATGCCATAAAAACCAAAGTAATGACAGCAGCAATATGTTGTAGATAGGCTTCAATGCTTTGAATTCCTGATAGAGAAAGCCCCGCCATCCAATTTCTTCCAGCAGACCGTAGATCAGGACAGTAAAAACAGTCAGATATGGAATAGTACCTTTTGAAAAATAAGACACCGTGCTGATCAAAGCTACCGGAAATACCCAATATAATGTAATCGGATAAAGGAGACTCTTATAGTTTCCTTTGAGGGAGAGTATAGGTTTTATCTTGAAAGCCACAAACACAAGCCCAGCTCCAAGCGCAGGCCCCATTCCTGTAAGAATGGATTTTAAATACGGATTGTCGATGGAATGTAGTAATTCAGTTTTGTTGGTCAAATAGCGGCATGCGATGGCAATAATATAATAAACAATAACGGCCCAATAATTGATTTTTCTTTTCATCCTATTTGTATAGCTTTTTTGCAATGCCTAAAAATAACTGCATTAAAACAAAAAACACTTGACGAAAGTTAAGAAATCTTTTTTCTTATTCTGCTCAGGCTCTCCGGTGCTATACCCAGATAGGAGGCGATAATTTTAAGCGGCGTACGCTGAAAGATATATGGTCGCTCTTTTATCAGTTTCAGGTATCTTTCGGTAGGTGGCAAAGTAAGCAGATTGATCTGCTCAGACTGTTTAGCCGTAAACATGATATCCGAAATGGCCTTACCGATAAGGAGCGATCGGTCGGACTTTCCATAAAGCTCCTGTAAATTCTGATGGCTTACCGACCAAAGTTCTGTATCTTCGAGGCATTCCGTTTTGATGACAGTCGGCCGCTGTGATACGAAAGAGAGGTAGTCGCTGAATAGCTGGTTTTCGTAATATAAATTGATACATATATCTTTATGCTGATAAGGCACAAAATGTCCTACCGAACCTGAAACGAGAATGTTGATAAACTTTTCGGTCTTATCGTATGCCTTCAGGATTTCGTTTTTTGCAAAACTCCGACATTCTACCACTTTTGCAAATTCAACCCAAAATTTAATGTCGACGGGATAATACGTATCAAATACTGCTTTGATGTTTTCAGGAGATGGAGTCTTCATATTGCTTTGCTTTTATAATACGAAGTGTCGCTCATCCGCCTAATGATTCTCTTTCCCATTTCTGTTTGGTACAAAAAAGAAACGCCACCACTGACTCCGTATAGATCCATTGTTTGAAGGCTTTCCACCGGCAATCCAAGCCACATGACATTGAAGATACTTAAGCTATCGCCGTGCGAAACAAGGATGATATTCTCTTTGTTACCAGACATTACTGTTTCATAAAAGGGAATCATCCTTTGCCAGACGTCAAATCTGGATTCTGCATCACTAAAACATTTGTCGTAGATTGATCGTTCTTCCGCCTCGATATTGTCTTTAAGCCATTGAACCGATTGCCCCACCGCTCGTCCAAGGTAACGTTCTTTTAGTGCAGTTGCCCCTTGGGGAACGACATTAAACTGTTTTCCAATGATCTCAGCGGTCTGGGTTGTTCTGCTAAGCGGTGATGTATACACGGAAAACTTCGTATCCCGAAACTCCGACTTTAAATTAGCAGCGATATTTTCCGCTTGTTGGATCCCTTTTTCCGTTAATGGCCAATCGTTCCAAGAGCCAATCATGCCGTTTGTATGATGCACGGATTCCGGATGTTGTATCGTAATGATATTTTTCTTTTGAGACATACGTATATAAGCAGGCAATTAAGAAAAGCTGACGGCAACTTGGTTGCCGTCAGCTTACACTGCATGCTGTCCACAATGGATAGCGTGTGGTTCAAAAATACCGAAACTTTAGTATAACGACAAATTGTCGCTGGTTTCCAATAGCGCATTGATACACCACATGTAGGCAGCCTGTCCATGATAATCGCCTGTATGTCGAGGACGATCGTAATAATACTGCTTATCGTTCTTTTTATTGGTACCCACACAGATTTCCGATACCGCTCCTTGCCCGTCAACATATTTTGCAAGCGCGAGCCAAGCTCTTCGACCAACGGGACCATATTGCTTTTCATTTAACCAGCCGTGCTTTACCCCGGTTATGATCGCATAAGCAAACATTGCCGAGCCCGAAGTTTCTGCCCAACAGTCGGCTTCATCAATCAGCTGATTCCACATGCCACTTTTGCGCTGCTCTTTTTTCAAACTCTCCATCATGGTAAGATAGCCCTTCAAAATACGGGGCCGGTCAGCATGATCTTTCGGAAGCATGCGCAGTAATTCGGTCATACCCGCGGCCATCCAGCCATTACCACGACCCCAATAGTAAGGAACATCAGGTGCATGGTAAAACAATCCGTTGGGGCGTTGTAATTTATCTAAATAAAGCACCATCTCTTTAGCCGCGCGGTCGAGATATTTTGATTCACCAGTTGCTTTAAATGCAGCCGTCTGTACAATGGTAATCATGTACATATCGTCAATCCACATCCGGGTCTGCCAGGAGTATCCTTGCTGCGCCCAGTTTTTAGCCTCCTGCCCCGCATTTTCTGGTACCTGCCATTGCGTATCCGCGTAGGGCAAGCCCAAGTTGAGGTAACTTTCCTCCTTGGTCAGTTGGTAAAGACGCAAAGGTAGACTTCCAAACATATTTAAGTCTACGTGGTTTTTCGGTGGCAGCAACTGCGGCTCGCTGGATACGAGTTTGGAAAATCGATCTTTCATTGCCTGCATCAGCTTTGCATCATTTGTTACACGCGCATAGTTAATTGCACCCGTCCAATAAAAGGTCTCCGGATAGCTGATCCATTTACCCGCATGTAGCATATGTTTGCCCGCGGTAAAACGATGCGCGATGCGATGTCCTACCTCCATTGGGTCTGCCTCGGCCGGAAAATTTACCAGATTCGACTGTGCGATTGACAGTTGAACTGGAAGTATCAATAAAAACAAAAGGGTCTTTTTTATCATATGAATTAGTTTTATGTACTTATAAACTGATTTTAAATTATCAAATATGGTATTAAAGAATCCCGAACTTATTGCGCTCATGCGCAAGGACTCGGGACTTCTTGGGCGCTATTCCACTTTAGACTCATCCGCAACAGCATCCTCCCATTGATCCCATACTGGGGTAGCCGGATTATAACCATCGTAGCCATAGTTTTGCTTTAACTGGCCTTTAATATTTGAGGTAATAGCTACATTGGGTATTGGCCAATACATATTCTTTTTATCCATGGTATAATTGATATCACTTAGGCCTGTTGCATTGACATGAATGATGCCTTTGTTGTATAAGCTATAATGCACAATGCGTTGATACCAGTAGCTACCCCCGATGGCATCTGTACCACTTTGCTTATCAAAATTATCCAGATGGTATACATTTCCCCATTCATCCGGTTTACCACTACGTGCCAGGCAAAGCGATACCCGTTTCAATTCCACATTACGCCATTCCTCCCAGTAGAGCTCGCGAGCCCTTTCATTCATGATATCTCCAATGGTAACGACCCCATCATAGAGCTCGGTACATTTTGCCCGCTTACGAATGACATTTAAGTCGTCTTTAATTGTCCCATCAGACGGACTGATATAATATTTTGCTTCGGCGCGCAAGAGATAAGCTTCAGCCAGGCGATAGAGGTACCAGTCTGCGATGCTACCGTTGGTAGCCCCCCGTGAACCGTCTGAACCGCTGATATTGGCCTCACTTACCGGGTCGTCCAGAAAAAATTTATAATGTGGCACATCGTACCAGCGACGGATGGTATCGCTACAAAGGAGTTTGCCTGTAGCTGGATCGTTGAGTAAAAGTGGTTTACCAAAATCTTTGGATGCCTTATTGTTGACCTTGTAATCTGCCATGCGCACCCAGTTTCCCACCTTGGAACTGTGGCGCAGGTCGCCCTCATCTTGCTTTCCGTTGACAGCCCATACCCCCTGGGACTGGAAAGAAGTGGGGCGAAAAGTTCCTATACCGCGACCAAAGGCCCGCATGTAATCATATTTAGCATTGTAATCCCCGCTGTTACGTTTGATGTTCAACAAAGCCTGTTTCCCGTCTGTCGTTTGTATCCGCGAGTCGAATACAAAGGGATATAAGATCCGCATGGTGAGCATTTTTACAAAAGACTCCGCATCGGCACCACGGTTGGGCATCCCCATGATTACCTCACGGTTGCTGGCGATCAGTTTATTTTCGGGGCGGTGCATATCCCAGATCACATTACGCGTAATAGGCCAGGTCTGCGCTTCCCCGCCATCGTTAAATGTACCGAAGCTTTCAGTCATCAAAGCATAGCCCGACTGGTCAATCAGGATATCGGTTTGCTCTTTGGCCTTTTGGTACTCCCCTATGGCCAGATAACATTTTGCCAGCAACATACGGCAGGCCCCTTTGTTGATCATACCGATCAGGCTCATATTTTTCTGATCCGGTACCCATTGGACGGCAAATTCCATGTCCTTGGTCATCATCTGCAAAATGGCATCGCGCTTGGTACTTCGGTAATTCTGTTTGGGCACATCGATGATTGTCGTTACTAAGGGGACATCTCCGTACTCAAACACCAATGCCATATAGCGGAAAGCCCTATGGAAATAAGCCCGTCCTTTGTAAGCATTCCGATCTTGCTCGCTCAGGGTCTGAACCTGATCCACGTACTTGATAATGGTATTGGCATAACTGATCCCTTTATACGTTTCCTGCCACAGATACCATAGGCTGTTGGATCGGTCGAGATTCTGTAAGCTGGAGTTGTCACTGGTCGGCGTCAGCATATTGGCCACATCCGCCATCATGCTGCGTTTGTCGGTATTGCTGGCCACCATCAGTTCAGAAAAGATGTATTCTGTACCCAGGGTCAGCATCTCGTTATGATCTGTGGCCCAATACCCCTTTAGATGGCGGTCGCAGATAGCCATTGCAGAAAGTAAACCAGACTCGGTATTAAAAGTTTCGTTTGGTAAATAAATTGACAGCGGATCGGGCTGCAGAAATTCCTTCGAGCAGCTGCTTATCGCTAGCGTACTGGCAAGCAAAAAGGCGATGCCTCTGCCTGCGGATCTGGATTTGTTTCGTATATCGTTCATGTACATCACAATTAATCAGGTTATAAAGATAAATTAACACCGAAGGTAAATACCCTTGAGGCCCAGGATTCCGTCTCTGGATCGCCGTATTCCCAGTCCTTTGCCCAGGTCGCCACATTGCGCACCGTACCATACAGCTTCACCCGGTTGAGGTTGTATCTGGAGGTCAGATTTCTTGGCAGCGTATAGCCTACCGAGATGTTGTCGAGCCGGATAAACGAGCGGTCGTATAGCCGCGCTGCACCCTCGGCACCGATCGGTCCCTTGGCCTCGATACGGCCATAGCGATCGGTGGGATTGTCCGGCGTCCAGTATTCCTTTGCGGGCAGATTAGCCAGCCCATAGGCCATACGGCCGCCATCATCATCGTTATTCAGGTAATTGCCCGACAAACTTTTGTGTCCCATGGCCGAATAGATATTAAACGAAAAACTAAGGTCGTTCCATAGGATAAACTCATTGCGCATCGACCAACGGAAACGGGGATCCGTCTGCCCTAAAAAAACCTTGTCATTATTATTATATACAGGTTTTGTTACATCGCCGTTCACAACATCATCTGCGGTATACACATTGGCTACTTTCGGATCACCAGGAGCCTGCCCATATTGAGCAGCCTCTGCCACTTCATTGGCCTGCCAGATCCCCGTCACGTGATAATTCCAGATGGCACCAATAGGCTGTCCGATAAACCAATTGTTCGAAATCTCATCCATTTCCTTACGGCCGACCACATTTCCATTGGCATCCAGCACATCTTGGTAGTTTTTATAAAGATGTACGATCTGATTTTTATTATAGGCGAAATTGAAGCTGGTAGACCATTGTAGTTTTTCTTTCTTCAGGTTGACGGTGTTTAAGGTCAGTTCAATTCCTTAGTTGTCCACCTGCCCCAAGTTGGTGGTGATACTTCCAAATCCGGTAAAATTGGGCAACTTCTGCTCCATGATCATGTCGTGGGTTTGCATCAGATAATACTCCAGTGTTCCTGAGATGCGATTTTTAAAAAATCCGAAGTCCAGACCAAAATTCCATGCTGTGGTCTTTTCCCACTGCAGGTTTGGATTGGCCAGCCGATCCACCATCAGGTAGCGGTATTGGACCAGCTCACCGGCCGAGTTGAGGTAACCATGCATTTTGCCACTACCCGAATACAGGTTGGCCAACGCCAGATTCGGATCGGCCAGTTGCCTGTTTCCATTTTTACCATAGGAAACGCGCAACTTACCATAATCCATTACATCGCCCCATTTAAAGAATTTTTCTTTGGTAAAGTTCCAGGCTAAGGCCACGGAAGGAAAAGTTGCATAGGGGTTGGAAGTACCGAAAGCCGAATAACCATCCCGTCGGATAGACGTCGTGAGCATATAGCGGTCATCGTAGGCATAAAATAAACGGGCCAATAAGGCATCTGCTGTCTGATGGGTATCGTAGCTATCAAAGCTGCTGTTTTCTTTCGAGCCATTTTTGGTATTGTGAAAGCCGAGGGCATCCGACGGTAAGATATTGCGTGCCTCAATGCGATCTTTCCAGGACTGCTGTTCTTCTGCTTCCTGCACCAAAGTTACCATCAGGCGATGCCTATCCGCAAAGGTCTGTTCCCAGCTGATGGTGTTATTGAGCGACCAGTCGAACCGTTTGGTTTGTTCGCGGTTTGCACCTCGATCGGCCGGATTGGATCCGGGTAGTTCGGCCGACATAAAGTAACGGTCATGGAAATACTGCAAGCGTGGCGACGCATTAAATGAATACGTAATATTAAAGGGCAGTTTAATTTTCGCATTGAAAATGGAGTTAACCACCGAATACCCTTTGTCCAGCTCAAGGTATTTCTTCTGAAAATCATAATTGTACCCCCGCTGGCTGAACTGTTCGCTGAGCGGATATTGCAGCGGATTGCCGTTGGCATCAGCATAATCTGCGTACGGGCTGTTGCGCAGGATTTGATCCATATCGATATCAATATTTCCGTCCGAACGGTCCTGGAAATTTACGTTTGCCCCCAGCTCCAGCCAGTTGGTCACCTTTGCATTGATTTTCATATTGGCCCGCACAGCCTTGTAGGTATCGCTCACGACAGCGCCCTCATTTTTGAGGTAGCCCATAGACAGGTAATAGTTTACCCGGTCGCTTGCTCCGCTGATGCTAGCATTATAATCCTGATTAAGACCAGTACGAAAGGTATGATCGGCCCAGTCGACCGTTTTTCCATCCAGAAAGTTCTGCAGGGCATTCCCTTGCAGACCCAAACGGCGGCCCCAGATGCTCCGGTCAGACTCGCCACTTTCATTGGTCGACTGCGCGCGCCAAGCATCGAGCGACAACGAGCCCGGTAGCTGTCCAGGATTGAGATAAAAGCCATAAGGCACCGTGAGGTTACCGTTAGCATCCCGCGTCTGATAAGCCTCATATAAGCCCGTCGTGGGGTTAATGCCGTAGGTATTTTTGGTATACCAGTCTTCACGGTGCTGCAAGTAAGCATCGGGACTGAATCTTTTGCGGTATTCGCTCAACTGTGTTGCACCGGCATTCATCGTCATATTGATGGTCGGTTTGCCCTGCTTCCCTTTTTTTGTGCTGATGATAATTACGCCACTAGCCGCTTTTGAGCCGTAGATAGCTGCAGCGGAAGCATCCTTCAGGACATCAATCTGCTCAATGTCATCCGGATTGATTTCAGAAAGTTCACCATAGAAAATCATCCCATCAAGCACCAGCAGAGGGTTGTTGTGACCGCTGTTGCTATCGTATACCGACCGCTTACCCCTTACCTCAATGGAACCGCCCCCTTTTGCCGAAGCGTCATAGCCAATATTCAGTCCTGCCGAGCCACGCAGAATATCCTGTACGGTTTTGGGGTTTTCATTGGCGATGCGATCCGGATGGATTTGTGTAACCGAGCCCGTCAGGTCTTTTTTGCGCATGGTACCATACCCCACCACCACGACTTCATCCAGCTCGCCCGTGGTAGATGTCAGCTCCACATTGACGACCTTGGTTGCTGTTAGGTCAATTTCCTGGCTCTTGTATCCCAACCGCGTAAAAACTAACTTTTTGCTTCCGACAGGTATGGTAATGGTATAGGTTCCATCCGCCTTTGAGGCAGTACTTACGCTGCTACCAGCCACGTTGACGGTCACGGCAGCTAGCGGCTGGCCGGTATCATCTGTTATTTTACCTGTAATCTCACGATTTTGGATAGCTCCGTCCAAGGTCTTTAAAACGGGGACATTCGCCCTTAATATTGCAGCAGGACTCGTGAAAGCGAAAAGACACCACAGGCAGGAACAGGGTATCCATTTGCTGGTGGCAAAACCATAAAATGGATTTTGTTTTAGTTTACAATTGTTTCCCATAAAGAAATACTCACTTTAGATGATTCAGTAATTTTATAATTGGCTCCCTTTATTCAAGGAATCTTAATTGTAAAAGTGAAGATTAGGAATTAGAAAAACAGGACGATATTGTATCAAAAAATTGCGACTTTGTCTCAATAACAGACATTTCGATCAAAAACGTGCTTGGCGCTATACTCCCCACCGTTAGCAATGCGTGAAAAAACATCTGACTTTGAAGTTATCAATATTTAACTACAACGTTTTCGTTCTTTAACTATAACGTTTTCGTATTTTTAGTATGACAAAATGCTTTCTCCAAAATCGATAATGCTGCGCCAGCACAAAACAATTGACGTGTATTTTAAATAAAACCCTAGTTTTCGTGGATTGATTTAAAATCATCAAGCGTGTAATTTTGGATTATACTAAAAGAAAAGAACGATGAAAAAGTTATTTTGCATAGCCTTACAGCTATTTACTTTATTGATTGTCAGCTCTTGCTCAAAGGATAGTGTGGACAATGGTAGCGGATCGAGCACTTACCCCGCTGCATTGAAGGGAACGATTTATTACGATTGGGCGACTGAAGGGGTGCTGAAGATGAGCTTACCCGATGGCATCGGTGGATCTTTCATACCAGATGATTCAAAGCTCAATAATTTTGATATTTCGCGCGATGGGAAATGGAAACTAACCGCAGTAAATGCCAGTACATTCGGCCAATACGATGTGAAGTTTACGATCAGTGATATGAACAGTGGAAACATCGTTGAAGAATTTATTTATAACAGTCCTGCTGGAAACTCCTACTGCAAAGGCTACCTATCCCCCGACAATAGCTTGATCATGGTTACGTCAAACGACTTTCAGGACGGGGTGACCATTTTAAAACGAAACGGCGAATTTGTCGCACGTATTGTAGACATCAATGGTGAACGGCTGGGTTTCAACGAATCCCGGCTATGGCTACCAGGAAATAACATTGTCTTGACACATGGAAAGTATATTATAAAGATCGCGCCCCCTTATAACTCCGGAGCATTGGTAAAGGAAATGAACTATCAGGACTGGGGCAAGCTGACGGTCAACCAGGCGGGAACCCAATTTGCACTCAACATTGGTAATCATATCTACACCATGGATGTAGACGGAAATAACCTAAAGCAGGTCACTTCAAGCAATTTTAAAGAATCGATGCCAGAATTCTCACCCGATGGAAAATACCTATTGATTGGCACCAACTATCGGTCCACGGGAACACTTGGATACCTATGGGACCTGAAAATTATTCCGAATGATGGTAAGCAACACGATGTTGGTTTAGAAACCAATAGTGCTTCCGAAGTTCTTCCTGTCATCTGGAAAGGAAAAGACAGAATTGAAAGCGCTGATGGACAGATGATTTGGCGGTAATAAGAATTATTTTGTATTTTGAGAAATCAATATTCTGTTTCGCGTGCATGCATAAAATTTTACTATTTGTCGCAGTGCTCTGTGCACTGCCCCGCTTCAATGCCCTTGGCCAGCAAAAGAATCAACTTGAGCACTATAGCGATAGCCTATATCAACAACTGCTGCGTGTGGACGATCAGGCGAGCAAGGCCCAAGCTCTGTATGAATTGAGCTTTTTTTGGTGCGATTACGATAGTACCCAAGCGCTCAAGTATATCGCAGAAGCCGAACAGGTATTAGGGACCATGCGAAAATCCAGCTACTATAGGGGGTTATCTTATTTCTACCGCGCTGCAGTCTACTTTGACTCAGCACCTTTACAGGCGAAACAGCTTTACTTACAGGCCGAAGATCAGCTTAAAAAGATCGATCAGAAAAATAATGTCTCCGCCCAAAAGCACCGTGCAAGGCTTTGGGGAAGTTATGGCGCATTACTTCAGCGCGAGGGAAAGTCGGATGAATATGTACATGTGCTGCTCAATAAAGTGATACCGATAGCGGAACAGCTTCAGGATAATATCCTGCTGGGCAATAATTACCAGAATGTTGCCATGGTGCTGATGAACCTCCAGGGATATGGCAAGGCCGAACAATACTATGAGAAGGCTTTTCATCTGCTACAGGGGAGAAAAGATTCCGATGAACAGCTTTTGACATTATACGTTAATGCTGCCCGTAATGCGTTGTTTCGGCAGGATGTTAGAGAAGCCAAAAAACGACTCAATAAGGCTGAGAAAATAAGCCTCCGTATTCCCAATTCATCCTATATACCCATTTACCACACTGTTACAGGAAGCTATTGGGCAGCAAAAAAGAACATGTCCAAGGCTAACATCCATTTTGAGCATGGTCTTGCTGCTGCTAAAAGACAGCAAAATAAGGATATGACGGCATCCATTATTTTTGATCAATTCACTGCCTTACAGGAAGCGGGACAATATCAGGCTGCGTTGGACAAGCTGTTGGCCGTACTTCCTTATGTACGAAACAAAGAGTCCCTCAGAAACAAGCAAATGGTGTATGATAACCTCGCGACCACTGCCGTTAAATTGGGACGATGGCGAGAAGCTACCCACTGGTACGAAGCGCACAAAAAACTATCCGATACCCTTTATCAGGATAAGGGCAATGCGCGAATCATGGAACTGGAAAAAATATATCAGACGGCAGAAAAAGAAAAGGAACTATTGCGCATAAAAACAGAGAACCAAGGGCATCAGCTCGCCCTTCAAAAGACGCGCATGTGGGTCGGTGTTCTTGCTTTCGCTATGCTTATTCTATCCTTTTTATCTTTCACCTGGTACACCGCCTTCCTCAACAAGAAAAAGTTGGCCACCCACAAAGAGATGCTCTTAGAGGAGGAAATTAAAAATCGTAAGCAACAAGAAAAATTGAATCTTTATAATGCGATGTTACAGGGACAGGAAAGAGAGCGAAGCCGCATCGCACGGGATCTGCACGACGGATTGGGCGGAATACTGGCGAGCACCAAACTAAAACTTTCGGCGGTTGCGGCAAATGCCAACCCTCAGCAAGAAGCTGCAAAAACGACGGATCTCCATGTAATCATTGAACAACTGGATCATTCCGTTGATGAACTCCGGCGGATAGCGCGCAATATGATGCCAGAGTCTTTGCTATACATGGGTCTGGAAGTCGCCCTCAGGGATCTTTGCAATGCCATGTCACATCCCGACCTTCAGGTCGATTTTCAGGCTTCAAATCTACGAGAACACTACCCGCAAGATTTTCTGATCGCGGCGTACCGGATTCTGCAGGAATTACTGACCAATGCCATAAAGCATAGCGGAGCTTCGCAGGTGTGGGTACAATGTAGTCAGGTGGCGGATAAATTCCACATGAACGTCGAGGACAACGGCAAGGGTTTTGATCCCCAGCATGCAACAATGACCAAGGAAGGGATTGGTATTTCCAACATTCGCAACCGGGTCGACATCTTAAATGGACAATTAGAGATTGATGCAGCAGTAGGAAACGGCGCATCATTCCATATTCAACTTAATATACATGGATAAGGTTATTTCAGTCATTATCGTAGACGATCATCCACTCGTACTGAATGGATTTGAATTTATTTTAAAGAACAGCGCAGACATCGTTTTACTGGGCACATTTACCTCCTCGGCTGATGCTTTAGCTTTTCTTCAAACCCAACCTGTCGATATTGTTTTGGTCGACATCAACATGCCCGGCATGAATGGTATCGATACCACTGCAATCATAAAAAAGGATTTTCCCAACACACAGGTTATTGCGATCAGCAACCTAAATGAAGGCAGCATCGCCCTTCGTATGCTGCAGGCGGGCGCCTTGGGTTATCTTCTCAAAAATGTATCTGCCGAAGACTTAATTCAAGGTATACATTCCGTTCATCAGGGTGAACAGGTGCTCAGCCGAGAAATGAACTTCATATTAAAAGGTAATCAGCAAGATTCTGTTCCAAAGATTACAGAAAGAGAGCGCGAGGTACTCAAATGGATGGCGCAAGGTTATACCACGCCCAAAATTGGCGAATTGATGTTTATCAGCCCATTGACTGTCGAAAGTCACCGTCGAAATCTGCTACAAAAATTTTCCGTCAGCAATTCGGCTTCCTTGATCCACAAGGCTACTGAAATGAAGTTTATCTAATAAGCAACGCGCTGTCTTTGGACAGCGCAACCATCAGTGGCACACCGGCACATAAATCAGGTCTACACCGCCTTCATAGACATTGAATACCGGTCGTGATTCCCATACAATGGTGCAGCCCTGTTGCCCATTGCCCTCCTGTCGGCCGCCCGATCTAAGAAGCTCAAAATGTGTATTTAAGATAGATTCTGCAGGTACACCGCCACCGGATTTAAGATATTTAATTTTGACGTCCAGCATCAGCTTGTCGTCAAAAAGTCGTCCCTTCCACGTGATCTCCTTAGCACTGGCGGTCAGCGATCCATTGACTTCTCCGTTGTCTGCGACGGATAACTCGCCCGATTCAGCGGTAAACCGCCACGAGCGCCCGGTTTGCTTCCCTGGAATAGCAAAAGAGAATCCCTCTTGGCCAGACAGTTCCATGACAAGTACCAAGGTGGAGCTATCGCCTTTTATTTTATCGATGCTGAAAGACCCTTTTCCCTTTACCGGTGCTAAGCGATCGTATCCATGTAAATACATGGTCGACTCGGTACTGCCCAGATAGGCCTGTCTATTCATGCGTTCATTGAACGTCTGCTGATACGAACCAGAATCTTGGGATTTACCACAGGCTATCGTTGTAAACAATAGCGGAAGGACTAACGCTTTTGTGCTGTATTTCATATCTAAATATTTCATAAAACTTTCGTTCGTTGTAAGCTGATGTGCGAAGAAAATTCTCTGCATTACTCAGCTCTATTACAAAATTAACCGTTAGTCCATTTGAAGACAATCCACGAAAACCATGAAAATTAAATCATGAATACGGGCACATCAATATGCAAGTTGGCTTGCAAAAGCTTTCTAAAATTTGGGACTTCGTTAGATAAACTTCTTAATGCTCATCATATAGCCCAGGTGGAGCCCTTCATGAAAATTATTCCATTCGAAGGCATCGTATATTGAAGTGACATGGAAGCCCGTCCCCGTGGTACGGGCGTTATAATGGAGAAATATTTTTTTGTTAAAATCCAGGATAGTCGGCTCAATCTGTTCAACAAGCAAACTTTTAAGCAGATCCGCTTCCTGTTGGGATACCGGTACTGTGGGTTTTGTACCCGACTGGTAATTCAAAAAAACTTCTTGTGGAATATGCCCTTTTACATCCGATCCGATATAAATTAATTTATGCTGTGTGGCAATGATGTGACCGATGTTCCAGATCAGGTTGTTGCCAAAGCCAGCAGGAATGCGATTGAGCTCTTCTAGGGAATAATGCTCAAAAAATTTGAGGTATGCCATACGGCTCGTTTTCCAGGCATTAAAGAGTGATTCCATGTTGTAAAGCTATTTGTCGTACATTTAAAAGATGATTGTAGCACATTTATACGAGATCAATCCGGCCAAACCGTGCGAGTTTATCTGCCCATTTCGAACTGTATGAGTTGTTCAGCTGATGCAGTTCGCCCATGGCGGATGTTCGCACAGGCGAAATATGACAGCGTTCGAAGACATCCTTCTTCACGCTCATAAAGTTTGTCTTTTTGTAAAGGTTATATTCAGCAAAGAGATCTTGATCCAATATACTTACTATTCGGGCAGATTTACCATAGAAATTGTTATCAATTCGGTTAACATCGAGACTGCTTTGATAGGGCAAGAACAGGCGATCAAAGAAGCCTTTGATTTTCGAGGGGATATACGAACGGTAAACGGGACAGAACAATACGATATGTTTAGCCCAATGGAGACGACGCAAAGCAAACTGCAGGTCGGCTTCCAAAGAAGTCGAATGCAACGAAGGAAGTCTGATATTGTAATTAAAGAGCAGATCTGCGATCCGTAGATCATGCACAATGCCGTCCGCCTGCTTTACACCTGTTCGATAAGCATCCATCAGGAAGTCAGTAGACGCTATTTTAAAAAGATCCCCATTGATTAATAAAACGTTCTTCATCTTTTGCTAACATAAGCAAAAAAAATGAATCGCAAACTGATCTCACCCAATAAATCTGCTAATCCAGCAAAGACCAGGTTCGCTTGGTCTGCACCTCCTGCACAACCTTTTGCTCAGCAACGACTATATTTTCCCGTCGTTGACCAATATATTCCAACGTCGCCAATTTACCCCATAACGAAACCATTACCTGCATAAAATCAGCCACACATTCCATCGCTTCTGCAATTTCCAGATGATCGTAACGCAATTCAATAAGGTTTGATAAACGTTCCTCAAAATTTCCGGGTGTCACATCTTTCCACTCATAGAAATATTTTAGCATTTCCTCCCGTTCAGCAGATTCGATCAGCCGTACAGCATTAAAAAATACATGCGCAAAATCCGAAAAATATTTTAAAAGATAAATGGGTGCCTTTTGCGGAAGGATAGATCGGTATTCAAAAAATGAAGTTGCCATATACGCTAAGATACGTTCAGTAATAAAGCGGATATTAAGCCCCAGCTCGGTGATCTTAGGTTTATTCACCGTTTTATCCATTATGCGATATGCGGCTGACTGAAACTCATTCAATGCTCGGTAAAAGCGGTTGTGAAAATCCATCAATTGCGGATGGCTTTCGATATAAACGCAAGGCATAATGTATTGCGAAACCAATAAAGTTTCCTGTCCGTCGTTTACAAGCTTGCCGATAGGCAGAAAAGAACCACTCACCTGCCGTTGCTGTACTGCGGACTTCGTCACAATGTCGATCGTATATTCTTTTTTTACAAACGGGTAACGAAGGGGTGATTCCTCCGGATTAGGTTCGCCAAAAGCCGATTTTCTAAATGAATGTACATATAAAACTACATAATGCTCTCCGATAGCAATTTTCGATACATCCATAAAGGCGCTAAAATTTGCCTCTATCGCACCTTGCTGATAGGCTATATTGATTCGGCTCCCATCGCTGGTGACCGCATTGCAGAACCGAACTTCAACCTCCAGATAATTCGTGTTTTTTTTCAGCAGCGAAATATCAAAAGAACGATCGTACCCCGCAAAGGCCGGCAACAATCCAAAATTCGCATGATGAAGCCCCACTGATATGCCGTCGCGGACGAGATCTTGGGTATATAGATCCGTATGAACAAAATCACCACTGGAGAGTTTCATCCCATCCACCCAATTGATGCCTTCGTAATTTAATGGTTTTTGCATAAGCTTAATGTTATCCTATCGTTTCTGAAACACGCTTGGCGTGAATAGTCATTTTTTCTGTAATCTGATTGCCTGAAATGTCTGCATTTGGGTCTATATATACATTTCTTCTGAAAATAGACCTTTTCACAACAAATATCCAACGCTGGTATTCCCCCTGATCATCCACGTAGCGTACCGGGGCACTTGGAAATTTGGCATTATAATCTTCAATAAATTTTTGGAACCACAGTCCGAAGTTCATCTTCTCTGGCGCTTTCACCTTCACGCGCAACGGCTCCACGTCTTTGCTATCCTTATAGAGTTCCAGTTCCAATACCAATAGCTTATCAAAATCCAAATGATCCAGACTGATTTCTTCTGGAAACCGTGGGTATTCCCATACCCGATGAATTTCCATAGGGATAGATAACAGCGCAATGTAGGTCCACCAAAAGAACATAGGAACCATAAAAATGGAGATACTGGTGGCTGCCCACCATCCCAATCGGAATGGGCTCATCCAATCGAAAAACAGTTTATATATATATATTGCCAGCAACAGCATGACAAACATGACGAAAAACACAAATACCTTTTTGTTCTCCAACGTGTTGAGATCCCATTTACTCAGCAGATACACCCAAAGCACCCCTAGTCCCAACGCATACATCATGGTCATAAAATAGCCCCACGGCATATAGCCAAAGCCCAAAAACCCGAAAAAACCGGGCAATGCCAGAGCTAGTCCTCCTAGAAGGATCGAAATAATTAACTTCTTATTGCTAAGAAGAGAATTCTTCTTATTCCAGACCGACAATACAATTGTCGAAATAAATACTAATAAAGGCGCAAGTATGTACCTCAAAAAAACTGTTTGTACTTCCATTTCAGCTGTTGCAGTATTCACAAACTAATATACTATCTTTAAATAAACAATTTATAATTAAAATCCCCGGTCAGAGTGAAAACAATCTACTGGGTTAAAACAATCTATTGGGCTTATATGTTCAAGGAAAAATGATTTCTATGAAAAAAAAGGACGGTTTATTCACCAGCAATAGCATGACATCAGATATCAAGGCCAGCCAAAAGGCGGCGGATCTTATTCAGCAAGGCGTAGATCCAGATCATATTATCTTTACTTGTGATGGTTCAAGCCGTCGCCCCTTCTCTACAGAAATTCAATCTGTCAACCCTTATATCTCCGAGACGAGCAATGAAGAATTTGTACGCATCCATATGAACCGTGAGGGCTTTTATGATATGCTCCCCGAAGGCCTCTTTCATACCCTACATGCTGGCAGTGAAATTCTTGACGAAGATGTTATGATCCAAGATGTTAGAAACAAGCGTCGCCAGGAGCAAAATGCCCGTAAGTTTTTCGCCCCATTTGAAAACGAATTGTTCTATTTACGGACGCAACTGGATCAATATGAAAGCCGTCTTGATATGCAAACAACTTATCAGGATATGAGCAACCTACTGCTCTCCAATTTTCCCGAACTACACCGCCTGAGCCCCCGCCAACGTGTTATCTGGATGCACTTTATTCCTGAAATCCACAACTACAAAAACGATATCGCTTATGCCCAACAACTGTTGCGCAACCTGCTCAACATTCCCATTGAAATCCATCGTGCAACACATGACCGCAAAATCGACTGGCAAGAAATCGGGCTTCCACCCAGTACATTGGGCTATTGCCAGCTCGGAGTCGACAGTTTGACCACGATGAACTTTGAACGCAATGAGAGCTATCTTAACATCACGATAGGACCGTCCTATCCCCAACTTTTAAAGAACTATCTCCCCAACGCCAAAGACGAATATATCATTCATCTGGTGCTGGACAACCTTTTCCCGGCTCATCTAAACCGACACTTGCGCTATGACCTTCTTCCAGAGGTGAAACATAGCTATTTAAGCGATGAGCAGGGTAACAACCCCACTGTATTGGGACACACCTCATACCTGTAGTCTACTTCACTCTAGTCCACATATCTGTAGTCTACTTAATAGTAGTATACGCGACAGACCAGCCTACTTGCTATACAACAACTTATAGCGTCTTCAGTAGCAGACGATAGTGCACTTCCATGCTGCTGCGCACCTGTAGCTTACTCATCACCTGTTCCAATAACTCATTCCACTCGGAGTCTTCCAGATCAAAGCTTCCATCAGGCTCCACGTAGATATCAGTGGTTTTCTGAAACCCTTTTCTTGGATCGGCATCCATCATTACTCCAGACTTAATTTCAATACGTTTAACCACCTGTCCGAGTTCCAGTTTAATGAAATTGATAATATCATTCTTACTAACGATGCGATCTCCGGTGGTCACATTGTATTTAAAAGCTTGCAAACTATCCCTTCGGTTGAGACGCGAACGTCCGCCTCTACTTGTGGTAAGAAAGACAAGCTGTTCATAATTTTTTACCGCACCCAGCTGGATCTGCAAAGGCGTACCGACAGCAATGCCGTTCGCTAGCTCTGCTTGGGTCATCCACATCTTCGTAAAAAGGAGGTCGCCATCATTTTTTGGATTCATTACAATGTACTGCTTGAAATCATTTTTTCGGAGTTGTAAGGCCTTTCCCTTTTGCTGTATCATAGCTAAGTTTTTGTCCAACTCACGCAATATAGCATTCAAGAAATCAGCATTATAAGACAAAAAAGCAGCCTTCTCATCCCGTATCAGTTCAAACAGGTAATCCAGCAAATCTTTGGCAGTACGATTATCAAGTCTTTCGACTCCACCCTGTCGCACGGTGTAAAAGCCTGCTTCGGCGTGTACACCGGATCTGTTGTAAGGCACTTCACTATATTTTTCCCCCTCCTGATCCAATACCTCTTCCACCGTCAGTAGTTGTTCAAGCTGCGCGGTTTCGATACCAACAATGTTTTTAAGGGCTTTCACCCGATGCTTACCTTCGACCAAGCGCTTATTGACAACAGGAAATGCATTTATTTGTACATGTAGTTCATCAAGCAGCTGCACCGGCATGGAAGTCGGCATGTCAATACGAATCCAATCCAGATCCTGCTCGAGGCGATCCGTCATCTGCTGTTCAAAATGCGCTACAATTTCCTCCGGTAGCGAACTAGTTTTCCCAAAACAAGCCGCATCCGGCTCATCGTCCAAGGTCAGAAAATGCTGCTGATAATAGCCCTCTATGTCCTGGCTTAAGTTAAAGAGGTAATTTTTACGGTCAAACAGTTCGTCCACTAAGCGATCCGAGCGCTTTAAAAACCTATTTTGATGGTGTTTTATGGGAATTCCATTCAGGTGCCATTTTCCAAGGTTTAGAACTTTGTAGATCTCCCGGTTGACCTGATAATTGCCCCAGTCGAAATAGAAATTTAAACCCGCAAAGGATTTCCTACGGTCGTACTCCAAACATTTTATACCCAGAAAGACAGAATGCCCAGTATTGATATGCAGCGATTTTCCTAGCGAACGTTTTACATTGGGCTGTATTTCAAACAGCTGCCTGGGGGTAGCCATATAACGGATCTTTCCATGAAATAGATGCACTTCTTCCAAACTGGAAAAATTCATTTCCACCATTTTTTCCTCTTTTGAAGCGCCGACAGAAACAATTTTTTTCTTCATGTTCATATGCAGGTAAGGGCTTATACGCACCTCATCTTCAATTGGTTGGTACAGCAAGATCGCATGAGCTGGCAGTGGCGCTACCAGATAGTCCGGTGCCAAGAGACGACCGATCTTATCAAAGATCCGATTCTCAAAATCGCGCACATCATTCGACACCTGAAAGATCTCACTGCTCAGCACTTCCATCAATAAAAGGACCACCGGATCAAAGTCAAAGACCTTTTGGATTCCCCAAAGCTCCTGGGCCTTCTTAATGATCCTATTGCGAATCTCTTCCTTACTGGAGTAAAAAATATCGTTCATCTGCTCTTTGCTCACTACTTAGCTAATGGACTTAAAAATAATGAAGTACTGAATGCATAGCGCTCCCCAGTCTCCACCATCTTACCCTCCACATAAATCATTACTTTCTTTTTGATCTCCGCGACCTTCCGCTTGGGAAAGAATGTTTCCACTTCAGAAATATTAACCTTGACCACCACCTGTGCGATGCGCCACTCATAACGCGTAATGGAATCGAGCAGTGATTTTCTAAACTTTTCTTCCCATAGACTCTCGCTGACGATCAATTCAAAATCCAGGTCCCAAATGGCACATCCAAAATCGGCGTTAAAGCGGTGCTCTCCCTTTCGAGTAAATATGATCAGCTCCAGATAGTTTGAAATGGATTTACCCAGATCCGACTCTTTCAACCGGTGATTCTCCACAGGGAGGTTTAACTGTAAGGGTTTATCCAGGTAAAATTCCATATAAACTCATTTATTGCTGATTGTACTCACTGGCCCATGTCGTGCTTTCATCTTCCCCTTTGTAGCCATCCAATTTGACCATAAAACTTTTGGCTGGAAAGAATGGAGTAATATGGATATCAAGATGAATTTTATCTTTTTGCTGATCATCGCGTTCAAATCGCATGATTTTAAAGCGCTCAATCAGTCTATCTGGCCCTTGAATACTGTCCAAAAACTTTACAATCTGCGCACGCAAATCTTTTTCCGTCTTGGTCGTCCAGTTTTCAAACGCTCTGCGGTTCAGAAAATCAAAGAGGACTTTGGTCACATAATCAAATACACGCACCACAGAGTAAGTCTGCAAGCCAATATTATCACCATTAAATAACGTTTTGGCGGAGAATGCCATCACCTTTCCATATTCATTCACCATTGGAACCAATCCAATACGCTCGAGATGCGAAATTTCACTTTTCTTAAGGTCAAACTTTACCCCATCAACCTCATTGATTGTACCGTGTTTCTTTCCTGCGGTTACCTGCGACATCAATGTATAATACATTTTTCCCGCCAGGGCGGCAGAGCCCGGTACAGTAAGATCTTCCTCCTCGCCTACAGTGGTATTTTTCTCCCGTCCAATCAACCAGTTGGTCGTCATGATGACGTTGGATTTATACGCTTCCGCGCTGGTGTAATTACCAGATGTGAAGAGGTCAATCACGTCATCCGGCTGTTCGAGATCTGCAAAATCGGTAACGAGCATCGCTTTATTCGCATTGGCAATTTTCGCCCAGCGATCCAATACCTTGTTGGATCCTAGATAGCCTGGCAACACCAATAGCGAATAGTTGTCGCGAAGGTCGAGCCTATCATAATTCTGTTTGAACTCTTCAGACACATATTCGATAAAACGCGGGTTGTCCAGGTCTGTCAGCTGGTCCATACTGGCATTCATGAGGACCACGTTGTCCACTTTATCAGCTTCTGTGTTCTTATAGAACAGGTGGACAGAGCGATAAGCCTGCTCCAGCTCACGGGTTGCTTCCAAAGCCGTTCCCAAATTGTGGTTCAATGTCTCTTCGGCTACCTTCAGCTTTTCAGCGCTTTTATCTACCATAGAAGCAACGGAATCCGAATTTTCCAAAAGATCTACCCAAAGTTCCATCTTCTTTTTAAGTTGTTCACGTTCCTTCTTTTTTTGGTCATCGCTCAAAAAAATCTGCTTGCGTGCTTTACGTTCCGGATTTAAATTTTGGATACCATCCACCGACGCTTCCAATAGATCAAAGCCCCCCACACGCACCAGCTTATCCAAACTTTCTTGCAAGCTTTCGGTAGCTGAACGATCCTTTACCTCTTTATATCCGGCAGCGCTACCCGCTTGTGCCGCTTTTTCTTCTTGTGTATTTGCCATAGGTCCTATTTATTAGCTTCTAATTCAGCGATAAAATTTTTCAGCACATTGATGAATGCAGCCTTTGTTTCGGCATTTTCAATGGCAGATTTCAAAGTTTTATTCGATTTCAGCTGTTTAATCACACTTGCAGAAAGATCTTTTTGAACACTTAGATTAGACAAAAAATCACTTTGCATCGTTAGATTCTTTGCTGAAAAATCCCCCAGATTTTGAAATTTCAGCTCTTCATGAACGCTGCTACCGTCTTCATCCTCAAAGGATACGCCCACACTCGGCTTGAAATGCGCAAATACATCCTCCACTTTCTTTAGTCCTTCTACTTTCTCTGGACGCAAAGGATCATTATCGGTCAATTTCTGAATAAACATCGTTTTATTGAACGAGATGTCCACAATGGATTCCGAAGTCTCAACTTTCCTTTCGTTTCCACCAATTTCGTACTCAAACATATATCTAAAAATTAAGTTTATACTCTAATTAATTTGTCCTATTCTAATTACAATATACTAAAATATTAACATAATACCGTCAGCAAACGCGTTAGTACACTGTATTAAAACAACATACAGCTATTTCTGTTTTATTTCCCACGTGAGAATCTCCTGACTTGCATCCCAGCCGACCGTCAGTATGGCCCCTTTATTCAACTCGCCTGCAATAAGCATTTTTGAAATCGGACGCCGCAGTTCATTGCGAATACCTGCGGCCAGCTGCCTTGCACCGTATTTGGGCGTAAAGCCCTTCATCGCAATAGCTTGCTTGGCTTCGGCAGTTACGACCAGATCAACCCCCTGCTTGTCGAGCAGCTGAATGAGTTGTTGGAGTTGAATATCAAAGATCTTAACGACATTATCTTTAGATATTGGCGCGAAAGGCACAATTTCAGCAATACGCGCCAAAAACTCAGGCCTAAAATGGGCGGTCATGATTTCCATCAACTGATTATGCGTTGGGAAGCCTTTACCCGCATCGATTTGTCCAGCAATCCACTCACTCCCAATGTTAGAGGTAAATAAAATCAGGGAATTGCTAAAATCACCAGCTTTTCCTAAGCGGTCGTGCATCATGCCTTCGTCCAGGATCTGTAAGAATGTATCAAACACGGAAGGATGTGCTTTTTCGATTTCGTCAAAAAGCAAAACCGAATAAGGTTGCTGTCTGATTTTGTTGACCAGCAGTCCACCTTCCTCATACCCTACATAACCCGGCGGAGCTCCATAGAGCAATGCCGCACTATGTTCCTCCTTAAATTCCGACATATCAAAGCGGATCATTGCTTTCTCATCATTGAACAGAAACTCGGCTATGGATTTTGCAAGTTCTGTTTTCCCGGTACCTGTAGGTCCCAAAAGGAAGAAAGAGCCAATGGGCTGGCCTTTTTTATTCAAACCACTTCTCGACTCCAGTATGGCCTCCGACACTGCTTTGATAGCCTGATCTTGCCCTACGACACGCTTCTGTAGGTAACTTTCAATCTGCAACAGCTTTTCTTTTTCTCCGGCCTGTAGTTTTCCCATCGGAATTCCAGTTTTATGCGCCATCACCGCAACAATATCCTGCTTGCTGAGCGTATCGGACAACTGTTGCGCATGCATTTTCAACTGTGGTATAATGTGTACAAGAAAGTCAGCATAGTGTTGAGCAGACTCCAAGTCTTCATAACGTTCCTCTTCATTTAACATTCCCAAGAGAATGGGGCTCAACCTATTAAACAGCGCATCTGTAAGCCACTTATATGCATCAAACTGCTCCCGCTCACTTTTCTGTTGCAGTTCAGTTCTGAGATGCTGAAATTCTTCGTCTATCTGCTCAAGGATGCTGAGCGAACCACTTTTCGCAAGCTTTAGTGCCGCCATACTGCGGTCCATAAGATCAAATGCCGAATCAGGCAGATGACGGTCCTTTAAGTATCTTTTTGCTAGCGAGACTGTTACGGGAAGTGCGGCGCTATCTACCTTCAATTCATGGTGCTGTTCGTACCTATCCAACACCTTTTCAATCATTTTAATGGCTTTCTCTTCCGTTGGCTCGGCAATTTGCAGCAATTCAAAACGTCTACTGAAGGCCTGTTCGGGTTCAATAATCTTTCGATACTCTTCTAGCGTGGTGGCTCCGATTACGGTAATCTCACCACGGGCCAATTCAGGTTTCAGCAAATTTCCCGCCCCAGAACCGATGGGTCCCTTGCTATCTAAAAGCGTATGTATTTCATCAATAAATAAGATAGCCTTATCGAATCGCTTAATTTCTGCGATAATTCTCTTCAGTCGGTCTTCTATTTCACCCTTGTAACTTGCCCCTGCGATGAGGGCACCAAGATCAAGTTCAAAAAGTTGTGCTGCCTTGAGCTGTTCCGGCACATGGCCATTTACGATATCGATGGCAAAGCCGTCCACAAGCGCTGTTTTACCCACGCCTGCTTCCCCAGCAATAATTACGTTGGGTTTGTTGCGTCGGCAGAGGATTTCGAGCATCATGCGTATCTCGCGATCGCGACCCACAATCGGATCCGATTTCCCTTCGCGCACCAGCTGCAGACGATCGATACAATACTGATGCAACGCATTATGCAAGCCGCTTGGCTCGCCGCTCTGCGTGCTACTGCTTCCAGCAGCACCCGATACCGCCTGTGTTAGCTGATTTTGATCAATATATAGATCATATATCTCCTTTTCTTTGATCGGAAAAGATTTCAACTGATTGACATCAAACGCAATACCCGCTTTGGAGATGGCGGCCAATGCACATATAGGTGTGATAAGATCTAGTCCCAGTTTAATGCGCACCAGGTCGGCTTCGTCCAATAACCGCACCACTGCTTCATTCCCTCTGATTTCCTCGGCAGGTGGCACGTTGCTGGATCGCTCCAGTTCGTCCATACGCACTTCGGCCCATTCGGAGATGTACTGGTCGTCTTTGTCAATCGATTGTACAAATTGTCTTAAGCCGACATCTTTGTGCATTAAAGCTTTTAACAGATGCGCTGGGCCGAACTTGTTTTGATGGTATTCTTCCGCCAAGGCCTGTGCAATATGAATTGCTAATTTTACAGATTCACTAAAATTACTAATCGTCATTAATTTGCCGTTTGAATGGTGTTCATATTAAAAAAGCTGCCACGTACCCGGTAATATTGCTCGCCGTTGGAGAAAAATTTACCTTGATTTTGAGCATAAGTACGCGTCATGGACATCACCTTCTGTAAATAGACGATATACTCTTCGAATGACGGTAGCGACATCTCCTTCTTGTTCTTTAATGCTTCCACTTTCATGTCGGTAAATGTATTGTGGAGCAACGGAATTCCCAACATCACGGAGAAGTACTTTCCTAATGTCCATTTGTCTACATCACGGGCAGAATACATTGGCCATTTTTTCTTATATTCGTCGATATAGTTATCATATAGTTTTTTACGGAAAGAATTGTCATCCTTCACTAAGTTATCTCCACTCATAACCGACAGCATACTGCTGAATTCGTTGAACTCGCCTGCGTTCAGGATCAAATCAAAATCGAGCCCTTTGGTAAGCTGATATTGTAAATCCGGACTGAATTTCAGGGTAGACGCAAATTTGAATGCATTGTGCGGCATCCCTTCACCCACATCCCTATTGAATTTTCCTCCTAATAATTTGGCCACGGTCGGATTAACATTAGCATTTTCAATACCTGTCAGTCTAAAAGCACTATCTAAGCTATGGATATGCGAGCGTATATCCTGCCGGGTTTCGTCCATAAAACGATAGAATGCTACATTGAAACTTTTATTATTTAATGCCGAACCTCTTGTAGGGAACACCACGCCACCCTGAATAAGGCTATTTTTCGGAAAATCAAGGTAGTAGGAAATCGAATCTGTCAAGTTAAAATCATAAGACTGATTACCGAAAGCTTCTCCACGTACCAATTGAAATTTTCGCCTTTCAGCCGCATAATAGGCTTCACTGGAGACCAGCTTTCGAGATTGAACAATAAAATCGTTAAACGTTGTTGGTGTGCTATTGTAAGCTTGTAAGATCACCATTCGACCCTCTACATCGGCTACACGGCGTGCTATTGAAGACAGTTGACTGTTGTTTGCACCACCCAAATTACCTGTAGCACCAACAATCACGAAAAGATTTGTTTGTTGCGCCACATCCTTAACCAAGTTAGTGGCCTGTGCGATCCCCTCAAAAAGGGGCTGCTCCGCATTTCCACGATCACATTCACTGGTTATTTTGGATTGGTCACGTAAAAATCCTACCAGCTTGCGAAAATCATCGGTCAGCTCCAACGAGGCGCTTCGTCCACCACATGACGATGGGTTGCGGAACACCACACTTCCGTATTTTACATTTTGCTTATTAAAGACCTGTTCGACACTATTTTCAAACCCCTGAATGGTATTGGTAAGACTGGCAAAATGGTTACGCATCGCGTTTCCACCATCGATTACAAAAATAATATTGACTTTCGACCTGTTTTTGATCAGGTTGATCAATCCAGGATAAGTCAGTTCAGCCCCATTAATGGTGAGCACCTTATTATTCGATTTATTGAACACATCAACCGCATAATGCGTAGCGATGCCCGAATCATCAACGGTACGCACAGGCAAACCGAGCATGGTGATATTCGCTGTATCTATCAATGGGTCCACCATAAAAGGTTCGAATCCATCGATACGATTTTTATTGATCTTTGCCACCACGGTATCGGCCTGCGGTGATTCAAATGTATAGGGCGCAAAATACAGGCGATGACCCCAATTTTGTACGACCGATGCTGACACCCAGCCTTTGATATATTTTGCTGCCTCACGCGGAACAAACTGATCCGTCGATCCAATCAGAAACTGCTTGCCGTCATCCGACTTCTTGAAGATATACACGTAATTATGCAGGGCCACCTTAGATTTCCCATTTTTAAGATCAGGTCCGTCAAAAACAAAAATAGAATCTTTTTTATCGAAATAATACTGTCCATTCAGTAAAGGCTCTACATCATTGATAATGGTTAGCGCTTTATTGGGGAATCGGGTTGCTACATCGACAAAAGAACGCTGCCAAAGCAACAACTTATCCTTTGCTATCCAACCCACACTTTCCACACGTTTTTTATCTTTCAGCTTAAGGCCGCGTACCATATTATCGCTAAACCGCAGGAGTTTAAGATAGCCGTCCTTTTCTTCCGACACATAAAAAGGCTGCATAAACGAAAGTTTTTCCATCATGAGCGTACCACCCGGCGAAGTGCTGGTATGATTATCATTTCTATCCGAAAAAACAATCCAAGGGAGGTTAGACTTATCGAAAGATTCTTTGGTCGATGTCGAAGCATTAGGTTCGAGGTATGGAATAGGCAGTCCCACCACAGATCCGCCAAATGAGGTCGCAGACTGTGCGAGGAGGTCATTTGCGCTAAGGGCACTCCACAGCAGGCCCAGGCATAAGGTACAAAACCGAAAAGAGTTAACTAAGTTCATACAGCGCTTGGCTTTATTTTGATTGTTTAACTTTAATTAAAGTAGGACATTCTTTTGTGGCGTTTGGCGTCGAAGCGCTTTCCACTGTGACTTCATTGATGGTAACCCCTTTTGAAAAAGTAAGTCCCATGAGATACGCGTAAATATCCATCTGTTTTTTCTTACCATCCATTTCGACGTTCACTTTCACTTTTTCGTCCCCACAGAGGTATTTCGATAAGATGTAACTATATTTTGAGTTAAAATCGGCTCCATTAGCGATATCCTGAATTTTTTCTTTCAGATCGTTTAAGGCATCCTGCGCTCCTTTGCCCGGCGTGACCAGCTGATTAATGTCTGCTGCCGGGTCAACAATACGGATGTTGTGTGTAGCAAATTTTGAACTTTTATCCGAGCGCAGCCGCACCTGATAAACACCGGGCTTCGTATAGGTATATAAAGCCGATTTACCGATTGCATCCACCTTTCCGGTTTCACCAAACCACCATTCGAATATTTCACCAGGGCCATTTGCTTCCAAACGGATCTCTTCGAGCACGATACCGTTTGTAGAACCGCTGATAAACAATGTGGTATCCTGTGCTATCGAATGGACCACACTGTCTTTCACAGAAACGAAGAACTGTTCACGCAGATTCTCATTCACGGTGAGTCTGACCACATAAGACCCAACCTTATTAAAGCGGTAAGTACCTTGCTGTTTTGTCGACTTATCGCCGTTTCCAAATTCCCAAAGCCATTTTTTAGCGCCATTGGTGTTGTCGGCATAAATCAGATCTTCATTTAGGTAGATTTCAGTTTTATTAATTTTGGCGCTAATCTTCTCTTCCGATCGCGTATAGACCTTGAAAAAATAAATCAACCCTGCTAAAAGAGCGACGACCAAAAAGATAATGATAAACAAGTAAATACGAGGGTTGCTTTTTGAGACATTCCGTTCGTCGCCCTCTTCGATAAAATTCCTATCCATTTAGTTACAATTGATTAATTAAAAAATGATTTTCAAAATTTGCAATTAGCGTGAATTCATCATATTGATCGTTTGCTGCAATTGTTTCCGGTTCACAATGCAGTCGTCGAGGTTTTTGGAAATGCGCTCAATATCATTGAGATTACCTTTCAACTCCCGCCTGTCGACGTAATAATTCTCGTAAAACAATGCACCTTGCGCAAAAATACTATATCGACTATCGAAGCTATTTTGTGCGTATAAAGCATTAATGTCCGAGAAGGTCTTTTTAATATCATTTTCAATAAAAACGGCCTGTACGGTCGGATCAAATCTTTTGATCTGCGCCGAAGCGCTATCAACATATTTCAAAGCCAAATTAGCCGATTCCTCAAACTTTTGATCGTCACGTATACGCAGGGCAAGATCTTCTTTAGAGATGGCAAATCGCGGACCGTCGCTGTAAAATAAAACGTACCCCAATAATGTCATTGCCAATACAAATGCGGCCAGCAGCAGCAAAAAATGTTCACGTCGTTCGACTAAGCTTAGTTTAATCATACCTTATCTCCCTACTATAGAACCTTGGTTTACAACTTTGTTAATTTGATTATTCATGGTAATACAACTCTGAAGCTGCATTCGTTTGCTTTCAATTACGTTTTTAGTGGAAAATAAAGAATCCTGTAGGCGCGATACCAATAGGATATCCTTATTCAATCTGCGATAAAGCTTTAAACTTGCCCTACTGCTATCCACTTTCAGCCCATCGATGACCCTTCCGATATGTCCCGACCCTTTTGCAATTTCATTCTGGAGCACCCGCTTTCGTGCTACCGCAGACATATCGGCATCGCCTTGCCCAATATCTTTGAAATATTGATTGATCTGCGCAAATTGTCTATTGATATCCGTGCGGGCGTTCATTAAATTTTCCACTTCTTCATATTGCTCTTTTAAGATCACGTATTCTTTTTCAGAAGCTTTTAAATAGAGGAATAAGCTGGATAATGCTATCAGTAGTAGAAAGGTGAATGAAATGATAAATTTGCGGTATGCCGCATTTATCTCTTTTTGGTTTATAGGCTTCATAGATCACAATTTATTCTAAAATCACATTACTTCACAATTTGGATAATTAATAAAACTATACGAGGATAAGGTAACCTTAATGACAAGACTATTCTTTCCACAGGGATATTCAAACTAGCACGATAGTTAAATTACCCCTGATCATAAAAAGCAAAAAACAGGCCACAAATCCTTAAACTATTGGGTTTAATCGGCTTATCGTGATAGTGCTAGGGTTTACTTTCCGTTTCATCAAGCGTGACGCTGTACGCATTCTATATGAGATAATGGAAAAAATACGCAATAAAACACTCATTTTCAACAATCTATTTATAATAAGATTTTACATTTGCTATCAGTTATCTTTATAACTCTCTGACCGGCAATTCCTCTTAATTCAATATTAAGTCTATATTAATTAGATAACGTATTAACTGCCTTAATAGTTTTCATTGCCTCTTTAGTAAAGTGTTTTAAAAGGGTTACGGCTAAATATTTTTCTTTACCAAATTTCAAATGAGTCTTTTCCTTTAGGGATGTATAAATACAGGCTTAAAAAACGCGCAAAGGTACCACCTGTATCTCCTTTATACTTACCCCAAATTGCAGAACCACCCCGGAGGCGTAAGTCCAAAGAACTATGCTCCAGGCAAACGAGCTTCCCATCTCCATAAAGTTTTAAGGTAAAATCCTTTATAGGCTCGACTTTAAAAGTAGGATTGTCAAAATAAAACATATCTTCATTCCCACCTTCACGGACATCATTTTCATCCTGATATAAGCTTACAATCTGCCTCACATCACTATTAAAAACTAGTGCACTATATACATCTTTATTTTTATTTGCTATCAAATCCCTAAAATAGTTATAAGCTTCAAGTGTTTTCTCTTCAAGCACATCTTTCGGTAATTTGCTTAAATCCGTTGCGTTAGCTAGCGCAGGGACTTCATACGGTACTGAAGCGTCGAAAGTAACTGTATACTCATAGTACGGTAAACCTGCTCCTATAAAGGTCTTACCATCTTCTTTTTTTAAATTAGCATGTTCTAGTAACTGAACTTGATGATCGAAACCAGCAACTGTATCCATATTATCTCTCGAGAAAAGTGTCAAATTAAATCGGGTAAACGGTGTCAATTCTTGAAACCCTTCGCCATGTTCACGTTCCGTCTGCGGGTAAAGACGATAAGTTATTTTCTGTTTTCCGGATTTAGCTATATAATTATTCAAAGTTATGGGCGACATAATACCACCATCCTGAAAATATTGAAATGCGGGGATATCATTCACAAGGATCTCGAAAAAACACTGCTCGTGATCGATGTAAATATAATACAACGGTTCCTTTGCATAACGTTTTACGAACTTCAATTGAGACTCTACTGCATTTGCTGCATTAACTGTTTTTCCAACGGTGCTAGTAATAGGAGGATTATTCATTCTGTTAATATTATTTTGACATGATACAATTGAAACCGCTAATAATAAAAAGATGATATTTCTCATAAATCATAATAATTGAATTTTCGGCATTTTAAATGTGTGCTCACCAAATAGATTAAATTCCGTATCGATTAAACTAATTTTCTTAGCTTCATCATCCCAAGTTCTATTTTGAGTTCTATCTTTCTTAAAATCTAACTGTACTTTTCCTTTAATGCCCGAAAAGTAAATCGTGTCTTGATAATAAAGCCCTTCACGATCCCCAGCACTCCAGGTGCGTGTATGGTTAAAATGAGATTCCATGCTTGCAGAAAGAAAAGCATCAATACGCGTAGCGAAATTCCCAAAATAACGCTGGGCAGAAAAAGGATCTATAGGTACGCAGCCTACTAAGTGAACTCTACCTTTTGCTTCTAATCTCGCGCTCATTTTAATGGAAGATTCGCCGATAGACTTACCGGCACTGTTATTAAAACCAGAAACGAGCTGATTTTTCACCTCGACCTTGCCATCATATTGCTCGTAGCTAGCAGGTGCGGACACTTTTAGCTGGTATTCCTGTTTAATTTCTCCTGAAAAGAAAATACTGATTTTAGCGTCTACACCTGCCTCATCTAATAATGTCTGAAATCCTTCACCTATACCATCCGTTAGTTTACCAGCTAATTTATTTCGAGCAGTTTTTTTCAAATTATCTTTTAACAAATCATCGCGATTTATTTTTTCTTTTTCTAAAGAATCGGCTAGATCTTTATCATTTTGTATAAAGGAGTTTGCCAATAAATCTTTTAATTCCAATTTCTTAGCAAACTTTATTCCGATCACAGGGTCTGCTTTGATATTAAACTGTGTGACAAAATGAACAATTTTGTTCACTTTTTCGAGGTATGAGCCATAGGTAAATGCAACTTTCGGAAATATAAAATCAAATCCGAGGTCGGTGACTTTCTTTCCAGCATCTTGCACCTTCTTAATTCCCTTAGCCAATTTTTTAAGCTTTGGAAGTTTTGTCGCTGCAGATTCCCCCATTGTCAATACCGCTATAATGATTTCGACAATCATAACCAAAATGGTGAGTGTCAATATCCCTTTTTCAACCAGATCCTGATTACCTTGTGCATAGCTTTCTTCTTTTCCAAATTTACCTCCGCTAAAATTCCATTTTTTTCCATAGCCTAAACCGTACATCTCAGCCTCGGACTTAAAGTACTCGATCACCAATTTCAAAAGTTCACCATGCAGAGGTCCCATCATTGGAAAATACGCCAGCACCTTAAGATAGAGATCGATATACGGCTGTGCCTTTTCCATCAACCCCGCTATACCACGAACAATCGGCGTATCCACTGCGGTCCCGCGGCAGTTCAAAGGATATTTCCCGGTATAATCATACACTGCGTGTATAATCCATACCGCGTCCGTAAATGCATTTACGACAACAGTAGTCTGCGATTTGTCTGGGAAATAAGCACAGGAATTGATGCGTAATTCATACCGATTTGGAGTCAATGCGATCTGAGTCGGAAACATACCTGCTTCAAACGAAAACACTTTTATATTCAGCTTTTCACCGGAGATACTGATATCCTTAACCGCTTCGCGGCTTTGATTAACGTTGACTAATTCAAGGTATTTGGCTTTATTCTTATCATGCTTTTTATCGCCTTTAAATAAGCATCCCGCCGTATCGAAGCCTTTTATATAAATAGACAGATCGGTCTGCTGTTCGATATTAGGGAGAATGGTATTATAAAAAATACGTTTGAGATTTTTCAGATCAAAGGAAATCGCCGTCTTACGATTAATTTGATGTATCGGGCGGTCTTCATTCGTCAAATACTGAAACTGTTTGGCTTTTGATTCACCATATGAACCTACTGTCAGACGATTGCTTACTCCATTGGTATACAGGTAGCTCAAGATTCGGTTAGCACGCTTATCGGTTAAGTTTTGATTATATTCATGGGTATTACGTATATCAGCAAAGGATTCAACCTTGGCGGATATCTGGGGATTATTTTTTAAGAATTTTACAATATTATTCAATATAGCCTTTGATTCCTGCGGCACTTCATACTGATCCGTTCCGTAAAAAAGGTCAAATGAAAAGCGATAATTCTTTTCCGCTACAGCGAAGGTCTTAGGGTCTTTCTCGTTAAATAAAATCGTTACCTTTTCGCGATCATGAACACTGATTGTCTGAAATTTACAGTGGTCATTCTTCTGCGGCTTGGCTTCATTCTCATTTACTGTGACGACTTTATTGGTCGTTGGCATCACGGGTTCTAGCCAAACGCCGACCTGGTTGAGAATATACAGATGTACTGCATGGCGTATATCTTCTTTAGGTGTGGTATCTTTGATATATCCCTTCTGCCCTTTAACCCTGATCATAATGTAAAAGCGCTCTTTGGGTTTCTTAAATCCCATTTTTGTTTTCCATCGCATGGTTTCCGAAGCAGCAATCTCCAGATTTAATTCGCCATTTTTTACAGTTCGTGTGTACGTACCTACGAGCTGATCATCGGTCGCTGAAAACAGGTTTGCCTCACAATTATAAATCTCCACGATACATTCATAATCATTGACACCTTCCAAAACAAGATTGAGCAGTAGTGGACGGTTGAATTGTGTGGGGTTGCCATTATGAATCTGTAGATTGTTGTTCGGTGTATTTTCTTTCCAATAGGATTTCACCACGCGATAAGGCGCGTAAGCGCGAACAAATACCCCAGTAATTTCCTTATCTTTAAAGCCGGTTAAACTGGCTTCCAAATAAAACCGCGTACCCCCTGCCAAGCTCTTTGGAATTGATAAACTATAGTCGTTGAATTTTTTCTTTTGCTTAAAGTAATCCACACCTCTATTTTCCGATTGCCTGATCCAGAATACTTCACCTTTTTTTTCGGCTTCGGATGTTCCCGGAAACCATTCCGCTACCTGAAACTTGACAGCTGTAGCGGCAGGTATCACAATGACCGAACTGTTCTTGCTTATTAGCGGAGTTCCGGGGAGTACATCAATTCTTTTTACACCTTTCTTTGCCATAAATACGAATTAAGCATCAATAACCTCTTCTTGACTTGTTGTAGAAAGCTCATCAGGTATATCCATTGGATTTAACTGACTCTGTACATTTTCGTCTGCATTTTTTTTGTTCTCATCAGACGGTTCGGCCTTCTGTCCATGTTGCACAATGGATATACAATCTTTTCCACCTATAGGGCAAGTCCCTTTGGAATCTTCCAAAAGTATCTTTCCTCCATTTTTTAAAATAATATCTTGGTAATAATTGGACCATTCGGATACCACTGCATTGCAAGGTTTGTTATTAAGCTTGGAACAAGATCCAAACATATTCTTTTCAAACGTGGCACCTAGATCTACCGTACTCGCGATACTCTTTTTTGTGGCATTTTTATCGTTTACAAATTCCTTGGAATTCTTCAATACTTTTAATTTATCAGGGCTGGTACCGAATTTACACATACATTCGGCACCTTGTACGACTACATGTTTTTCTGCCATAGTTAATCAAATAATTTCTTTAAAAAACTCGCTTGTCTTTCCTTTTCAGGTTCCGCCGCCTGAGATTGATTTGCTATAGTCCAATTATTTTTTGAAAAAAGAGCTGGATTGTCCAATTCAAAATATTTTATTTCTACAGTCATATCTTTATCGCGCTCTCTAAACTGCCACTGCCCTTTGTAAGCCACTATATGATTATGAAAAGGGTTTAATCTGATGAGCGCTTCATAATTACCTTTGTATTTCTGAATTGTTAAACCTTCGTCTTCTTTTAGCTCGCCTTGGTGGATTAACTCAATTGCTCCTTGATCGGTTGTGTGTTCGACAATAGTCTGTTGGGTAAAAAATCCCGGATTTGCGAAGCTTGCAGGCAATGGAAATTTAAAATAATCCCACCGTGTTTTGTCTTCGCCATAGTTTTTAAAAATCGGAAGAAAATAGCTTTGCATAAACCAGTCCCGATAGAGCACAGCAAAAGTAAAACGGTCGAGATCGAATAAGACAGCTTCAGTTTTGACAATATACTTGTCAAAAAATTCACCTTCAAAATAACTCGATAGATTCTTTTTCGTCGCTGTCCAGCGTTTAACTATCGCTGGGTGATTTTCTATAGCTATCGCTTCCCCAAGAGCGTTCACCCTTAGCTGAAGTGGGTAAATCACCTTTCCGGTTTCGTGTGCCAATTTGTCCATCACCAAATCGGGTTCCTTTTCATTGATCCATATATCCTCAGAACGGTTGATCTCAACGACACGATCGCCCGTAGAATGGTCTTCCAAACGCGTAATTACCGTTTCAAATTTAATTTCGTTTTTTTCATCTCCCTCCGAGAAATCTATTTGCACGCCATATTTTCGCCAACTATTGATCGGCCATTGTAGGTTCAGTTGCTGGAATTTGATTTGCTTCAATATTGGAATACTGTTCTGCTCATTATTAGCTTCCAGCAAAGGCGATTGGTAACCAACGCCCTGGGAATCATCATCAACCAACAAACTGAATCTCTTTGTCATATTTCGCCCTCCTTGTTTCCACGACCATGCACCCTTTTATTACTCGCCAATATCAAATTTCCTTCACGCGCTTCCGCATTGAGCTTATCAGCAAGCTTCTGTACCTTCCCAGTAACCTGTAAGCTATATTTTGCTTGCACATTTATTTTAATATTCGTTGCTTGTTTTAAAATTGCCATATTACCTCCTGTCCCGGATTTCAAAAAATGATATAACGTTTCTATTTTAACTCCACCCGTTGCCAGTTGTTATTTGGATCCATTCCGATACCCTCTCTACGCGCCGATCGATGAAAATAACCATAACGCAGAGCTTTTAGTTCATTCAAATTAGCACTTGTTAACTGTTTGCCACCGTACGGATAAGCTGCGCCGTTAAAGACATAAGCACTCAATTTGGACTTTGTGCTCTGCAGTACCGCATGTCCGCTGATCGAATATTTAGCCTCCATTTTGCCGCGGTCCAACGCTGCATTGTTGTCTTTACCAAACTGTCCCATAAAATGTAGCGGTATAAAGCTATATTCTTTGTGAACCATACGTTTCTCACCCCGCAATGCCCAGTACCAGCCATCGGTAATAGTCAATTCACCGGGCTTATACCAACCGTCGGCAATCAATCTATCGCGCAGTCGCTCCAATGTACCTCTTAACATGGCCGTCTCAATTTCCTGTTTGATTTCTGGCCCACTGAGGTAGCTTCCACCGATATCGGAGTGCACTCCTGGCAGATCCTTTTCAATTCCTTTCGGCGTACGCGTAAGCGAGAAGTTCTCCCGCATCTCATCGCGGGCCGTAAAATGCACCACATGTTGTGCCTTTCCGAGCGTATTCAGATTGAGTTCTGCGATATCGTTAGAAAAGCGCGGTATGGGAAGTTCAGAATAGGAAGCAACCGTATCAAAAATGCCAAGGAAATTAACAATCACATGAGCAGGGTTTAAATTAATCCCTTTAAGCTTCAAGGCATAGCCAAGGTGCCCTCCTGCAGGCATTTCCTCGCGGGCAGGCATATTATCACCGTCGTAATAAGCCGTTATTCCCTCGGCCTCTACCTTTCGGCCCTTATAGGCTGCCTTGCCGATCTCGTAGACAAAATTGCGGGCTGCCGCCGCACCGCGGCTAAAGCCGTACACATTAAAAATAATCTGCCGAAGCACTTTACCCGCATTTTCTTCGAACACTCTTTTGATGATATCAGCGGATTGTTCACAACCTTTACGCACCTTAAAACGGATACCCGTAAAACCCGAACCAAACGCATAGCCCATAGTCGAATCCTTTTGGCGGTCGGTGGTTCCTATTCCCTCAATATAGAGGCGGTTGGTATTGGTACAATTCTCCCAAAGCCGCGCTACATTAGACCAGTCATTCTGGTAGCTGGATTCATCGTCTGACTTTCCAAATTTGGCGAAGGAACTATGCCCCGTCCGGCGCGCATCCGTATTGTTTTTGTTATTTTTTGTGCCGTCAAAAAATATATCAATCGTCACGCTGTATTGCTTAGGCGTATTCCTTGGCGGTGGATTATATTCCTTAAATTCAACGTTTGCCATACGATCTAATTATCGACCCGGACCAATGCCGGTTCGTAGCCTACAATTTTTATCTTTTTAGAAGATGAGCGCAAATAGGTATTCAATACATTAGCCGAAGGATCTATCTCAAACAGCAAGTCGATCTTTTCCGTTGGCTCAAATTCCTCAAATGCTTTTTTGAGGATCTCATACTTAAATTTTACGTCAGCCACCCCATACTGCTTATCCCCATCTGCCCATTTCACATACACATGCTCCGGAATGGCTTTCGGCAGATTCGTATTCGCACTGTCGGTGTTCAAAGGCATATCCCTTTCTCCATTGAAGCACTGATAAAAAAAATAATCTTTAGGGCCTAATTTAATGCCCTCTACAGCAAATTTCCATGCATATTTTTTATTGTACTCCATATACAGCTGTGGCTTTGGCCAACCCTGGCCTTCCAAAGTAGCATACAGTTCGTCACCATATAATTTTTGAGGTTGATAGGCTGCGTCGCGATATTCCTTCCGAAAGAAGTGTTCGAAATCCTCATGTGCCGTTTCTGGCGTTATGGTGGTGTCATGCGCCTGAAAGGTAGCTAACAGTACCTGCCGCTGTCCATCCGCCCAAAGAGCCAGTCTCCCTTCTGGAGCAAGGCCAACAATCAAAGTTTTAAAATCATCTTTTTTTTGTGTGCGGACATCTATCGCTCCTTCTTCCCAGATGGTGGTAATCTGCTGTTTATCCAGTTTCCACTTTCCAGTATAGAATTTTTCCTCCTGAATAGCATACCAAGTCATCTGCAGTTCGTCGGGAAGCGCTACAGGCTCATCCGGTGATCCCATTCCTTTAGACTGTACGCTCCAGCCTTGCTGTATTATTCCATAGATCGGACCAAAACGGTAGGTATAATCTTCACTAATCAAAGCCCCATCATATATTTCCACCGGGTATTCCTTGGGCGCAACAAGGGCCCCACTCCATATGTATTTTTTTTCGCTCATTTTTGATTCCTGACAACTCGAAAAGATACTCATCAGCATAAACAGGAGTAAAAAGATCTTATCTATGTCGTTCCTTTTAATCATGCGCTAAAAAAGTTTAGATTTCTCGACACTGTTTATTTCAATTGTTTTTCCGCTCTGCAAGGTCATGTTTTCCTTATTGCTAAAGATGGTCATTTCCGATGCCAGCTCGTTCGATGTTTCGGATTGTCGGTTAAAATCTTTGCTGGCAATCTCGGTACGGTTGTCCGAATCTTCACTAATATCTCCAGTAGCGGTGAGCGAATAATTATTGCCTGCGGTAGTCGCGATATCTTTAGACACAGAAACGGTCTGGTTGTTGCCAACAGACGTACTTTGATCTTTACCTACCTGTACATCCATATTTTCGGTGACATTAATCTGCATATTTTTACAGTTTAACGTCATATTTTCCAGTGCTGTAATCGTCACATTGCTGCCCTGGCTATCGATATGAACAATATTTCCTTTGATATCCGTTATTTTTATACCCTGTGTAGACTGACTATCGTCAAATTCAATCAGATGACCCGACCGCGTGGTAATGCTCTTAAGGTGGTTCTGAATCTGCGGCGTACTATCTGCCGTACTTTGGTTGTATAAGCTCCCCATTACCACAGGCCGCGCTACGCTGCCCTCTTCAAAAGCCACAATGACGTGATCACCAATTTCGGGGATCGAAAGGAAACCCCGATTGACACCCCGGTCGCCCGTACCTGCATTCGGCGTGATGATGCGCAACCATTCGGTTTCGTCATTATTAGCACATTGCCACTTGAAACGCACCCTTATCCTTCCCTGACCACTGGGGTCGTTGTTGTCCACGACATCTGCCATCTGCATATCTGCCTGTGGCCGGATATACTCACGCACCGGTATACGTTCTGTACTCGCTAAAATACCATTAAACCGATTGGTATAGCGGCCCACATCATCAAAGTGGTGTTCCACTTCGGTAATCAGGAATTTACCGAGGGTATCGGTTACAAAACTCAGATCCTGACGCAGGCTTGTCTCAATTTCTATCTGCGCACCAAGCCGGATAGCCGGTGAATCACTGTCGCAAGACACCTGAAGCAACTGACCTACATTGGCCTCTTCCTGCTGCTGCACGATGCGCTGCAGCTCACCCTGTGTATCCACACGGATATCCAGGGGTTGACTAAACACTTTACTAAAGGTTTCGGAAGCCCGCTGCATGGCAAAAACCTGATCCGGATGACCATCCGATTTCACGTTGCTGGTACTTTCCAGCAACTGATCATGTTGAGGCAAGTAGCTAAAGCGGCGGTGGTTGACCGGGCGGATCTGGATACCGTAATCGAGCCGGCTCACTTCGCGTCCATAGGTCACCTTTCCAGCGGGTAAGTCCGATGGTTTGCCAAAATGAAGGCGCTCACCATCGTAATAAAACCATTCGAGGTACTCGGCAGATAGGCGGTTGAGAAATTCAAAATCGCTTTCCCGGTATTGGATCAGGTAATCAATCGGTTCAGATCTACTGGGGTTTACATGCATATGTAGATCGTTCTGTACGACATCCTGGGTAGCCAACTTGACAATATCGCCGAGTGATTTTCCATAATAAGACCCCAGGTCTTTGCCACGATCGATCAATATGGTCGGGCTGTAGCCTTTAATTTGCAACACCCCTTGGTAACCATGGTTTTGCGTCAAGGAGACTTCGGTAATGATGCCCGAAAAATTTTGCATGTTTCCCTGCGCGTAGCCAAAAGAAATCGCCAGTGTACGCCCTACATAAGCGCGGCTATCCTGTAAATTAATCAATCCCGGAATACCGAGCTTACCGTGCTCTATTCGGAGTTCAAACTCGTGGTGGGCATTAAAACGCTGACGAATATTGAACGAAAGGAAATGCGACACTTCCTTTCCGTCAATATGCATCTCAATCAATAATTTTGGCTTATCAAAATACATAAATTAGCTGTTCATAGAGTTTACAAAAAAGACGGTCTTTCTTGCGATAGACCGTCTTTCCAAATTTCATGGTCTATTGCAGCTTTTTAAGCTTTAGGCCAATCATTTTCCAGTGATGCATTTTGCATTTCCAGCACCCGCGATGACAATACCAGAGATAGTGTCATGGGTTTATCGTTGGTGACCGAAATTCCTTCATTGTATTGGATGATATAGGCGTCCTGAAATTTGAGTTCTTTCATAGTCGCATCTTCCTCACTCTTTTTAAACGTGATCCTGCCGTTTACAGTTTTATACTGATTGTTTACCATCGCTTCAATGACCGAGGTATCTTCGGTCGATTCGACCTCAACCGTAATTGTACCGCCATATACAGACGATGACGGACGTCCTTTAGAATCCACATCACGGTGCAAGGAAAACCTGCACTGGATCACATCGTATTCTTTACTTCCTAATGTTAATCTTGTTTTAAATGACATAATCGTAATTTTTAATGGTTTAAAATTTAATTTTACTTACCTAAGCGTGCCTTATCAATACACCTACGGATGTTTGTAAGGGTTACGCTTTTGGCCAGTCTTGTTCGCTTGTCGCTTCACCAATGCTGATGGAGCGCGCAGAAATCACAAATTTGTAGGTCATTGCATGCGATCCTACTATGTTGATTCCTTCCTCGTAGCGAATAATGTAACCATCTTCAAATCTGATTTCTTTCATTTTGGCATCTTCGTCTGGTTTTTTGATCAGCAATGTACCTGCAATAGGCTTGTATTGGTTGTTGACCATAGCTTCGATGACGGAAGTATCTTCTGTAGATTCTACTTCGACATTGATTGTACCGCCATAAACTGAAGATGAAGGACGTCCCTTTGAATCGACGTCGCGGGTGAAGGAGTAGTCAGCATTCAGCACGTCATATTCGTTGCCTGAAAACTGAAGTCTTGCTTTGAAAGCCATAACTTTTGGTTTTAAGTTTAAAATAAATGTTGCGGTCTCTCCATGACCGTATGTCTCTAATTTACATCAAACTAAATACCAATCGAAAAAGTTTCGAATTAATAAATTGTTAAATACCGCAAAACAATCCCGTCAACAGTGTTTTAAAAGCAAAAAAAACGTATAAATACTGAAATTATTTTTTACACACAAAACAAACAAAATGTAACAAAAGCAATACACAGTAGATAATGTACTTTGAAAACTGACACTCACTTCGGTCGCACTCGTCTTCTATGAATTGCTCAATGCGGTAATCGATGCCGCTAGTTCCGCTTCCGTTTCTGGTAACTGAATTTTTAATGAATGCTCAACCCGTGCCTGAATATTCTCTACGAACGGCCTGAAGCGCGCATTGTAATTTGCAAAAGCAGTTTGATAATCGCTATTGCCTTGCAGTTCTTTAGCTAATAAGGTTGCCCCCTGCATTGCCAAGCTTGTCCCCATGCCTGTAAAGAAGCTAGGCGCATAGGCTGCGTCACCTATCAGGGCAACGCGCCCTTTGGTCCAGGAGGGCATTTTGATCTGACAGGCTTCATCAAAATAGAGTTCATCGGTTTGGAGCATGGCTTCCATTATTTGCGGAATTTTCCAATTCCCGTTTTCCCCAAAGTAGTCATTTAAAATTTCCTTTGGTTGTTGGCGATCCCGGTAATTCCAAGTTAACTTTGGCGCACGAAACAGAAGTATTGCGGTCGCAGCATCTTTAAACTGGTAGATGACGGCCTGTTTGCCAAGTTCGCGGTAGACAATACCAGTAGACTTGGGCCTTCCTGTCTGAATTTGATCAACATTCGCAAATGCGAAATAGACGCCCAGAAACTTCTTAAAATCCTCTTCCGGTCCGAAAACAAGCTTTCTCACGATCGAATGGGTTCCATCTGCGCCAAAGACAAAATCGTAAGACTGCGGACTTCCTTTTTCAAACGCTACATCTATCCGGTCATCGTGTTGAACTACTGCGGATATACTGTCGCCAAAAACAATGTTCACCTCCTTTTTGGGAACAATTTCATACATGATCTTCACCAGATCGCCGCGATGAATCTCAATATCGCCTAAATATTCAGACAAGGTATTGATGGAGAAAGTCGCCAACGTTTGGTCGTTTGCATCCACAACTTCATCCGTATGCACAAATTCATTTTGTTTGATCTGATCAAAAATAGCCATCTCACGCGCAATGTCCAACGCTTCACCACGCACATCAATAGGTGAGCCACCTGTCCGGAGATCTTTCCCCAATTCCACCATAGTTACGGAGTAACCAAATTTATTCAACCAGTAGGCTAATGTTAAACCTGCAAAACTGGCTCCCGAAATCAATACTCTTTTTTTCATCTTTACACTATTTTCAATGGGTTAACTTTATTAATAACGCAAATTTAGTTGTAGCTTTACAAGTAAAATATTCGAAAAAAAACTATTAATGTTCGAAAAAAACAACTCATATGGACACTCCTGTTGAAAATGACGCTACCCGGTTTGCCAATAAGCTGGGTGTAATTTTTAAAAATGTCTTGCAGCATTTCGATGTGGTCTCTTTCAAAGGCGTTACCTTTCTCCCCGATATGGCTATGCATATTGGATCATTCGATGTAAAAAATGATTTTACCCGTATGACAAGCCAGTCTGACATCAGCGACGGCATAGGATTTATTTTTTACAATATACTTGAATACGATATCGAGCGCAAAGATGCGAAGACAAGAGCGCGAAACACGGCCGGGCCGCCCTTTGTGCGTATATTTCCATACAACATAGGCCAGACATTACATTTTAAAAAAGGTACACGCCTGTCTTATGTTTCCATCAGTGTGAGCGCGGCTTACCTGAAAACATTTTTACAGGAAGAAGAGTCAACCTTTAAATTCGTGTTTGACAGTGCAAACAATTTTTGGATCGAAGAACTGATGACCGATGATATCTTGCAGACGATCAATGAACTGGTAAAAAAACCCGAACCGTCTAGCATGAAAAGCTTCTACTACAAGATGAAAGCGATGGAACTGCTCTTTTACCTGTTCGAAAGCTTAAAAAAGCGTGGCAGGGTGCCTGAGCAGAAAATCAGTAAGTTTGATATTGATGCGGTTTATAAAGTTAGGGACAAAATTGTTTCGTCTTTAAGCGAGTCAAGCAGGATTGCCGAATTAAAACAGATAGCAGGTATGAACGAACTAAAGCTTCGAAAAATCTTTAAACAGATATTTGGCATGGGCATCTACGATTACTATCAGCTCATGCGCATGAGAGAAGCCGCGCGGCTTATACGCGAAGAAAAACTGACCGTTACCGAAGCCGGCTATCAAATGGGCTTCGAAAACCTCGGTCATTTCAGTAAAATATTTGAAAAGCATATAGGCAAAAAACCCAAAAAATATATGCAGAGTTTAGTGAATCGTCCCTAGATCCATTCTCGCGTCAACAGCAAAAAGTAACCTAAGAATAGGGGCAACGAAAGTAAACCTTAGATCTTTGTGTTTACCACATTCAATTGACAATAGTCATTTTCCGTAATTTTCCATTTGAGCCCCCAGTGGTGCAGATCAAGGATAATCTTCAACAGCTCCTTCCCTTTTTCTGTTGGGCTATAGCGAATCTGCGGAGGTATGGTATTTTCAATATTTTCGGTAACGACAAGCGATTCCTCTTTCAACTCCTTTAAACGTTTGCTCAGTACCTGATCGGAAAGCGTAGGAAACATTTTTTTTAAGGTGCTAAATTGAGATACATCTTCTGCAATACAATATAAGATCTGCATTTTCCAACGCAATGCTATTTGCAGCAATACTTCGTTCACATCGCATGCCTGTGCTAAAGTCTCTAGATTCTCCGTGTTAGTCGATTGTTCTTTTCGAGGTGTTGCCATTTTCAATAAAAATTTCTAGCCACTCACTTCAGGATGAGTTATTGTGGGGAAAAAAGCTTGATTTTACCTTTGTAAGGTATTACAAAAACAATATAAAATTATAAAAAAATGAAACAACTGAGAATTTTATTTCTGCTTATCCTGCTATGCTACGGTATGTTAAGTGGATACGCTCAACATCAAGATCATCGGCCTACCTATGTGCTGGTTCACGGGGCCTGGCATGGAGGCTGGTGCTGGCAGGACGTCGCACAGAAACTTACTGATGCACACTACAAAGTCTATTCACCAACACTAACGGGACTTGGCGAACGCAAACATCTGATCGATCCATCGGTCGATATCGACACTCATATTCAAGACATTGTCAACTTGATCGAGATGGAAGATCTAAATGATGTGTATCTTGTAGGGCACAGCTACGCCGGTGCCGTGATTGCCGGAGTTGCCGATCGCATTCCGTCACGATTGCACAAATTGATCTTTCTGGACGCTATGATCATTGAAGATGGGCAGAGCGCCATTTCTTTGCAACCAAAGGCTGTGCAAGAAGTTCAACTTAAAAACATTCAGCGAAAAGAAAATTTCGTTCCTTTTGATGTTACTTTGTTTGGTGTTACAGTGCCCAGCATGATATCTTGGGTCAAGGAAAGGCTCAGCCCACAACCTTTTGGCACATTCGCACAGCGATTGCGGCTAAAAAATCCATATGGCAATGGATTACCCTTGGTGTATATCGCATGCACGGATCCACAACTGCCCATTATGAAGGAGATGAGTGAAAAAGTGCAAAGCGACCACAAGCTCAACTGGCACTATCGGGAGATTGCTACGGGTCACGATGCCATGCTCACAGCGCCAAAAAAATTGGCGGATATGTTGGTGACACTTGTAGATTAAATTTTGCTTGATTGCCAAGGCTATTTCTTGGCAATCAAGCAAGTTTAGCGAGCGTTGCTCTAACCCTTTGACTTCAGTATAACCTATCGGATGAATCGTAGCAGTTTAAGAAGTCGAAGAAATCAATGCCGATAACGTTCGAAGAATTCATACGTTCGCAACAGCTGATCGAGGCGTTGGCCGACATCTCCAGAGCGTGTGATCTCATGATCTGCGCGTGGATGCCGGACGTATTCCGTATCGCGTCCCAAATATTTAAGCTGTTTATATAAAAAGTCGCTCTGTACATGGCCTGTACGATTATCCTGCTCCCCATGGAATATCAGTAAAGGTGTTTTTATATTCTCCGCATACGTTGTCGGCGATTGCGCCAAAAGAATATCGCGCATACCCTTTTCCCATGGAAATCCATCAAAGTAACGTTTCAGCATTGGCCACACATTGGCGCTACCAAAAAAGACATACAGATCATATACCCCACGTTGGCTGGATGCAGCACGGAATCGACTGTCATGTGCCAATATCCAGGCGGTTAAATACGCACCGTAAGATCCACCCGTGATAAATAGCTGCGCGCTGTCGACGATACCGGTGGCAAGCGACAGATCCACGGCTTCAAGCACATCACGCGATGGCCCCGCCCCCCAGTCATTAAAGTTTGCTTTTAAAAATTGCTCCCCGTAGCCGCTCGATCCGCGTGGATTCGAAAACAATACCGCATAGCCTCGTGCGCGAAAATACTGGTATTCGTGCCACATAATGGCATCCGCGGGACCGAACATTGAAGCTGGGCCACCGTGAATCTCTACCAGTAGCGGACAACGTTTGTCCTTCTGGTAATGTGCAGGCTTCAAGAGCCAATAGTCTACTTCCAGTCCTTTTTCATTTCGGAAACTGCTTTTCTGTGCAATACCAATATTTTTTCCCGAGAGCCAAGCTGAATTGATTGCCGTAATGGCGGTCCCCGCTTTAAAGTTGGGGTCTGCGCGGTACAGTTCTGATGGGTTTGCAAAGTTGGTTTTTGTATAGAACGCTTTCTGCCCATTTACCCAATAATCGCCAATCCCCTCTTCCACCGAACTCAAGGTTTGTATAGTTCGGCTTTTTATATCCGCACGATTCAGGGTGCGCCCGCCTCTATCCGACGCAATAAAGTAGACAGATTTTTCATCTGCCGCAAACTGTACATTGCTCAGGCTACGGTCCACGCCCAAGCTATTCCCTTTCCAATTTTGGGTATCATAGATAAACAATCCACCTACCGTCAATGAATTCTGCAGACTTCGATTCACGGCCACCCATTTTCCCGATGCAGATACCGCAGCCACCTGAAAACGATGTATGCTATCACCCAAAATAACCTGTCTTTTGTTGTTGGACAGATCAAATAGAACAAGATCGGTCGATCCTACACGATCCGGATGAAGACCATTTTCGGTCTCTACGCTTAAAAGAACCTTGTTATTCCCTACAAATTCCGCTCCTGTATGACTTCGAAAGCCCTGGGTTAATGCGACGGGCGGTGTTTTAGCAGCGAGGTCCAAGACGTACCACTGCGTAAAGCGGATTTCGCCCGTCGTAGAATTTTCTGTCTGAAACTGCAATTTGTTGGTCAACTTGGCGATATCCTGCTGTTCATCATGTTTTAGGTAGGCAATTATTTGGGGCAGGCTACCATCGCGATCTTCTTGTGCAGGCTCGGCTAATAAGGATGCATTGCCCTTATCTGCAGGTTTTTCCAAAGACCATGCCGGTACTTGGCCAGCCGGATTGAAATCTTTACTTTTTACCAGCTCGCCAAGCGTAAAGCTACTTGATATAAGAACCTTTGAACCATCAGGACTGAATCGTACAGTACCCACCCCCTGCTCGAGCATGGTTAGCTGTTGAGGTTGCTGACCGTCTGATGGAAATAAAAAAAGCTGCGAACGTTTGTTGCTTCCCTTGCCAACAGCCCACCGGCGTCCATCCGGACTGTATAATATTTGCGTAAACTGCTGGTCCACCTGCTGCGGATCAAGCTTTGCTGCCGATGCTGTCCTGTTTACATACCAGAGCGTTTCATAGCGAAAACCCGCATGCTTGGTGGTATCTGCGACAATACCGCGCACAGCATAAGCCAGTTCGCTGCCGTCAGGTTTCACCTGTAGATCAATGATATTTTTTATTCGAACCAAATCACTAGCCACGATCAAACTATCCGTAGCTGACCCCTGGGCGAAAGCTGGAGCAATCCCCACCAGCAACAGACCAATGAGCTTGTGTTTCCAATATTTGTATGAACTAGCTTTCATTGAGTTTCTCGATTAGTTTTTGTGCAGAAATACGGGCTTTACGCTGGATAAAATCAGCGTCGGTATTGTCGCCAATTTCATAGACCAATGCTTCGGCCTGATACGTTTTATACAAGTAGCTGTAAGCCGTGTAGGTCGGTCCACCTAAATACAGTGGCTTTACCAGCGGTTCATACCCTGGAATAGCTTGTTTGACTGTGCTTATCCAATTGGATACAAAGCCCGGAAAACGGCTGGGCAAAGCAGGATCTACCGTATAATAGATATCACTTCCTGTCGAATGAAAATCGATGGCAAAATAAAGCTCGCGGCCCTGCTTTTCTATTTCTTGCTTAAAGTAATCACGTAACGCTATTGTCTCCGGCTGGTTAAATTCGGCCCAGTCACGGTTGAGATCAACCCCGTTCGCATTGGTACGCCAATGCCCTAGGTCCACGCCGTCGGGGTTAACAATGGGGATCAGGTAAATACGATATTTCTCCCGAAACCGCTTTGCATCTTCGCTGTTACCCAAGAGGTATTCGACAAAGCTGGCATAAGCATAATGCCCTGTAATTTCGGGCGGGTGCTGTCTCCCCAATACAGCGATCGTTTTTTTACTTTGCGGATTGCCCGCCACATAGACGTTAATAGGCTTGCCAAGTGCCGTTTTTCCCACTTCCTTTTTTTCGAGTTGAACAGCAGGACTTACCTGTTCAATCCAGCTGTACACCGCACTAGAAGGAATATTGGCCTGTGCCGAGATCCATGTTCTCTTACTGGAAATCGGCAGGTCAAAAGAAGCTCCGCTGAGCTTATTCCAGTTCGTTCCGTCTAGGCTTACTTTCGGGTCATAGCGATGGCGTACACCTTCGGGATAGTCAAGCTGGATTTTTATCGTTGTATCGCGGGTAGACCAAACCTGAAAGCCATACCAAGGACTAGGGTTGATCGTAGCGCGTTCTGGCGCGACCTGCAGGTGGTATATGCCGTCACTGGATTTTGTCAGTCCATTCAATCGGGCACCGTCATAGTCATTGCTGAAAAAGACCCGTTGATCTACAGTAAACGTCCCCCGCTCCTGTTGGATGATCGCCTGCGATTGGGTCGATTCATAACTGATCGGGTTTTGCCCTTTAAAATCCTTTTTCAGTCCACCGATTTCGTTTTTCCCTTGATTAAACAAACTGTCCAACACCTTCCCCAGTTCTTCACCACGGACATTCTTGGCAATGATTGTCCCCTTATCATCCACCAAAAAATTGGCCGGAATGGCACGAACAGCATAGGCAGCGGCAATTTCGCTATTCCAATAGTTTAATTCAGAGACATGCTGCCAGGTAAGCTTGTCGTCGGCAATACCTTTGAGCCAAGCTTCTTTCTTCTTGTCCAGCGAAACGGCATAGATTTTAAAACCCTGGGCTTTATATTTTTGATAATTGGCTACAATATTCGGGTTTTCCTTCCGACAAGGAGGACACCAGGAAGCCCAAAAATCAATCAATGTATATTTCCCCAAATGATCATAAAGCGCCTGTGGATTACCATCAGGATCATTGGCAACAATGGCCGGGGCTTTCTTCCCTATGCTAACCTGCCGTGTGACGGCAATAATTTTGCGGAGCTCCTGTATATAACGCGATTGCTGCTGCGGCCCAGACAGCAGGGCAATATGAGCTTCCAGCTCATCCGGAGACAAGCGATAGGACCATTCCCGGTAAAGGAGGTAACTGGAAACGATATTATCCGGATACTTTTGGATAAAGGCTCGAATATCAGGTTTACGTTGCGCCCGATATTCTTCAAAGAGTGTTTGGCTTTTCGACCCAGATAAAGACACTTGCTGTCTATTGTCATCTTTAGCATGGATCGTTATTTTATTGTCGCCGACATCCAGAAAAACATAGCTTGGAACGACATCCCGCTGTGTGGAAATGCCATACAGGTCGGGAAGCGGAAGTTGCTTGCGGAAGGAAAAGGACCCCTTTTTTACCAAAGCAGAGTCAATAACCGTAAATATTTTATTTTCAAAACGTTGCAGATAAACAACAGACACATCGCCATTTTTGACCGTTCCTTTGAGTGATAGGGTCTGCTGTTGTGCTTGTGAATATCCCCCACTGGCCAGCAGCAAAGGAATAAGGAGTTTGCTTGTCTTATTCATGATGGACTCGATTAATTAAAAAGTTTATTGGTTGCCAATTCCGTATTAGGAGCTGGAAAAATATAGTTCTGCGCGGTTGTAGGCACCGAAGGTGTCTGTATATTCGCATCACCTTTTGCAGGCAGCTCCTTCAATTGACGGAGCAAATCGTGCCCCCGCAAGCCTTCACCGAGCAATTCAATTCGCCGTTCTTTGGCAATAGCTTCTAAAATAGCTGTTTTGCCCGACAGGGATGTGCTTGGAAATACAAAACTTGCATCAGACCGTTGGTGTACCGCCTGTAAAAGTGCGCCTGCGATGGAGAGCTGCTCAGTCTGCGCAGCAGCTTCGGCATAATTTAACAAAACCTCGGCATAGCGAATCACCGGGATATAATCTACGTAAGGTGAAGCCTTCGCATACTTTTTCAAGTACTGTCTGTCCCCATTGGCCTGCAGGAGGCTACGTCTTTTATCTGCCACCCGCCATTGCGTGTCGTTCAGAATGCCACTTGGATTAAGGTAATATTCTTTGTTGACCAGGTACACATATCCTATCGCAGACTGTCCCGAAAGCGCATCAGTAGTGCTCGCGGGCATACTGAGAATGGATTCTGTGCTGGTAAAACTACCCCCAAAAATCGTTGTAATATCCGGCTGCAACTCATGCGCGACGCCTTGCTGCGCCTTAAATGGAGCCGTTTGCTGTGGGACAATCTTTTTGGCTTCCTCCAATACTTTGGCATAATTATTTATCGTCAGGTACACCCTGGTTTTAAAGGCCCGGGCGCTATTTTTATGCGCCCGCGTCGTATTGAGCAGTGCGGTTGCATAGTTTTCCGGCAGGTCTTTTTCAGCTTCATCAAGATCGCTCAAGATCTGTTTGTACACCTGAGCAACGGTGCTGCGCGCCAGATCGTTATTGTTTCCGTCCACTTCCGCCTGCAGGCGTAAAGGCAAGCCCGACGATGCCCCCTGATCCTTGTTGTAAGGTTGCGCAAATACCGTCACCAAGCTAAAATAACATACCGCACGCAAGAACTTAGCTTCCGCAACGTACGCTTTGGAAAGTTCAGCACTGATGACATCAGTGCCCGGACTAAGCGCGGCAATCAGGATATTTGCGCCGTTAATGGTGGTATAAGCCGCAGACCAGAGGTTGTTGATATCATTGGATCCCGAACTATAGGAATTATTCCAGCTTTCATAAGCTGTGTAGCTGTTGGCCGTTACATTGATAAAATCTTCGCCACGGACATCCTGGTAAAGAAGATAACGGCCACCATACAAGCTGGCCCCCTTTAAACTTTTATAAATGCCATTTACGACGCCTTCAATGCGAGCAGGCGTGTCGAAGACATTTTTATCCGATATCGCGGTCGTCGGCACAGGAAATAATCCGTCATCCCTTTTGCAGGAATTCAGGGTTGACACCAGTAATAAAGCGCTGATCAAGTAGATATTTCTTTTCGTATTAATTTTCATGTTTTCAGATTTTTAAAATGATACATTTAAACCAGCTGTCCAGGTGCGTCCCTGTCCGATCGAGTTCTTTTCCACACCGATGGAAGTATTGGAATTCCCATTGGAGGAGGACTCCGGATCCGTACCCGAATATCCCGTGATCAAGAAAAGATTCGATGCCTGACCATAGATGCGAATACTGGAAAGACCGATCTTATTAAACAGGTTACCACGTAAGGTGTAGCCCAGGGTGAGCTGTTGCAAACGTAAGAAATCAGCTTTCTCGGCATTTTGGTCGATGGAAAATCCGGCAGAACCGTTTGAGATCACATCATTATAGACCAGCCGAGGTATATCCGTTTCTTGTCCCGGTGTAGTCCATCGATTGAGTACGTCGACTGAATTGTTGTAAAACCGCTGATCCAGCAGTGTACCTCGAGTACCATTCATGACTTTGTTGCCACCTGCAAAGGTGAAATTGACCGCAGCATCAAAAGCTTTATAACGAAATGCATTATTAAAGCCGCCATAATACGTTGGCAATGCCGTCCCTAAGACCTGGTAGTCGGCTACTGTAATCGGATTGGCCGTGCGGCCATCCAGGTAGGTCCAATTGCTCTGACCAGAAGCTACCGCAGCACTGTATTGTACACGTTCGCCACTTTTATTGATAAATATGCGCCGCCCATTTTCAGGATTTACGCCATCGGTTACTGCACCGTATAAGCTGCCCACAGCATAGCCCACCCGTGTAATGTTGTTGGCTTCAGTCGTGGTATGCGTGTAACCGATAATATCAGCATTGCCACCAGAAAGCGCTGTAACCTTATTTTTTACATGTGTCAAATTAAGCGATGCATTCCAGGTAAAATCTTTCTTTTTGACAACATCACCACTGATCGCAAATTCGATCCCGCGGTTATACATGCTGCCAACATTTTTAAGGATACTATTCCCGGGAATACCCTTGGATGGCGACTGCGGTACATCCAAAATAAGTCCATTCACATTGTTTCTAAAGTAATCGACATCCACATGCAAGCGCTTGTGGGCCAGGTCCAAGCTTAAGCCCAAATTGGTCTGTTCGGAAGTCTCCCAGCCCAGATTGGGATCGCCCGCTTGCGACATGCTCCAGGTAGGCACCGTGCCATAGAGCGAGGAACTATACAAGTTGAGCGATTCATAAGCCGATAGATTGCCATTGCCGACTTTACCCCAACTGCCACGGAAACGTAGATCGCCCAAGAGGTTTGCCAAGCGACTATTCTTATAGAAACCTTCTTCAAAAACAGACCAGCCCAGGGACACGCCACCAAAATCACCATATTTGCTGTTCGCTCCCAAAGCCGAATTACCATCCCTTCTAAAATTGGCCGTCAGGAAATAACGCTTGTTGTAGTTGTATGTTGTACGCACAAAGGTAGAGCGGTAAAAGCGTTCCGTAACACTCCCGCCGGCTCCCGATAGTGTTGTCCAATTGCCTTGGAAATTTTCAAAAAACGGATCAGATGCATTGTTTTGCGATGCATTCCAGCTATCGTTGTCGTATTTTTGAATATCGTAACCGACTAAGAGCGTCAGCGCATGTTTTTCGGCAAACACCTGATCATAACTGAGGCTGTTGGTAAAATTCCAGTTGTTGCGCAGACTGTTTACATTGGTAACCGAGCCACCATTTGTGTAGCCCGATGAACCCAAGCTGGGGCTCAAATACGTCTTTGTCGTCGATAGATTGCGGTCTACCGCATAAGTGGTGGTGAATTTTAAGTTTTTCAACAGATTGAGCGAAGCATGCAGGTTCCCTAAGATATGATCGTTACCGGTCGTGTATTTGCTGTAGGCAAATAATGCTTCCGGATTGTATAACGTGTTCGTAAATAAGTTGGCTCCAGGTCCCAACAAACCTGTGCTGCTTAAATTGTAGCTCCCGTCATCCTTAAATGCTGAGACATTCGGTGGCAATACCAGCGCCAGTCGAGCGCCGCCGATCAACAGCAGCTGGCTGTTGGGCAAGGAACCCGAATTTTTAGCATCGTTGAAGGTATTGTTATACGTCAGGTTACTCCCCAGCGAAAACCAATCGTTCACTTTATGCTCGATATTAAAGCGGAGGCCTTTGCGATCGAAACTGTTTTTTGCAAAAAAACCTTCTTGGTCCGAGTAATTTCCCGAAAAATAATACTGTGTATTGGCGTTGGCACCACTTACAGCGAGGCTATGGTTGTGGCTATAGCCGGTGTTATAGACATGATCGTACCAGTTGGTTTCAACCAACTTACCATTGGCATCATACTGCGGAAAGAATAGCTCACTTGCCACCTTATCGTTGCTGGCATTTCCCGACAAGATCTTGTTGTTCAGAACGGCTTCATTTTTAATAGCTATATACTGACTGGCATTCAGCAGCTTAGGCAAACGTGTCGCGGATACCGCAGAACCCCAGACATCGTAGGTGACTTTTGCACGGCCCTGCTTACCTTTTTTGGTTGTTACGATCAGTACACCGCCCGCTGCCCTTGAACCATAAATTGAAGTAGAAGCCGCATCTTTCAAGACATCAATCGATTCGATATCTGAGGGATTGATATCTGCGAGCGGATTATTAGCCACATTGGAAGAACCAATATTACCCGTGTTAACGGGAATACCATCGATGACAATTAAAGGGTACGAACTGAGGGATATCGAATTTAAGCCCCGCACCCGGATGACAGGCGGATTGTTGAGCAAGCCATTGGGCAAAGATATACTCACCCCCGAGGCTTTACCCGCCAGGGCCTGGTCAAAACTTTGTACCGGGATATCTTTGATCGCATCGGCCGAAATCGTGGCTGCCGCACCTGTGAAGTCTTTTCGTTTTTGCGTTCCATAACCCACGACGACGACTTCTTCCAGCGTGCGGTCTTCAGGCACCAAGCGCACGGTATCCCCCTGTTCATTGATCAGGGCAATCTGCTCCTTATAGCCGACGGATGATACGACCACGCGTGCCGGAAGCTTTTGTCCCGTGACAAAAGCAAATTTGCCCTTACTGTCTGTCGTCACAGCATGAGTAACGCCATAAAGTTTAACCGTAGCACCTTCAATGGGCTGGCCACTTTCGGCATCAATCACCTGTCCTCGGAAGGATGCATTTATAATTGTTTTTGGAGTTTCCTGTGCGTAAGTTAATAAAGGCTTTTCTGCCAGGACTGCCAATAATAGATAGGCCGAATAGTGTAATATTCTTCTCTTATTCATCGGTAGAATCGTTTAATTTAAAAAATAGATGTGGTAGCCATAAACAAGTTTATAGCAAAAGGATGGTGCGTAATTTGGAGAAAATTATTAGCTACACATTCGTGGCGCGGAGCAGGCCCGATCAGCTTTTGGAAAAGATAAAATACTTACTTTGAAAAGGTGGTTTAGATAATGTTGTTTCATTTTTAGTTGTTTTAATAGTGATTAACTCGTAGCCAACGCCAATTGAAATACGGTTAAACAAATGTAAGCATTAAAACAAATAATGTATACTAGTTTAGTAGTTTTTTTTCAAATATTTATTGCTAAATCAGCTTTTTCCGTTCCTACCATATTTTTTTGACCCTTCCACAATACCGCTGTCGCAGCATTGAAAACCTTTTTTTTGCTTTTCAATGGTCCATATACAATGAAATAAAAAAAATCTACATAAACGGTAGACTTTATTGCTTTCTATTTTTTATATTTGCTCACCGTTTCTCAATTGGCGTTGGTAACGTTTTTTTTAAATGTAGTTTTAACAATTTAAATTTCTATGAGCAAGTATTATTTTAGACAAGCGATCTCTTCCCAAAACAGTCCCCTATTGAAAACCTTCTTTTTCAAGAAAGAACGAATGTGCATGGCATGATGCCCCGCTAGCTGAAAAGCTTTCGTTTTTTTAGAATTCAAAATCAACCTAATCTACTGTTTTAATCATGAGTATAAACAATTGGAAACGATTGTCTGTGGCTCTATTTGCCTCATTTCAGGCAAGTGTAGTTGTTGCACAGCAGCCCGTTTCACCTATTATCAATGCAGATCTTATTGGTACACTACTTGATGCACGAACCAATAAACCCATCGCCGGGGCAACCGTGCAGCTAGACGCCGTCACACACAGCGTACAAACCGACACCTGGGGCCGTTTTTCTTTCCGAACTGGTCAAAAATTACCTTTTAAAATTATTGTGAGCCACTTGGGGTATGTCTCGGATACCCTCGTTGTGCAACGCTCGCCCGTAGAGATCAAATTGCAACCCAATGACCGTCAACTCGACGAAATTGTCGTCGTCGGCTACGGAACGACAAAAAAAGGCGATATTACAGGTGCCCTCTCCCAGATCAAGGGGCAAGATCTCAATGATCGTCCCATAGCAAATATCGTTCAAGGGATACAGGGTAAAGCAAGCGGCGTGGACATTACCTCAAATAACCGTCCCGGTGGCATAGGTACCATACGCATTCGCGGTAACCGCTCCATAAATGCCTCCAATGAGCCCCTATATGTGGTCGACGGAATTCCGATATCCGCAAGTGAAGCAGCGATTATTAATCCCAAAGACATTGCCTCGATTGAAATTCTCAAAGACGCCTCTGCAACGGCAATATACGGTTCACGTGGCGCAAATGGCGTGATACTGGTTTCACTTTTGGAAGGAAAAAAAGGACAGGTCGCTGTGCAGTACAATGGGTCAATATCTTTCGATCAGATCCATTCTACCACAGATTGGATGGATTCAAAGGCACTTTTGGACTGGCAACGGCAGAGCCACATCAACGGGGGGACCTATACGGGAAAATATGGCACAGCCCCCGATCCTGATTTTTATATTCAAAATTTTGGTGGCGGCGAAACTTATGGTATCGAGTCAATCCGAAATGCCTTCAGCTGGGGAACAGACGGCAAACCGCTACTCCGTGATGCAACAGCGGAGGAAATTGCCAAGGGATATGCCGCGCAAGTGCCTCTATATAACGGCGACAATATCCTCAACCAGGGTTGGACAGATTTAGTGACACGCCTGGCAAAAACCAATAATCATAGCCTCTCCCTCTCTTCGGGCAATGAAAAATCGAGTCTTTATCTCTCGGCAGGACTGCTCGATCAGCAGGGTGCAATGATCGATCAGGATTATAAACGGTATACCACAACATTAAAAGGTGATGTTTCACCACGAACATGGTTGAAGCTGGGCATATCAACAATAGGAAGCTATGCTGTCCAAAACTATGGAATGGCCGATAATTCCGCCAATTCGGGTGGAAAAGATTCCTACAGCCAAGCCCTAGCACTCATGCCTTATGCGCCGGCCTATGACGAAAATGGCCTTCTCTTAAACACCAATCGTACCGGTCTGTCAGCACATAATGTCTTGCTGAATATTGAAAACAGCAAAAATGAGTACACCCAGTATAGTGTGCTTTCCAATGCCTTTGCGCAGCTCAATTTTACCCCCTGGCTAAAATATCAGCTTAAATTTGGGGTACAATATACCGGGGTAGAAAATGGTTCCTTCTATGGACCTGACTACACAAACCCATTTTCGGCCGTAGGTACCGCTCCGCTGATTGGCTATAATTCCCACAGCAAACGGTTATCCTGGGTGTTTGAGAATATGTTAACGTTCGATAAGAAGTGGGCTGATCAGTCGCTGAAAGTGGATGCCTTGCAGTCATCACAGGAAAATCGATCCAATGGTATTAATATCCGGGCACAGGATATCACCTTTCCTTCCTCCCTCTGGTACAATTTGGGGGCAAATGATCTGGGCCGCCCCATGAGCTATGGTACATCCTATAGCAAATACACGCTGCTTTCGTATATGCTACGCGCCAATTATGCCCTGAAAAATAAGTACCTCCTTACAGCTACTGGCCGCTGGGATGGCGCATCGGTACTTGCACAAGGGCACAAGTTTGACTTTTTCCCCTCTTTGGCAGTCGCCTATAAACTGGAAGAAGAACCCTGGCTGAAACAGGTCAGTTGGATTAATCAGCTCAAATTCCGCTATGGAATCGGTGTAACAGGAAATTCTTCGGTATCTCCCTACACCACTTCGGGAACAATCGCAGGTGCAGCCTATGTTTTTGACGAAACCCAATATCCGGGCTATAAATCATCGTCTATGCCGAATGCCAATCTTGGCTGGGAAAAAACTGTGCAGCATAATGTGGGACTGGATTTTGGATTTCTGAACAACAGGATATCGGGTTCGATCGAATGGTATCGGGCGAATACCAAAGATCTCCTGCTCAATCGATCCATTCCCCCAGTATTAGGTTACAACAGCATATTGGGCAATATCGGAAAAACGAGTAACAGCGGGCTTGAAATCTCGTTATCAAGTAAAAATGTCGACCGCCCAGATTTTTCCTGGAACACCACCTTGACCTGGAGTAGAAACCGCGAGAAGATCGTCGAATTGGTCGATGGCAAGGTAGACGATGTCGCCAATGGTTGGTTTATCGGGCAACCAATAGCGGTATTTAGGGACTATGTATACGACCGCTTGTGGCAGCATACTCCCGAAGACCTCCGGCTGATTGAACTGTATCGGAAAATTGGCAATATCACGGCGCTACCGGGGCAAGTAAAGATTAAAGACCAGCAACTGGTGGAAGTGCAGCCCGGTACCGAGGGCGCAAAATCTGTCACACTCGCATCAGGCGAAACGGTGACCTATCTTGACAACGGATTTGGAACCATCAACGACAATGATAAAGAGCTGCTGGGCAGCAACAGGCCCAAATGGAGTGGCGGTATTGTCAACGCTTTTCGTTACAAAAACTGGGATCTTTCTTTCTTCGTCTATGCGCGCATCGGTAGCCGTTATTATGGTGCACTTCAGACGTACGGACGACGGATTGAAAACGATGTTTGGAGTCCTGAAAACACTGCGGCTTCTTTCCCACAGCAGACGACAGCAACGTATACCAACTACAATGCCGCCCGGAATTATACCAATGGCAGTTTGGTCTCTTTGCGCTATATCTCCCTGGGCTACACGTTCAAACAGTCCCTGTTGGATAGGCTCAATATCGGAAGCCTGCAAGTATATGCACAGATCCAAAATCCAGTAATCTGGGGCGGCGAAGCGGTAAAAATAGGCCTCAATCCAGACGATGTGAATGGCTGGGATAATGCTGCTGCTGCCCAGCGTGGTGGTCAGACCGCCAATACCATCTTATTGCGCAGTGCCGTGCTCGGCTTAAGAATCGGTCTTTAAATCAATAGCATCAACAACACATGAGACTTGAAAAAAACACTATAAAAAAAGGTGCCCTTTGGGCCTTAACTATACTATCGACAGGAATAGGATTAAGTTCCTGCAAAGACTTTCTCAAAGAAGAAATGGTCTCTACGATTACTCAAGACTATTTTGAATCTGAAAAAGGACTTGACGAACTGGTCGTTGCAAACTACAACATCTTACGTTTTAAATATGGGTTTATGGAAGGTCCCTTTCTTTTTGAAACAGGCAACGATATCGTCGAACCACTTGATAATGCATGGGCTACCTTCAGTCCCGCAGTGTGGTCGCCATCAGGAGCCGCAGGCGAATACGCCAATAACCTGATCGGCTATTATCAAACCCAACTATTGGGGGCCTACCCCATTATAAATGACTGCAACAAAGCCATCGAAATTATTACCGAAAGAGCACCAGGAAAGTATGCAAATGACGCGGCATATGCCAATCAAAAGCTTTCCGAACTCTATTTTCTACGGGCCTATGCCTATTACTTACTGGTTACCCAACTGGGCGATGTTCCTTTTCCTCTGAAAAGCAACAACAGTCTTCCGGCCAATTTTTATCTGCCCAAAACAAATTCGGCGACCATTTATGCAAAATTAATTTCAGACCTGCGATTTGCCGAGCAGCATTTACCTATTGCCGTACAGACGCAGCGCGGGCGGATTACCCGCAATGCAGCCCAGCATTTCCTAGCGAAACTTTACCTGCAGCGCCATCAGGCCGCAGCCTTTAAATCCTACCGGAATGCAGACGGCACTTTAGACCCCGCAAGTCCCAATGCCTACCAGGGGCTATTATATAAAGGGGAAGGAATAGCAGATCTGGATTCCACCATTTATTATTCCTCTCAGGTCATAAATTCCGGGATCACCCTGGCCTCAAATTATTGGGACCTTTTTGCCATTGAGAAAGGAAATTGGACGAACGAAACAAATCCAGAGATCATCCTACAGGCCTCCTATGGTAATAATTTGGACAATGGTCGTTACGGCATGCGCACCAATGCAGCCTTCACCGCCGATTACCGCAATGCGGCCTGGAATATCCCAAGCTGGACCTGGTCTTATGGACTGCTAAAAGGTCAGGGATTTTTACCCTCAGACTGGGGTTATGATGTATTTACGGATAAAATAAATGATTCCCGTTTTGAAAAATCATTCCAGCTCGAATATCAGAGTGCTTCTTTCGATAATGCGTCCCAATCGGACAGTCCCGGTCTTGCCTATACCGACGCTAAGAATGCTTCCCTGGCCTGGCAAGCTAATGAAGCCGATTTCTTTAATGCCAATATCAAGCCGAACTATACACGTCCATCCTGGAAAGGGCGGAATGCGCAGGCCGGGCAGCGGAAAATTGGAACCGCTGATTTGGGACTTGTTTTCCTTGAAAACAGCAAAGAAACGGCCATTGATATCAATGAGGCCCTCGCACAACCTTATGTACTCTATCCGCGATGGATCAAAGACAACGGAAAATATTATTACCGAAAGACAGGTGCCGACAGGTACAGTGGAAACGCGGGGCTGTTATTAAACCGGAAAGTGCGTCCATCTTCACGAAAATTTATCGATCCGAATCGCAGTACAGTAGACAACCATTTTGGTACGCGTGATGTAGCCATTTTTCGACTCGCCGAAACTTTTCTTATCCGTGCAGAAGCCTATGGCCGAAAAGGAGACTATGCCAATGCCATTGCCGATATCAATAAATTACGAAACCGAGCCGCCTACAAAGCCGGAGAAAACCGCGCCGAGGTATTGGCCCGCTTGTACCCTGGAGCCGAATCATTGCGTGCAGAAGAACGCTCTTACCCTTACAGCTCCGCGACGGCCACCTTTGATAAAATCAGCGTCGACGCTTCCTATTGGGACGGAAGCTCCGCGAAATCCAAGGCCGAACAATATCCGTCTGAGGCGAATACCGAATTGAAACGTTTTGTCCATTTTATCTACAATGAATACTCGCGCGAGTTTAATACGGAGCAGGTCTTATACGAAGGGATACACCATGCAGGAATACAGCTGGAGCATATGTTGCATCATGCCCAGCTTGCTTCGAGCCGAAATGCGGGATGGCCCAAATCGGATAATCCATCCGGAGTGAATGGTCAGGACGGCAACGGAAAGGGAACCTTTTCGGCAACCCATACTTTCAAACCTTTTCCGCAATCGTATATCAGTATGTTAACCGATAAAGATGGTGTGCTCCTGGATGAAACAGCCCGCCGTGCCTATCAGAATCCTGGATATTAACCCTTTTAACATGACATTGAACAGACGGAAATTTATAAAAAACACCGGCCTCTTCGGTTTGGGCATCGGGCCGCTCGCCAGCCTCAACTTATATGGCGGTCCAAACCGGACTGCACATAAAAGCGGTGATAACCACTCAGAAGCTGCGTTGGATATTCCATTGCACTGGATCGACCGGCAACAGGGAGCACCCTCTTTGGGGACAACTTTCGGTGTCCCCTGGCCAAAAGGAAAGGTAAGGGAACAGCAGCAATTCGAGCTGCGCGATAACCAGGGCCATACGGCCCCCATCCAAACCTGGCCCTTGGCTTTCTGGCCAGATGGTTCCGTGAAATGGTCGGCATGCGCCGTTGCTAATCCATCGACACTGATCCAGGAAGAACTTTTTTTGACAGCGAGTGAGCGCATACAGCCAGGGATCCAAGTACAGGAGCACGAGGAGTCCATCACTGTCGATAATGGCCTTTTAAAAGTGACTTTCGGAAAGACGGGAACTAAGCTGCTACAGGAAATCCGACAAGATGGCCGGCTCGTTGCTAGCGCTGCTTTCTTGCAGATTTTGTTGCAGGATGCCCCTGATGCAGAACCCGAAGAAAATTTAAATAGGATTACATGGCAGTCCCATATTGAAAAAACTGTAGTCGAAAACAGTGGCAGCCAGCGTGTCCTCATTCGCGTGGCGGGAACGCATCAGCATGGCGAGCAAAAAAAAATCCCGTTTATCGTCCGTTTTTATCTTTACGACAAGTCGCCCACGATAAAAGTAATTCACACCTTTTTATATGACGGCGATGAACAGCGCGATTTTATCAAGGGAATAGGCCTATCTGTGGTAATGCCATTGCATGATACGCCGACCTACAATCGTTACATTCGTTTTGTCGGGGAAAACGGCGAAGTCTTTTCCGAAGCGGTGAAAGGGCTTACGGGACTTCGCCGTGATCCAGGCAGCGCGGTACGGAAGCAACAGCTGGAAGGAAAGGAAGTCAAATGGGAGAACATTACGGAGACCGCAAAAAAAGGACTCCCCTTTATTCCCGAATTTGGCGATTATACCTTGCTGCAGGCCCATCCCTCTGCCAGCAGCATCGAAAAACGGACCAAATCCGGCCATGCTTGGATTCATAGCCACGATGGTGGCCGCGCTATGGGAACCGCATACTTAGGGACACCTTCCGCTGGAGTCGCTTTGGGTATTCGTAACTTTTGGCAAAGTTATCCGGGCCAGCTGGATATCCGTGGTGCCGCATCCGATGCAGCTACCCTGACAGCCTGGTTGTGGGCTCCGAAGGCCGAAGCAATGGACCTGCGATTCTACCACGACGGCATGGGACAGGACAGCTATGAAAAACAATGGGAAGGCCTCGAGATCACCTACGAAGACTACGAGGCTGGATACGGAAGTCCAATCGGTGTCGCACGCACCTCCGAATTATATTTATCCATCTTCGACCAGAGCCCCTCGTCTGAAAAATTGAGGCAACTGGCGCAGGCATACCAGCAACCACCACTACTATCGGCCAGTCCATCCTATCTCTTCGAGCAGCAGGTGTTTGGCGCCAACTGGGGGCTTCCAGACCGCAGCTCGGCCCTGAAAGCGGCGCTGGAAGATAAATTGGATGCACTCGTTACCTTCTATAAGGGAGAGGTTGATCGTAGAGATTGGTACGGATTCTGGAACTACGGCGACGTCATGCATAGTTATGATGCAGATCGACATGTGTGGAAATACGATGTGGGCGGTTTTGCCTGGGATAACTCTGAACTTGGCACCGATCTTTGGCTCTGGTACTATTACCTCCGTTCGGGCAATCGCGATTGCTTTCGTTTTGCCGAAGCCATGTGCAGACACACCGGAGAAGTAGATGTACATCATCTTGGGCGGTTTGCCCCTTTGGGAAGCCGCCACAATGTGATGCATTGGGGTTGCAGTGCCAAGCAGCTCCGTATCAGTACGGCGCTCAACAGACGGTTTTATTATTACCTCACCGCAGATGAACGTACAGGCGATCTGTTGCGTGAGCAGGTGGAAGCCGCTTATAGGCTTCAAGATATCGTGGCCCTTCGCAAGCGAGTGGATGAACCTGTTGTCACAGAAAAAGGCAAAGCGCTGGTAGGTTTTGGTACCGACTGGGGAGCGATTGCGGCAGCATGGTTTACAGAATGGGAACGAACCCTCGACCCTACAATATTGGCCCGCCTCAAAGCCAGCATGCAAAGCATCGCCGACCAACCGCAAGGTTTTTTCACAGGGCTGAGCCTGCTGGATATTGCTACCGGAAAATTTGACCGCCAAAAAGATAAAACTGTGCGGGTATCACATCTGAATGCTGTGTTTGGACTTGTCGAAATCTGTCAGGAAATACTGCTTGTAATTCCCGACAAAAGATTTGAAACAGCCTGGCTGCAATACTGTCGCTTATACAACGCATCCGATGAGGAGCGGCTACATGCGCTGGGTACCAAAGAAGGCAAATTTAACCTACGGAGCAGCCATGCCAGGCTTACGGCTTATGCCGCATTCAAATTGGGTGATCAGTTGCTGGCAGAAAGAACATGGCATGAACTTCTTGGAACCAAGGCCGGATCCTTCGTTCAGGCCACCACTATACCACTGGTAGGGCTAGCAAACAATCAGCAGGAATGGAAAAATATATCAACAAACGAAGCGGCCCAATGGAGCTTAAGTACGTTTCAGTGCCTACATTACGTCGGTAAGTTTCTAAAATAATACGTTATGCTCAAATTTTTTAAAAGGCGCTATTTCACATTATCTTGGCTGCTGTTGATTCATTTTATTAGTCCAGCGCAAGAAAAGTCCACATGGAAAGTGCCATTAAACGAAGTAAACCGATGGATCATCGAACTGGAGTATCCCGACAAGTCGCATATTGAAGCGAGCAACGAAGGATTAGTTATTGACTCCTATGGCGGAGCCACTTTATGGCTAGACACCTTGCTGACCGGCGATTACCTCATCCAATACGAAAGGGAAATAAGTCTTGACAAGGGCGAGAACAAACGGCTCTCTGATCTGAACCAGTTTTGGCTCGCACAGGAGCCGCACAACGAAATAAAACTTAAATCCAGGGATGGTAGATTAGACAGTTATAATGACCTAATACTTTTCTATGTGGGTATTGGGGGCAACAACAACAGTACAACCCGGTTTCGCCGCTACGACGGATCTGGCGAAAGGATACTTTTGGCCGAGAAAAATGAAAAACCTTTTTTGCTGGAGGCAGGCCGCTCCGACACAATCTCTACTTTCGTACGTGCATCAAAGAGACAAACAGAAGTCTGGATGAACGGCAAGCGTTTATTTGTGGAAGAAGGCATCCAAAATACCAAAGGCTACTTTGGGCTGCGGCTTACCGCAAGCCGGCAGGTGATAAAATGGCTCACCCTATCCAAATTATAGCAAATCCACTCGATGAACAACAGCATACGGCTAACGAAAACAAATCAAAATGAAAATATCTCTTAACCTTACACTATGCTTCCTGCAACTTGCCCTATGTCTACAGGGGCAAGCACAACAGCAGAAAGCTGTAAATTCAGTTCCCAAAAAATACAATGTATTGTTTCTGATTGCGGACGACCTGCGAACAGATATGGGCATCTATGGCCATTCTTTGGCACATACCCCCCACCTCGATCAGCTCGCGGTAAAAGGCGTATGGTTTGAACATGCCTATTGTCAATACCCATTGTGCAACCCCTCCAGATCATCGTTGTTAACAGGGAAACGCCCAACAACCAGTGGCCTGTATGGAAATAGAGAATGGTTTAACGCATCTTTTCCAGACTGGATCAGCCTGCCTAAATATTTTAAGCAAAACGGTTACACGACTATTCGGAGTGGCAAAGTCTTTCATGGCGGAATAGATGACACCGAGGCCTGGGATATTGGCGGCGAGAAACGACAATACGGCACCGTGATCAATGCTTCGGCTCCGTCTGCGGTGGACTCACAATCGTATTGGCAAGCCTACAGCAATTCAGCTCCCCGTATAGAACCCTACGCAGCGACAGTAGCATCCGATAAATGGGCGGCCCTAACAGGCGAAGATGCCAGGCATATAGGCGACACGAAAGTGGCGGACAAAGCCATTCAATATTTAGAAGATCTCAAACAAGCCAAGCAACCTTTCTTTTTGGCCTGCGGCTTTTCAAAACCGCATACACCCTTTGTAGCCCCTAGGGAGTTTTTTGATCTATACGATTTAGACAGTATTGCCCTTCCTCCTGATTTTTCATCGATGCCCGGTATACCGGTGGGATTTCCGGCCGGATCCATCCGCCGGAGAAATGCCGATTTCTTTGTCAACCGCACGGCATCGACACAAGAAGCCAAGGAATATATCAGAGCCTACCTTGCCTGCATAAGTTACATGGACTGGAATGTGGGCCGGGTACTACAGAAACTGGAAGAATCTGGATTGAAAGAAAACACCATTGTGGTTTTTTGGAGCGATCATGGCTATCAACTGGGAGAAAAAGGGAAATGGTCCAAAGCCGGTTCCTTGTGGGAACAAGGCACCCGAGTGCCCTTTATTATTTACGATCCACGGGCACAAGGTAACGGGCAGTCTTCTCCTCGTGTGGTGGAGCTGCTAGACATTTACCCAACTTTAGTCGACCTATGTGGACTACCCAGCTATAAGAACCTAGAAGGAAAAAGTTTAAAGCCATTGCTTTATGAACCTGATAAAACCTGGGAAAGACCTGCTTATACCGTTTGGAACGAAAATGGAAAAGGTGTTACGGGGATCACCGTTCGAACTGAAAAATGGCGATATGCGGAATTTTTCGGACATGGTACCGGAAAATCGCTGACAGATGTGGTTCGCGATCCCCATCAATTGATTAATCTCGCGAACGATCAGCAGTATGCAGACATTGTTGATTATTTCCACCAGCTGGCTATGCAACAGGTTAAGGGCAAGGTTGAGCTCCCTCCTTCAAAATAAGATATCGATTTTGCTAATAACAAAGGGTCTTCAATCATTAAACCCTTTGTTATTCAAGTCTTTTTTAATGCCCGAACAGCTGCATGGACGCATTCAACAAATTAATCCTCCAATTCTTTCAGGTATTCGATCATGGCATCCAAGCTCTGCAGTAGCTTTTCACCTTCAAATCCCACTTTCCGAAAGCGGATGTTCCCCTTTTTGTCCAGGATCAATGTTGTCGGAATCGATGTGATATCCAGCTTGCTACTGAGCTTTTTATCCTGATTGTAATAAAATGTAAAGTCAAATTCGGGATTGGCCTTTGCCCATTTGTACGCATCGTCCCAGCTGTTTCCACTGCCCGAATTGAGGACAACGAACTTCACCTGCGGATCATCCGCATATTTTTTGTATACCTGATGCAAATAGGGAAATGAGGCGATGCAGGGCTTGCACCAGGTTGCCCAAAAATCAATGATGACAATCTTGTCCTTCAGTTCCGTTTTGAGCAACGGTTTCTTGTCCATATCGACAATGCTGATATCCTCTGGAAATGGCGTACTGCCGATGATTTTCTGAAACTCCTGGTAATATCCTTGTTTCCATTGCTTGTCAAGCTTGCTAAAATAAGCCTGCCGTTCGGCAGCATTGTCCGTTCCGTTTTTAATGATCGCTTTGTCGAGAAGCTCACGCGTCGTCGCATCAAAAGGAGCATAACGATAGGCTGCCTCCAATGCGGGTATTGCACTGTTTGGATCATTCCACTGCTGATACTGTATGGCCACTGCCCGGAGCAGTGCCGCCGATTTGAGTGTAGGGATACTTTTGGCAAACCAGCCCCGGGCCGCTTCAGGCTGGTTTAACTGAGCAGCTATAAGTCCCTGATTGGCCATAATTTCTGCTTTTACCGCAGTAAGCTTATCCGCCTTGCTGGGATCGTGGGCCACCAGATAGCCCGTTTCGGGGAAATAGCGTATTAAACTTACCGGATAGGCCGCAACACTATCAAGTAGATATAAATTGAGTTTGGACGCATCCTGCAGCATCAGCTTACGATCCAAGAGCAGCTGCACATAATGATGGTATGCGCGCCATTTGTAGGGATCTTGCTCCCATCGGGTGATCAGGGGCAGGTATTTCTTGGCCTGTACGCTGTCACCATGCCGCACATAGTAGGTAAAAAGATAGTCGTAAGCGCTGCCATAGGCCGCCTCATTATCGGCGGTTTTAAGGCCAAGAAGCTGCCCGATCTTGGCAACCACTGCCGTGGAATCCTGCTCGCGAAACAATTTATTGAGCCGATAGGCTATGCCGATCCTCTTGTTGGGAAACTCGTCGACCACCACCTGGCGGATCGAATCCACCTTTTGATTTTGGCCGAGTATCAGATAACCCATGGTCACCTTGTTGAGGTTCCCTTCAAAGAGCGGATTGCTTCTAAATTTTTGTTCCACCACCGCCAAGCCCTTTTGCAACAGCCGCTCCTGCTGGGCCGGACCAGCGTTTTTCATCTGTAGCACAATCAGTCGGAGCTGTGCCTCGTAATTGTCGGGATACAGACTCAGCTCCTTCTTGAGGTAATATTCCTGTGTAGCAAGGATATGATCCGAAGTCTTATCTTGGACCGGTACACTGTATGATTTCCCAAGGTAATTGCCAGCAATCAGTTTTCCCTGCTTATAGACGTAGATCTCATACTGACTGCTATCGCTTGCCTGCTGTACAAATTTCTTGTCTTTGTCGGCAATCGTAAAGCAGGAAAAGTTAGCGTAGGCCGGCAGTTTAAAACGCACACGCCAGATTCCACCCTCCTGCTGCATGGGCATGCGGCTCGGGAATTCGTAAAAATTTGAATAGTTGAAATCCACAAAAAATGGCCCTTCAATTGGGGCATCAGTAGATTTTCCCGGATCAAAGCTGATGGTCACGGTATCACCGGCCGCTGCTTTTTGCGGCGAAATGCTTACTTGTGCCTGCACTCCCAAGGTTGCTGGCAGCAACAGCAGCAGCAAGGCCTGTCTAAATAGCAGCGAGGCCTGTTTATATAGCTTAATCATTCTGTTGGAGGTTAGCATTTGTGATTAGAATAGCACTGGCGATCGGTATTTTGGTATCGCTTTCAGTAAAGTCTGTTTTGACCTTCGAAAGTACAGGCAGGGCCCTGTTTGTTCGCACCAGGTCAAACCAACGGTGTCCCCATTCGCCGAGCAGTTCCAGCTGACGCTCTTTTTCAAGTGCCAGGGCGATGCTCGCCTTGTCCAGGGTTTGTGGAAATGCAGCAAGGCCTGCACGCTCGCGGATTTGATTGATATCCTGTAATGCCGCCGGCAACTTATTCTGGTTTAGCCGCGCTTCGGCACGGATCAGATACTGCTCGGCAAGGCGCAGCACCGTATTGTATTCGGTAACAGGTGCGCCTGTGCGCACCTTATACTTATACGGCATATAAAGCGTCTTATTATTGACCACATAAGGCTTTAACCATTGCGATTTGCGCAAGTCGTTCGGCTCATAGACTGCCACGGTCGCATCATACACCTGATAGTAACTTCGTGCCGTCGCTACAGTCGGAACGATGCTGAAACCTTCCCAGGTATTGACCCCAGCAGTAGAAAGATTAACGGTCTGCAGCTGCCAGATGGCCTCTTTGCTCGTTTTCAAAAAAACGGTATTGAGGTCGCGCGACAGTTCGTACCGGTTATCCGCGATAACTTTGTCGGCCATCGCTTCGGCATTGGCCCAGTCAGCATGATACAGATATACCCGGGCCAATAGCGCGTCAACCGCTTTTCTATTGGGGCGGGTACGCTCATTCCCCTGATAGGCATCCGCAATATCGACAGCAGCTTTTTGCAGATCATCCACCATGAAAGCATAGAGCTCTTCCCTGGATGCCGGGCCTTTTCGGTTGTTGGCTTCCAGATCCTTGGTATCGGTGATCAAGGGCACTCTATTGAAGAGGTTGCTCAGGTAAAAGTAATTGAATACCCGCGTAAAACGCGCTTCTGCAGAGAGCTGCGCCTTTACCTTGGCGCTGAGTGCCGACGCTTCAAGGCCCTCGATAATCTTATTGCTGTGATTGATATAGCTATAGGGTTGCGACCAGAGCCGATCGAGATACGAGGTCGCGGGACTCAGCCTATTGTATTTGTACTCATCGTAGCTTGTAAAGGCTGAGTTATAATCGTCGGCCAGGCTGGACAGCACGATAGACATCAGTCCACTGGCAAACTGATTATTGTAGTTGTTCATACTGGTATAGAGTCCGCCCACGGTTGCTGTGGCCGTCTTTTCGTCACTGAAGGCCGACTCTGCCGCCACTTCGGTCTTGGGCGGGTCTACGGCCAAAAATTTATTGCAGGAGATGTTTAGCAGTGGTGTCGCAAAAAGGCTGTAGATGATATATTTGTTCATGGTATAAGTCTTTAGTTTTATGATCATTAAAAAGTGAGCTGAACCGCAAATGTATACGTGCCCATGGATGGTGTGGCGCTGTTGCGTACCGAACCAAAGGGATTGACATCCGAAACATACGTGCGGTCAAAACCAGGCATCTCGGGATCCATACCTCTGAAGCTTGTCCAGGTAAAGAGGTTCTGCGCATTGAACTGTACCACAGCACGGTTTATATTGATCTTCTTTGCCCATTTGGAGATATCGTAACTGAGCGATACATTTTTTAAGCGGATGAACGAAGCATCGTCCCATACGGCTGAAGAATAGCGGTAGTAATTACGGTAAGCCAGGTTGGCGTCGTTGGCGCTATTGGCCGTAGCGCGTGGTACATCCGTCAGGTCACCAGGCTGCTGCCAACGGTTTAACACATATTCATCCAGATTGCCCAGTCCGCCGATAGTCGTTGCCTGTGGGCCGTAACCAATGGATGGTCCCTCCTGTTTGACAAACTGAAATAGAAATCCAAGGCTCACATCGCCATAACTCAGATTATTGCCCATACCACCATAGTACTTGGGCAGCAGGGATCCCAGCGTCACATAATCGTTGAAATCCGTAATTTTCCCGTCACCATCCACATCCCGGAATTGGGCGACCCCGGTTTGTGGATCCACTCCCGTAAACTGAAATCCGCGGACGATACGGGTGGACTCGCCAATGACATATCGCCGCACATCACTGCTACTCGCAAGCATGGGATATTCCAGCAGGGTATTGGACGGGAAAGTGATATTGAAATTGGTTTTCCAGCTGAACTTTTCCTTTTGGATATTCACACTGCTGAGCTCAAACTCCAAACCTTTATTTTCGATCAGGGCCGGCGTATTACCAAAATACGAACTGAAGCCCGTCTGCGGTGCGAGCACGATATTGATCAACTGATTATCCGATCTATTGTTGTAATAATTGGCCGTGAGGAAAATACGGTCCCTGAAAAATCCAAGGTCGAGCCCCAGTTCTTTCTTTTTAATTTCTTCCCATCCAAAATTAGGATTAAACACCCGTGTCGGATAAAGTCCCGTAATGCCCTGGTAGGCAAAGCCTGTGCCCCAGGTATCCAGGTATTGGTAATCACCGATCTGGTCATTACCCGTCACCCCCCAGCTGGCACGAAGCTTACCGAAGCTCAAGATAGACTGATCCTGGAGAAATTCTTCGCTGCTGAACACCCAGGCTGCACCGATAGACCCAAAGTTACCGTACTTGTTGTTGGGCCCAAAGCGGGAAGAGCCATCCCTTCGGTAGCTGAAATTTAACAGATATTTGTCGGCATAAGCATAATTGATACGTGCAAATGCAGACTGGTAACGGTAATCTGCATACTGATTGTTGCGGTTCACAAGGATACCTGCAGCACCGATATTGTCCAACTGCGAATCACTCGGGTAACTGCTGCCATCGAAGTATTTTCCTTCGCTGACCCTTTGCTGCCAGGTTCCGCCCAAAAGCAGTTTAAAATCATGTTTACCAATTGTTTTGCTGTAGTTTAATTGCGGTTCAATGATATAGGACTGATAATCCGAATTCCCGTAAGAGGCCATGGAACCCGTACTCGTCAATGGATTAAATCCCGCATTGGGCAGCAAGCGCGTCTGGTCCATGCTTTTGAGGTTGTAGCCCAGGTTGACTTTTGCGACCAATTCGGGTAAGATCGCGTATTCGGCGGAAAAGTTGGCCAGCAGAGATTTCGATTTAGAAACACTCGAGCGCTCCATATAGGCGGCGGGATTCTGTAAGCTCTGCTGAAACCAATAATAGTCGCCATTTTCATCGTATATGGGATAATTGGGCGCCAGGTTATAAAACTGTGCAATATCTGTAGGTACCGTATTGTTACGGTCCAGGTTGAGGTTGAAACTGCTGTTGAGTTTAAATCGCTGGTCTTTGGATTGCGTAGACAAGTTCAACAACGCACCACCACGCTGATAATTCTTGTTACCGGGCAAGGGGTCACCCTGCCGATTGAAATTGGCACTGGCCAGGTATTGGGTATTTTCGTTTCCTCCGGAAAATGACAGCTGATAGGTAGAGAAAGGGGCCGATGCACCATAAAACACCTTTTGCCAGTCGCTGTAGGCGGACTGATCCCAGGTGAGCAGATCCGGCGCATTATCTGCTGTCGCTGTCCAGTTATCGTTTTTAAATCCCTCCTTCCGGATATCCAGATATTGCTCGGTGTTCAGCATCTTCAAGTTGCGAATGGCCTTACCGGAGCCTACATTGGCATTAAAGTCTATTTTAAGTCCGCTCTTATTTCCTTTTTTTGTGGTTATCAAGATCACCCCATTTCCGCCCCGGGAGCCATAAATGGCTGTCGCATCAGCATCCTTAAGCACATCGATGCGTTCAATATCCTTGGGATTGATCAGGCTGAGCGGGCTTTGGTTGCCATTGGCCGCGGTAAACTGATTCATACTTTCGTCCGAAAATGGAATACCGTCGATGATGTAAAGCGGACTGCTGCCATTAGTCAAAGAGTTGACGCCACGCAGCTGCACCTGAAAGGAGCTGCCCGGCAAGCCCGAATTGGAAGCGATATTAAGTCCCGCAACGCGCCCCTGCAAGGCCGCCAAGGGGTCTAGTACCGGTTGTGTTTCGATCTCCCTGCTCGTGACGCTAGATACCGAACCCGTATTTTTGCGTATCGAAGACGTCCCGTAACCGATTACCACTACCTCATCCAGGTTACCGGGATCTACCTCGAGACTGATGTCGATGATACCCTTAGCCTGAACCGTGACTTCCTTGCTGCGGTAGCCCACATAACTCAAAAGTAGTATATCATCCTGCTGCAGGCCATTTAAACTAAAACGACCGTTAGCATCGGTCATAGTACTAGCTACCTTATTTTTAACACGTACACTAACCCCTTCAAGCGCTGCACCGGATCCATTGCTGACTTGACCGGAAATGGTCATCTGGACCGCCTTTGCAGCCCCCTTCCCCTGGAGCACGATGGTATTTTTGACAATTTGGTAGCGTATGCCTTTAGCTGAGAACGCCTGCCTGAGGAGTTCAGGAATATTGGCGTTGTTTAAATTGACATCTACTGGTAGATCCGGATTGATCTCATTGGGATCATACACAAAGCGATAATCACTGCGTTGCTCGATGGATTTGACGAGCTGTTTAAATCGGACATGGTCAATTGACTTGTCTGCCTGCTGGGTCAAAGCATAGGCATTCACATGCATCAGCATCAATAGCAGGGTTTTTACGGACTTTTTCATAAGGTATTTAGATTGAAAATTCGTTTGTTACGATTTTGGTTAGGGAATAAGCAAGAGTTCGTTTTTCTCAATGGTATAATTGATACCGGCGAAGCGTAAAATCTTCAACACTTCTTCAAAGGATTCTTTTTTGCTGATTTTTCCACTAAGGACTTTATTTTTATAGGCAGGCGACAGGCTATAGGTGAAATTGTACCAACGCGCCAGATCCGCTAAAATCTCAGGCAACGGTGTCTGGTCAAATTCAAAGTACCCGTCTTTCCAGTTGGCTATATCGGGCTGGCTGTTTTCCGCCAGCCGCTGGAAGGCTCCATTCAGCACATTCAGCTGGATCCGCTGTCCGGGCAGCAGAATCTCGTCCAGGCCAGCATTGCTGACCCGTATTTTCCCTTCGTCAAGCTGGGTCGTTAAAAGCGCGTTGTCCTTTGGATACAACTTCACGTTGAAAGCTGTCCCCAGTGCTTCGATACGGGTGTTCCCCACGTGCACAATAAAAGGTTTCGCTTTATTTTTGGCCACCTTAAAATAAGCCTCACCTTCCAGAAATACCGAACGTTTATGTTCATTATACCCCGGTTCAATTTTGAGCTTGCTGTCGGCATTTAACCACACCAGCGTCCCATCCGGAAGTTCCATTTTAAATTCCTGTCCCCTTTTGGTTTGAAGCGCCACGTTGCTATCCTTATGCCGATCGAGCCACTCGGGGCTAAACGGCTTTTCCTTACTCAGGCTCATCACCTCATTTCCGATCAACAGATCGGCCTGAAATTGACCAATACTAAAGGGCAATGGCTTCGGAGCTTGCTGCCGCGGGGAAAAGAAGTATATCGCCGCACCGGCCATCAAAAAAAACACCATACTGGCTGCAACCTTTAAATAGGCTTTTTTATGGCGTTTAGCCCGCCATTCGGGACCAAAAATATGCTGTTGGAAAAACTGGTCTTCGGCAGCCAGATCCAGTTCAGGAATGTCTTTTGCATTATTTTGCCGGCTGAGCTGATTGTACCAACTTTCGACAAGTGCATTTTCTTCAGTGCTGCACATACCCTGTTGGTACTTCTCCAGTAATTGTTTCGTTAATCGTTGTTTCATAGGTACTATCCTGTATACTATTTAGAAGACAGGATAGCGGCAACTTAGTGGTAGAAAAAAATAAAAATTGTGCGTATTTTTTTTCTCAGAACCGTCAAAGCATTGTAAATCTGCTTTTTAACCGTCTGTTCAGAAATATCAAGTTCTGCTGCGATCTCGCGATAACTCCGTTGTTCAAAACGGCTTTTCCTGAAGATCAGAGCCATTTTACGCGGCAGCCTTTCAATCGCTTTGTCGATCTGCTCCGCTAATTCTTTCTCCCGCAACAGTTCGTCGGGCATCACTTCAAATGTTGGGACAGCATGTTGCAGGTAGTTATCATATTTACGTCCCACATCTTGGTTTGCAATGCGGTTGATCACCAGATTACGGGCAGAGCGATAAAGATAAGCGTGATACGAGTGTACGATTTCCAGACGCTCCATGCGATCCCAGAGATTGGTAAAAATTTCCTGTACAATATCACGGGCCTCGTCCTGGTCATCCAACATGCGGAAAACATGCACGTACAGCTTGCCCCAATTTTCTTCATAAAGTTGGGTAAACAATTGTCTGACATGCGTTACGTTCATTCTCGATGGTTTAGCTATAGTTGATAAGTCAAAATTAGGCTTTATTTTTAGCAAAGTCAATTGATGATGGATTTCTTACAAAACCAGTAGAATAATGCAACTGCAAGCATTTTATCTTTTTTGCGCACATTTGAGCATTGAAAAAAGTAATTTTATATAAAACACAATACTACTTTTTTATTGTTGTCAAGACTCTCTGGAGCAATTCGCTCAGCTTATCTAAATCCTCCTCCGTCAAGCTTTTAGCCGCGTCTTTGGCCACCGTTTCCCTGAAATTCTCCGAATTGTCGATAATAAACTTGCCTTGATCCGTTACGCTCAAATTGAATATACGGCGGTCGGCCGAGGATTGCTGCTGCTCAACGAGATTATTGGCAATCAAAAATTTGAGCTGTTTGGAAACTGCGGGCGGACTTATGTTAAAGGCCTGCGCAATCTGTTTGACGATACAATGATCGTGGCGGTAAATATATTCGATCATATTATAGTGGGTCGCTGTTACGCCATTGATGTCGCCCCTATTCATATTGGCCAAGATGAAGCATTGTAAATCGGTAAATACTTCATAAAATTTGCGTTCGGTTTTGTTCATATTACCCAAAATAGTTAACTTAGTTAATAATTACCAAAGTTAATGATTATGGAACATATTCACATCATACATGCCCGACAAAATAATCTCAAGAATATTTCGGTTCAGATCGAAAAGAAAAAGATCACGGTTTTTACAGGAGTTTCCGGTTCGGGCAAATCGTCTTTGGTCTTTGAAACGATAGGTGCTGAAGCGCAAAGGCAGTTCAGCGAAACACAGGGCAGTTTTATCCGAAACCGGCTGCAGCATATCGGCGTTCCTGATGTCGACAAAATCGACAACCTAAATGTCCCCATTATTATTAATCAAAAAAGATTGGGCGGCAATGCACGGTCGACCGTAGGCACTGCTACTGATATAAATGCTTCCCTCCGCTTGCTTTTCTCGCGCATGGGTACACCCTTTGTCGGCTATTCAAATGTCTTTTCATTCAATAATCCCTTGGGGATGTGCAAGGCCTGTGAAGGGCTGGGCATTATGCAGACCATTGATGTAGATCGCCTTATCGACAAGCAAAAATCGCTGAACGAAGGAGCTATCCGATTTCCGACCTTTCAACCAGGTGGCTGGCGCCTGACACGCTACACCCAGTCAGGCTATTTTGACAGCGATAAAAAACTGAAAGACTATACACCGCAGGAATGGGATCTTCTTTTGCACGCTGCCGAACACAAGCCCGAACATCCTGATCCGGAATGGGGAAAAACGGTCCAATATGAGGGTATTATCCCTCGCATTGAAAAAGCATTCCTCAAAAAGCAGTCTAAGGAAATCATGAGCCGAAAAGAGGCTTTAAACACCATTATCGTTAACAAAACTTGTCCAGTATGCAAGGGAAAACGGTTGAATGATACGATTCTGTCGTGTAAAATAGCGGGCAAAAGCATTGCCGACTGTACGTCCCTTTCGATCGATGAGCTGCTGGAATTTGTTGCTTCTTTACCATCCAACACTTTTGATGTTATTCTTACCGAACTGAAAAAGAAACTGCAACATATCGTTGACATCGGCTTGCAGTATTTGACTTTGGACAGAAGAACAGACACGCTGTCGGGCGGGGAAAGTCAGCGCATAAAAATGGTGCGAAACCTAGGGAGCGGGCTGACAGATTTACTCTATATTTTTGACGAGCCGAGCATCGGACTTCATCCAATGGATTTACAGAACATAGCTGCAATTATTAAACAGATACGGGATAAAGGCAATACTGTTTTGCTCGTTGAGCACGACCCCGATTTGATCCGCATAGCCGACCGGGTCATCGATATGGGACCAGCGTCGGGAAAAAACGGCGGCGAGATTGTCTATAACGGTACGGTTGCGGGGCTAAAAACATCCACAGGAAAAACAGGCGAGTACTTTGCCAAAACACCCCAACTGAATACTAAACCACGATCGGCACAGGGATATCTGGAAATCAGGCATGCCAATCTGCATAATCTGAAAGACATCCAGGTCAAGATTCCCGAAAAGTTGATGACCGTGGTAACCGGCGTGGCGGGCTCGGGCAAGAGCACCCTGATCAACAAAGTGCTGCCCAAATTTTATCCCGAAGCAACCATTATCGACCAGTCGTTATTTTCAATGGGCTCACGCTCCAATTTGTTGACCTACCTGGGCTTATCGGATGCGATACGAACCCTGTTTTCAAAAGCCAATCAGGTATCCGATCAGCTTTTTAGCCGAAATAGCGTCGGCGCCTGTGAAAACTGCAAAGGTATCGGCATCGAAAAAATTGACCTGGCCTTTATGGATGATATTGAACAGACCTGCGAGATCTGCGGCGGCTCGGGCTTTAAGCCTGCGGTCTTAAAGTATCTTTACAATAACAAAAATATTGTTACGGTGATGGATATGACCGTAGAGGAAGCCTATGATTTTTTCCCGGATAAACTCTATCGCCAGTCGTTTGACCTGTTACTCCAACTCGGGCTGGGTTATCTGACCTTAGGACAACGTTCAGACAGCTTTTCGGGAGGTGAAAGACAGCGGCTCAAACTGACCAAAGAACTGAAGCACTCCAACAAAATTATCGTGCTTGATGAACCCAGCACAGGCTTGCATCCAAACGATACCGAAAAGCTGTTAAACTTTATCAATAATCTGGTGGACAACCACAATACGCTGATCGTTATCGAGCATAACCTCGATGTCATTGCGCAGGCCGATTGGATTATCGATATTGGGCCTGGAGCAGGTAAGTATGGCGGTACTGTAGTATTTACAGGTACCGTTGCGGATTTGCTCAAAGATAAAGTCTCATTAACGGGATCTTGTTTACGAAAACATGTCCATTCTGCAGCCGCAATCGGCAAAAAAAGTAACCCTCAAATTGAAACTTAGGATAAGCGCTTTAACAACGCTGATTCTTGGGTTTTGGATTGTTGAAATACACTATAAATTCAAACTGGATTCCCTTGATGTTCTAAATACGTTGTATACGTATAAGTCCCCTATCGGTAAAATAGGCAAACGAATGGATCACCACATTCCTTCCTAAGTAAGTGTCATCGAACGGACGCTGGCTTTTTTGACAGTTTAAAAATTTAGGAATTATGCTTGCAATGAATTACCGGGGGCCCTATCGCGTACGTGCCGATAAAAATGCCCCCATGCCAGAGATCCTCCATCCGCAGGATGCCATCGTGCGGGTATTGCGCTCCTGTATCTGCGGATCTGACTTGCATCTTTACCATGGTTTAGTACCAGACACCCGGGTGGGTTCTACCTTTGGACACGAATTTATAGGTGAAGTGGTCGAGGTAGGCGCTGGAATAGAAAATTTAAAAGTTGGCGACCGGGTGATGGTGCCTTTTAATATTGCCTGTGGTAAATGTGCCTTCTGTCGGCAGGAGCTGTATGGTAACTGCCATGAATCCAATCCTGAAGCGACTGCGGTAGGCGGTATCTTTGGCTATTCCCATACTGCGGGTGGTTATGCAGGTGGGCAAGCCGAATATGTTCGGGTGCCCTACGCAGATGTTGGTCCGGTCGTCATTCCCGACTGGATGGATCCCGACGATGCGGTTTTGCTGACCGATGTTGTACCGACAGGTTATCAGGCGGCCGAAATGGCGGGAATTCAACCCGGAGATACGGTGGTGGTCTTTGGTGCCGGTCCAATTGGTATTATGGCTGCCAAGTGCTCCTGGCTGTTCGGGGCTGCCCGCGTGATTATAATCGACCATGTCGACTATCGGCTCGAATTTGCCGAACGCTACGCCCAGTGTGAGGCAGTCAATTTCCGCTCCATAGGCGATCCCGTCGTTTTTATCAAAACGGTCACCGATTCACTCGGCGCTGATGTATGCATCGATGCGGTGGGCTGTGAGGCGGCAGGTAACACCATGAATAGTCTTCTGGGAAGATACCTGATGCTACAGGGCGGATCGACCACGGCATTACATTGGGCGATTAATAGCGTAAAAAAAGGGGGTATTGTGTCTATTGTAGGCGTCTATGGTCCTACAAATAGTTTGGTTCCTATTGGCAATGTGTTAAATAAAGGAATCACCATACGGGCCAACCAAGCTTCGGTGAAGCGGCTGCTACCCAAACTGATCCAACATGTAAAGGATGGCGTTATCAATCCCAAAGAGCTGATTACACATCGCGTTCCACTCGAAGAAGTCGGTGATGCATATCACCTCTTCTCTTCCAAATTGGATCATTGTATCAAAACTGTGTTAATTCCACCATCGGCTTCGATTTAAGATATTTTACTATGATAACAGATCAAACTACACCCGAAGATTTTATCAACGATAGACAATCGGAATATGGGCATATCAAGGGCTGGGGAATCGATTTTGACCCCAAAAACGACCCCACCTATCCCATCAAAAAACGAAACAACCAAGAACATCAGGGCTATTCGTGGCAGCGCCCCCCATTGCAGGAAGAAACGGTTGAGATACTGCATTCTGTTGAACGCCCCAACCTAACAGCAGTTTATGGAACGGGCAATCCACCCAAAGGACTGAGTGGCGCCATTCGACGGATTGCCTTTAAATATAGCGAATCCAGCTACGGCCGCTGGCTCCCGCTGGTACTGGCAGACCGTGTCGATATGCTGGAAGGTGTTGTTGAAGACATCGCGAAAGGCCATCTTCCCAATATCGCCAAAGAACTTGGACTAGGTGCCGAATGGAAGTATAATAAAAAAGCTTTCATAGGGAAAACTGTTGTCGCTGGGCTATTGATTGGATTAGTAGCTTTTCAGCTTTGTTCGAAAAGGGAAAATAAAAGATAAACTAATTATACCAAATCCATTCTGTTGCTATTGATAAGCAACAGAATGGATCTTGGGTATCTCGAGGTCGTCTCCCCAATGACCCCGCCTAGAAAGTTGAATTTTCGCAAAAAATTCACACTTATTTTATTAAAAAGTTATATTTGTGTTATTAATTGATGAAGTTTGGCAAAAAAGCTGGGCCGGATTTCTGTTATTCACCTTAGAAAAACGTACTACACACAACATGCAGGACAACGATTACGCCATACTATCCGATGGGATCTTGGTTGATCTGATTCGCCAGGATGACGAGAAAGCTTTCTCTGTCATTTACCAGCGCTATAGTATGCCTTTGTACGTCCATGCAAACCGATTTATTCGCGATCGCGAGGAGGCAAAAGATATCCTTCAAAAAGTATTTGTCAAGATCTGGTCGATACGTAACAGGCTGCCGACAGATATCAAGCTTTCCGCTTATCTCTATCAAATCGTTAAAAATGAATTGATCAACCATATTTCGCACAGCAAAGTGGTGGATAAATACTTAGAAAGTATGTCTTCTTATGCATCCACCTACGTAGCAGATACCGATCATGTGATACGCGAGAAACAATTGCAGGACATCATTGAGCGAGAGATCCAAAATCTTCCGGAAAAAATGCGTGAAATATTTCAGTTAAGCCGTAAGCAGTACCTTAGCCACCGGGAAATTGCCGAAAAGCTAGGCATCAGCGAAAAAACAGTAAAGAATCAACTATCCAATGCGCTCCATTTGTTGCGCCAAAAGTTGCCCTTGCTTCTGTTTATGCTTGCTTTTTTTCCGGACCAATCTCAGTAGTCCTATTTCTTTTAAAAAAAAATCATTTTGATCTGGGACCTGTTGCCGAGTTAACTGTTATACTCCAAAACAACAACACCATCATACGTGAGAGAACCGTTAAAAGTAGATCGTGATCTACTCAAAAGATATGCATCAGATCAATGTTCGGATAGCGAAAAAGCCTTTGTGGATGATTGGTATATCAGCCATGCAAAACAGCTTCCTGATTTTGATCTAACAGCCCAAGAATTGCAGGCGGATCTTTCCGATATCTGGAACGGCATCGACACCGACATCCATCTACAGCATCCATCCAGATCCAATTGGAAGAAATGGTTTGCAGCAGCGGCATCTATTGCTGTCATTGCCTGTTCTTCCTATTATTTCCTTAGACAGAATTCCACCTCCTCATCCCAGGGTAATAGCAGTGAAATACGTAAGACAGAAGTTGTAACAAGTTCAGACGTTAATGAAAAGGTTCTCCCCATTCCGCCAGCAAGCAGTGGCGCTTCCTTGATTTTGTCGAACGGTGAACAAATCGACCTGAATAAAATCAATGGTTCTTATAATCGAAAAGACCACGAAATTCTCATCGACTGGAGCGATAACGAACAACTTGTTTACCAGAACGATGATTCCAAAAATAACAGCCAAGCCATACTAAGCAATACACTTGTGGTACCAAAGGGCAATACTTACAAAATTCGGCTTGGGGATGGTACGCAAGTCAGACTCAACGCGGATAGTAAATTAACTTTTCCGATACGGTTTACAGGTGCCAAACGCGAAGTGACCCTAGAGGGCGAAGCGTACTTCGAAGTGAGCAAACGGCAAATTAGTGCGGGCGATAAAATGATCAAGCAGGAATTTATTGTCCACGCCGGACAAAATGCCATTCAGGTTTTAGGCACAAAGTTCAATGTCAAAGCTTATCGCGAAGACAAACAGCAAAGTTTTACCCTGGAAGAAGGAGCTATTGCCTTAAACAACCCTACCAATCCAGCCCCTATCCTATTAAAACCCGGTCAAAAAATCATACAGACAGGCAACGAATTTACACTGCTAGAAGTCGACCTCACGAAAGATCTTTCTTGGAAAAACGGCGATTTTTACTTTGATTCGGCTACGTTACAAGAGATCATGGCCCAGATATCAAGATGGTACAATATCGACGTAGCGTACCTTGGCCCGATCAACAACCAACGGTATATCAGCAGTATATCGCGCAAGAAAACTTTACAGGAAGTACTTGAAATATTAGAAACTACCACCGGTATAAAATTTGAAATCCGCACGGTAGACAAAGAAAGGAGGTTGATGGTAATACCCTAACGAAAGAAAAACCACGATTTCAAAATAAATCTAGAGGCGTTGCACCGCCCCTAGAACTGATTTTTGAATTCACGCCTAGCATTATTACGAAATTATGAACTGCATGACATGTCTCCTTGTCAAGAGGGACATCCATGTCCAAAAATCAACAAACAAATGTATCAATATTTTTTTGCTAATGAAAAGTATCAGGTAAATCAACCGACCCACAGACCGCCTATCTTTTCCAACTTTATAATCAAATTGCTTATGCGATTTCAATTATTTTGCATTTTGTTTTTGGTTTTGTTTTTACAAACAGCCACGGCCCTGCATGGCCAAAACAAAATCAACCTAAATGTCAAACGTGCCAGCCTTGAGCAGATCCTGCAACAGGTACGTACACAGACTGGGTACGATTATGTGATCCGTCCCGAACACAACAAATCGTTCTCAGCACTCACAATCAACTTAAGTGACCTTGAACTTACCGAGGTGCTTGCGCTCTGCTTTCAAGGGCAGTCGCTGGGCTTTATCGTTCGCAACAATACCATTATTGTCACCGATCAGCAGCAGCAACGCACCATTAATGGAATCGTTACCGATACGCAACAAAGGCCACTTGCCGGAGCAACTGTACGGATCAAGGGCACCCCTAACCAAACGCGAACAAATGGAAAGGGAATATTTGTATTATCCAATGTTGCCAGCGATGCCATACTCGAAATTAGCTACTTGGGTTATGAAGTACGGCAGATAGACCTCAGCGGTACTCCTGCGAGCAACCTGGGACCGTTATTTGTCCTCAAACAACAGATTGCTGCGCTCGATGAAGTATCTGTTATGGCAAATACAGGGTATCAAAAGCTCGACCCCAGCAAAGCCACAGGCTCTCTGGTGGTTATAGATGACAAAAAAATACAGGAAAGTCCGGCTTTGAGCCTGATCGAACGATTGGAAGGGCAAATTCCTGGCGTTCAATTTGACACGCGCACCAATAGCATCCTCGTACGCTCGCCAAATACCTTTTCCAGTACGTCCAGTACACCGCTGATCGTTATCGACGGATTTCCGGCGATGGAACAACAATTGAGCAGCAATCCGACAGGATCAGGCAGCCGCCTTTCGGCCACCAGTACAAGTGCCGGTATACTCAACAATTTCAATCCCGACGATATCGCCAGCATCACCGTACTGAAAGATGCCGCCGCAGCCTCTATCTGGGGATCAAGAGCTGCTAATGGTGTAATTGTGATCGAAACAAAGGCGGGGAAAATGGGAAAAAATAGCATAAACTTCTCTTCCACACTCGGAACCTCTGCTCCACCAAACCTGCATAATTTACGGAACATGAATGCTGCTGAATATATCGACTTTGAAAAAGAGCTCTTTGATCATAATTTTTATTACGATCCTGCCTCTGGCTGGCGTGCACCAAATCGCTCCGACGCCATCATGACGATGTTCCGCGCCAAACGCGGCGAAATCAGTACCGACGAAGAAAGTAGCATCCTTGGTCAGCTGGTACAAATGGACAACCGTCAGCAGATCCGCGATCAGCTGTTACAGGCCGCGCAAAGCCAACAATATAACCTATCGTTTAACGGTGCTGTGCAGGGAGCGCGCTATTATGCGTCGGCCGTGTATTCAAAGGACAGACCGATCTACCGGGAGAACAATGCCAATAACATGTCCTTGACTTTCAATATCGAAAACAATTATTTTAACAACAAGCTAAAAGTATCCTTAGGACTCAACCATATCATTCAGAAAAGCAAGGTGAACAACGCTGCAATTCTTGCCATCAGCCCGGGTACTTTTGGACTCACTCCCTACAATATGTTATTGGACGACAATGGAAAGAGCATCAGCCGCTATTTTGCTTTCACTCCACAGGTTGCCCAACAGCGTTTTGAAAGCCAAGGGTACTTACCATGGTCTTATAACCACCTGGATGAACTGAACCTCAGCAGCGACAGATACGACAATAACTTGACGCGCTTCACCGGTCAATTGACTTACCATCCCTTGAGCTGGCTGAATGCATCGTTATCAGGATCCTATCAAAAAGGCCTCCGTAATATGGAAAGCCTCCGCGATGGCGACAGCTATGAAATGCGCAACCTGATCAATAACGGTACCACACTCAGCAGCACGGGCAAACTGACCTATGGGGTTCCTTTGGGCGGCAAATACCTCACTTCTAACAGCAAAACAGACGATTACTCCCTACGCTTCCAATTGGATGGAACCAAAAAATTTAACGATATCCACCAGATAGACCTATTTGCCGGTAGCGAGATCCGCCAGAGCCAGATGATGGGCTATCTACAAACACGTTATGGTTTTGATAAAGATACCTATCAGTCTACTGTCATCAATCCGACGGTGCCTTACAAGGATATCTACGGCGCCAATAAAACATTAAATATACAGGATGCCCCCATCAATATCGACCGCATACGCTACCTGAGCTACTACGCCAACGCAGGATATACACTGCTTGAGAAGTACTTTTTAACCAGTAGCCTACGTTTTGACGATGCAACGATTATTGGTATCGACCGTTCGAAACGCGCTAAACCTTTTTGGTCTACCGGCCTGCGCTGGGACCTACACCGGGAAAACTTTATGCGTGCGCTGCCCTGGATAAATGCACTAAGCTGGCGTGGAAGCATTGGTACAGGAGGATCTGTACCGCGTGACGGTACCTCATACACCTTGTATTCAGCTTCCATCACCGATTTTTATACCCAGCTTCCAACAGGATCTATCAGCATTCCCGCCAATCAGCTGCTGGGCTGGGAAACCACACGGACGTTTAATACCGGACTGGATTTCAGTGCCCTAAAAAGCCGTTTGACGGTTAACCTTGATTATTACATAAAAAGATCTTACGGTATTGTTGCTTCCGTACCATACAATGCAACCTATGGATGGTCAAGCCTGGCTTTCAACACCGCCAATATGAAAAGTCAGGGTATTGACCTGAGCATTCAGGGGAAGATCGTTCAGGGGCCAAACTGGAGGTGGAACAGTGCTTTCAACCTGGCTTATAGCAGCAACGAAGTGACCGACGACCGCTTTCCAAACACGTTGAAAACCCCAGGTGAGACCTCCACACCAATTGAAGGCTACCCTATTGATCAAATCTTTGCTTACCATTGGGCGGGGCTCGACAACAAAGGCCGCTCCCAAATTCGTGACGGCCAAGGCAAGGTCTTCGATTCAGAAGCCTCTACCGATGATTTTAAACCGACTGACCTACGGTATATGGGACGCATGAATGCACCTTACTTTGGTGGCTGGACAAACACCCTTTCGTACAAGAACTTTAGTTTTACAGCGCGCATGACAATGAAATTTGGTCACAAGGTGCGATGGAAAGAAGTTAATTCCACTCAATATCCAAACAATACAGCAGGTTTTGATGGCTATCTGGCCAACAGCAAGGCTTTGGTAGACCGCTGGCGTAAGCCCGGAGATGAGGCCCATACCGATATACCTGGCGTCATCAATACCAACCTCAATAGCATACAACGGTTTGAATACGCCGACATCAATGTCGTCGATGCCAGTAACATCCGCCTGCAGATGCTCGCCCTAAACTATAGCTTTCCGGCAAGCCTGCTAGGCAACAACAAGGCCATCAAATCGTTGAGCATAGGCGCTACGGCGACCAATCTCGGCCTTTTGTGGAAGAAGACAGACCGCGATATCGATCCAGATTATATGTTTGATGGTAGCTATGCCAGTATGCCGCCCGTCACGAGCTATGTATTTCGCATCAATATGGGATTTTAAGAATTATGAACATGAAACACAAGATTATCACCTTCGGCCTTGCCGCCATATTTGTTTCCAGCCTGGCATCCTGCCGTAAATTCGTGGAGATAGACCTGGTCGGCAAACGTGAACTTAAATACACACAGGACTATCAAAACCTACTGAATAACAGCACATCGGTAGAGCGATCGTATTACTGGCCGGTCCTGGCCAGCGACGATAGCTATGGATCGGACGAGGCTTATCTGAATACGCTTTCTCTGACCGACGGCAATGCCTATAGCTGGAAAAGCGACATTGTTGGCGACAACAATGAAGATCCGGACTGGGCAGACCAGTACAAACAAATTTATCTGTTCAATCAAGTTGCAACAGAGATTATGGACAGTCAGGGCGGAACAGACGCCCAAAAGAGAAATATTTTGGGCCAGGCTAAGGTACATCGCGCGCTCAATTATTTTAACCTGGTCAACAGCTACGCGAAGCAGTACGATGCCTCAACAGCCCATACTGATCTTGGCATTCCGCTATTGACAAGTCCCGATCTATATGCCAAGCTAGACCGTAAACCCGTGGAAACAGTGTATAGGCAGATTATTGACGATCTCACTTCGGCCATTCCTGACCTTCCCGAGCAGGCGAACTTTAATATGCTCGCCTCGCGCTCGGCCGCGGAAGCCATCCTGGCACGCGTTTATCTACAGATGCGCGACTATGGCAAAGCACTGCACTATGCAGAGCTTGTACTGGCCAAGCCAGCGTATAAACTGATCGATCTCAAACAGTACAAAGCTACACCAAATAGCTATCCGAATATCCTAAATGATACGGAAGAGATTTTTATAAAAAGCTTGCGTAATTCATTCCCCACCCTGTCCTTAAATCCCGAGTTACTGGCGCTGTTTGAACCTGGCGACCTTCGTGCTACCCTCTTTACGGTCGACGGTAGCGTATTTACCTGGAGCTCTTTCAAGGGCAAAGCGTACAATAAACACCGCATTATCTCGGCCAACGGCAAAGTGACCAATGGCCCAACGCTTCCGGAGCTGATGCTTATCAAAGCAGAGGCGCTGGCCCGCGACAATGACCGTTTTGCAGAAGCGGTAGCTGTATTAAACACCCTCCGAAGCAAGCGCTTTGAAGAGCGCGCATACAAGCCACTCCAGGCGATGGATCAACAGGCTATCCTCAAGATCGTCATCAACGAGCGGCGAAAAGAACTGATGGGAAAGGGTCTACGCTGGTTTGATCAGAAGCGCCTTGCCGCCGAACCCGGGTTTATCAATACACAGACCCGTACGTACAAAGGTGAGTCATTTACCCTGGCTCCCAACAGCAATCGGTATGTCCTGCCTATTGCATCCAAATACATTGTTTTAAATCCTGAAATCATTCAGAATCCGAGGTAACAACAACATCATATATGATCCCCACTGCTAGCGGACGTACAACGTATTTCCGCAGGCAACAGACACAGTGTGCATGGCAACATAAACACCGTGTCCGGGGATTACTCATACCAAAATCAACGATAACATGAGCACAGCAAACGACACTCCCATTGTTCAGGTGGTAGATCTTTCCCATCGATACAACGTCCAATGGGCTATCCGTGACATTAATTTTGAAGTTCAAAAAAATGGCATCTATGGCCTATTAGGAGCCAATGGAGCGGGAAAATCTACGACCATGAATATCATGTGCGGAGTAGTAAATCAGTCGCACGGTGAAGTTTTTATCCGCGGCATCAGCATGGCACAGCATCCGGTAGAAGCAAAGAAACATATTGGTTTTCTACCACAACAGCCACCGTTGCTTCCCGAGTTGACCGTAGAGGAATATCTCATCCACACGGCAAATTTACGTCTAATGGCACCCGAAAAAATCCCAGCTGCCATCGAACGTGTGCTGTCTAAATGCAGCATTGCCCATTTTCGCCATCGGCTGCTCAAAAACCTGTCTGGCGGCTACCAGCAGCGGGTAGGAATAGCCCAGGCGATCATTCATGAGCCTGATTTTGTGGTGCTGGATGAACCGACCAATGGTCTTGACCCCAACCAGATCCTCGACATCCGGCACCTCATCCGAGAGATCGCAACAGAACGCACCGTTGTGCTATCCACACATATCCTGCAAGAGGTACAGGCGTTGTGCGATCATATCTGGATGATCCACGAGGGCCGCATGATATTCTCCGGTTCACTTGAAGAATTTGACAACCAAGTTGCCCCCAATAGTGTTGTTGTCAGCCTAATATCTCCGCCATCCATGGAGGAATTTCAGCAGCTCCCGGGTTTTGTTGACATGGAGCCTTTAGGCAACATTAAGTTTCGCATACGCTCCACCAACACCCAGGAACTCGTCGAAGCCTTGGTAGAAAAAAGCGTCCAGGAAAAATGGAATCTGATCGAGATCTATTCCGAAAAAAGTTCGCTCGAGACCGTATTTGCCGAAATGACTCGAAAAAGAAGAAAAGTATAATTCAATCCAACCATGAAAACAACATTAAAAATAGCAAAAACAGAACTGCAGGTACTCTTTTACTCACCTGTTGCCTGGCTTGTCCTGATGATCTTTACCTTTCAGATAGGCTACTTATTTTCTGCTTCCTATGCCGGGATGGTGCAGTTGCAGTCCATGAAAATCGACCTTATCAATACCACTGAAAGCCTATTTTCATCGGCCTGGGGTGGTATATATCCCAAAGTACAGTCTTATCTCTACCTCTACATGCCCTTATTGACCATGAGCATCATGAGTCGCGAATACAGCAGTGGTTCCATCAAATTACTGTACTCCTCACCCATTACCAACAGCCAGATTATTCTCGGCAAATATATTGCACTGCTGCTTTTTGGTCTTGTCCTCACTTTGTCGGTATCCATCCTCGTTATTTTTACCATGGGTACGGTAGTGCATGCAGACATCGGCCCAATGCTGACAGGCTTGCTCGGACTTTTTCTATTGTTGTCTGCCTATGCTGCTGTCGGTCTTTTTATGTCTTCATTGACCAGCTATAATATTGTGGCTGCTATCGGAACACTCTGTGTATTTGCCATGATGAACTTTGCACGTGGCCTTTGGCAGGACATCCCCTTTGTGCGCGAAATTACCTACTGGCTGGCCATCAACGGCCGTGCCGACACCTTTATCGCAGGTTTGATCACAACAGAAGACATCCTTTACTTTATACTTGTTAACGTTCTTTTTGTCAGCTACTCTATCTTCCGCCTTCAGGCTATCCGAAAGAAACAGTCGGCCGGTAAAAACCTACTGAAATTTGGCGGCATCACCCTGGCCGTGTTCTTCATCGGATACCTGACCACACTCCCCTTTATCAAGCTATACTACGACAGCACCTACCGAAAAAGCAATACGCTACGCCCCAGTAGCCAAGCGATCATGGACAAACTAACCGGTGGATTTAAGATCACCACTTACGTCAATATGCTCGATGGCAACAGTTTTATCGGCTTACCCTCGTCGTATAAAACCGATGTGGGCTCGTTTGAGAAATACATCCGTTTCAAGCCCGAAATAGAAATGGAATACGTGTATTACTACCATCAGACTGACAATCCCATTCTCGACCGACAGTTTCCAAAGCTCAATGCCGAACAGCGACTGGACACCCTGCGGAAATTCAACAAATGGAATTTTGAGATCCTGCCCTATGAAGCCATCAAAAAACGGGTAGACCTCTCTTCGGAAAACTATCGGTTTGTCCGCGTACTGGAACGTGATAATGGGCGGAAAACCTTTTTACGTGTTTATGATGACATGCAACGCGTACCGATGGAATCAGAAATCAGCGCAGCTATCAAACGTTTGGTGATGGATGAACTACCAGTAGTCGGCTTTGTATCGGGTCATGGCGAGCGCAACAGCAACTCTACCCAAGATCGTGGTTACAAAACCATTACCCAGGAAAAGGCATTCCGTTATTCGATGATCAATCAAGGATTTGATTTTAAAGAGCTTGACCTGTCGAAGCCGGTTCCGGAAAATATCAACATCTTGATTATAGCCGAACCGCGGCAGGCCTATAACGAACAGGAGTTATCCAACCTGCATGCTTACATTGCCAGCGGCCGCAATATGATGCTTGCCGGAGAGCCGGGGCAGGAAGCTATTTTTAACCGCATCGCCGCACCATTGGGCGTTAGCTTGGAACCTGGTGTGCTGGTCAAAAAGCAAGAAGCCTTGCAACCAGACCTGCTGACACTCAAACCAACCCAGGCCGGTGAGGACTTTTCCTATTACCTCAAACCGATGGCCCGTCGCGAAGAGGTTATCACCCTGTTAGGTACAGCCGGTATCCTGGTGTCACCGCAGTCCCCTTTCCAATCCAAGGTACTTTTTGTTTCGGATACGACCGGTACGTGGAATGAGCTTGACAACCTCAATTTCATTGATAGCAGACCCGTTCTCAATATTGCCGCAGGTGAGCGCGAAGGGAGCCGCCCCACAGTGGTGGCACTCTCCCGAAAAGTCGGTAAAAAAGAACAGAAGATACTGGTTACGGGAGATGCGGACTGGATTAGCAACAGTGAGCTTTTCATCAAACGCAATCAAGTCAATGCATCCAACTTTTCTCTCGTCAGCGCAGCTTTCTCCTGGCTTAGTGATGGCGAAGTACCCGTGGATATGCGTCTGCCCGATTCGATTGATAAAAGCCTACGGATTGGCGAAAGCAGCTGGACCTATTTTGAATTGCTGATCAAATACCTTATACCACTGAGTATGCTGAGCGTCGGTCTTATTATCTGGATCAGAAGAAGGGGGCGTTAATTATGGGATTATTAATAGACAAACAGACCCGGGACGATCTATCGATTTTTGCAGCAAGGGGTACCGCATCCATCTTTGGCCTCTATAACAAAACGGCTACCTCCGGCGGAGCCGAAATATTGGAAGAATGGTTTAACTATCCACTTTCAGATGCGCAGGCCATTGGCAGACGTACGGCTACCATTCAGCATTTTATGGATCAGCCCATGCTATTTCCCTTCCAGTCCAGCTGGTTTGACCAGGCTTTATTTTATTTGGACATGGCCGATGAACGTAGCCGCCTGCGGACAGGAAGTCTGACTTTAAAAGAACGCTTTCAGCAATTTGTTGGTGGCGATACCGATTACAAAAAAGTGGTTGCCGGCATCATTGCCTGCAGTAAAATTATGCACGCCTGGAAAGCGCTTATCCATTCCAGCGCAGGCCCCGAAGGTAGCTACCAGGAAGAATTAAAGCAATGGGCGCTCAAATTTGAGAACAGTGGATTAGAGCAGATTCCTTTGCTTCAAGAAAAAGAGCCGCTAAAGCGTGAGACAGTTATCCAGTACGACAATATCCTCCGCTTTGAGGAAAAAGATCTTTTGTTAGCTATCCTACGTGATATTTATACCTTCGATGTTTACCTCAGTGTCGCCCAGGTTGCCAATGAGCAGCGTTTCGTCCTTCCAACAGTCGACAGCAGTATGGATCAACGCCTCATCTATGAAGGTGTTTTTCATCCACTGGTCAAGAATGCCAAAGGCAACGACCACCACATGGATCGTTTAAACAATATCACCTTCCTGACGGGAGCCAATATGGCTGGAAAGTCTACCTTTATGAAGTCTTTGGGTATTGCACTGTACTTGGCCCATGTCGGCTTCCCGGTGCCCGCAAAACGCTTGGTATTCAGTCCCCGGGACGGAATTTTCACCTCGATCAATCTCCCCGACAATATTGCAATGGGCTATAGCCATTTTTTTGCCGAGGTCTTACGGATTAAAAAGGTCGCGCAGCAGCTCGCTGAAGGTCGCAGGCTCTTCGTCATTTTCGATGAGATGTTTCGAGGGACCAATGTTAAGGATGCCTTCGAGGGCACGGTTGAAGTGGTCTCAAGGCTATACCATCACCCCAGATGTCAGTTTGTGCTATCCACCCATATTCTCGAAGCCGGAGAGCAGCTGATGCAATCGTATCCCGATATCAAATTTGTTTTTCTACCTACAAACATGGTACAAGGCAAACCGCATTACAGCTATGCGCTGCAACAGGGGATTTCGGAAGATAGGCATGGCATGATCATCATAGAAAACGAAGGCATCATTGATTTATTAACTTCTCAAAAACAAAAGGGCGCATGAGTTTCATCATTGATAAACAAACACTTCAGGATCTCAATATTTCCGGAAAATATAAACGCGATTCCATCTTTTCACTTTATAATAAGACCGAGACTTTTGGCGGGGAGTTGCTGCTCGAAAAACTATTCCTACAGCCCTTTACCGACCCTGCGGCCATTGATAGACAAGCAGCGCTGATTTCATTTTTCAGAAGTTCGCAGCGGACATTCCAGATCAACCCCGATGATCTCGATATTGTGCAAAATTTTACCAATAGTTATTCGGAACAGCGTTTTACCTTGGCCCTCGTCCATGCAGGCCGCCGCAAACTGCTGGCCGCGCTGGGTTTAAAAGAAGAAAAGAAATACCTGGAATCCGGCATTCGTGCCACCCTTCGGATCATGCTGCATTTAGCCAGTTACCTATCCGAACTTCAGCAGCAAGACAAAGTAGGGCTGCTTCGGGGAAGCATCTTTGATCAAGCCTGGCTGCGCGAGGAATACACCCAACTATCGCAACTACAGCATAAAATCGAATCTTATGCGGACAGCATCCCGCTTGGTCTAGCGGCAAGCTGTGATTATCAATTGCGGCAAAAGTGGTCCAAAGAAATTCAGCAGAGTCTCTCAGCCATCTATCACATCGATCTTTATCAGTCCATTGCTTCTGTGGCCAACGCCAGAGGGTTTGTCAGGGCAGAAGTACTTGCAGCAGAACGACAACATATTCTGCTTGAAAATGTTTACCATCCTACTATTCCCAACGCCGTGGGCAATGACCTCACGTTTGATGGAGAGCAGAATCTTCTCTTTCTGACTGGGGCAAATATGGCTGGAAAATCCACCTACATGAAAAGCTTTGGCATCGCCATCTATCTTGCCCATATTGGCCTTCCGGTACCGGCCAACCGCATGTCATTTTCTGTAAAAGATGGTTTATATAGCTCCATCAACGTGTCGGACGACATCGATATGGGACACAGCCACTATTATGCGGAAGTGCTCCGCGTCAAAAAGGTGGCCGAGTATGTCAACCAAGGTAAAAATATGGTGGTTATTTTTGATGAACTCTTCAAAGGTACCAATGTCAAGGATGCCTTTGAAGCCACCCTTACCGTCACACGCGCCTTTCAGCAACACCACAATTGCCAGTATCTGATTTCTACACACATTGTTGAAGTAGGCCAGCAGCTGCAGCAAGAAGATCGTTCGGTTCAGTTTATCTATATGCCTACCGAAATGCGCGGCCAAGTGCCCTACTACGCTTATCGCTCGGCGCAAGGAATCAGCAGTGACAAACATGGTATGGTACTGATCCAAAAAGAAAACGTACTTGAATTATTAGAACACAACAGCAAATAGTTAAACATGCGAAACACCACCCTATTTTTCACACTTCTGGCCCTATCCATTGGAGCAGCAGCACCAACAGTCAGCTATGCCCAAAAAGCAAAGCCAGTAAATTCCGTCAGTTTAAATAAGCCTATACCCCTTGACCCCGCTATTAAGGTAGGAAAACTGCCCAACGGTTTTCACTATTTTATCCTGCGGAACAGCGAGCCCAAAGAACGCGTGCTTTTTTACCTGGCCAACAAGGTCGGCTCGCTACAGGAAACTGACAAACAGCAAGGACTAGCCCACTTTTTGGAACATATGAACTTCAATGGGACAACCCATTTTCCAAAGAATAACCTTGTAGACTACTTACAAAAATCAGGAATACGCTTTGGTGCTGACCTCAATGCTTATACAGGCTTCGAAGAGACCGTATATCAATTGCCTTTACCGACCACAGACCCGGTACTTTTGCGCCAAGGTATCCTGATCATGCGCGACTGGGCGAATGGTGCTTTACTTGAAGATGACGAAATTGATCAGGAGCGCGGTGTCATTCTTGAGGAGAAACGGCAGCGCGGTGGTCTTTCGCACCGCCTACAGGAAAAAACGTTTCCTTTATTGACGAATCAATCGCGTTATGCATTCCGTATGCCAATCGGAACCGATGAAGTGCTCAACAATTTCAAGCACCAAGAGATCCGGCAGTTTCATAAAGACTGGTACCGTCCCGAACTACAGGCGCTAATCGTCGTAGGCGATATCGACGTCAATGCAATCGAAAAAGAGATTGTCGCTCAATTTTCCGGATTAAAAAATCCAAAGAACGCCCCACGATCCAAAAGCTATCCAATTGCGCTAACCGGCAAGAACCAATTTTTAGCCTTTACCGATCCCGAAGTCACGCAAAGCTCCCTGCAGATTTTATATAAACAAGAAGCACGGAAAACGAGGCAACTAAGCGACTATAAAAACGCATTGGCTAAAGATTTCTTTATTCAGCTCTGTAATATGCGTCTTGCCGAACAAACGCGGAAATCGGCGACACCCTATCTGGCAGCATCGCTAAGCAACAGTGCACTTGTGGGCAATATCGAAACCAACGGCATCCAGATTACACCGAAGCCCGATAGTCTGCAATCCAGTATCAATGCCGTATATTACACACTGGCCCAGATTGCCAAACACGGTTTTACCAACGATGAAGTCGATCGGTTGAAGTCCGACTACCGCAGCATGCTGATACAGAGCCTCAAAGAATACGACAAAACAGACTCCAAATCCTTTATGGATCAGATTCTGGCCTACTACCTCAAAGGAGATCCCGCTCCTTCTTTCCAATTTCTGCAGCCTATCCTGCTCAATGCACTGGAGGAAATCCGTATGAACGATATCCTGACCTATGGTAAAGAATTCGAAGGTCATCAGAATCGCGACATGGTGTTGGTTTATAATGACGATGTTAAGGTAGTGCCCAACGAGTCTACATTGAATGACTGGATCGTCAACGCATCAAAACAGGAGGTAAGCGCCTATCAAGAAGAACAACTTGCAGAACAATTATTACCCACTTTACCACAGCCTGGACAGATTGTCAGCGAACAGGATGATCAGAAAGTAGGCACGCAGACGCTTTTGCTCAGCAATGGCGCCAAGGTTATCCTCAAGCCTACCAATTTAAAAAACGATGAAATCCTGTTGACCTCTTATAGTCCTGGCGGATATTCCCAGTATGCACTTAAAGATTTTCAGTCCGCAACCAATGCTGTCGCTATCGTTACCAACAGCGGACTAGGTCCTTTTAATTCACTTCAGCTCTCGCGCTACCTCAATGGCAAGAATGCCACGGCCAGCCCTTTTATCAATGAAATCGGCGAAGGCATTAAAGCACAAGCTAACCGTGAAGATCTACAGACCGCATTTGAGCTCGTGTACGGTTATTTCACCGTGCCGCGTTTAGATCGGGAAATTAATAAGACCAATCTCGAAAAAACCAAGTTGTCTCTCAAAAACAGGCAGCAGCAGGCCAGTACCTTCTTTAGCGATTCTATTGCTGCCGTTTTGTACAACAACGATCCACGTAAGAATGCCCCCACCTTAAAAAAAATCGAGGAGATTGACTTTGACCGCTCTTTTGAAATCTATAAAGACCGATTTGCGGATGCTTCAGATTTCACATTTGTGATCGTCGGCAATTTTGACCGTGCTTTTATAGATCCCTATATCAAGCAATATTTGGCCACCTTGCCCAGCATCCAACGCAAAGAATCCTTTGTAGACAACGGCGTTTATCCGCCAAAGGTGGGTATGCAACGCTCCATTCATAAGGGAAAAGAAGAGAAGTCCACCGTGGCAATGGCCTATCTCGGTACTTACGAAGATTATAGCGAATTCAATAATCTGTTGATGGACGCCTTATCAAGCAGCCTAACCATCAAACTGACCGAACGACTACGGGAAAAAGAAGGCGGTATTTATTCCATCAGCGTATCTCCTTCCCTTGCGAAGAATCCACGAAAGCGGTTTGGTATGAATATATCTTTCACTACGGCCCCCGGACAAGTGGATAAACTTGTGGCCGCCGCCCTCGAAGAGATTGAACTGATCCGTAAACATGGGCCATCGCAGGAAGATATTGATAAATACATTGCCGAAAAACTGCTGAGTAGCAGTCAGCAGCTGCAATACAATGGTTTTTGGTTGTCATACCTATTGAGCAGTTCCATTGATCAGCTTGATGCGGCGCGTATTTTTAATGAGCGTGAGCAAATAAAGTCGATTACTCCCGCAAAGGTGCAAGAACTCGCGCAGAAATACCTGGAGCCAAGCCATCTGTTTCAGTTTACACTTTATCCTGAGCAATAATTCGCTGTTGTTTGTTTCATTATATCAGTCATCGTAAGGTGACAGAGAGCCGTTTGAGAAATCTCAAACGGCTTTATTATACCATGGGGGTTAACTTATCCGCTTGTTATCCGCATAAGCCATCAGCATACTACCCTACTGCTGGTACCGCCCTGAGATTTGTATTCGAACTGTCCATTTTCGAACAAATACCGTTCGCGTCCGAACAAGTCCTCTATTCAAAACCGATATGAACACCTCATTTACAGCGCATTGAAATATTGGCAGATAAATTGGTTAGCATAAATACACAACACGTTATTATGCTTTCAAATTATCTCAAAATTGCCTTTCGCCATCTTTCAAAGAATAGTGGTTTTACCGCAATAAATAGTATCGGACTAGCTTCTGGAATGACTGCTGCACTGCTGATCATGCTATGGGTAAAGAGCGAATTTAGCTTTGACCGATTTTATACCAACAACGATCAGATCTATGCTGTAGGGATGAACGATGTGTGGGAAGGTGAAGCCGTAGAGCATTTTTATACCCCTAAACCGATGGCTCGGGCTTTAAAAACTGACTTTCCAGAAATACATACCATTACACGAGTGGATAAGGGCACTGGATTTCTGTTAACCCATCAAGAAACCAAACTCGCGAAAGAACCCGGTGTTTTCGTCGATAGCACATTCTTAAAAATATTTGATTATCAAGTGATCGCGGGCAATCCGCTCGAGGCATTAAAAAATCCCAATCAGATTGTCTTGACAAAATCTTTGGCGGAAAGATTATTTGGGCATTCAAACCCTATCAACCAGACAATCCGATTGGACAGCACCCAAGTCTCAACGGTGTCTGCCATCATTGAAGACATTCCAGACCATTCGTTTATGAAAGGAAGCACCTATCTGGTCCCTTGGACATTAATGGAGAAGATAGGCTATTCAGATGATTATTGGGGAAATAATTCCATTCAGACCTACATTAAGCTGAATAAAAATGTAAACGTCGATCAGTTCCAAAAGAATATTAAATATTTCCTGAGAAAGCACACAGACACCAAAGCTGTCAATTTTATTCAACCTATTGGCGATAAGTGGCTATACAGCAGTTTTACCGAGAAGGGAAAGCCAACCTCGCCACGCATTGTGCTGGTTCGTTCATTTATTGCCATTGCCTGTTTGATCCTGATCATTGCCTGCATTAATTTTATGAATTTAAGTACGGCACAGAGTGAAAAAAGAGCGAAGGAAGTGGGGGTCCGAAAAGTCGTGGGTGCAAATAAAAAATGGCTGATCGGGCAGTTCCTCACAGAATCTATGGTAATCTCATGCATTGCAGGCCTATTCTCTCTGTTAATTACTTTAGTAGTGCTTCCCTATTTTAATGAATTGGTCTTGAGAAAGCTTGCTATCCCGTTTGACGATCTTACTTTCTGGGCGATGTTTGCAGGATTTATTTTAGTTGCGGGACTTCTTTCAGGAAGCTACCCAGCATTTTATCTTTCTTCCTTCCTCCCAACAAAAGTGTTGAAACGCAAATTTCTTGCTATTCAACAGAAATTCAATCCGCGTAAAATCCTGGTTATTTCCCAATTTTGCATTGCAATCATTCTTATCATCACCACATTATCCATTCATCGACAAATAAAATATGCTCAAAATAGAGCAATCGGCTATAACAAGGAAAGCCTGGTCAGTATTATCGATCAAGGAGAAATCAGCAAAAACAGATTACTGATAAAAAACAGATTACTTTCTTCGGGAATCGCCAAGCAGGTATCCAGAACCTCCTCCCCGCTAACACAGGCGATGAGCTTCAACTACATGGAATGGCAGGGTAAGCCCAAAGATAATAATACCATTTTTGCCCGAATGGGAGCCGACGAAAACCTGGTCAACACGGCAGAGCTGCAGTTAGTTGCCGGACGCGATTTTGATTTGACAAAATTTCCTACAGACTCTACTGCTATGATCATCAATGAATCAGCTGCCAAAATATTTAACTTTGACGATCCAATCGGCAAAACAGTTGTCGATGGTAGTCATTGGCACATCGTAGGGATAGTGAAGGATTTTATTCAGGAATCGCCCTTCAGCCCTATTAGTCCACTGGTCATCCAGGGAGCTTCTGCAGGCACGCATGTTACCAATATCCGCATCCATGATCATCTGTCCACGTCCGATGCGCTTGCGGCAATGGAGAAGATCTTTAAAGAGTATAATCCCGACTACCCCTTTGAATATTCTTTTGTAGACAGCAAGTACGCCGAAAAATTTAAAGATTTTCAACAATTGGGCACACTTTCAACGCTATTTTCACTGTTGACCATTTTTATTTCGTGTCTCGGTTTATATGGTCTGACAGCTTACATGGCTGAGAGCAGGACCAAAGAAATTGGTATCCATAAAGTATTGGGCGCTTCTATTTTTAAGATTATGCGTATGCTATCTCAAGAATTTGTCCTGTTAATTCTTTTGTCCTGTTTAGTCGCCTTTCCGATCGCCTATTATATTGCCGATGACCTCCTCAGCGAATATACTTATCGCATTACTATCACCTGGGACATCTTTGTTACTGCGGGAATGGGCGCGCTGCTAATAGCATTACTCACCATCAGTTATCACGCGATCAAAGCAGCCCTCATCAATCCGGTTGTCAGTTTGAGAGACGAGTAAAATCATTTATATTTGTGTGACGAACAATTATTAATATTTCTGCTAAAGCAATGAAAATAAGCGTGCTATTTTTATGGATACTTGTAAGTTTACCGATTTTGAACTTTGCTCAAAACTGCACTTGTGAATCCAATTTTTTGTGGGTAAAAAAAACGTTTGAAGAGAATGATGCTGGCTTTCAATACATCATCAGCAAAAGGGGACTGGATGCCTATGCTTTACACAATGCCCTGTATCTTGAAAAAGTTAAAAAATTGCCCAACAATCAGGAGTGTGCCCGACTGCTCAATCAGTGGGTCCGTTTCTTTCGTAATGGACATATCGGCGTAAATTATGTTGGAAAAACAACGGAAGTTAATAATCAGGCTACAAAAAAAACCGAGCAGCCTATTGGAGAGGTCCAAAATCCGCTGAACGCCACAAAACCATTTTTCGAAAAAATCAATGAAAGCACTGCTTACATTCGGGTTCCAGATTTTGAAATAACCGAAAAGGATGCGATCGACAGCGTGATATTAGCCAACCGGAAGATCATCTTATCGACCGAAAATTTTATTATTGACGTTAGAAATAATCCAGGGGGAAGCGATGCGAGCTACAGCAGCTTGATTCCGTTGCTGTACACGCAACCGATAAGAACAGTCGGTGCCTTGTTTTATTCGACCGACTTAAACAATCAACGTATGCTGGAACTAAGCCAAAACCCCGATTTTGATGAAGAATCGAAGCAGACATTCAAAAAATACTACGAGAAGTTGGCGGCACATAAAGGCGAGTATATTGATTTGTTCGATAAAAAAGTTAACATCACCAAGCAGGATACGGCCTACCCTTATCCCAAAAACATCGGGATCCTCATCAATGAAAATAACGGGAGCACAACGGAGCAATTTTTATTGTCCGCCATGCAAAGTAAAAAGGTAAAATTGTATGGTCGAACAACCAAAGGAATGCTCGATATCTCTAACGTCAATATTGTGACATCACCCTGTGGGGATATTGAACTGTACTATGGCTTATCTAAAAGTTTCCGTATTCCAGAATTCCCTGTAGACGACATTGGATTACGGCCCGACGTATTTATTGATAAGACCATTGATGCAAACGAATGGATAAATTTTGTGAGCGATCACCTTAATGGGAAATGATATGCTATTTCTGCTCTGCGCGCTTGGCATGCACCCAATAGCTAAAAGCCTCATCAATGTTGAATATGCCTTCTGGTGTGAGTATGAAAACCCTATGAGGACGGAAAATTCCCGCCCTCATAGGGTTAATCCTTTTATTTGATCAGCTTACTTATTTTGTCGGCGACATCTTCCCCCCTTAGGTTACTACCAATAATGACACCATTAGGATCGAGCAAAAAATTCTGCGGGACAGAACTGATACCATACAAAACAGCGGCCTCATTTTTCCATCCTTTTAAATCACAGACATGTATCCACGGTAAACCATCCTGTTTCACCGCATGTTCCCAGACATCCTTATTACTATCCAGGGAGACACCTACAATTTCAAAGTTTTTGTCTTTCAGCTCCGCATAGGCTTTGATCAGATGTGGATTCTCCGCCCTACAAGGTGCACACCAGCTAGCCCAAAAATCGATCAGCACATATTTACCGCGTAATGAAGCAAGATCAAAAAGCTTACTCTGTAGATCCATCTGTTTAAAATAAGTTGCTTTTACGCCTACCTGTCCCCGTTTGGTGGCTATGATCTGTTGCTGGGCCAACACCCCCAGCTTAGACGCACGCAAGGAGCTGGAAAACTGCTGAAACAAGGGTTCCATCTCCTCGGGATTAAATCTTCCGAACAGAAGATTATAGTAAAAAACGTCCAAGCCCATATACGTATTAAAATGCTTGCGTACAAAGTCAGTCCTTATCTGTTTTATCTCCTTAACAAGTCGGGCTACACTATCCGATGCCCTATGCCACGCCTCATCTTTAGTTTTACCTGCAAATTTGTTATTCAGTTGGATAATTTTTTCACTTAATGGTTTTATGGCATCTTCAATTTCCTTGCTTTCATCTTCGGCCACCGATCCTTCTACACGGGCATGTTTAATGGAATCCTGTGCTTTCAGGGTGATAGCTGAGTTTTCAATAAAAAAAGCAATGTAATCGTTATCTGAGCTAGATTTCAGAGCTGTGTTGCGAACAACCGATACCATCGCCCTTTCTGGCTGGTCTACTTTTCCGGTAAATCGAAATCTTCCATTGACCACATCCACCGAATCTTTGCTCCTATAACGTTCATTTTCCACCATGAGCAAATAAGCCTTCGCGGGCGATCGCAGGTTAAGTACTTCGCCGCTTACTGTAAAACCGCGTTGTGCCATCAAGCCTATCGGCAGGAAAGCCAGAGCCAAACATACAATTCTAAAAATATTTTTCATTTTTTCTCTATTTATCATTTAACTAAAATCCCAAAATTTCGCCCAGCTTTTTATCCAGATCCTCGCCACGCAGATTTTTGGCAAGGATTACCCCCTCTGGAGAAATCAGATAATTTGTCGGAATAGCCTGTACGCCGTAATCTACTGCAGCTTGACTTTTAAAACCTTTTAGTTCAGATACCTGTGTCCAGGGCATGCCATCCTGCGCTACCGCATGAAGCCAGGCTTTGCGTGCATTCGGGTCATCCAAAGAAACACCTAGAATCGTAAATTTTTTACTTTTAAATTTATTATATGCCTTTAGCAGGTTAGGGTTTTCTGCACGACAGGGGGTGCACCACGACGCCCAAAAATCGACCAGCACGTACTGTCCCCTAAAATCAGCTAGTTTCACCAATCTCCCGGAGGAATCGGGCTGCACAAAATCCATGGCTTGTGCACCAATATTTGTTTTTTTTCCCTTATCGATTATACTGAGCAATTGCTGGCCCAATTTCGATTGCCGGAGCTCAGGACTAAAATGAGCAAACCTGCGCTCCGCCGTGTCTGGATTAAAATTGTATCCTAATTCCACCTCATTAAAAGTATACAATGCGATGAAAGAATTTGGATACTCGGCAATAAAGATCCGGCTGACGCTGTCGTATCCAATTTGCGTTTCTTTCATAACCTTGCCAAGAGGCTTGGTCAATAATGTATCCTTTTTCTGCTCCGGTGTCCAGCTGTAAAACACCTGTTTTATGGAATCTGCAACCTTTCGATAGGGTGCACGCAAGCCAATAAGAACCTCGTTTTCGGCATTGCTTCTCGAGCCACTGATCCGAGCTTCATCAAATGAAGAAGCCGATTCGACAGTAATCTTGGCATTTTCAAGATAAAAATACAGGTATTCATCAGGTTTGGCCATATTACCCTTTGAATCGGTGTTTCGCAACATTAAAATTGCAAAGAGGGGATTTTCAACATTCCCTTTGAAGGTGAATTGCCCTTTCTTTAACATCGTCGAATCTTTCAGCTCATTGCCATCTTTGTAATAGCTCAGATACACTTTTGCCGAAGTTATTGACGGATTTAATTTACCTTGTAATAAAAAGCCGTTTTGAGCCATCAGCGTCCAGGGGGCAAACAAGGCAAATACGATTAAAAATTTAATGATCTTCATTTTTTATATGATTTATTGATTTTAAGTTTAAGGAACCAATGATATATCACTGATAAATATTGTGGAATACGTTGATGAATATTTGACAGACGATAGTGCAGTGAAGCGAAGGTGCCTTGCCGTAGTGATTCCTATGTCCAGTGTTTGCCTATTGTTGACAATGTCTCCGGAAAAGGTTCCTTTATTCACCCAATTTATCCCATCCATACTTGTTTCGATCTGTATCGAAGTTGGATAACCGCCTTGTGCAGGATAATTCAACTGGGTGGGCAATGCATAACTTACGGCCGAAAACGTTACATCACGATTAAAATTAAGGGTAATCCATTGTGGCATCGACTCGGTAATATCGCTTGCCCAGTAGGTACCCGTTTTATTATCATCTATAACGTTACTTGCGGCAAAGGCATTCAAGGTGGAAGATACTTCGCCTATTGTCCAGCCGATTTTACTGATCAACAATGGCTTGCCGGTTTTAAGCACATAATACAATACTTTACTGCTGGCAGGGCCTTCCAGTAAGCCATCAACTGATCGAATGACTATGGGAAGCACATAGGTACTGTATTCTAGCAACTTCGTTTGCCCGATAATATTGATCTCAGCAGCCTCAGACTTCGTTTGTCCAGCTTGCAGGTGTACCTGCGGCTTGTAAAAAAAATACGAACTGGGCGGCATTAGCAATGCCGAACCATACTTCATACGGTAAATGCTGAGCTTTGCAGTGTCGACGGCAAACTCTACCCAATGATTGCTGTTGGAGGTTCCTGTGGCCATTGCCGCCCTCAGATTAAGCTGAATGATCGTATCGGCCTCCAGCGATATCGGCAACTGAATACTGTCTCTCTCTGGTGGAACATCAAAGGTCACCACCCCTTCTGCCAAAGGAGCTCTCTCATCTTCTTTTGAGCAAGCCGCCAACAAAAGAGCAATTAAGTAGCCTGTAATATAATAATTTTTCATAACGTTGATTATAAAGGATTTTGCGACATGCCGGGGTTAAAACTTAGTACCTGCAGCGGAATCTGGAGCGTATACCGGTTGCTATGTGGTTCGAGCGTTGCGATTACTTTGCCTGTGGCATCATAACGGTATATTGTCCCCATACGCCCTTCCCTATCAAGCCGCCGCATATCAAACCACCGAAGGCCCGAAAAACCTAGTTCGTGCTGCCGTTCCAACAATACCTGTTCCAGCACCGCCTCTTGGTCAGTTGAAGCAAAGGCCGTGTACGATGCTGGTGCTATACGATTGGATCGTAATTCATCCAGTTGCTGTAAGGCTGTACGCAACTCATTGTTGCGGGCGGCATGTTCGGCGATCATTAGTTTCATTTCCTGCACGGATGTACCGGTATTGACATATTGCAAAGTAGGCGAAACAAGGGCTGGAACAAACAATGTCGCGCCCCGAACGTCGTAAGTATTATTGTCCAAACTCAAAAACAGCCGACGTACCCGCATGTCTCCCTGCGCAAAAGAGCGCATAAAATCCAGGGACGCTGTTAAGTTTCCCAAAACGAATCGACCATAAATCACGTCCTGACGAATTCCCACCAGGTCAGAGCTAGGAAGTGCGGCATTGAGGTTAAGCATGACGGCTTGCGTATTGGAAAGAGCAAGCTCGGCATATTTCCTGGCTTCCTGATAATCTCCGGTATAAAAATACGCCCTTGCAAGCACACTGTACGCCGCTGCTACAGAACCCTTAAGCCGATCCTTAGTGTTGTCGATAGGTAGATCAGGGATGGCCTTTTGGATATCATCTACAATATGTTGAAAGATCTCAGCCGAGGTACTTCGGGGTGGAACCACCTGTGTCACATCGTTGGAGGTCACAAAAGGCACAGCCAGATCCTGCGCGGCAGTGGTTCCATCATAGGGCTGGGCATACTCGTTGAGCAAGTAGAAATATTCCAGCGCACGGCCCAGCAGAGCCTCAGCTTTAAGCCTTTTTTTTGCGGCGGCTGTTCCACCTGTCGCCCGGTCTATTCCCAGCAAAACAGTATTATAGTGATTAATCTTGGCATAATGCTCACCCCATAACAGGGGAGCGCTATTGAGGTCGGAGGAAAATTGCCGTTCCCATAAATACATCAGATGTGCAGGTGATGTGGCGGGGGTGGGTATATTGACAACATCGACCAGATCCGAAAAGAGCATGGTGTAGCCTGATGGCGCACCAAAGCCAACCGCCAGTGAAGGGTCATTGAGCCACTGCTCATAATCGGTAACTGTGGTCAACAAGGTTCTACCCTTAGGCTGTATATCCAGATACTTGTCACAGCCGTACAACGTGAGCAGCAGAACCAGAATAGCTATAGATTGATATGATTTCATGTGTAGCAGATTTAAAAAGTGGTGAATAAAGCTAAGGTGTAAGTCGGTGTCACATAGGTTTTTAGGAAATTTCCTGCAGCAGAACTAAAGTTATATCTGTTAAAGCCCACTGTCCAGAGGTTGGATCCCTGTAGTTTAACTTCAAAATGAGAGAATCCGAGCTTTTTAACAAATCGTTTATCGTCAAAACTATAGGATAACGTCAGATCTCCTAGTGTTATGTAATCTCCATGTACAACGCGTCTATCAGAAAAATTATAGGCATATAGCGCGTTATAAGACCTTCCGCCAAAGGTTTCTAGCGCCGGTATTTGTGTGATGAGCTCATCACCGGAATTTTTCCAGTATTCACCGGAACCGGAAATCGGCCTATAGACACTAGGATTGGGCGCCGGCACCCGAACCTTAAAACCACCATAGTAATTGATCATCGCATAGATGTAAAATGGTCCGATGTCGACCCGGTTGCTGAGCCCTGCATTTATAGTTGGTATCGAGGATCCCGCATAGCGCGTCAACCCGGAAGTGTCGCTAGAAAACACAAGATCTGCCGCGGAGCCACTCGGTGTAGGATGTGTATCGTATAGGGTACCGCGGTCATTCCTGACCAACGGATAGCCCGTATTGTCCAGCCCAGCGTCTTGATAAGTAAACATGGCCCCTACTGGAAAGCCTTTGACGTATCCGAGTAAATTTAACGTCTGCGGATTATAGGGACCACGTTGATATACGTCCAGAACCTTACTGGTATTCCGCCCTAGAATAAACCCTGTATTCCAGTTAAAATTGCGGGTCGACAGCCAGTCGGCGTGCAGGCCGATTTCTAGTCCCTGATTACGGATAGAAGCATTGTTGATAATAGAAGGACTGGTTCCGATGGTCGGATCAATCATTGAATTGCCCAAGAGATCGGTACTATTCTTTTTATAATAGTCGATGGTACCACTGACGCGCTTAAAGATTCTATAACTCAGTCCGGCATTCAGATTCTTGGTCTGCTCCCAGCGTAAGCTACCATTTGCGTACGACAGCTTGCTTAGCGCAGAACTGCTAGGTGAAGTATACTGGTTAAGGGTGTACTGGGCTATTACCTGTGGTAGCGACAATTTGGCAACATTGCCATTAAATCCGTATGAAGCCCGCAGTTTAAGATGGTTGACCCATGCGACATCCGCCATAAAATTTTCTTTTTCAATGTTCCATGCTCCGCCGACAGACCAGAGCGGCTTATACTTATATTTTGGGTCGGTACCGAAAAGGTTGGATTGATCGATACGTGCGCTGGCGCTGATCGAATACCTATCTTTGTAGGAATACAACAGATTGGTAAAGGCCGAGACAAACCTGTCCTCTGCATATTGCTGGTCAAAGAGTAGATCATAGCGATTTGCAAACGGAGAATTGTTGATAAAGGTACCACGAATGGAGCCATTCGTAATTCCTGCGTAGTCCACCGGCTGTTGCAGCAGCGTTTCATCGTTATAACCAAAATAACTGGCCAGGCTTCCCTTGTTGATCACGTTGCGCAATTCGCCCCCGACAATACCGTTAATGGAATGGTCTTCACCTATCTTTTTATTTATGTTGATACTTGCACGTGCGGTATAGCTGGAAAAGTTATTGTGCTGCTGCTGTAAGTAGCCCCCTTTGGGGATATTATATTTTAGCGTCCCGTCTGGGTTTGTTGTCACATAATTGTTGATGTATTTCCGTGCTTCCGATGAGAATTCCGACGCATAGTGTCTGAAATCCGTGTTTGAGTTTTCATATATTCCCCCAAAAGCCAGTTTAATTCCGTTTCCCAATGAATAGACGAAGTTGGCTGTGATATGATTGTTAGCTGTTTTTGTCCGATCGTTTATCTCATTCACATCCACCAGTGGATAGCTCATGACATCGTCTAATCCCCGGCGCATAATGGCATCATTATAAAAAGGGTTCAACGACGATAAAGCTGTTGAATAGGCGGGCTTGCCATTAACATCCCGCAGCCGTTCGAAAGGATAGAGACTTGTCAGATCCGGTACGGGCGCATTTCGGAAACGCATTTCTTGATAATCCATGATCAGCTCCAGTGATAGTTTCGACGACAATTTTAAACGGCTCCTTGCAGATATCGACCAGCGGTTATCGTCGTTATTTAAGTGCGATAGTCGGTTGCCAGTATAATTCGTATTGATGATATAGAGTGCATTTTCGTTGCCACCGGAAGCCTGTAGGTTGTAGGTCTGTGTGGCTGCCATACGCAGAAAAATATCCCTATACTCTTCTTTGTTATCATAGGCCTGAAGTTCGCCATACGCACGGTCAAATTGATCGCTTGTGATCACCTTAGCCGAAGACTGGGCTAAAAGGTAAAATATGGGGGAGCGTGCAGTTTCCTCACCGCTTCCTATAGTGGATAACAGCGGCCAGATATCTGCATTAATGGTGTTGCCATATTGAAACCGCTGAAAATCGGCAAAGATCGCGGAGGCATTATCATCATAGCGGTAGCGTTTGTAATTTTCCCTGGGTGTTAGGCTGAGCGTTGTCCGGAAGTTAAACTTCGGTTTCCCCGCAGCCGCTTGCTTTCTTTCGATAACAATCACCCCATTGGAAGCACGTACCCCGTACACTGTCGCTGCCGCAGCATCTTTGAGTACGGTAACATTTTTTATATCATTTGGATCAATCATATCCAATGTCAATTCGGTTGGATAGCCGTCCACCACAATCAAAGGATTCTGATTGGCGGACATGGTCGATATACCCCGAATATTAAAGAGGCTACGCGAAGATGACTGCGTACTGCCCGGGGTGGTACTTGTAAAGGACACATTGTTGTTAATCATCAATCCCGGTATGCGGTTGACCAACCCGTCTAGAAAATTCGTACTAATACGAGATTCATAGGCTTTGGTATTTATCTGTGCTACCGCACCGGTGCTCTGTTCGGGCTTGATCACCTGATAACCTGTATTCACCGATACAGACACCTCCCCCAGATTACTGACGAGAGGTTCAAGCCGGATCGTCCCCAGATCCTTTTTGGCTGCGATCTCCTGCGAGCTGTAACCAACAAATGCAATGACAAGTGTTGCATTTTCATCAACTCCACGAATCTGGAATGTGCCGTCCGAAGCCGTATTATCGCCTTGCATCCTTCCTTTGACCAGCACTGTTGCTCCGTCGAGCGGTTCCCCAGTCTCGGCATTGACAACACGGCCAGAAATATCTATTTTAGCCTCCCCGAGTACAGCTGGAGGCCGCGATACGGAGCGTATCGCAGGCCGGACGACCACAGACTTTTCTCCCATGATAAAATCCAGGGGTTGATCAGAAAAAAGTCTTTTCAAGACCTCTTTCAATTCCATTTGTCTCACCTCAATACTCACCGGTTTGGCATTCCGAAGCAGCGATGTACTATATAAAAAATCATATCCTGTCTGCGCGCTAATTTTATTAAAAACCTCACCCAGCGGAGCATTCTTCTCCTTGAGCGTTATCTTCTGAGCCAGCACACCAGCACTTGCCTGTAAGATAAAGGTGGTCAAAAAAAGTACGATTAACTTCATTGTCAATAGTATTTTAGGTATACAGCCGGGTGGCCGTACAATAATCTTGGTGTAAAATTTGTACATTTGCAATGCATGGATTTTGGCGACGTACCGTCACATTTACCAGATGATCACGGTACGTCGCATTTCATAAATAATTAGGATGTTATTTTGGAGGTCCATTTTCCAGCCATTCCGGATTCGAGCCGGAATGGTTTTTCTGAACCCCGTTAATCGGTTAGTTTATTGCATGACGGTAACCCTCCTTCCCTCTATTTTAAAATGTAAAGTTCCTGTGTTTTCAAGCATCGCTAAGGTCTGCTGTATACTTTTCTGTCGTGAGATTTTACCAGAGAAGGATTCTTTTGTTATCTTTCCTTCAAACTTCACTTCCACATTATACCAGCGTGCCAGTTGTCGCATAATGCTTTCGATGCCCTCGTCATTAAATCTAAAATATCCCTGTTTCCAAGCAATAGCTTCGTCAGTATCCACTATCGAGGTGATTAACTTATTCCCATCATAAATCGCCTGCTGCCCGGGGCTCAATCGGCTTTTAGCATGAGCGGTTAACACTTGTACAGCACCCTGCAGCAGGCTCGTGCGCGTCTGGGCTTCATTATCATAGGCATTGACATTGAATTGGGTACCCAGCACTTCGACGGTCTGCCCCGGACTACTAACTTTAAATGGCCAGTCCGCATGATGGCTAACTTCAAAATAGACCTCTCCTCTTATTTCGACTTTTCGTTCTTTCTGATCAAAAATGGTAGGATAGGTAATCGATGAGCCCGCGTTCAACCATACCTTGGTTCCATCTGCAAGTAGCAATTGATACTGCCCGCCAAAAGGTGTTTCTAATGTATTCCAGGTATACTTTGCATCTTCATGGTCGTTGCCCTGCGCGTAGCGAAGCTGCCCATCAGCATCCTTTGTTACAATGGTATTCCCCTGTTGGGCAAGCTTGCCGTTAGCCGTACCGTCGAGCAAGATCGCCCGGCCATCGGCTAGTCTCAGTATTGCTTTATTGCTACCCGGAATAACTGTACTGCTTGCTACAGGCACAGGACTTTCAGATAGCTTGTTATAAAATAAAAAATAGGCTCCGAAACATAGCATGAATACCAAACTAGCCGCAGCAGCCACATGGCGGTAAGAGATTACACGGCGAGCACGGATACCGGCACGATGAAGGATCTGTTTATAAATCCGCTGTTCCATCTCCGTTCGCGACTCGTCAGAGGTGATCTCCAGTACGTTTTCGGTTTCATTGTACCACTTTTCAAATATCGCACGCTCTTCGTTGGTAATCCTATTTTCCTGCCATTTTCGTGCAAGCAGCTGTATATATTGAGGGTCTTGAGACTCATCCATAATTGCCTGTTTTACTAATAGCCAATTAAAAATGGATTTACCCTACCTACATATTCAAAAAAAGAAAGAAAAACTCACGAAGGATATCAACCAACTAATTATTAGTTTTTTACGTGATCGATAAACAATATAACAAAAGGCCAAAGTACACCAAAACGGGAACGCAGTTTTTTTAAGGCCTGGGTAATGTGTTTCTCAACTGCCTTTTCAGAAATATCGAGTTGTTCGGCAATCCTTCGGTTGCTCATACCACTTTCACGGCTCATTCTAAAGACCAACTGGCATTTGGGTGGTAATGCATTTACCGTCGCCTCCACCTGCTTTTGAAGCAATTCCAAATCCAGTTGCATGGGCATATGGGTATAACCCACTAGCTCTTGGGACATTCGTTCATCCCTTTGCTGCTCTCTGGAACGCTTGGCCAGGCGATTGATAATCTCAAACTTTACCGCAACAGCAAAATACTGGTCAAAAGTCTGTTTAAGTTCAAAGTACTGCTTTCTTCGCCAAAGGTTAAGAAAAATATCCTGTACCAACTCCTCCGCATCTACTACATTACCCAACCGTTTGCCGGCAATGGCTATCAGCTTGTCCCAATACTTCTGATAGAGCACTTTAAAGGCGATTTCATCACCCTGACTTAGTAAGGTGGCTAGTTCAATATCGCTGATCTGTAGATTTAGGCCCATAGTGTTATTAAGAACGAAGATAAGGATATAGCCAAAGTAATACTAGTTTTGGATCATTTTTTTTCATCCTTCCCCCCTCAATGGTTTTAGGCTAAAATTAAAAGTTCCTAAAGGTTCCACGGCAATTGTCAAGATTCCCAATGGATCACCGATATTACTGAACAATAAGGCAGTGATTGAGACAGAAGAAGCCGGAAATGATACTGGGTTTACTACTTTTAAACTAGCTGCCGAGATTACGATATAAGAAGGAAACTATAAGAACAGATAAGGCGCACGTAGCAGTGCGCCCTATTTTCTATACTTATCGCTTCCGCTTGACCAACATGCAAAGCAGCCTACTCGTGGCAAAACTAACCAGTGTACCCACCGCAGCCGTCAATACCGTCTGCAGCACATCGCCCAACGAAAAGCTTGCCCAAAGAGAACACAGTGTACCTCCGAGTGCTGAGATGCGCATATCATTCCACCTCATCCGCCCCACTCCTTTCTTTGGGTAACATAGGCGCTTCGGCTTCCTCAAGGGTAGGCATTGGCATACCCTGAGCTGTGCCACTTGATCGATGCCGGCCGCCATCCGCATCAGCAATTGACTTTTCATTAGGAGGCTTATCCTCCTCCATGACGGTTTTAACGATACCTAGACCTAATGCAATATATTTTAAAATATTTCCAGCCTTTCCAGGCAATTTAACGGGTGCCGCAAGAACCACCTGCAGCACCTGTCCTATTTTGTCTAAGATTTTTTTCATACTTACAGCTTTTTAAAATCATTCCCTTCTTTATTCGAGCAATAATCGAGGACAAAGAATTGAAAGCCTGGCATTACAACTACCAATCCACCAATACCAACTTCGATAAATCAGCAGGTAATGGAATAGAAAATATAGCGTTCTGACTGTCAAGATCTGACGGGATCTGGCGTACATATGAATCACTGTCTGAGCACAGCGAGTTTGATTCATATAGCCAGAGAACTAAAAAGATGACACAAAAGAATGCAATTCGCTATTCCATACCTGCATTTATCGAATATTCAAATACACTTCATCACCTTGATCCCACAGGCTATACACCAATGCTTTTAGCTTTGCTAAAGCTTTTCCACTATAATCTCCTCGGCCTTCAGCAGTTAAAGTCGTCACCGGCGCGATGCAGCCCTGCAATTCTTTCAATGCATTGTTGGCGGCATGGATCAGAATAGCCTCCCGGCCGAGCACGATTGGAATGCCAATCTGTTCCCCATGCTTGGGGTAGCGTCGCTTTTCGAGTTTGTACTGGCCTATAGGGATGCAACTAATGCGCGGAATATTATTTCTGTCGGGCAGCTCAATCGTATGGCAGATCACCTCGCCCTGATAGGTGATGGTGCCGTTGGTTCCCTGTGCGCCATATTTCCGTTGGAGCAGCAGGACATGTTTGTTTTTCATTTCGTGGAGTACCCTAGATAACGTGACCGTGAATACTTTTTACCCTTTCTGTCGCAGGCCAGCAAGTAAACGTGAAAACCGTCGGCTTCGAAGCCTGCCGGGAGGTGCAAGATGACCTGCCTATCGTACCGTCTCCAGACCTTTTCGTTTATAAAAGCATAACCCTTTTCAACCTGATAAGCGCAGAGGATAATCTGATCGTCCAATGGATATAGGTTACCGCTAGGAACTGTATACGTGACTATTATGCGATCTTTTTCGCGTGTTAGTATAGGCATATTTGGCGGTGCGATGGAACCGTCGCTCAAAAGAACCAGTGCTGGGTCTACCACAGGCCTTTCGGCCTCATGCCTGATTGCGATACGCAACGTGTGACTCAAGGCCTGCCCAAATGGAAGCGACTTTTTGCGCTTCGCCTGTTCAGCAAAGCCTTTTTTGATCAATCCATTGAGCGGCGCCAAAAAGGCACGCGCAATTTTAAATGTTTCCCGAACACGCAGCTGCGCAGGAGTCGGCGCTTTTTTTACCATAATAAAAAGAGATAAAAAGGCTGAGCCGGATCGACTCAGCCCGTTAACCTTAGATCAGCTGTAGCTCGCCTAGATACACGCTTTTAGACACCTTTGTTTTTGAACGGTTGGACAAAAATAACCAGGTGTGCACCGAACCAGTTGTGAGATGGTCAGGCACCATAAAGGACACCACCCCCGTCTCCCGCGTACTTGGCTTGGTGGAAGAGATAAACTCATCCTTTTCGGGGTGGTAAGCCAGCACATAAACTAGATCGTCACCAAAGGTTTCGAAAACATCGCTACCGCCCGTGGACCAGCTGTAGGTCAATTCGCCCGATTCATAGGCAACTGCTACCGTTCCACCACCGTACAGTCCCCCGTCTGCAATGCTGATGTTGCTATAGTCGAGCGCATAGTTTGGATAAACGCCCGTAATGGCCCTGTTCAGATTAAATTGAAATGCCGCATTGATCGGTGTCAATTTTTCTGTGTTTTTAAGGCCGAAGCCAATTTTTAAAAAGAAGTTGATGGGCAGTAGGAAACGCATCAGCGTTTTGAATTTTTCCTGCTGCATCATCTGTGCTTCCGATGCGGGCTTCGTTCTTTTTTTGTAAAGCCCTTTAATGTAGTTGATACTCTTCCAGCTACTTCCGATTACTGAGCCGGCTTTACCCTTAAAGCCTCCGTTTGCTCCATGTACAATAGTTCCCATGTGTTATCGTCAACCCTTTTTTCATACCGGTATTTCTGATTGACATAACAAACATAAAACACTTTAAATCAACAACAAATACCATCATAATGAATGACCGAGCGCTGACCTATGGGATTCGTATTTTTGACTGATTATAGACCGATCATTATTTGCTTTTGGTGATGTAGCGGATGGTAGGACATGAGGTAAAACATCTCTCTGATGGTCAGCTGTCCAAGTAGCGGATGAGGTAAGGTAAGGGTGTCGAGTTCATCTTCTGTATAGTTTTCAAACACTTCGCTGATCGCTTTCAAAGTGCTGTCTATTTCCGCTATAATACCTGCTTTCCTATCTATCGATAGCTCCCTCTGCGGCACAAATTGTGCTGGTGCTTTCAGGCTTGTTTTCGTGTAATTTTCTAACACAGTACGATAACTCCATGTAGGACGATTGATGTTTCCAAATTTTTCACGAATGAATGTTTTAGAATTTAAGATTTTAGGGAATGGTTTTATCGTGAATAAAATATGCTCCAACTGCTGTCCAGCTGTCCATTTTCCACTTTGTGCATACCCAAATTCTGACTCATTTAAACCATCAATATATTGAACCACTTCCTGATGATTTTTGATAAATTCTTTAATCAAATCGTATTTTTTCATTGGTGTCCGTTTTTATGCAAACGACCTTTATCACAAAAAACAAAGTACAATGCCAAGTCCCATTGATTTTGTTAAGGGTTTGCTAGGTTTATTTTAAATTTTTATTACAAATTGTCCCATAAGAAGATTTAAATATATTCAATAAAAATGATTTTCAATAAGGCACATTTCCTTTTGATAACCGCAACACAACACGTTGAATTCGTGGTAAAAGCAGCAAGATAACAATGACGATCAGTACGCCCGTTAGCATCCAATCGTAATAATCGCGGGTAGCACGGGCCAATATTTGATGCCCTATCAGTTGATTAAAATAGCCTGTGGCTGCTGCTTTTGCGGTATACATATCGCTGCCGGCATGGATATATTGACTTTGAATATCCAATATCGTTAGCGGTAATTGCGGGTTGGTTTCTGTCAGTGCTTCCCGCAGCTTCTCCCGAACCCCGGATTTTGCAACTAATTGTAGTTCGTTGTTTAATGCCAGGCTTAGGGTAAAACCTGTAAACCTGGCCAATATCCCCACAAGCGAGGCATTAATGGCAATTTTGGGCGGTGCTGATGAAGTGGTAAAGGAAACAATCGGTACAAATAACACCCCTGTGGCTACACCATAGATCAATAGCGGGAGCAGAAAATCGACCGTCTCTCCCTGTACCGACACAAATAGGATCATATAGGCATAATAAATCGCCATGATTCCAAATCCAACAACAATCAGACGGATCAGATTATACCCCATCAGCACAAATCGGGAAGTAACAAACATACTCAGCGTGGTCCCCACGATGACAGCTGTCCATATTGGAATGGTGCTCAATGGATCATTGCCTAAAATTACCTCCAGGTAGCCATAAGCAAGCCCAGTGCTTCCTTTGAACAGGTAGAATGTAACAAGTAGGAATATCCCCAACACAAAATTCTTGGCCTTAAAGATCTGTAAATTGATCAAGGGTCTTTTGAGTTTTGAAGCTCTGACGATCAAGAGTGAAAGAATAAGTAAATCACCGATACTAAGCATCCTCATGAGTGAACTATCCAACCATCCCAATTGCCGCCCATAGACCAGGATGTATCCCAATAGCAGGATGAAAGAAACATAAAACAGATAGCCGATCCAATCCACCTGATACAGTGGAATCTTTTTGCTAAACCGGGCTTTACTGTTCATGGTTAACAACACCACCCCTGCCAGGATCATGAGCATGACAATAAATCCGTAGAATAGCCAGTTAAAATCAAAGAAATACAGCATCACACTGTTGTAGATGGCATAGAACGGCACAGCAATTTGTATGCAGCCGTAAAGAAGACTATACGCAATTACCCGGGCGCGCACAGCATGCAATCTTGGAAAGATAAGCTGTAACACAATTCCCGACATCAATGCGCAGGTAATCCCCTGCAAAAACTGGCAGATAACAAACACGGTCCAATCTTTAAAATGAAAGCAGACCACCGAACATAATGCATTTATGGCCAAGGCAATCAGCAAATATTTTCTCGGCGCAAAATATTTGACTATCCGGAAGTCGAGTGCCAGGAACGCTACGGTAGAACCATAGATAACGACCATGCCATATTGTACATCGGTGGGCTGTATGCCGTAAAATCCCATTGCCGCAACCGGACTACCGTAGAAAGCGAAACTAAATAAACAGGTCATCAGAATGGCAAATATGACGGATCGCGCCACCCACTCAGCTACCCAGGATCTGAAAATCGGTATGTTATGTGCTTGCATCATTCCGCTTTTAAAACATATACATTGGCATTCATTCCGGCAGAAAGTTTTCCTAACTTTTCAGGCGTATCGGTTAATTTAATCCGAACCGGAATACGTTGCGTGATTTTCACAAAATTGCCGGTAGCGTTATCCGGTGGAAGTAGCGAGTAGCGTGATCCCGTTGTTGGCGAAAGCGACTCGATGGTACCCTTGAAGCGCTCATTCGGAAAGGCATCCACCTCAATAGCTACGGCTTGTCCGATGGAGAATTTACCGATCTGTGTTTCCTTAAAATTGGCCATTACCCACTTTTCCTCGGCCTTGTTCACCAAAAAAGCCAAGGTTTGCCCGGGCTGTATCAGTTGACCTTCCTGAATCGTCTTTTTACCGATCTGCCCGTCAAAAGGTGCCGTAATAACTGTATATCGAATATCCAGCTGCTGCCTTTGTAGCAGGGTTTCCTTCATTTTTATCTCTGCCTGTATCGCCTGCTGCTGTGCGCTAAAATCATTCAATTTGGATTCGGCTACCTGTAAAGCTGCGTTAGCCTGATCATAATCAGCTTGTGCAATGGATAAAGCGGTAGTGACATTGTCAAATTTTTGCTGTGTGGTCGATTCATCTGCCAGTAGATTTTTATAGCGCCCAAATTCTCTCTGCTGCTGCTGCAATCTGGCTTTAGCTCCGGCCAACTGCGCTTTGATCACCGCAATACTTTTACGTTGCGTCTCTTCGCTTGCGGCCAATATGGGTAATTTGGCCTGTGCACTCCGCAGTTCTGCCGATGCAGCATCTTTTTTCAGTGCGTACTCGTCCAGTTCAATGACGACGAGCGTATCCCCTTTTTTAACCAGCTGGTTGTCTTTATACGCTATCCTACTGATGTATCCGCCCACTTTGGCGTTTATGGGCGAGAGATAAGCATCTACCTGGGCATCGTTGGTCTGCTCATAGCGGTACCCTTTTAAAAAATAGGTAGCTGCCCAAACCAAGATGCCTACGAATAATGCAATGCCCAATCCTTGGGTTAGGCTGACCACAATTTTGTCTGTTTTATTTTTGTTCATGATCGTTGATTAAAGAATTCCTACAATGGCCAATAGTCGTATATGGCTTACTTTTACGTCTGTCTGTGCGGTTGTTCGGTTAAATTTTGCTTCCAATAGTGCATTTTCAGCCTCCATAAGATCGGTCAGCAATGATTCCTGATTTAAATAACTGCTCCTGATCACACGGACGGTTTCAGTCGTTTGGATGATTTGCTGTTCGGCCGTTTTGACACGCTCCAAAGCCTGCTGCTGCTGCAAATAAGCTTCTTTTACCTGCAGATAGATTTCATCTTTTTGAATGTCTGCTTTTTCTTGCGCCTCCCTATTAACCACCTGGGCATGCGCGATTGCATGTTTACTTTTGATCAAGTTGTCAATGGCGTACTGCACTTTGATCCCTGTCTGGCCAAATCCCCACAGGTCATTTGAATACGGATAAAAGGAAATCTGTGGATAGGTGTAATTATAGTTCGCGTACAAAGAAACTTTGGGCAATACCATCGCTTTCATCTGCCTGACGTTCAGTTCGCTCCATGTGATGTCACTATGAGCTATTTTGTATGCCGGGGATTGGTTAAACGCCAGGTCTACATACGCGGTGTAGTGATCATCTTCGAAGGCATTTAATGCAGCACTGTCTGTATGGGTGATTGCCAATGCAGCGTCGTTTGCACGCCCCATCAGTATATTGAGCCGTTGTTTGGCGATTTCAATCTTCTTCGTCAGATCGGAAAGGTTGAGTTCCAATTGCGACAATTTCACCGAGATTCTCAGCACATCACTCTTTAGCACAGTACCGTTGTTATGCAGACTTTCTATTAATCGCTTTTGCTTTTTCTCTGCTTCGATCTCGGCATCAAGAAAATCGTAGAAATGCAAAAACTTATAGAGATCGAAATAAGCAACAGCGACGTCTAATTTTACGCGATGCTTTTGCAGATCTGCTTCGTATTGTTTTCGTGTCGCCTCTTCCTTTTTCAGGGCGATATTCCTTTTGTCCTTCCCGCCATTGTACAGATTGAAGTTTAGGTTGTACCCCAGGCCATAGCCATAGCCTTTTACAGGCACATCCTGTGGCGCAGCGAACAATCCATCGTCATAGATCAGAAATTTAGAATTGAGTTTTACATCGGCACCAACCGATAGTTCGGGCAACAAACGGTCTTTAGCTTCCAAAATTGCTAGTTTACTTTGCTGCAGATCGAGGTCGGATAGTTTGAGCTGCCGGTTATTTTTCTCGGCCACGGTCCACATTTCTTCCAAACTTAAGGGTTCGATTTTTTCTGTCTGCTGCGCGTAAATAGCGGGCGCAACCAGCAGCAACAGTATGCCGAAAATCGGCTTGGCTTTTAAACAGTATTTGAGCATCTTTTCCAGTGCATCAAAAACGAATGTTAAGTCGCATAGGGGCATCAGCGGACTGGCATAGGCGCAAGCCAGCCAATACCGATACGTTTTGTCAGTTTCTTCCGATGGAAGCGGCGAAATTCGTTTATCGGGTTTTATGATTTTTTGTTCCATGTTGATTTTATGAAGATTAACACCGCAAAATTATCCAACACCGCAGACCAAGTTTTTATATAATTAGCCTATTATTTACTAAATTTGGCCACATGGATAGGCTTAGCGAATTAATCAACCGTGTGGATCAACATCCCGATTCGATCCTCGTCATGCGACAGCAGACCGAACAGCGCCTGCCTGCGCATCAGCACGACAAGGCGCAGTTGCTGATGGTGTATGGGGGCATTGCTTATCTGCAGACCGACGAAAAGGATTTCTATATTCCTTCCAATCATTATATCTGGATTCCAGCACACTACCCGCACAACCTGATGTTTAATACGCAGGATCTGTACATTATCAATATTTACTTTCCTGCACAAAAATCGAGTACTTTTTATGATGAGCTGGGTATTTATCCGGTGAGTAAGCTACTGGCCGAGATGCTCTTATTTAGCGAGAAATGGCAGGGTGATTATCGCGTTGGTTCATGGGAATTTGAGTTTTTGACCACACTTAAAGGCGTACTATCACAAGAAAAGCTCAAAAAATTCTCTATCCAACTTCCGACAACAGATGATCAACGGCTCAATGCTATTACGGACAACATTAGAAATCGGTTACATGAAGATCTCAGCCTGGATACCATTGCGCAGCAATCGGGCATGAGTGTACGCAGCCTGACCCGATTATTCCAGACCAAGCTGCATATCACTTTTGTTCAGTATTTAAAAATGCTGCGGATTATTCGGGCCATGGAATTGATCAAAGATACCGATCTGAACATGACCCAGATCGCCTATGCTATTGGCTATTCCAATATCGCTGCATTTAGCAACAACTTTCAGCAACTCACCAATATGAGGCCGACGGAATTTAGACTAAAAAAGGGCTAATGCTCCTATTGACTCCTTATTAGCCTATTGGTTCCTTATTAACCTATTGGTTCCTTATTAACTCGCCACCAACTCCCGGCATTCATCGGAATTTTATCAGGTCTGCCTCGGGTCTTGTTCGAATTTGGTCCGAGGGGCACCCGACGCCAATACGATGAAAATTGCTGTAAAGGCAGGAATTGGTTGGGAAAAGGTCAGGAGAAAGTGGCCAAATGCCTAAAGATGCCGCCCCAGGCGGGGCGGCGCTCCAATCAGCTCCATTTCAATAGGTAAAAATGTAGGGAAGACCGTACTACAGGCCGCGGTAATGTTGGCGCAGCCGCTCCACATCCACATCGCGGTAGTAGCGTTTGTTGTGTACGCGCCTGGCAATGCAGATATGCCCATCGCGCTGCAGGCGATAGAGCGTTTCGGTGGAGATGCCCACATGCGATTTGACATATTCGGCATCGCGCAGCAGCACATTTTCCTGTTCCAGCTGCTCCCGTAGGTCGAGGTATGTTGCGAGCTGACGCTTGACGGCCAGGAGTTCCAGCAAGATTAATTTTTGGGCATAGGCCTGCCCTGGACTTAATAGTAAGCCCCTGAGGTATTGTTTTTTGGGCATTGTTATTAATTTAAGGTTTATAAAAAGTGTATAACCCATACACCCATCAGGCGTATTGGCGTAGTCTTAGCAACCCCATCGTACTCACGCTAATATCAAGATCGGTACGTTCAGGGAATAAAATCTTACGATTGACAACTTTCCTGGCAAAGTTAACACTCACAATAAAACCGCGGTGTACGCGCACGAAAGTACTTTTTGGCAGCATCGTTTCCACCTCGTCCATCGTGATGCGGTAGTTAAAATCGTCCTCTGCCTGCCGCAGGTGAAAGATTGCATAATTTTTACTGGACGATACCGCCAGGATATCAGTGAACAGTACAAATCGATACATCTTTTTGAAGGTAAACCATTTCCCGATGGGTTCAATCTGGAAAGGCATGTTGATGTTTACATTTTTCTGATAGAGCGCGCGCTCGAAAGCGACAAAGAGATCGGGAAACCGCACCGGTTTGATGAGGTAGTCGGCCACCGCGATTTTGATGGCCTTGTAAGCATATTGATCTGAATGGGTACATAGAATAACGGGCGGTCTTTTTGCCTGCGGCAGTGTCTGGTACAGATCCATCCCCGACATCTCGGGCATCTCCACATCCAAAAGCAATACATCCGGGGGATTGTCCATGATGCTGTTGAAACCATCAATCGGTTTTGTAAAACACCGCACTTCACCGACCTCATTGATTTGTCGGAATGCGCTCGCTGCGATACGGTTATCGTAGGGATCGTCGTCAATAATCATTACATCGTATTTTGCCATCACCTGGGTTTATAAAAGTTAGTTTAACATTAAAATAGGGTGAACTGTCGGTCACTTCCATTGGTTGTCTTCAATCGTATTAAAAATATTCCTAGGATCATCATATCACTAATATTTTAAGCTAAGATAATAATTAAACATAAACATATCAAGTTATAATTATTAAACAATTTTTTACTTTCATCATTAACTAAATTTTAAGCCAAAACGACACTACCATGGACAACTACCCACCGAAAGCCATAACAACCTGATTAACAATAAATTTTACCGCCTTTATTTGGTCATTTAAGTACAATTTTTGCAGTCTATTATCCCCTTTTCTTTAGCAGCGAAAAATTTATCATTTAACTTATTTTTGTGCCCATTTGCTAGGCATTTCTTTGGACCATCGCGTGTCGATGCTACAAATATGTGCATTACATTTTATCTATAGAAGTAATGGGAAATAAAGTAATTTCTAGGGACGAATAGATTTATCGTATAATAGTTCAGTTACACGATGTATATTCATCCCTGTATACGCCCTATTTAACCCTATTGAAAACCTTTATTTCCCAAAAATTGCTATCCCGGTATAAGTTTGATAAATTGCTGCTTTATGACCTAGAGGTAAAACGACCAAAAGCTGAATTATGAGGAGAAGTAAACATGCGCAGCTCAACCCTTTTTTTAAGGATATCCTTCCCCAGTGGCAGGATGACATCCCCGAGCTATCATCGCTCTTGGAAGAGGAAAAATTCGTTAAAGGTGAGCACCTTGTGAACGACTGGGGCGATCTGTATCTGATTGCCGAGGGGCTTTTTGGCAAATATGAAAAGACCTGTCCGGTACGCTATGCCGTTGCTGGCGAATCGCTGATGATCCCCAATCAAAAGCACAATTATCGCTTTGTTGCACTGAGCGATTGCCTGACGTTCCGCACCTCGTTCCGTCAACTGGAAGAGATCAATGCACACAACCCAAAAGTTTTTTACCTGTACGCCCAACTCAAGGATCAGCAGCTGCGCTATCTTGACTATCGGCACAAGCTGCTGTCGCTGCATAATCAGGACAAATATGATTTTGTTTTTGATCATTATCCGGACCTCCTTGCTCACATTACACAGAAGGAACTCGCCCAATTTATGGGCATCAGTATGGAGCTGCTGCGGCGGATGATGCGGGATAGGGCGTATTAAGCTTCACTTCGATGGAAATATTACGCCCCGGCAGGGGCGCAAGATACTTGATACTTATCCTAAGTAAACTGAAATAAACTCTCCTTAAACAGGGATACTTCACACAAAAAAAGCGCAATCGATTGATTGATTTATTTCCTTCTTTTCCGAAATATTATTAAATACATTTACATCAATCAACTGTCGAATGGAACAATTATAAGCCAGATACAGTACTATTTTTTGCCGCTAAATACTAGAATATACCTTTCTTATTTCATTTTAATCCCAATCAAAATAGGATTAATCTGTCACTGCTGCCCATTAAGGAATTAAATACTTTACAAGAAATTTTTCAAAAAAATGAAAATAACGGTTAAAATATCAATTACTTTCTTCGTGTCGGTTTTATATAGTTGCAATACTGACATCTTAGCACCATCACACCTAAAAACGGTTCAGATGGATAGTTGTCATTTTAATATTATTCAGATACCTAAAGAGTCCACTTTTGATTACAATAAACAAATAGATCCTCAAAGTATTGAATTAATCCCATTGGAACAAAATAAAGACAATGTACTAACAGTAATAACAAAAATTTTCATATTGGATGGCTCAATTATTATTTACGATAAGAATCTTGAAGCAATAGCAATCTATAAAAAGGATGGAAAGTTTGATAAAATGATTGTACCGAATAAGGAGATAAAAAATATATTTAATATGACCATTAATTGCAATACCAAACAAATTCTTATTCACGATGATAGGGAAAAAAAGGTATATCATTTAAACATGGCCGGTGATTTAATTGATACTACCGATATGACATTCTTTTTTGAAGATTTTGCTACTCTGGAAGACGACTCTCGTCTGACTTTTGCTTCTATTTACAATGACAAAGTAAATTTTTTCAAGCATGTCAAATCATCACTATTTAAAGGCTCACTGCAAAGATTAGAGTCCTATGTCCCTGACTTTAAAATGATAAAGCATCTTCGAGATGAATATGTACCAAAAAGGATTCTTTACTCTTCTAAAAGAGAAATATTTTATACCCCACTTTTTTCAAATGACATTTATTCTATAAAAAAAGATAGTATAAAATTGGTTTATAAGCTTGATTTTGAAGGTGAAGGAATAGAGAAAGTTATAAAAGGTAAGACTACTTCAACATTTATCAAGCAATTTAACTCCCACAAATATTACTCTTTTGACGGGGCTATTTGGTCTACACAGAATAAAGTATTTTTAGGTATACAAAAAAATGGGTACAATGGATATTTCCTCGATAAGAAATCGGGCAGATTAGTTGGAGGGCAAATTTCCATGACAGTGAATTTCGATGACCGGGCAATTTTGCCAAATTTCAGTTATCCTATTGGAGTATCAGCGGATAAGTTTATCAGCATTATTACCCCGCCTTATAATTTAAATGCAAATTATTCTGACCAGCTGTTAACAGTGTTGAAAAATAATCCAAATTCACCGTTATTATTGCTATATAATGTTAAATAAGGCGAGTTTTACCATCCTAAAATAGTTTACAATAATCATATTTACCGTTATTTATTAATCAAATAGCACCTACCCTGTTTAGCTCGACAGCGCTTCGAGCATGGTATATGTTTTAAAGATACTGAGGAGAAGCGCAAACAAGAGACAGTACCAGAGCACATCAATTTCCTTGGCCAGTTTGATCGCAAAAACAATGATGAACATCACGGGGCACACCGTAATAAAAATAAACATAGCTGTCGCGATGGCTTCAAAAATATCCTCATCGTAATTCATTAGCAAGAGCATGATGCCGACGTAAAACAGCCATACAACCAGTGGGGACACGAAACATATCAGCAGTTTCCAAAGCAAACTGAGCTTTAGGTTTTTAGGTATTGCTTGGCGCTTATTTCTGTATAACAGGATGCACATACCGGCTACCGCCAAAGTCAGCATCGCCAATTGCACATAGGTATTGAAAATGGTGTCGGCACGCGTGTTTACCTTGGAAGAGGACTTGAGTTTATCCCCGCTGTACTGCTTTACCTGCGTTTTCTCGCCGTGGACAAATGTCTGTTCCACCCTATCGTTACTGCTACTGTCCCGGAGTGTCCAGGTAGCATCTTCCAGTCCCATCTTATAAAATCCTTCGATGAGCCGCTTATTTCCTTTTGTTCTTATCAATGGACCATCGAGGCGTCCGCCGTTAAACCGCAACGAATCGGTTCCCTCCTCCGTGTGGATGGTGAGCTGGGTGATTGTTCCAACAGGAATACGCGTTGCACTGTCCCCAATAATGCTTAACGCGTCTTGATCGAGCTGTTGAATGTTTTTATTTTTGTTGTAATCATCGCTCCGGGCAGGCCTGTTGGTATATAGATAATCTATTTTAACAACAAGCAGCGAATCTTTTTTATAAAATTGAAATCCATAGTAAGGATCAAAATTTTTGAGTGTGGGATGCTTTAGTAAGATATATTGCGGTTGCTCAAAGGCTTGGATATATCGCGGCTGGGTGGTGGCACAAAAAGCGAACATAGCGACCATACCGATCAAGTAAGTACTTACGCGCAGCATGAATGCGGGTGGAATGGCAGACCGTGATCCGCTCTTCGTATACAACCAGGCCAAGCCGATCATGGGTAATGCCATGAGATCGGACAGATCGACTGTTCGTCCTACACCAAAATAGGGATTCATCCATTGGATGAGCCCCGTGGAATATTCGCTTTTCCAAAAGGCAAATAGTACTGCTGTGGCTATAAAAATCAAGGCTTTCCGTTTGGGAAAGATAGCCGACCAGAAAATAGGGAAAATAAAAAGCCCACTAAAATCGGAGAGCTTTCCTGTCAGCGCATTGTGAAATGCCCCTTTTAAATAGAAGTCGTTCACGAGCAGCAGCACCAGAAAAAGAATAAAAAGTGGCGAAGCGAGAATCCTTAAGCGTTCATACATAATTTACGTTACCTTTTGTATTGATACCCATTCTACCATTTGGTAACCTTCTTCATCACGATATGGTTTAAGGGGATGGCCTCTTTTTACTGCTGTTGCTGGGAATACGCTAGCGAAGGCAGCATGCTACATCCAAGTTAAACCCAATTTTTTGGGTTTGCTATACCAATAATTTGGGCTTTCTATCGCAATATCTTGCGATCAAAAACGCAAAACATCGTATCCAAAACCCCAACATTTACCAGGAATTGTACTGCAACTTTGTAGTAGCAGGTCGGATAAAGCAGGTCAGCATCCTAAAGCTTGGTTGATGCAAGTCAAAGTACAGCTGAAAGCGCTATCCGAAATGCCCAATAAAAAACACGATTATGAGACAGTACAAAAGAAAATTTGCGCTATTCCGGCAATGTCGTTAAGCAGCAAGGCTACCCAGGAAATCCGTCTGTTGGGTGCAGGTGGCTCCGTAGAACAACAAACAGAAGATACATCATCACGATATAAGCGCTTATGGAGAAGCACTTCAATACATATGAATATCAACAGGATCGGCCGGCAAGCTCCCCTAAACGCGGTAGTTCAATCCGCTCGGTTCCACGCTGGATCTATCGTCACTTACCTGATGTGATCATTTATGGCTATGCCTTTATCTACATGTACACGGGATGGGCTAAGTTTATGAACATGGCCGCTTTTATCAAGGGTAATAGCAAGATTCCCTATCTAGGTCAGTACGCGAAGTTGATCGGCTATGGCATCCCCTCCTTGGAGATTATGCTTGCGATCCTATTGGTTATCCCAGTGTATTGGATTAAGCGGGCTGCCCTGTGGGCTTCGACTGTACTGATGATTTTATTCACTGTTTACCTCAGCTTGATGGTCAAATTTGTGGAGAATAAGCTTTGTCACTGTGGTGGTGTAATCGAATCGATGGGCTGGAAAACGCATATCGCCTTTAATATCATCTGGCTAATCGCGGGAATCTTTGCCCTGGTAAGAACAAAAGTTATACATTCTAAAATTTAAACCCATGGAAAGAATTAAAAATTATGGGAAATTGCTACTGGGTGTAGCAACAATAGGCGGCGCGATATTGACGCAGTCTTTTACAAAACGATTGACACCTCCTTCTGGAGAATATGTTCTAATCGAAGGTACGTGGGAACCAAAGGCAAACTATCCGCTAGGAGATTGTTTGGATAATCCTTCGGTGACTTGTTCCTATGACAAAATCGGCAGTGCACCAGGGCCGATGAACGATGAGTTCAGAAATCCTGCAAATTTCCAAACTGCAGATCACGGGCAGTTTGACACCAACGAATAATCGGTAACATCGTATTGATTGAAAGGGCCTGACAGCTGTCAGGCCCCTTTTAATCATCTAGCCTTGCTATTAAGTCAAGAAAAGCCTTGTTATTCTCCTCGGTTCCAACCCGCGGTACATGAGTCTCCACGATCCGCATTTCCCTATCTATAATAACCTGCCGTGGATAAGACATTACATTAAAAAACTTCACCAACGGATGCGATGATTTTTTTCCCATGGTATATAGACTCACATCTGATGTATCTGTATAAGCGCCTGTACGAACAGATTTTTTCCAATTTTCAAAGTCTGGGTCTATGGAAACATTCACAAAAATGAGATCCTTCCTCGACTTTAAAGTTTCCTTAATCGGTTTCATATTATCATTTAAAATCCGGCAATTGCCACAGCCCGTATACCAAAAATCAAGAACAATAGTTTTGCCGGCAAAGTCAGCAAAGTGAACGATGTTACCTAATGTATCTTGCAATGTAAAATTTGGTATTTCGGCGCCGTAAGCAATATTTTTCAAGAAATTTTGAACTGCTTTTTTATATTTAGGTCCCGTAATCTGATTCACAATTTCTTGTCTTTGGACGCTATCTATTTTAGAATAATTTCTATAGAAATGTCGATACAATACGCGATCCATAAATGCTTTGTTGATCGCTTTTCCCTCCCACTCTTTAGTAAATACGTATTCTAGCCAATTCTGGAATTTCATTCGTTCCACAAAATATAACTGCAACTCATTTGCATAGAGCGCGTTTCTGTCTGAAACCCCATTCAATCGGGTATCCCGCTCCATATAGCTTTCCAAGAGTTGCAGTTTATTCATTTTTAGCTCGGGATATTTATGACTAAGCCGATAAAATTCCATAAACAGATGCTTCAGGAGCGTCTGCTCGGTCCTACCAATGATATTTAACTTTATCAGGCTGTACAATGGACTATCCAAAACAGCTTTATATCCATCTAAGATCAATAATTGACTATCCCTCTTCGCATAGTTATATTGCAATAAGGATGATAATTTATCGTACAAAACTGGAGGTAGCCGTTTTTGTTTTGGTGATGACAGCGTATGCTCAACCGGCTTGTTCAATAAGAAAACTGTATTCTCTATTTTGGACAGATTATATTGTAAGTCAAATTTTTCTGCTCCTTTTCCACGAAACAACAATCCCTCAGTTCCATTATCTGAGATTGTAATTTCATCACCCGGACATATCAGGTAATCATATAAGGCCAATTTATTGCTATTATTATCATCTTTCACTTGTAGTGTGACGTAACGAAATTCCATCCCTTTATCGAAAGGAATAGTATACGAATTCCTATTCCTTGCAGCGGTATCTTTTTCTAACGGTGTATAATTGACAAACTCAAAATTATCTTCTACCCAATAACATTGTAGGTTTTTAAGCAATTCGTTGTTTGCTTTTACCGTAATTGTTGCAGGCTGTGCAAACAAGCTGCTTATTGCACTTACAATAGTGCAAAATGAAGCCAAAAAATATCTAGTCGTTATTTTCATGTATATTATTTAGTTAATGTGATTATTTCTTGCGGGATAACCGGAAAGCTGTATCGCGCATCATTTGGAGGCAGCATATATTCTTTGCCTGCCAACTTCCTTACTAGGGTCATCGCAAACTTAGTATCCTTGTTGAGTCTTCTTAGGTCTTCCCAACGGCAACTGCCTGTAAAGAGCAACTCCTTATTTTTTTCCTCTAAAATGCGCTGCAACAGCTCTTCGGATGTCTCATTCGTGGGAGCTGCATAGTCTTTATATCGCTTGGTACAGAGTTTATTCAGCACATCTCCCGCTTCTTGCCAACGACCGATCCGGACCAGGCATTCAGCATTTATAAGCATTATCTCATTCGTTGCCAAGCCCGAAAAAAGACCTACCGTACCTGTATATCGCCCTTTGAAAGACTTTGTACCATCAGCGTTCGGCCTGAAGAAGGCTGCTTTACGCAGATCGTTATCTCGATACTTAGCAAATAATGCTTCATTTATTCGCAGATTGCCAAAGGATAGTAAGGTATAACTAATGGGGCCCGCATAGAAAATGATCTCTTTATTGCCGACATCAAGCGTGGGGAAAGGTAACGTAGCCGATGTGTTTAATGTAGCGAAGTCTAGCAATTCCGTTTGACTATTTAGATATTCCTCAGTATAAGTCAATGCCTGATCGTACTTTTCCATCAATAGATAAACCTTGGCAAGCATGGCAAGAGCTCCCAATTTGGATGGACGAGTCTTATGCACGGGCGTTAATGGCAGCAAATCAACCGAAGCTTTCAGATCAGTAATCACCTGCTCATAACACCCCTCTACCGTGCCAAAACTCCCTTCATTTTCAATGTCCGATACAAATCGCTGCGGAAGGGCGCAAGGTTCATTTGCCCCTTCCTGATAAGGCTTTGCATAAAGCTGTAATAGTTGGTAATAATGGAAGCCGCGGTAAAATAGCGCAGATCCGCGAACATGATCTCTTCCTACACTTGATGTCGTCAATTTATCCATTCCTTCCAATGCGATATTAGCATAGGCAATAGCGCGAAAAGGCCCCGTCCAATCTCCGGTGCCGACACCAATAGCACCTTCATAGATATCTTTTTTCCAGATGTACGCATTACGCTCCGCCTGCAGGCCAGCAGTCAATGCGGTATTTTCCAGTAAATGAATATTATCCGAAGCAATTATACTTAGTCCAGGGGTTGTGTTCATCACCGTAGTATTATCCAATAAGGATTGGTAATCCGCAACAGTGCTCAGGATCACATCACTATTCTTTGATTTCACATCTAACCAGTCATCCATTTTTTTGCAGGAACAGCATAGACAGATGAAGAGCAGATAAAGCATATTTTTTTTCATAATGATTATTTAAGTCTTAGAATTGGATACGTGCGCCCAGGGAATAGGTTCTAGGTGCAGGAAAGGCTCCGAAAAAGTCGTTCACCTCAGGATCAATGCCCCATTTATTCTTTCGCCAGACAATACCGATATTATCTATGTAGCCATAGAACTCAAGTTTAATCTGCCGGAATCTAAACCTATACGATAAGGAGATATCCTGAAAACGGACATGATCTCCGGGCAATACCAAGTCTTCTGAATTTTGATAAAAGGTATTACGGTTTACATTTACCGGATAAACTAAAGCGGGCATTGACGTTTTAATTTCGGGATGCGCAGGATCAAATGCCAACAAATAGTCCGCATTTGGATCGCCAAGTACTTCTGTTAAATTGGTGCTACTACTTTTCTTGCGAAAGAAGAACCCTGCTTTAAACAGTATATTTGCTGACAGCGACCAATTTCGATAAGAAAAGTTGTTGCGGACAGAACCAAAATAAGTAGGCCTACTACTGCCGTGATAAATAACATTATCCATTGTATTACTGGCAATGATACCTGTATAATCTTTGCTTACCTCACCATTCAGGTAACCACGGGGATCGCCATGTTCGTCGAGTGCGGCAGAGCGGTAACTATAGACCCCATAAAGCGAATTTCCTTCTTTAATGTATAGGCCATAACGGGCGGGACCATCTATAGCAGACGAATTGGACACCAGGTATTGCGTTGGATATTCTTCACTAAAAGAAATCACCTTGTCCTTTATGAAGCTCCATAAAAACACCGTACTCCATCCAAAACTACCTTTAAGATTGACGGTATTCAACTGAACGTCCATGCCTCTATTGCGTACAGCTGCTGCATTTCCCTTGTAACTTTCAAACCCAGTTGATGGTCGCAAAAGAATTTCCTGAATCAGATCCATGCCGTCCTTTTGAAATAACTCTACCGAACCGGAGATACGGTCGCCTTTTGAGGCGAACTGCAAGGCGAGATTTATATTACGAACACGTTCCCAACGTAACGATGGGTTGGGCGGATTCTGAATTGTGGCCTGCTGAAAACCGTTGAGCGCATTTCTATTAAAGCTTGCAATAAGATAGGCCGCTTGATTGTAAGAGTTACCGTTAAAACCATATGTCAAACGAAGTTTGAGCGTTGGCAAAAAGGTTGATCTATAGAACTTCTCTTTGGCAATATCATAGAGCAAGCCCATTGACCAGAGGGGCACAAACTTATCGTTTGTACGAACCCCATAGAGGTTTGCGCCATCTTTGCGCGCCGAAGCTGAAAAGGTATAGCGACCTCGGTATTGATACGCCCCATTGAAAAAATAAGAGATAAAGCGCCGCGTGGTCAAGCTTATATTTCCCATACCGTAATCAATCATCTGCGATCCCAATCCTGCAGGGTTGACAGGATAGTATTGGTTAAAATTCAGATTTCCCAAGACGGTTCCGGTCTCAGCATCGTAACCATAATAGCGGCCAGCGCGCGCATACAATGCAGATGATTTTACTTCTGTTCCAACAAGCGCATCAAGCTGATGTATCGAAGACCAGGACTTATTTAGTACAGCATTCAGTCTAAAATTATAAGCCTCCATCCGATCTTGGCTATAATCAAGAATGTCGGCATCAGGAATGGGATAACTCATTGATGTACTGCCCACCTGAGTAAATCGATTGACCTGATTGCGCACATAGTAACTATTTTTATTCTTCAAATCTTCATAGTTTCCCTGTTGCCGTTCGTATTGGAACAAGGAGGAAATCGAAAGCCACTCCTTGGGGTCATAGGTCAGCTGTCCTTTCAGAATAGTATTTAGCCGTTTCAGCTGTGTGTCTTTCAAACCCTTCTCGTCCAAGGGTCGAAGTCTCCAATCTTTAAAACCCTTTGCTTCCATACTCGTAAGATATCCATCCCTGTGGCCACTGGGCACGATAGCTGCCCCACCCTCGTCATCTACTACCGATACATAAGGAAAAGTAGCCCCGTAACTATAGCCGTATTGTTGCTTCGTATGTGCGAATAATATCGCGGGAGCAAAAGAAAGATTGGGCAATAGTTTAAACTGTGGGGACATATTGACTGTCCACCTAATCAGACTGCCATCATGCACCGTTTCCCTGTTATCGTCGAATCCTACCGAAAAGTAATTATTAGATTTGACGCCGCCCGATCGGATACCCAGGGCATATTGACTTTTGACCGCTGGCTGATAAAAATACTGCGCAGTCTCTTTGCGCGTATCTACTTGTTCGAAGCGCTTGCGCGTGGATTGCAGTTCCTCATCAGACAAATTACCGGAGCGATGGCGCTCCAATAATTCCACGTAGGGGCTGACGACGGGATAAGTGGTTGCATTGATAAGCATATCATTGTAGTATCCCTGATCAAACAGCTGCTTTTCAAGCGCCATATAGTCTTCGCTTGAAATAAAATTGCGACTATACTTTAAGTTTGGCTTTGATCCAATCACGGTAGCTGTATTGAAATCAACCTGTGTTGTTTCTTTAAATGCAGCCTTTTTGGTGGTTATTACAATCACACCATTTCCAGAGCGAGCGCCCCATATAGAAGCTGCAGCAGCATCACGCAGGACTGTAATACTTTCTATATCATTGGGATTGATCTGATCTAAGCTCCCCTCAAAAGGGAAATTGTCTAAAATAATTAATGGGTCGGCGCTTACATTATTATCGATTGTAGATCGTCCACGAATTGCTATCCCTGTCTGCTCATTGGGTGGCAGCAGACCGCCAGATCCACCAGAAGACCGATTGAAATTTACGCCACTCGTCACTCCTTCTAGCCGATCGATGATATTGGTGCTTACACGCCTATTCAATAGTGCGTTATCCACCTGCACAAAACTCCCTGTGGCTCGTTCTTTTGGAATCTTTTGGTAGCCGGTACTCACCACCTCTACTTCGTTCAATTGATTCTCCAATGGTATCAATTGTACAACTATTGATACCCCTACGATATAAGGTAGATCTAAGCGCTTGAATCCCATATGGGAAAACGAAACAGTACCTTTGGGATTAATGACGTGTAGTGAAAAGGAACCATCAACTTTAGTAGAACCTCTACCCTTTTCGCCTTCGACGCGGATGGAGACACCTTGGATCGGTTTACCGTCAACGGATGATACCACGGTACCGCTGATGGAGATCAACCCTTCCGCCCCGCTGTCCTTGCGGGGCGTTTGAGCTAATAAACTAAACATATGAACTATAAGGAACAGGATTAGAATTGCCCTTATATGAAACATTCCTTTTAAGGTCTTAGGCATCGGTATAAGGGTACATACCGACGTGATCTGCCGAAGACTATATACTATACAACTGTGGGAGTACTTTTTATCCCACGCGCAGTGCACTTTTTTTAAATTATTTTTTACATCATCTTTTACGGATGCTTGTTGAGCTACCTTATCCAATAAGGCAGCCATCAGATTTGATCTGTTTGTCATCTGCTTATTGTTTAAAATTGCTTATTCACGCGGTCAAAAAATTCATGAATCCTTTTTCTGATTATAAAATCAGTATCTATTTTATCTGAGGACTCGGCAAATAACAACTTTAGATCATCAATTTTGATCTTTCGGTAGTGTACCATAAAATAAGCGATCATTAGGCGAAGTAAAACGATAAAAAATTCGTATTTCTTATTCTGATCGGTTACATCTATATAGTCACTTTTCATAACAAAACTTTCATACACTTCTTTGATATGCTCATGGCATTCATCAATAGAATAATGGGCCCAAAAGTCCCTGATTGTTTTCAATGGATCATATCCTTCAAGATATATATCATAAAATGCTAGCTCAAATGGTAGCAGATCTAAATATTTTTGGTTCATTTATAGGTTCAATAAAGATGACTTCAGCCCTACTCCATATTTTGAAAAGAGCAAAGCTTCCCCATTTGCAAATTTTTTGCATTAAAAAAGGGTTGTCATTTGCAGTTTATTTTAAAAACTACATGTATAACAAATAAAAAATTAACGAATCCGCAAAACGCCAAAAAGTTAGTTACAAGTTATCAATAGGGGTCGTTATGGCGCTTCCTCTCGGAAAGAAATAAAATCCCGATCTATTAATATAGAATTACAATACAGCGTTATAGTTTTTAAATTTGCTGTTTAAAAATAAAAATGCTACATTTAAGGTGTCTAAAGTCTCGCAAGAGCAATTTTATTAATTACACAAAATTAAAGGGTGTAGTGTGTCTTATACAGATCGGGAAACCTAGTCTAAGGGCCTTTCTAGTGCATACCGATTCGGCACGAACTATAATGCGGATGCCGCTATCCCCTATTTTGGTTTATATTGTTTAACCTGATTATTCTGGAGCCCGAATAATCTTACTAATTAGAATTAAATTGGAAAACCGAATACTCACTTCCTTGAGATAAGTCTGGCATTTTTGGCAGTGTTTAAATCGTTTTGTCATAATCATTTTGGTTATAAAACGATTCGACCCGAAAAACTTAAGTAAAAAAGGCGGCTAAATAGACCAGTTGGCGCCTCATAACTTAAGTTCATGGTTCCGCCAGAAACCTCCTTCTCATCCGAAGATTCAAAGGTCGCCACAAAAGTTAACGAGGAACGCCATACTGGAATATTAAGCTAATATAAACAATTCCAGCAATAGGCGATCACTCGGACAACTCGTGGCAATCTGGCGGATTTAGAACGAGTCGACATCGTTAGTGTTGGATCGCTCCTTCACTCAGTGTCGCTACAAATACAAAACAAAGATATATAAATAATTAGAAATATACAAATTAATCGAATTCTATTTTTAAAATTTTATGGAGAACTCCAGCGAAGGTAAATTTAGGGAGAAAGCTAAGATATTTAGGTTGCATTTTAATCTTTCTGAGGAAGATATTGATCAATTGCTTAAGGGGAAAGACTTAGTGTATTCAAAGGTAGAATCTGGGAAAAGGACAATTACTTTGGAACTAGCGGAAAGCTACCCATTTGTAATATTCGGTATTGATTATTGCGTATTTAAGAGAGACGAGACAACGTTTCCTGAATATGAAAAACTTCCATTGGCGACACGAGAATTAATCGAAAGTAAGTCAAATGCAGGAAATAAAGTTGGTTCGAAAGGAACAAAAAACAAAGCGAGCTATGTCGTAATCGTGATTAAAGATTTTAAGGAAGGTCATAAATTCATTAAGTCGGAGATAATTTCCGTTCTACCCTCGCCCCTCAATCTTGAAAAATCAATTGACTGGAATAAGGGCTTGTTAAAAGGACTTGTGAAAAATACAAATACATCAAAGAATTGGGTAGACGAGAATGGAAAAAAGCACAGGGAAGCTATTTATGAGATGATTAAAGAAGTTGACGTTAAACTTTTAGAGAAAGCAAAAAAAAGTTTCGATCAAGAGGCATTAAAAGAATTCGAAGAAAAATTAAGGGAAAAATAAATAGAGGATGAAATGACAAAGAAAGTATCTGGCGTAAGTATGGGACAGGTTGATTTTGGAATTATACCAATAGAGGGATTTTCCGGTGGTATTTGGGAAACCGACGAAATAATAGTTGGAGAGAATGAAATCGACAACTTTTGTTATATCTTTCTATTTCCCTCAGATGAAGATGACTATTCTTCTGGATGCAGTGAACGTAAATTTCAACTTTGTTTTGCTTTTGCCGGACATTTACATCAATGGAAATTTGAGAAAAATACTATTGTCTATTATTTCATAATTGGCAATAGCATCGTTCCTAACATACCGGCTTTGTCTCATCCGTCAATTCATCTCTTAAGACAGTTTCCATCTATAAATCTAACCAATTTTGAATTCGATAAAGTGAAATATGAATTTACTAGAATTCACGAAGAAATGAATAGGCTTGATATGCTTGAAAGAATTATTTTTCTACGTATAGATATCATTTTCGATGAGACATACAGGTTTATTGAGAAAAGGTATGCAAATAATACAAATACTTAACACATTAAAACAAAAATACATTAACAATTAAACTAAAAACTATGTTATCAATCGGATTATTAATGTACGTTATTTACGGAGGATTTATTGCCATCTGTCTTTTCGGGCTGTACCTTGTTCTATCAAGTCTCCTCGGCAAATATCTAATAGCGAAACGCGATCACACCGCAGCACTGCGCGAACAAAATGAAATTCTAAGGGATATTGTAAAAGCCGTTAAACCTAGTGACAATAATACGCCTCCTTTTAACATGTAAGGGTGAATTTAATTTTCATCTAGCTATAGGAGAAAGACGACCAATTATGATGAGAAGTTATTACAAGGAAAAAAAGCGTAATACAAAATGGATTCAAATATCTTAGCAGAAATATTTAATATTAAAGAAACTATTTATGAAAATAAGTTTTGATCAAATCTGGGATAAGGTGATAGTACCATTGAAAGGAAAGACTATCTATACATTAGATGAAAACAAAGCAAATACCATTGTAGATGTAAATGCAGACTTTTTAGAAAGGGATTCTATCAATGAGTCTGCGTCACAAAAAATTCCCAAAGAAGTTTTTGAAATACTGTATAATTATATAATGAAAAATGGGGAAATCACTAGGATATACATCAATGAAAAGCTACCAGAAAGATACTCGTCAATAATTTGTACTGTACTGGCTAAAGCGCCAAACATTTGTTATGATGTAAAACCAATTAGACTCTATAAGAAATAGCATTTGCTATAATTGAAAGTGTTGTAGGTCAATAGTAACGGACATAATAGCCTTCCAAGATTTATTAAAATCTTGTTATACATTATGATTGTAGCGTTAAAACAAAACTTATCCATTATTTATAATATACTTTAGAAAAAGAATAATTACCCTAGAAATTTAAAAAATAGATCATACATTACTCTATACAATGAAAATTATTAGAAATACAATACCAATCGCAGACATATACCAAAAATTGTCTTCCGGAGAATTAACAATTAACAGAAATTATCAAAGATCAGCGGGGCTTTGGCCGGATAATGCAAGAAGCTATTTTCTCGATACTATTATAAATGAATTCCCCTTCCCCAAAATTATAATAAGACAAAGCGTTGATTTACGCACTAGGAAGACAAAAAGAGAAATTATTGATGGACAACAAAGATTATTAACTATAAGAGATTTTATAGACAACAAAATAAAGTTAAGCAAGGTAAGCAAAAATTTTTCATTACATTATTTTAATGATCTACCAGAAGATATACAAAATCGTTTTTTAGCTTATGAGATATCCTCAGACAATGTGTTGTCGGCTTCTGAGGAGGAAGTCTTAGAAATTTTCAGAAGGATTAATTCATATACACTCCCTTTAAGTAAAACAGAACAGCGGCATGCCACTTATCAAGGAGAATTTAAGTGGTTTATAAGTTCAATGGCGGAATACTTTACACCATTTTTTGAAAAACATAAAACACTTTCAGTAAGAGAAATTTCGAGAATGGAAGATGCAGATTTAATAACAGAGATTGTAAACGTTATTATAAATGGTGTCCAAGCCAGATCGGCTGGAAAATTGGATACTCTTTATAAAACCTTCGACCAAGAATTCGTTAATAAGACTAATATTGAAGGTATTCTAATAGAAACTTTAGATTATATTAAATTTAATTTTTCTGATCTTTTTCAAGATTTTAATGTTAGGTCGTATAATTTTTATTCGTTATTCTTAGCTTTAGTATTTAACAAATATGGTTTTAGTACAGAGGGAAACGAAATCTTAGAAGCCTATGAGTCAACCGGAAAATATGTAGAAAATACTTTTGAAACGATTAAAGAGTTAAATGTAGCTTTTACGGAGTTAGAAGAAGGAATTACAACTGGTCAGTATGCAAACTTCGTTGAAGCATCATCAAGCACTACCCATGGAAAAAAACAAAGGTCGATAAGGATTTCAACATTTATTCAAATCTTTAGAGCATTATGAGAAAACTGAGAGATAAAAGAAATCGTTTAGTAAATCTTATTTCCAAATATGAATTAAATTATAAGAAAACAACTCAAGAGGAATATCTAGTGACAGCATCTGGAGTAATAAATGTTATCTGGAATAATTGGAACAATTATTGGCGAGAATTTATGCTCTCCCATATTAATGGAGGGTTTTATATTGACAACACACGATTAGTTAAACAATTTCCATATAATGATAATGTAGCAATATGTTATTTATGTTATCTTCACAAGAACACTGTTCATAGACATACTCCATCTCATACTCTCTCGGGAAGCCATTTAGAGTTAACATGGGGGGATATCGACAAAATTGAAGATATGCTATTTAAGTTGCTGAATCAATTCCCCGTAAATAGACATTTAAATTATGTTCTATCTTTAGTGGGATCTTATAAAACGGAAATTAAGCATTTTCAGAAAATACGCAACGGCTTTATCCATTTAAACAACAGTAAAATTTTAGATTTCCAAAACCTTAGAAGCCACTATTTGTTTTCCAGCTCTCATAAACCAATAGATATAATAGAATCAATCCATATGGGTAGTAATGATAGATGTATGAACCATTTGTTGAACAATATGCGAGGCTTTTTAATCCAACTATGATTGTTAAAAATATTTTTTAAGGTATTATTGCTATTTATCAACCTCATAGGTATTTACTAATCGTGAAAGAATAGTGCTTTTCTTTCACGATTAGTAAAATATAACCCTTTTGTGAGTTGAATCTTTATTACAAAATTTGAAGTTTAAAATTTTTGCCAGATTAAAACGTTTCAATAAATGACTTCAGATTAATTATATCCACTAACTGTTTTTCTGAATATGTTTTATGCAAGGTGGATGGAATAATTAACTGCAGATTCTGTGCAATCATTTCATCAGTCTGATTTTTACTTATTGCGGGCTCTAGGGTTATCAAATGTTTACGTGGTATCCGATCGGCTTCGGATAGTACTTGTCTCCAACGGTCCTTCGCGGTTGTTTTTACACCAAGCATATATAGATCGGTAAAAGAAAATGAAGAGTCATGGTAATTCACAATTGACGGGAAAATAAAATCCGGTCGATTATTTCTTTCCGTTTTCGCTCCCTTTGAATATTTAATTCCAAAAGAATCAAATATTGTCTGAAGATGATTCTCAAAGCTGTGACCTGCGCGGGACTTACGCCTATTAATAACCGTAAGTGCGAATTGTAAAAAGGCATCTACATCATCTCCAAAACCTTCTCTAATTTTCTCTCCTACAATAGCTCTTTCAAAAATCCTGAGTAGCTCTCCTTCGCGCTCCCACCATGCCATTAGTGCTTGGTCTGGATCATCTAATACGCTAACATCCTCAACAGTTGATCTTGCAAATGTAGAGAACACAGCCGTGCTTGGGAAGGTTAATCCAAACTGTTCCTGCATAACCGCCAGGTAATCTATCTCATTTGGAATCTCTACTTCAATACCTATGGATTCAAGTATATATTTACCTGCATAACCAATATCCGAATAATCTCCTCTATAATCTTTAACGAGAAATCTATTTTCCACCTCTTCCAGACCAAAAAGATACAAGAGTTGCTTTTCAGATGTTGACCCATGTGCAGCTACAATTATTGTAAGTTCGTTCTGAATTGTCTTACACAAAATCACTAGATCTCCGACTGCAGCATTAGGAACTACATCATTGTCAGAAAAATAGAGACGAAATTCCGCTGACCGCAATGGATTGTTCTCACGTACATCGTACCAAGTGTAATCTGAGGGATTATCAATCATTTCATCTTCGTCATCAGCAAAGTACACCATATTACCTTTTAGGTTTATCCGATCAGCGCCGAGGATATCCCTAAACTTATTTATCCCATTAAACTCATGCTGATTTGAAAAAATTTCAACATGACTTAGCCGTTTGGCCGCAATTCCTATAAAATGATCTGATAATGTTACGCTCATGCTGATATCAAAAGTATTTGTGATTAATGAAACGACATTTTACTAAAATAAGGTAAAAACTTTTGTTTGTCAAATTCGTCATCTCCGTCCTTTACTCCTAAAAGTAAATCTCCTTCTATTGTTCTATAAACTTTTCCGTTCAATTTTTTGAAATTGTTATTCACAAAATCCTCGACAGGCTCTTTTCCTCTATACTTGTAAAGTGTATATCCTGACATTCCACCTTCAGAAAAATATTTAATAAACTCATTTCTAAACAAATCCCTTACATTTTGCCTAAACTGTTTGATGGAGAATTCCCTGAAAACTACATAGGCTTTTAATACAAAAAGAAAATTGATCTTATATTGATGAACAAAGAGTGTATCCCGGTCAAATAGACGATTTGGAAAATGGCAAGAGGGCTGGACATTACCATAAGGAATCAAATCATTCACCTCATAGTTGTCAGCGCCATTGATATAACCATAGATAAAAAAATTGGGTGTTATATTGTATCCTTCTGTCAGCTCATCTCTATAACGTTGCCCGGGGATATAAGGTCGTTTATCTTTGTTAAGCAAATCAATATTATACTGAATGACATTTTTTGCATAGGTAAATTGTTTGAAACGCGAATTTTGCCCAGCTTCAGTTCCTGACTTATAATATTTTGAATCTCCAATATAAAAAATACTTGATCCGTCAAATAGAGAGTTATGATCAAAAATATGGTCCAATATTTTACCATCTTTGCTATATTTTAGATCATTAAGTGTCGTATTATTTACAGGTACCGGTTCTAGATCATCAGAAAAAAGACTGTCGATCATGTCTTCGAAAACAATATTATAGTTGCTCACTGTAATAAAATCCTCTGCTGCCTTCCCTCTTCCCCGGTCATGGGATGAGAAAAAAAGCATACATAGTGAGTGCATTTCTTTCAGGGAATCAGAATAATACCGATATTTTATTTTTTTGAGCTTTGCCAGTCCTCCTTTCATGAGGTCTGTAAATCTCTTTCCTTTTAGGATTGGATAGACCTTATCAATCTGCAAACCGAGACTATGTTTTTCATTAAAAAAATTCAATATCGAAAAGAAGTAGATAATCAGCTGTTCTTCATTGTCTACAATCTTGCTTTTTGCACGGATCCTATCATATATTATCGTACCGCCCGCAAGTACTGGTTTGGCTTTCCGAACAGTTTTATCCCACTTTGGCTTCTTCGGATTACTTTGGACGGCATCTATATGTTTGTAGAGAATGTGGCTTCTATTTTTCCTGAAATAAGTAACGAAACTCAATAGAATATCGAGATATGAGTACTGGAAAGTCTTTTGTATACCTTTGAGTCTGAAAACAGGTGAATAGTTTATCAGAATAGAGTCGGGATATTTTTGTCTAAATTTGACCAGACTCTTGTAAAAATAGACTGTAAAGTTTCTTATCCATGAAAGAGCCCCATCAGACTTTACCGACAATATATTTCCGCTTTCGTGTAGAAGTTCCTGTACTCCAAAACCGAAGACGGTTTTTCCTTCATCAGTCATAAAAACTTTGGGGAGCATAAAAATAAGCTCATTATCCTCTATATTGTGATAATAACCTACATATTTAATAACTCCTTCTGCCCCAAGTGCAGAATAAAACTGACTGGACCGGAACAGTTTTTCCAAGACCTGTATCGGATATCTTTCCCCTTCAATTAAGACCTTCATTAAAAGTCGAATTACTTATCTAAGTCTGTGTCTGCAATAACCTCTACACCTTGATCGGTAAACTTATAAAAAAGCATTTTTGGTTCTTGAGTCCTGAATTTGTCGATCATCGCCCTTACTCTCTTCTTTCCTTCAGATGCTGGGAAATAGTTCTGATATGTATTATCAGCAAAAATTTCATTTTCCTCGTCTTTAAACACATCATTCCATAAATAGAATATAACTTTATTGATAAGTGTATGTAGGGATATTATATTTCCTTTGTCGGGCTTTACAAAGAAATTACCAATGCATTTATCATCTCCCAAGCTCGGATTCTGGAGTATGTGCTTGTTAACATTAGCGACAAAATCCATCCATTTAAAGTATTTCCCATCTTCTAATTTTACCCTATAACTAAATGAAGGGCAGGATAAATCTTCTTCATTTATAGGGGATTTGATCCGAACATATTCCCATTCCCAACGTCTCTTAAATGCGCTATCCATTGGAAAAAGTGATTGATCCGACGTATTCATTGTCGCTAGAATAATTAGATTGCCAGGCATAGTCATTTTTCCATTTTTAAGCACCTTATTACGCGCATTTTCATCACGCTCTTTTAGATACTTATGAAGCTCCTCCGAAGGAGTGATTGCATAATCAGGGTTTCTGTCCAGCAGCTGAAATATATCACCAAAGATCTCGGCACAATTGCCTCTGTTAATTTCTTCGATTACTAAATAGAAATTTTTGTTCGGATTTCGATGTGCTTTTTCAAATATGTTTGTAAATACCTGTGGAACAAATTTATATTTCACAACATCTTTGCCATCTTCATCCTTTTCTGTAACTGGTTTATACCCCCCAACAAATGAAGAATAGTCGTAATCCGGATGGAAAATGACTCTTTCAATCTGAAATTCAGACACCCCCTGTAATTTCTTCGCGATTGAATAAGATTTCCCAGTTCCTGGTGCACCAAAGAAGATTTTGTTATAACCTTTAACTATTTCTGCACCTGCATTTGTAACAGGATTATATTCCTTCAGAAATCGCAGGTAATTCTTATCTCCTAAAATAGCCTTAGGCTGATGGCTTGATGTATTGTCGCTGTAATCCCAAAATTTGGAACTTTTGTCGTAAACATTTTCACGGATCAATTCAATTGTATCTTCCAAGTTATCAAAATCAATATCAAAAAGATCAGATCCAAAACTTTCTATATATTTTTCTCGATATTGTTTTATGCCTGCGATAGTTTTGTCAAGACTCTTATTAAAATAATTATGTGAAGACTGTTCTACTAACCAATCTGCAAATCTTTGAAGCGTGGCATCAGTTGAGTTTTCTAATTCTTTTGAAGGTTGAACTGCAGCACTGACAGTGGTTTCCAATAATGGAATCAGATCTTTATTTTCAACCAAGAGAACACAAAGTTGAGCAATGTGTCCTTGTGTTATATGAACTACTGAAGCCAAAGTCAAAATAGAACTCACAAAAAAATCACCTCTGTCAACTGTTTTTGAACCAAACCACCAATCGTAATCTGTCAAAAATTTTATAATTAATTCAGAATCATTATCGTCTAGACCTTTCTTTATAATCTCAAGCGACTCATCGTCAATAGACCTATTATTTCTAAAATTCGTAATTTTATCTTTGGTAAAACCAAAATCATTAACAATATTTTTGTACTCGACTAAGGCCCGTAAATAATCCGTAAATATAGAAGCAATAATGAACCATTGATTTGGAATAACAATCGATAATCCTTGGGAGGTATAATCAACACAGGTATGTCTGAAAAATATAAGCCTTGAATTTGGAAGTTTACGTCGAAACTCTTTCTTAAAATCTTCGCTCAATTCGAGCTCTTCATTTTTATACAAATCTCTCTTCGCTTTTGCATCAAGAGCCAATTTATTTAAATCTTTCAACATACTATTTCAATAATTGGTTAATAATTTCATTGGCCAATGTCTTTATCACCGGTACTGACACTGAATTTCCAAACTGCTTATAAGCCTGCGCATCGGATACAGGTATTTCAAAACGTTCATCTTTATCTTTTTCATCAATCGGATAACCCTGCAAGCGTGCAGCCTCAATAGGGTGTAGTTTACGTGGTCTTTTTCCAAGCAGGCTCTGATCAATCAAAATCTCTGATCCATCTTTATAATAACGTGCTGATATAGTACTGGTATAGGCGGAATCGTCCTGAAATAATGAATAGCCAAAACCGTTGCCCTTCTCTCCATGCTCTTTTTTGCGCCGTTGATGTCCGTCCCAAAGCTTATCAGAAATAGTGTAGGTGCGCCCTGAATGCTGTTCCAATTTTTCCAGTTCTGTCTCTCGCAATAAAATCTGTCCAACGTTTGTATCTTTACTCGCAATATCTCGAAGATTACGGTCAAATATAGGTTTACCCTCTTTATCCAATCCCCAAGGAAATTTAAAATCTTCAGCCTTCACGAGATCCTTGAACCAAGCAACAATAAATATCCGCTCTCTATTTTGAGGCACACCGAAATTTTTGCTATTCAGTACTTCTGCCCTAACCTCGTAACCCAATTCTTCGAGATGAAGTTTGATTGTTTCAAAAGTTCTTCCCTTATCGTGGTTTTTAAGACCTTTAACATTTTCAAGGAACAGCACCTTGGGAATAAGACTGTTATTTTCTTGTTTCTGCGCTGCTTCGATTTTAGTTCGTACAATTTCCTCAATATTGAAAAATAACGTTCCTCTTGTATCTCCGAACCCCTTTTTTAAACCTGCATGAGAAAATGGTTGGCAGGGGAATCCTGCACATAAAACATCAAATGTAGGAATATCACCATAATCAAGATCTGGATGTGTGATGTCCTGATTAAAATTCCCAGATTCAAACATTTCTGGAGACCACTTCTTATAATTGTGTTCGTATGTCACTCTAGCAAATTTGTCAATCTCCGAGGCAAAAACACACTTGCCTCCCACGCTGTGCATGGCAATATGAAAACCACCAATACCAGCAAAAAGATCAATAAAATTAAAACTGGGAGCGCTATTATTATCTGTCTTATTTTCTTTCCCGGCTCTTTTAGAACCTAATTTCTTTGTCATTACTTCCACGCTATATCCTTTTTATTACAATAAAATTTGGGTTGAAATTATGCTCTGTCTGAATCAATTTCTTCCTGAAAAAAAAGAGCAAATGTTGTTTCCAGTGCCAGGATAATTTTTTGTAGATTGACTAAGGAAACATTTCTCTTTCCGTTTTCGACTTCATTAAGATAAGTTTTATCCATGTCGGCCTTAAATGCCAGAGACTCCTGCGTTAATCCTAGTGCTTTACGCAATTCCCTGATTCTCAAACCCACTTTTATTTTAATATCCATAGTGCAAATTGGACAAAATTGGCTTATAAGTCAATCGGATATAAGTGAACTTTTGTTTATTTAGGAATAAGTTCTAAAGAATTCTTCAGGACAGATTAAAGTGGGATTGCTGGAACCTATAGATCTCATTCCTGTTCCACCCTCTACAGGTTGCTGATTACAATTTTTTATAAAATTAGACATTGAAATAGCACGCCAATTCACGAATTCCCGAGACGTCTGATCATTAATCTGCTTTACTATATAGAAAGTCTCAAATCCTACAGTAGCTTTCAATGAACGAAAAAATTGTATTCTTGGAATATCCATGCCAAAGCCTATAGGAGGTCTCTTAGAAAGATCTTTTTCCTTGATCTCAACAAAAAAATATTGACGTGTCTTGTAACTCAAAATAATCTGATCAATATCAGTTGGAATTCCGCGTTCGTGATGTAAACCGAGTAGACCATCGAAAACGAAACGCTGAACATATAAATCCAATAAATTATTGAGATCGAATCTTATAATAATATCAATAAAATGCTTCTTAACTTGCAGTGGTACAGAATCCGTATATTTATGTGCTTTTTTATTGAATTCCCTTAAAAACTCGTCTAACGACGATGAAACGAATTCTTCATTCACATATTTGCTAACGTTCAACTCAGGCACGAAAATTTTTTTACCTACTCCCAAAATATCGATCTCTTTCCAATCTTCTATCTTGTCAATATTCCATTCCAAAATGTAGAGCGCCTTACAATTGACCCTTGATATACGAGAATATATTTCATTGTAACTGCCATTCAATTCATTAGTTACAGTGAAATATATTGGTTTGTCTAGATATGATTCGCCTTGTTTTGTAGGAACAAAAATTCCACCATCTAAATAAGAGTTCTCAGGCTTATTTAAGATCATGTATTCTTTGAAGTCAAGTTCACCTATAAATCCATTGAACCTATTATGATACTGAATATCTCCAATAACGTTGTTGGCTATAAGTGTACTTAAGTGATCGATTATCTTCTCTTTCAAAACTATTCTATTTAGATTAAAGTTGATTAACCTAAAATACATAGTAGCGTCAAATGAAACAATCGGATATAAGTGAACTTTAAAAGATTATTTATAAGTGTATAAGCAATACTTATCAAACTAATTTTAAGAAAATATTGTTATTTGAGAAAGATATTTTATTTGCGCATGGCTATTTATGAAGAGAAATCAGATAGAATTCATGTACCTCGCTTTGAAGAAGCTGCAGGTTTCTACACCACTTCAAAGCGTAGCTACAACATGTCTAAGATTAAAAGCCGTAATTCCAAACCTGAGCTGATCCTACGAAAGTCATTATGGTCCAAGAATATCCGTTTTCGCCTTCATGACAAGACCTTACCTGGAACTCCTGACATAGTTATCAAGAAATATAAACTTGCGATATTCGTCGATGGTGAATTTTGGCATGGATTCGACTGGAAAAAGAATAGAGAACGTATCAAATCCAACCGCCTTTTCTGGATACCCAAGATTGAACGCAACATGCAAAAGGATATTCGCGTGAATAGAGCCTTGCGAGACATGGATTACGTCGTATTTAGATTTTGGACGCAGGACATTCTTAAGAATCTTCCTACTGTGCTAAATCAGATAGAGCTATTTCTAGAAACTAGAAAGCTTTGGAAATAAGTAAATCATTCTTTAAATACATTCTCCCGATGCCAGGCTAAGTTTTCCTGCGATGGATAATAGGATTGTGTTATGGGAAGAGAAATTTCTCGTCCTTTCAATTTCGATAGGCTATAAGGATGATCGTCCAGCTCGTCAATATGGTCGGAAACCATAATGGTATAACTTTCATCTATACTGACCAGTCCCCTATCAAATGCACGGTGCAAGTTTGGGCACAGTGCTATTCCGTTCGTCACCTTGTCGTCATGCGTAACTGCGAAAGGCACGATATGGCACGCATCAATAAAGTTGTACTTAAAGGTAGACCGCATCCGCATACCTGTCATAGCACAGGTGTCCTGATAAAGCTGCGGGATATAGCGTTTGAACAAACCGGATCTGACAAACACATCTTCCTCGGTCTGAATAGAAATATGTTTGTACTGTGCCTCGGGCTCATTTAGCACCAATGATTGTACTTCATGATAAAAGCCGTCATTCAATTCCTTATGCCGATAGTATGCTACACGCTCATTTACAAAGTAAGCTGAAAGTAGCTGATCACGGACTGCGGCGCGGTTCAACGGATCACTGAGCAACACGGCAAGCTTATAGTCGAACGCACCGTAGGCCACCACTTCAGCGAGTGTCTTGACACTTTTGATATGTGCATTGATCTGAGATCCGGGATTTGGGTATAAAAACCAAAAGTTTTGCCCTGCTGCCTTGTCAGACTGCAGATAATAGAATGGCTGTGTAAAGTCTGGCTGATGGCCAGTCCGCACCAGCAGGCGCCAGTTTTCCTGAAACAATCCCACAAGATCGACATTGACTTCGAAACGGTTGTTAAGTACAATACCCTTTTCGATCAGCTCAACCAAAGTCAAGAGCAAGATGGGCTTATGTGGGGCCAGTCCATATCTTGTATTGGCTCTTTTAATATGGGTAAAAGCGCTGAGGTATATATCTAGTCCGGAACTCATAAACGCAAAATAGGCAATCTTTTTAAATTTGCACGGCTTAGGAACAATGAAATTTAATCTCCAAGTTTGGATACCTACGTTTCATGGTTTCAACAGCGAATTCTCGATGCTCAAACTTTCCTTCATCCCATTTCCAATAAACTGGATACAACTTTTCCTTGGGATCAATAAGTACGCGCCAAGCTTCGAAACGAGTGCCGAGAGTTTCTTTAAAGATTTCGATATGTTCTTTGAATTCGGTCATACTGTTAGTATTTCACGCTATTTTTTAATTAAACTGTCTCCTCTATTAACCATCAAGGGAGTCCGCTTTTGCTAGATGTCAATTTGGGTCGAATGTTAACCGGCTTTAAGCTTCGATCTAAATCAAAGTACGCAAGATTATTTGGAATTAAAGTTGCTCATTTCTTTGAAATGTTGTTAAAAGGTTGACAGCTATTCATAACTTTTATTCCGGTACAGCATTTGTGGCATTCGCACCAAATGACTGTCATGAAAAATTTAAATGAAAAGTTCACACACTTCAGGTATAAGGAACATCCTGGAGATTTATTCCGTGGTACAGTGATTGTACCACTACCCGATCCTTATAAAGACCAGGAGAATTTTTGGATTTGGTTTCACCCTTGTTTTCAAACAAGTCACGATGTAGCTGACTTAAACGACCTTTACAAGTACCTGAATGATGAATGGTTTGATGACGATATAATGGAAACTGACGACTATAAGTACTATAGCACAATGCCCAAAGATCAAATCCGAGATGAAATAAAATCTCTCGAACAGGTAATCTATCAGGATTGCTTCGAAAACTTTTATCACCTTATTTTGGAAGGGAAAATCGAATTGCTAACCAGCCGCCTCAAAAAGATTTATGTAGGATAGCTTATAACAAGATCGGACCGCCCATGGGTACGAAAAGTAAAAAGAGGCTGTCTCAAAAGGATAGCCTCTTTTTTGTTTTTGAGATTTTTCGTATTTTCAAAGTATGGGACACACACCAGTATTTAAGCCTTATGATTCCGATCAGATGCAGTTACTTCCTCCGAGCCTGGAAGAACTGATAACAGAAAATCACCCTGCACGTATCGTCAAAAAGATTATTGACCAGATAGACATTCGTCCGATCAATCGAAAGTATAAAGGAGGTGGAGCCTCAAGCTACCATCCCCGGATGCTGCTAAAAGTGCTGGTTTATGGTTACCTGACCAACACCTATTCAAGCCGGAAACTTGAAGAACAGGTTCGCCAAAACATCCACTTCATGTGGCTGTGCGGGATGAAAACACCGGACCACAATACGATCAACCGTTTTCGTAGTGAAAAGCTTTCCGATATCCTCAAGCAGATCTTCTCCCAGATTGTACTGTTACTGGCCGAAGAAGGGATCGTTTCGTTGAAAGAAGCGTTGTTTACAGACGGTACGAAGATCGAATCGGCTGCAAACCGATACACCTTTGTATGGGGCAAATCCATTAAAACCAGTAAAGAGCGGATTAAATCGCAGCTGGATGACTTGTGGAAATATGCCCAGGGTGTGGCAGCCGAAGAGCTTAAAGATACTTCACCTTCTGACTTTGAGCAGGTGGATGCTGAACAGGTGCGTAAAACAATTGCAAAGATCGACCGGGCACTCGAGGATAAACAGGTGGACAAAAAAGTAAAGCAAAAGCTGAATTATGCCCGCAAGAACTGGTCTGATAATCTGGAGCGCTATGAAGACCAGGAAAAGAAAATGGGCTCGCGTAACAGCATGTCCAAGACCGATCCGGATGCGACCTTTATGCGCATGAAAGAAGACCACATGCTGAACGGTCAATTGAAACCCGGCTATAACCTGCAGATCTCCACCCAGAACCAATTCATCCTGAATTACTCGCTCCATTGCAATCCAACCGACACCTTAACGCTGCCGGCACATTTACAGCAATATGAAGACCTGTACGGATTGACACCCTCAGCGTTGGTTGCCGATGCCGGTTATGGTTCGGACGAGAATTACAGCCTGCTGGAGAGTAAACAGATCGCCGCCTATATAAAGTATGGCAGCTTTGACCAAAATCAAAAAGGAAAACAGCGCCCCTTTTCAATGGAGGGGCTTCATTATAATCGGGAAGAAGATTGCCTATACTGTCCGATGGGGCAAAAGATGAGCCTGATCGGCTTTACCAAAAGAACCACGGCCTCGGGTTTTCAGCAGGTGTCCAGTCGCTACCAGGCCCTCAACTGTCAGGGCTGCCCGTTGAGAGGACAATGCCACAAATCACAGGGAAACCGAATCGTGGAAGTCAATCACCGATTGAAAGCGCATAAAGAGCAAGCAGATAAGCTTCTTAACAGCGACCAGGGTATCCGTTATCGCAAGAAAAGGGCCATTGATGTGGAGCCTGTATTTGCCAATATCAAAAGTAACCATGGCTTTAAACGGTTCCTGCTCAAGGGGATGACAAAGGCTGAAGTCGAAATTGGATTACTGTCAATCGCTCATAACCTCAGAAAGTGGAAGGCGTAATGCCTTCTTTAACCTGTTTTCCACTTCTACAAAGTGGAGAAAACAAGAAATGACTAAATCAAATCTAACTTAGCTTGATAAACCAAAGTCATAGCTTCAAAATTCTACTAAATCAAAAACCGCCTCATAATTACTTATGAGACGGCCTCTAGCTAGTTGTCTTATATTTTAACCGACATATTAAAGTTATAAATAATCTCTATCAAAATGAATGGTTGAATAGCATATGTTTTACATCAATACAAATTAAAATGGGGCTACTTTTTCTTTTGGAATCTGGCCATTTTTGTATTCCTTGATTTGACTGAAATAAAAACTAACACCAACACCGTCTATATACTTGAGCTTAGAAAAGTTCTCATCGATTTCTTGTTCGCTGTACCAGCCTATTCTTTTCTCTCCCCGTACTAGTTTTTTAACATCTTCATCTATTTTTTGAAGCTGTTCGACTGTCATAAATTTTAGTGGAGTTACAGCAGTAAATCCAAAGTACACCTCGATCACTTTCAAATTAGTTGGATCGAAAAACATGGAGACATAAATCTGCGCATCTTTATCTATATCTGTTAATTTACTGGCATCAACATTTCTCAATACAATATCTCGAACAGTGTCAAAATAACTTGTCTTTAACATCGACGGATGAGGCTTAACTGCTTGGTCTACATTATAATATTTATTGTTTTTATCACTGACTAAAGTATAACTCTTACCATCTATGAAAGTATGTTCCAATTTCTCTTTATAATAGAACGTTTTGATCTCAAAACATTGATTAAGTGTGAAAAGATTAGCAGCGGTTAACGCTATTTTAATAAAAGTCATCATAAATTAATAAACCAAATATCTCCAACTATTCTTTTCTCATTCAATAAGTATGCTTAACAGACCTTATCGTCATCTTCGATAAATACGCCGAATTCTGGGCGATCATCTGACACATATTTTGTTAAACTTCCCATTGGACACTGATTTAAAACAACGAAGTCTGCGCCGTATCACTCCCTAAAGGCGGTAATCCTTCCCAGTCAAATTGCTCATAACGATGCTTTCCATCCGGGCGGTTTGGATATCCTCTCAACGTATACACCGGATAATGCTTCAACTTTTCATTGGGCATTTCAAACAGGAAAATTGGTGGCATATCTTCTTCGTTTATATCCTCGATCCATTGACGCTCGAGGTCCTCCGGCAAGAATAAAGGCATACGATGTTTATTGGGCCCATCATTATGGATATTGGCCATCACTTCATTGGCTGCTCGTGTAAGCATTCCAAAGGAACCTACGCGTTCCACTACGCCATCCTCATCCACGGTCTCATGCCACTGGTACAAACCTGGTAAATAAAATAGATCTCTCCCTTCCGCGCCGATAAAGTACGGCACTTTCTTTTTCCATCCTTTCACTGCACGATGCTCAAAGGTACCACTCACAGGGATAAGGCAGCGCTGCTTGCGCAAGCGGTACCAATAGGATTTTTTATCCTCCAGGATACGTTCGCTACGTACATTGATCATATTGCGTCGGCGATCGGCCTGCAGTTTCGGATCGTCAATATAGGTAGGCAATACCCCCCACTCCATCTCAGTCAAGGCCAGTTGGCTTGAATCCTTGTCCTTATACAGGATCGGATACTTGGGAAAGGTAATGGCCTGGACGTTTTCCAGATAGTCATAATTGTAATCCAATTGACGACGCTCGTCCCGCAATTGCGGAAAAGTCTTTTTGATAATTTCAATATCGGTATGGAGGCTAATATCCCAGCACATAATGGTATCCCTTCTTGTTTGGCTTTGATACGAATATACACAATTTGTGCTGTAAATAAGGATTGCCCTACGAGAAAATGGCTGCTTTTTGGTTCGGACCGGATCTGATTACCGAAGGATCTCTATAGCAAATACTTTCTTTTGGGTCTGTCCATCGGTAATGGTAGCCACTACCCGACCATATTCTAGGGAGAATAAAATATCAATGGGATTTTTGCGCTGAAACCTGGTCTTGGTACGCAGGTAATTGACAATATTTTTTTCATACAGCTTGAGCATGCGCTTGTCCCAATTCTCCTCCTTGATGCGATTGAGAAAAATACGATAGCCTGATCCAGTCTCCAACAAGCTTTCGATCTTATCGGCATCTTGCGGCAACTGCAAGGCTCTTCCCTCCTTTGCCCCCAATTGATGAGCATGCTGATCGGCAGCTTCCTTATCATCATAAGGCGTGAGCAGAAAGCCTGTCTTTTCCTTGACATCGGGCCACTCAAAGCGCTGCAGCACAAACTCGGCATAGCCCGACTCGACGAGCTCGCGAAACGAACTTTTGGTGACTTGTTCAAAGGGATTGTACAGCATAAAATTAATTTTAAATGCGATTTAATAAAACATGTGAGGTATAATTTTTTTTATCTTTTCGACTCAAAAGATGTATAAATAATTTTTATATACCCCTTTTTTTGATCATGCTTGTTTATTCCATGTTCGCATTTCTTACATATTCTTACCACTGGAGCAATATTTGTATTTTTGAAAATCCAGGTTAGATCATACGTAATATTGCAGTTTTCGCATTTGGATCTTTCTTGAATCAACTCTCCACGATACTTTTTGTCAAATTTAAATTTATATTTACTTCTCCCATTAAATTTAACTCCGAACTTCCCTTTGGCCAACTTTCTTGCCGCTTTAGTACTTTTGGTGAATGTGAATAACGACTGGAAGTATTTATGCCGATCTTTATAACATACGTCTAGATGTGCTGAATTCAAATGTTCTTTCAAATTCTCCTTACTTGTATAGATTAAATTACAGTATTTACATTTATCCATGATAAAGAAATTTTAAATGGAAAAATTAATCATTTATATACATACAGATCATGTGGATCCGCTGAAAACTTCACAGCTGCGATGTGGTGTATTCTTATAGCAGAAATATCAACTGACAGGCTAAAAGGCCGTGTATCATCATTACTTGCTATTGCTATGTCTTTATCCAAAATATCATTGTGATATTTTCTCACGATAGTTTTCTTTTTTCGACTTTTCTTTCTCACATAATAATCAGTTACCCAACCTTCATCAGTATACGATGCGATATCGGCTTCTAAATTCCATAAATATGGTTTTACTCTAGAGGACTTTTGGAATAATACTACATTTATACCCTTTTTATCCGATTGTACGGAAGGATACATTATTCCATCGAATTGGAATTTTGATTCAATAGCAAGATAATCCGCAATTGCTTGAGTTATTAAATAATCTATTGGCTCATCATTTGGCATCACAGGCGTCGACATACGGAGACTTAATCTTCTTAAAAATATGTCTTTTTGAACTTGGTTAATATATTCTGGATCAAAGATACTACCTCTACTACTCAAGTTTTGAAGAGCATTTAAATTAAGTAGCTTAAGCTCTTTTAATATGTCGAATTTAGATACAACCACTTTACTCCCCACAGGTGGGCGCACTTCTCCAATGGCCGTTTCTTCTTCAATTGCTCCATAGAACATGGAAATACCTCTAGCATTCATCCTCCCAGGTAGCGCGCGCGAATTAGGGGGTGGCCCCAATTGCTGATCAGGATACATTAATGCCTCCCGAAGTTTTTCATTTGTATGGAATACCCTAGCGCGATACAACATAGATATCTTAGCTTCAGGCCCAATTAATGTTACTAATGAATTTCCATTGTCAGTGTTTAATTTGTCTATTCCTTCGAAGATTCTATCTAACAACTTAATGCCAAATTGATTAAAATGCCTTGCTTCATTTTTAAGTCTCCTTTCAAATTCTTCCCATTCTCTCTGCCAATATTCGTCCTCAATTATTTTTGGTTCATAATAGGAATCAGATGCAAATTCAGTTTCAAGCCCCGATGCAGCACTGTCAAAATCCGAAAATCTTTCTTCTAATATTTCTTGGATATCGTAGGCAGCCCTTTCTTCTATTTCCGCGGTATTCGTTATAGCTTCAATAACATGAACACCATGACGCTCCCAACTAAAAGTTGATTCTTTATCTGACATCAACCTGTATTCCCATGAAGAAGGCTCATTAGCGCTCCGCGTATAGAATTGTTCAAACGCGGTTTCAATCATATCCGCCATCTTATCAATTGAAATACCGCGATCTTTTCCTTTACAATAACTACATCGTATGACCCTTCCATGCGTTCCAAGGTATTTTTTTAGAAAATCATTTTCTATGCAATTGCAACAGATCTGCTTGATATTATTACTCATATTATGGTTAATAATTGTAAAAAATTATTGACTGGCTACATTGATTCTATCAAATAAAGATAATGGTTTCAAATGAAAAAGAAAATGGCTTTAAGACGCTTTTAAAATAAAGAAAATTTATTTATTCACTTCTCGGATCTGGCTTTAACGGCATTTTGGCGCAGCGGATCACTTCAATGGAAGGGCAACCGTATTCTAGGACAACTTTGCCTTCAACCAAATAGATGCCGGCGCCACGGAGCGGATATTTGACCAGGCTCTGCGGGAAATGGACGGTATCAAAAAAGCGCCCCTCGGCATCAAGGAAGGTTCCGAATTTCATCAGGTCGCCGCGCTTGGTCTTGACAAATTTCTCACAGACAAAATCCCCCACCGCACGGACTATCTTTCCTTCATGCAAATGGAGTTCCCGAGCCGGCATATCGCCACGGTAATCGCTTTTGGTAAGATCAAATAGCGTACCCGTTACGCAAAAACCAATTAGCTCCATCTCGTCGTAATAATCCTCCAGGATATCTTCTTCCAATGGGGGCAGAATAGGCTTGCGACTCTCGGTCTCAAAGAGCGCCATACCCGCTGTCACATGCTTATGCTTGCTCATCATCAGATGAGCCGCCCACAGCAATTGCTTTTTCCCCGTCCCCGTAAAGCGCAAGGCACCCACACGGATCAGAATAACGACCTGCTCAATACCCGTCTGTGTCCGTTTGACAAAGTTTTCTAGACTGGTGTACTTGCCATTGGCTTCGCGTTCCTCAATAATGCGATGCGCTAGTTTACCTTCCAAATTGAGCAGGCAGTCAAAACCCAGGTAAATATCCTTACCCTGAATGGAGGTATTAAAGACCGACTGATTGACACAGGGCAGACAGATATTGCCCCCTGAAATTCGCGCTTCATTCACATAGACCTTACGGTTGTAAAAGCCACCATAATTGTTGAGAACCGCAACCATAAACTCCAAAGGATAGTAGGTCTTGAGGAAAAGACTCTGATAACTCTCTACTGCAAAGGATGCTGAATGCGCCTTGTTAAAGGAATAACCGGCAAAGCTTTCCATCTGCCGCCAGATTTCACGGCTAATCTTTTCGTCGTAGCCCTTCGCCTTACAGTTGGAAAAGAACTTATCCTCAATTTCGATCAGATGGTCTTTGCTGCGATATTTGCCCGACATCATCCGCCGGAGCACATCGGCATCAGCCATATCGAGCCCGCCATAGGCATTGGCGATCTTCATCACATCTTCCTGATAAACCATCACCCCATAGGTCTCTTCAAGCTGCTCCTTAAATACGGGATGCGGATAGACGACTGTAGTGGGGTCGTGATGCCGGCGGATATATTCGCCCATCATACCCGAACTGGCCACACCAGGCCGAATAATGGAGGACGCTGCCACCAACGTCAGGTAATCATCGCAACGCAGTTTGGTGAGCAGCTGCCGCATGGCCGGGCTCTCGATATAAAAACAGCCGATGGTATTGGCTGATTTTAATTGCGTCGCAATATGGGCATCCTGAAAAAAACGCTTGGGGTTGTCGGTATCGATCACCACACCCAAGTTTTCCCGCACAATGGTCCGGCAATCTTTGATATGGCCGATACCTCGCTGGGAAAGGATATCGAACTTTTCAAAACCGATATCTTCGGCCACATACATATCAAACTGCATGGTCGGCAATCCCTTGGGCGGATTGTCCATCGCCGAATAACAGGTGAGCGGTTCCTCCGAGATCAGCACGCCACTGGCATGGATAGTCCGCTGATTGGGAAAATCGGCCATGCGGTTGTAGACACTCAGAATGGTATTGGTCACCTCATTTTTGTTGAGCATATGCTCGGGCTCATGCACGAGGCGGTCGATTTCGGCCTTGGGTAGACCATATACCTTACCCAGTTCGCGTAGGATGCTGCGGGAGCGAAAGGTGCTCATAGCGCCCATCAAAGCCGTATGGCCTGTCTGATAACGGTTGAAGATATACTCGTACATCTCATCGCGCTCATTCCAGCTAAAATCAACATCAAAATCGGGCGGGCTCTTGCGCTTGGGATTGAGAAAACGCTCAAAGGGAAGCTTAAGTGCAATGGGGTCAACATCGGTGATTCCCAAGCAATAAGCAACAGCAGAATTGGCCCCCGATCCGCGGCCTACGTAGTGAAAATTGCGCCCACGAGCGTAGCGGCAGATATCGTCGGTAATAAGGAAATAACTGGAGAAACGTAGGTTTTCGATAATCTCGAGCTCACGCTGGATGCGTTCGGTCGCGACCCGGTCATTGCGGCCATAGCGTCTGGTAAAGCCATCCATGCAGTACTTGTGCAGGAGCTGCTTATCGTTGTAGCGGTTACCGGTAAAGGTTGCTTTATTCTTGACACTGGTAAAATCAAAACCGAAAGAACACTGGCCCAGTATGCGGTTGGTGTTGGCCAGCAATTGGGGCAAGTCGGAGAATAAGCGCATCAGCTTAACCCGGGGGATAAATACCTCGTCTTCGGCAGCGATCTGTTCCTCACCGAGCTGCGAGATCAGTAGGTTGTTGTCGATCGCCCGCAGCTGCCGATGTAAGGTATAGTCGGCCTTGCGGAAACTGACGGGTGCGAGTATCACACAGCGATCAAGAACCTTGCGATCCATCAGCTGAGCACGGGTACGCTCACTGGGTCGAACCCCTATGTATTCATAGTCCCTTAGCGGAAAGACGTTGAGTTTGCCAAAGGGATAAATGACAAAGACCTGCTCAAATTCGGGTGCACGCTCCGATGTAGCGCGGTTTTCCATATTGAGCTTCGTTCGATATTCGTTGATCTCGCGAAAGCCGCGTTCGTTTTTGGCAATGGCAACAAAACAGAGCTGATCGTCGTTGCGAAACTCCATTCCGGCGAGTAGGTTCAGTCCGGCAGCGCGGCCCAATTTAATAAAATCCAGCGAACCGGAACTGTTATTGATATCGGTAAGTACGGCGGTATCATAACCGCCAGCAAGCATGCCCGAGATAAGATCCTGCAGGCTGAGCGTGCCAAAGCGCAGGCTATAGTAACTATGTAGATTTAAGAGCATGATCCCCTCCTTTCTCCGGCAGCGGCGCACAGATGGCCTTCATCAGAAATTCGGCGCCATAGCGTTTTCGGATCTTGTCCATGGCCTGCATCAGATTGACCTCCTCGGCGCTATCGTCGAAGAGGTCGGTCTGATAGGATCCGTAAATTAAACCCGAGAACTTAATCCCGATAAGGCGTATCAGCATCCTGCGGCTATAGAGTTTTTTGAAGAGTGAAAGCGCCACATCGGTAAGCTTTCGATCTGAATTGGTATAGCCGATCTGCAGCTGCTGGGTATGGGTATCGAAGTTGCTATAACGGATTTTGAGGGTGACGCAACTGGTCAGTTTCTGTTCTTTGCGCAGGTCGAAAGCGAGTGTATCGACCATGCTGATCAGCGTGCGACGGAGGACATCCATATCGATGGTATCCTGCTGAAAGGTATTTTCTTTGGACATGGACTTTTGCTCCCGAAAAGGCAACACCAGGGAATCATCAAGCCCATTGGCTTTGCGCCAGATGTTGATCCCATTCTCACCGAGGACCTTTTGCATGGTGAACACCTCCATCTGCTGTAGGGTGCCGATCTTGGAAATCCCCATATTTCGGAGCAGCGTAAAGGACTTCTCGCCTACCATGGGAATTTTGCGGATAGATAGCGGTGCCAGGAAACCTTTTTCGGTGCCATTCTGTACCTGCTTTTCGCCACAGGGTTTGGCGGTACCGGTGGCAATTTTAGAGACCGTTTTGTTGACCGAAAGGCCAAAGCTAATGGGTAATCCAGTCTCTCGGATAATACGCTGGCGGAGCTCCTGTGTCCATTTCCAACAGCCAAAAAAGCGGTCCATACCGGAGACATCAAGGTAATGTTCGTCTATACTGGCTTTTTCGACAATGGGCGTTTCTTCTTCAATGATCTGTGTAACGATACCGGAATAATGACTGTACCGATCGTGATCGCCGCGTACGACCACCGCCTCTGGACACATACGCAGCGCCAGCCGCATCGGCATAGCGGAATGCACGCCAAACTTACGGGCTTCATAGGAACAAGAGGCTACTACCCCGCGGTCGCTGTTTCCTCCTATGAGCACGGGTACGCCGATGAGCTTGCTGTTCTCCAAGCGCTCGACAGATACAAAAAATGTATCAAGATCACAATGTATTATACTCCTTTCCATGTTTTTCAATTGTACCAAAAGCACTGCATTGTGCCTTTTGATTTTTGGCAGTTGACGTATTCAAAAATACTAATATTATTAGCAAACAACCAAGAAGGCACAATGGTTTAATTTTTATCACATTCATTGTCAGCGATATAATTTATAGTAAGTGTTCAGCCTAAACAAGATGGCGGGTGTGCTGTTTATTACAAAACGGAATCTATGAACGAAAAGATACTCAGCTATTTGAAGGGTGAAGGATTCACTTACTTATGGCGAAAATTCGGTACGCATGCCTATAAACCCATGAAAGGAAATCTGGAGCAATTGCTCGCTCGAACCTGCACAACTCCACTTTGGGAGGACGATTTATTGTCAATAGACGATGCGCTATTATTGGTGGGTACAGAAAGCGTACAAGATGATTGGATCGTGCTGGTAAAGCACAAAAGAGGGAAATAAAAAGCCTCCCTTGTAAACCGTCAATGAGGCAATGTTGGCTAGATGCCCGCTTTGGCTAAATGTTAACCGGCTCCGGGTTTCTATTTAATTTAATTTTGCAAGATTATTTAGAATTACTGTTGTTAATTTGTTTAAAATGTTGTTCAAAAGTTGACGGCTATTTATAATTTCCATTCCGGAACAGCATTTGTGCCATTCGCTTTAAATAACAATTATGATAAATTTGAGCGAAAAGTTTACTCACTTTAGGTATAAGGAACATCCTGGATATCTATTCCGCGGAACAGTGATTGTACCGCTACCCGAGCCTTATAAAGACCAGGAGGATTTTTGGATTTAGTTTCATCCTTGTTTTCAAACAAGTCAGGATGTAGCTGACTTAAACGACCTTCACAAGTATCTGAATGATGAATGGTTTGATGGCGATGTAATGGAAACTGACGACTATAGGTATTATGGGTCATCTATCAGGATTGCTTCGAAAACTTCTATCATCTTATTTTGGAAGGGAAAATTGAATTGCTAACAAGCCGCCTCAAAAAGATATATGTAGGATAACTCACAATTAAGATTGAACCGCCCCTGGGTAGGGAAAGCAAAAAGAGGCCGCCTCGTAAGTAATTACGGGAACGGCCAATTGGTAACTTGTGTTTTTGTTATGTAGTGTAGACTATTCAAATAGTTGATATAAGTCAACGAGCTGTTTAACAGGCAAATCAAAGGATATTTTGTACTGTTGGCTACCTATATCCTTTAACTATATTGTCCATCGTTCATTAACAGATCAGCGGTTCTTCGGACATCAGCAGACCACTGGCGCTTCTGTAGCACTTACAAAGTAGTTAATTGGAGCTAGTGTCCGCCTTTTTCATGATACCCAAACAATTGGACACCTGCGTAGATTCCACTTTCCAAAGTGGCGATTTCGCTTGAATTCAGCGTCTTTATGTCCTGCATGTTGTCCATAATTAAAATTGATTTGACATATATCTTTGATTTAAGCGTGTATTGCAAAGGTATCTTTGAAATACAAAGGTTATGTTAGCAGTGAGTCGGATTAAGGGTTTCGTGTATATTGACGTGAATTAAAATATTTCGTTGCCTTTTCTTGCGGGTATCAGTGAAAGATAATGCTCAATAGACCTTCTAAACCTATTGATTATATCTGGTTCACAAGAGGGATTTATTCGAAAAAAATAATAAGACGCTAAAAGACCTTTATTCAACGGTCCTTCAGATACTTCTACATACTTGCCATTCGTAGCTAATCCTCCGTATTGTGTAATAAAATCTAAATCTAAATGGGTTAAATCCACGCTAACTTGATGTAAAGCACGGCCAGCCTTTCCAAAATTATCATCTTTTTCTTTTTTAATTTCCACATCTATCATCAAAAAATTATCATCGAGTTTCACAGCTAATATCCTAACTTTCCTATTCAGTTTATCGTTTTCCAGAAAACATTCTTTCGTCATCTTTTCTCTGAGCCACTTTACCGTTTCTTCTTTTGTCTGAGCCTGCATTTTGTTTACCAAACCGATAAACATAAACATAAACATAAACATCATCTTTGCAATTGTTTTCATAGCTAATTTTTCAGTTAAATAGTAAAGCTAACTTACATATTTGATAAATAAAGGTAAATACCACAAATGGGGTATTTTTTTAAATATTGACGTTTCTCGGCCATGTAAACAACTTTTACAACAGCCCTAATTCTGTTGATTTTTTAATTAAACTTGCAACGCTATGACAGCCTATTTTTCGAAATAGATTTTTACGATGTGTTCTACAGGTATTGGTTGTAATACCCAAAGTTTCGGCAATTTTTTCGCGTTTTGTTGTAGTACTGTAGCGCTGATGCTGCTCTTCTCTGCGATCTGATTCACCATGCTCCCGAGAACAGCCATTCGTTCGGGGCAGACAACAAAAGTCCGGAGTCCTTCGCTGACCGAGGCACCGGCGCAACTGACACGAATTTCGATAAAGCCAATTACCATATTACTATCATCGTAAAAAACAACAGTAGATATAGTAGAATGGTGTAACGCATAAAGTTCGAAGATGTTTAATTACATTTACTAATTTGGGAACTTTAGTGGCTATCAAAAAGGATATTAAACCTATGCTATTATTATTCTTGTCTAATAAATTTCTCCATTCCTTCTCTTCTGGCGCATCTATTTTTTCAAAATCGAATAAATTAACAGAGATTATGGCATATTTTTCGTCTTTATTATAAATTCCGCCTTTATACATAGGAAAATGAAAGTAAAAAATATTTTTACCACTCTTTGAAGCAGTAATGCAATGACAAAACTATCAAGGTATATATTTTAAATACTTAATATTGTTCTTCATTCCTTTAGTCAGATTGTAAGTGATCGATAGGAAGTAACCAAAATGATATCTTTTAGTAAATACATCACTCTCCGAGATAGATGCGGAATACCCCTTATTAACTTGATAGCTTGATTTTAATACATTTAAGTTTTTGAGTGCAATTCCACCAGTGATCGTGACACGGTCATAACGGCCCAAAGTAAGACTTGGACCAGTATAGAAATTACTAACCTGGATTTCACCCTCATTGATATCCAATCCCATCCCAGCACTCAATCCGAATGTGGTGTAAGATGCTGAACGAAACCCTAAAGTAGCTAACCCAATAACCGATGGTACATACGTGTGCCTACCTTTCCTTGTAATATAGGTAGCGCTGTCTCGTCTTTCCAAGTCATACAGTTTTGCATTCCTGAAAAAACTACCGGCTAGGCCTATACCAAGATCGAATCGCAAACCCTTTCGAATATATTCTTCATGCTTGAAAAATCTTTCTTTTATAAGTTTACTAGAGTTACCTTCACGTTTTTTTATGGCGATATTAAAAATTACCATATCATTTTTCGGTTGTATGGGCTCCGAAACAATATAATAATTCTCTTCACGGCTCAACATCGGTATACACTCTTTCATTTCAGATGCTATCGCATCAAGAAGCTTTCGATCAAATCCCTTTTGCAGCATATCCACATTGAATTTTAAGGACTCTATGTACGCGTATAATTTTATCTTTCCACCAAAATTGAGAAGACTATCTAGTCCTGGGTTGTATTTTATTTGTGCATATAATGGCCCCATTTGACTGAGCTGGTCATTAATGCTTTCTATCGAGTGAAAGGCCGAAGTTAACCTACTGTAAACGCTATCCATCTTTACTTTAGCGTCAGTAGAATAGCTTTCCAAAGTTAGATTAGGGTTTTGGCAGATAACCAACATCTCTTTATAATCAACCATTAACTGACGAATATTATTATAGGATTTAATTAACGCATTGTAGCCTGTTATATAATTCTCACTATCGTATGAAAACTTTCTAAACGCCTTATTCTTTATATCTGTTACACGTTTAACTTTACTTTCCTGGTCACTATACTTTTTTCTTATCTCTTCCATACCTGCCAGTATTTTTGTAGAATCTCGATAAAATTTTATCTTTTCCTTCATTCTATCTAAAGTGTCTATATACCTTTGTAAGTCCTGTTTCTCATTCGCCGAACTGTCCGACATGGCCTTCTTTACGGTCAACAAACTATCTCTTTGAGCTATTAAAACATTAAGTTGTCGCTTTCCTTCTTCATAATCACTGGAAACTTTTTCAAGCGTATCTTTTAGAACACGAAGTTTCTCCGTCTCTCGGCCTATATACTGAATATTTTCAGCGTCAGCAACAATAGCTTTGACTTTATCCTCGGAATCTTTCCCTTGATGGATAACATCATTCGCAGAAATATCGACTGTACTAGATTGGTTGGCTGCTTGACTTATGATCGTTTCAGGTTTTACCGGTGACGCTGCAGGAATCCATTTTGACAGGTCATCAGCGATTAAAGAATTAGCAAGGATAGAATCAATAGATGAAATATTAATATCGTATGCCAGCCTATTAATATTGGTAATTTTAAATACCATAGGATAATTTACCCTTGCCGCTAAACGATTCCGACTAAAAACACCCTGCCCAAAATTATACTCAACAACATAAGTATTGGTTTCCTTTGGACGAACCCCTTTATTAACACGACCATATATTCTGGATTCGTATAATTTCGAGATAGAATCAATAGTCTTATCATCAATTTTTGTATCCTTAGATTTGGTTGCTTTCTTAGTGGAATTATTAATCCTATACTTTCTTTCTAGCTTTGTCAAAACATCTTCTTCTCTCTGGCCCCATACTACTCCTACCCATCCCAATAGAAGTAGCACAATTAAATACTTTTTCATACTCTATAACATGGTAAAAATCTTCTTATTTTTTCAGCCTATTAATGTTGTTTTCGAATTCCTTAATCTTCAGTTTGAGCATTTGCCTGGCCGAAATAATCGTTTGATAATGTAAAATACGCTCTTCTGTCCAGTCTTTGAGATCGTAATTAGACTGTATATTGTTTGATTCAGGCAAGGTTTTCAAAGCATTTTGGCATTGCTCTATGCGTGCTTCATAGCTCTTTACTAACTTTTGTATCTTACTGATATGCGTGCTAAAATCAACCTTAGAGAGTTTAGGATTATACATTATTAATTTTTCATATTCTGGATCTAGCGACTTCCAGATACTGTCCAATTGTAACCTTATTTTATCATCATAAACGGTTAAACTCGCCGATATTTTTAAATTGTTGAGCGTATCCGACAACAGAAAGACCCATCAGCAGCACTATCCATACTGATTTCCGATTGATTATCTTCTTTCCCATAATTTAAGTTTTAAACGGTTAGAATATTTCTTTTTTCTCTGATCAAAAACGTGAAAGATGCATCAAGGCTTTCTTTACACGATTGGAAATATTTTATTCCCTACTATACGTTGAGATGTTTTTTTTCCAGACCGCGCATACAGGTCGATAAATAGGTGTATTTTTCAACAGTACCACTTAACACTGGAGTAATTCCAACATTTTTACCATCTAGATATACTAGTGTATAATAATAATGAGTTACCGTCTCTGTCTTTGTCTGTGCATGGCCTTTAGCTACAAAGCCTATAAACATAAATATGCACATCACCTTTGCAATACTTTTCATAATCAAATTAGTTAATATATAGTAATGCTAAGTTCCATATTTGACACACACAGGTAAATACCCCAAATGGGGTATTTTTAAAATATTTATTGAGATGCAATAGTTTTAAGGGAAGAGATTGGAGTATAAATAGCAAAATGGACTCCTATTGATTGGAAGCACGAAAATTATGAATCTGTTTGAGAAGTAATTGGATGTTCTTATCGAGATACTGACTTTCCATAGTGCTATCAGCAGCAATTTTGAAATCAGACTTTTAGAGTACCAAAGACTAAAATATAAAATGAAATGAGCGACATAAAATAGATCCGGAGCTAGCGTGAACGCTTTCGCATCTTGTTGATCAATTTCAACAATGCGCTTCGGTTTTTTGCATCATGGTAAAATTTAGGCAGCTTTTCGATCAAGGTAAAATGGCTCCGATCGTTATGTTCGCGTAATTTGGCAGAAATGTAACTTTCTAAATAATCAAGATGCGCGTAATTATAAGCCCAAAAAACATCATCTTTAAAGGTATGTACCAACCACAGTTCTGCACTGAAATAAATATGTGCTGCTACCTCTATATGTCCTTTGATTCCAAACACCCGTGTCTCTGTTGTTTTTTCTTTGTTATAACCACAGGATATACACTGCAGCCTTGATTTTTTGTTCGTATAATTTACGCTTGCCACAGCCTGCCTTCGACATGTCGGACAAACAACCAATACCTCTGTGCGAAAATCGGTCAACCTCTTGTTTTGATCATTAAAACGTTCAGTTTTCATTAAATTAATATGTCATATAGAATACTAATTTACAGCAAAGCATTTGATAGCTATATACCCCAATTGAGGTATATTAAAATATTTTTTATATTTTAGTATGAATAAATAACCTATTTATTAAGCCACATTATTTACTACGGACCGAGCGCCTATGGAACCTAAGAAACATCATCACCTCCTCGCCGACCTTTGGGAAAGTTATCCCGATGCACTGTCCAATAATTTTCAATCAGAAAAACCGTATGGTATTGTGAATCACCTATCGGATATTTTGGCAGTTGGGCCATATTACCATTATGTAATCAATTTAGCTGACTATTCGCTTTCTCAAGTTTCAGAAAATATCACAAGTATCCATGGATTGGCTACTCAACCAACGACAATAAGGGAGGTCATAGACCAAATACATCCGGAGGATCTGGAGTTTGTGCTGAAAGCAGAGGAAGCTACATTAGTCAAAATGAAGGAAATTGGATTTGAACATCAACTGTTTTTGAAAACGTCTTACTGCTTTCGCATGCGCGTTGCTAAGGGCGATTATCACTTGTTTCATCATCAAGCTATACATCTTGCTAAGGATGATCTAGGACGTTTAACGTCTTCACTTAACATTCATACTGATGTACAACACATTACTCAAAGTAATAATAAAATTGTGCTCGTTACCGGTATTGGTTCGCGTGATGATTATTGTCAGATCGACTTATCAAAACAGCTTCCACAATTTGATATCCCTAAACTTTCCAAGCGTGAGATGGAAATCGTATCCTTGGTTGCCAAAGGGAACTCAAGCCCGCAGATTGCTGAAAAGCTTTTTATCTCGCCAGATACCGTAAGGACACATCGAAAAAATCTATTTCGGAAAACGGGAACAAAAAGCGTAGGTGAATTTATCTGCAAATGTATTGAATGGGGGTTACTGCAGCTGATTTGTTTTTTTAATATAGAATTTTTCATATAAAATATCCCATTTAAAAACTCGCAACAGTTATTTGTTAAATTTACTCATTATACTTATCGGACATTGAAAAAGGAATTGTTAAGCATTCAACAGAATAAAAGCTGTAGAATCAACAACTTCTCGTTTTCCATTATGTTAGGCTATTTCACCACTCAAATAGTTTTCACAGTGGATTGCTTGCCAGAATAGTAATTTATTTGGATTTGTCATAGAATGCTTGTAATTCATCTTTTGATTCCGTGAATTTAAAATACTTTGGTTCGTGTAAAATAGAATTGAAATAAATTTCCTGCATCCTTTTCTTATCCTTTAATTCAGCAGATGCACTGAATTGTGCAATCAATGTACTGTAAAAACTACCAATGTGCCATTCATTGTATGCTACTGTTTTATCGTATCCAACCCAATCAAAGTCTGCGTAGTCAAAGTTTTTAAAGTAGAAATATTCCTTGCCATTAAACTTTGGAAGCTTGTCGCAAAACTCAAGTATCTTTTCATTGTTTTTCATCATCTGTAGAACTTTGAACCGTCCTCCAACCAAAGCATCCAACATATTTAAAAAGAAGATTGCCTTTTCAGTTTCGTCATTAAGTCCTAAACTATCCATATTGAAATTGTACTTGCTCAAATCAGCTTCGTTAAACAATGAAGCTATACCACCATGGATACGATAGTAGTAGTTATCAAGCAACCATCGACTATCAATCTGCTGGAATAGAACTTCATTTGCGACTTCAGCAGCTGGTCTTGCCTTGACTTTTTCGTTTGTCCTATTATAGTGAATTTCGCGGATGACATACCATAATACCAACTCTTCTTCGTTTGGTCTTGCAAGAAATTGTGTCTCCAAAATTGTATGGTCACCTTTGCCAACCGCAATTAAAGCATCAACAATATGATTCAGCTTATGGGTCCGTAATGAGTCAATTGATTTGGCAAATTGATCTCCTCTTGAATTTGTATTATAGGAATAGAGCTCAGCAATAGCTATTAAATTATTGAAGTCTTTTTGATCAAGCTTTATTTGGGCTTTAGTAAAAATTGATGCTGCCAAAAGGATAAGACTTAGAAAGTATTTCATTATTATTCGTCTATGTGTTCGCATATTTGTTCTATCTGAGTCCAATTAGTTTCGTGAAGACATTAAATCTTCTGCGCCAACGGTCCATCTTTAGTCACAAGACTTGACCAACCGGGACAGGATCCCTCGGTAAGTTTTGCAATCAATCTGGATCCTAAAAATATCTTAGCCACTGTTTCTTCCCCAAAATCCCAGGTTACTTCGACAGGCGAACTCGCCTCAAATGGTTCGAGATTCTCTTTGACAAACTCCGCAGGATTTAAAAACGGTAGATTTTCCTTGCTATGCCATTCAGGTTCGCTCGGAGTCGGAGCCTTATTATATAACCATATATCTCCAACGATTCTTTCCTCATTTAATAAGTACGCGTAACAGACCTTATCGTCATCTTCGATAAATACCGCGAATTCTGGACGATCATTTGATACATATTTTGTTAAACTTCCCATTGGATGCTGATTTAAAATAACGAAGTCTGCCCTTTATCACTCCCCAATGGTGACAATCCTTCCCAATCAAAAGCTTCGTAACGGTGCTTTCCATCCGGGCGGTTTGGATATCCTATCAAGGTATACACTGGATAATGCTTCAACTTTTCATTGGGCATTTCAAACAGGAAAATGGGTGGCATATCTTCTTCGTTTATATCGCGCCGGCGATCGGCCTGCAGCTTCGGACCGTCAATATAGGTAGGCAATACCCCCCACTCCATCTCGGTCAAGGCCAGCTGGCTGGAATTCTTGTCCTTGTACAGGATCGGATACTTTGGAAAGGTAATGGCCTGGACGTTTTCCAGATAATCCAATTGACGACGCTCATCCCGCAACTGCGGAAAGGTCTTTTTGATAATTTCAATATCGGTATGGAGAAAAATCCGATAGCCTGATCCTGTCGTTAACAAACTTTCGATTTTATCGGCATCTTGCGGCAGCTGCAAGGCCCTTCCCTCCTTTGCTCCCAATTGATGGGCATGCTGATCGGCGGCTTCCTTATCATCATAGGGTCTTAGTAGAAAGCCTGTCTTTTCCTTGACATCGGGCCACTCCAAGCGCTGCAGCACAAAGTCGACATAGCCGGACTCGACAAGCTCGCGAAAGGAACTTTTGGTGACTTGTTCAAACGGATTGTACAGCATAGGACTAAGATAGGATTTATAATCACAAAAAAGGCCGCCTGGAAAATATCCAGGCGGCCTTTAAATCTTATATTCTAATCTGTTTTATTTTCCTTTAGCCTTCTCTGCCTCGATCTGCTTTACAAACTCTACAGTGACCTCCGCTAATTCGGCAATTTCCGATATCGAAAACTTATTCGAACACAAAAGATTTTTTATTACTTCTGCTTTTCCAATAACTTTTCCCTCTGCTTTTCCTTTAGCCTCTCCTTCTGATATTCCTTCTGATATTCCTTCAGCTCTTCCTTCAGCCATTGCTTTTTCGCGCGCTCGTTTTAATAGCTCCTCCTGACTACTTCGGATACTCTCTGCATCCCATTTATTCCTTAAACTTACGTTGTACATCTCTCGTTCCTCCGGTTTTAGTTTGCTATACTCTGCTAACTGAAATAACTTCTCAAAAATAGGCTTACGCAAATAAGTGGAGAGTCCATTTAGCGAAGACATATTTTTGAGTACATAAAGCCAACGATCTAAATCATTAACTAACTCTGCCTCAGCTTTAACAAAGTTAACCAATTTATCATTAATTTATTTCTCTATTTAGGAATGATAGAGCCCTTCGGGGTTCTATATATATAAAGCCTAAATCGTCATAAAATATTTTACCATGATCTCGATAACATAAACAATATCGTGCAAAAAATACTTCTCCTCCCCCGCATCAGGCATTGCAAATCCATCCATCAATACAATGATATAGACTTCGCTAATTGCATAATTCCAAGCCCTTCGGTTGCCTTTAGGTGCCTGATCCGAAATTAATTTACTACTGTAGTAGAGCATACGCTTTTTCAAATTAACCTGCGACGTGCGCTGCACTTCAATAATAAACCGTTCCCCATTGTCTGCCGTACAGGTTAGATCAAAAATAACGGTACCGATATCCGCTGTATCACCGACATGTTCATTTTTGTTATAATACAGGTCAGCAATAACCTTCCGACCTCTAAAGAGTTCGTTTAAGAAAGCGATGAGAAGATCCTTATTGGTATCTGATCCGAAAACTTTTTTAAAGCCATAATCTGTCGTGATATCAATATATTTCGACTGTTTTAATTCACTCATAACACATTGTTTTTAAATTGGTTAACAATGCAAATATAAGTAAATAAATACATTATTACTAATATTTTTAGCGAAAAATATTATACTATTTTAAGATTATAAAAGAACAGTTAGCTAATCAGAATTCAGATCTTATATATTAATCCGACGGGAATTTGCCCGACTACTTTTCGTTCCGGTATGTGGGAAGTTTAAAGCTAAACCTGTCAATCAAAGATTCCACGAATAGATTCCACAGATCATGATTTAATTGAATGGGTAAAATTCAGTGGTCTACAAAACTGGAAGCTGGCTCCCGCAGACATTCCAATTGCGAACGAGTTGATTGAAAAAGCTTACAGGGAGCAAGCTGCACTTATTGTCTCTGAATATATTCAGGCTTGGTACAACCGAAAAAGGCAACATGCTGCCTTAAAATACTTACCTCCAGAGGAGTTTGCTAGAAAAATAAATAAACAAAATATTGCAGCTTAATTAGGTATCCATTTTATTGTTGCAATTCCAAAGTCGTCCTTATTGAACCTCGATATCTCCTTTTGAAAATTGGTATATTTTGAGATACAATAGTTCATAATGAATTATCAATCTTAAATCTGGAGAAAGCAAATGAAAATTTCGTTGGATTTAAACCGTAAACGACTATTTACTGAGAAAATCAGTAATCGTTCGAAGAATTTAAAAAGGTTAAAAATACAAAATGTTAAGATCAAGTCTACAACGGATAATTTCCTGCCACAGCTACAGTTAATTAAACTTATATTCGAGTAATAATTAGTTTAACCTCGTTTAAGTTTATGAATTTACTAAAAATAGGAATATCAAATTTCTTCATAATTAGGACAATCTCAACTATCTTCCTTTTTGCAACTATGAAATTGGAGGCAGTGTCTCAAAGCCAATTTAAGGATCAGGGAAAAGGCAAAATTGTACTTAAATGGTATTTAACGCCACTCTACAACCCTCAGGTTAACGAATTATATTTGCAATATGTATATTACATAAAGAGTAACTTAGTATTGCAGAAAGATACAATATATAATGAAAATATCATTAAAGACAATTCAATCAATAATGGGGAATTAAAAGTCAAAATTAGTAAACCAGATTATATTATAAATCTAACTAAAAAACTTGTAAGAAGTGATTTAAAAGAAGCCCCCAATAAGATGAAAGATGTCGCTCTTTTAGATTTCGGCCCTGAATTGTTTTATAAAGCGTTGATATCTCCTCCTGTTGTAACTCAGATTGATACAACATCTCATGTTACAACATTTACTATCGCCGGTTTAGAATGCTTTAAAGGAAGTGCAAATTTAATGAACTCAAATTTCGAGTTTTTCTACACAAAATCAAGAACGAACGTATTATCTCCCCTAAACAGTTTCATTCCCAATTTCCCATTCCAAATTCTTAGGATTAAGATTCCGCTCGACAATAATCCGAATGCTATATCAGACTTTATTGTTGAAAGCATTTGCGAGGAAATTCCTAAAGATATCGAGGATTTAATTACATGGTAAATGATCATTATTCACTTACCTAAATTAAAATGAGAACAAAAAATGTATTACTGACAGCAATTTCGCTCTCGCTATTAATGACGTGTAAAAAGAACGAAAAATTAGATCCTGAACTCGATTATGGTACCCAACGTTAGCCAATAACATTAGCATGGCCTAAACAACTTCAACAAACCACGAAATAGTTGGGCTATTTATAAAAAAAAGGATTAAATTGGACTTTAACTTATACCATTGAAACTTATCATTAAATTTATGAAATGTATTTTTTTAATCATCTTCTGTTTTATCTCATTTATAGGATATTCTCAGAAGAATTCCCTATCTGTAGGTGCAAATAGTGACTTGTTACTGGAATCGCCTGCCTATGATTTGTATTATGGCTTTCAAGTTAAATATGGTCTTAAGAACAGAAATTATATTTTAGGGAATGTTGGATACAGTACGGCAAACATTACATTTATTGGTGCTGATTATAGTTACGATCTGATCAATTTTAGCAATATCTTCAAAGCTTACACAAATGCAGGGGTTGGGGCAGAATTTTACAGCGAGAAATGGAAACAGTCGGGAACGAGGGTTAAGGAAACTTACATACCATTAAACGTTCAAATTGGTATGGAACTCGCTATTGCAAAAAAACTGCAGATTTATACTGGCTATAAAGCGAAATATTATATTGATGAAGACGTGTTTGATCCCAATTATTTGAATTTTGGCGTACGTTTTCCTTTATCTGCTTCCCTGAAGATACTGTAAGAGAATCTGCAGATCATGATTTAATTGAATGGGTAAAAGTCAGTGACCTACTAAACTTCAAGCTTGCTCCTGCAGATATTCCAATTGCCAAGGTGTTGATTAAAAAAGTGAAGGACTGGAAATAGTAAAGAATTTTAGGGCTAACCGCAGAAAAGATTATGGATAAGAAACTAGGTCTTAAAGTAAAAGTCAATGGCAATCTAGTCACAGAGGCCGGATTGGACACAGATGACTATGTATTAATTGGCAACGTAACCCTTACGGAGCGACATAACGGAAGTAAGGACTTTACACTTAATGTAAGTGGAATGGATGGTGAGCAGAACGACGATCTCTATTGGTACGGAACCGAACTTAAAGCGGGTGATGCAATTACTTTTGAGGTGATTGAAGCTCCTTTTGACGAACCCAAAATGAGAACCAAAAGTGCTATAGACAAGGAAGCCACAATAAAAGGCAAACTGGAAAAATACTATCATCTGAAAGAAAGACTAAAAGACCACATCAAATAAGTCTATGGACAATTTAGGTATCAATATCAAAATAAACGGCGAACAGATTACAAAAGTAGGATTTAACAAAGCTCACTACGTATTGCATGCGATGGCTGCTCTTGCACGTAGAGGAGGCAGCAATGACGCATTTGGTTTCCAGATTGGCGGCCTAGATTCGGATGCAGAAAGTCATGTTGATTGGCTAAAAACCACACTTCATCTGGGAGACATAGTTACTTTGGAAATTGTAAAGGGCCCATTTGAACCTTCGGAGCCTCACCAACCTCCAGTTATTTCGGAAGAGGATCAGCTAAAGCATGAGTTAACATTATTCTATCGTTTAGAAGAAGAATTGAAAGATCATATTAAAGAATAGAACCCTACATCAAACTGCAGTGAGACATTTAGAACAACAAAGCACGATGAAACCCTTTTTATTAATAGTAATTGCCATTATCTTCAATTTTACAGCTAGTTACGCTCAGAAAGATCCTGAGCTTAACGTTGCATTGTCTAAAATAAGCGCACCCTCGACTCTTAACAACGCACTTGCCACTTTAAACTTAACCTCGCCAAGGCTGATTAAAGCAATGGGCGGAAAAGAAAATGCCTTAAAGCTTTTTACGAAAAGTATGGCAGGAATACATAAAGATAACGTCAAAATAGATTCGGTAATCAACTATACCGATAGGGAAATTACCAAATTAAAAAATATTGAGTACTGCTTCTTTCCACAATTGATTATCTTCGGAATACCAGACAGTACAAAAAAAATGATTAGTTACTCGACTTTGATGGCAATCAAAGAACCAGCTGTCAAAGGTTGGACTTTTCTGGATTACAGTGGGCTGAATGACGAAAAACTAAACTTTGGAAGGGGAGTTATTAGATGAACTGGTCGTATGTTTTTAAGCATTGGGGAACTACAATATTAATAACACCAATCATCCTTTCAACTTATATGGGGTTTGAGAACCAAGAAGTATTCAATGATATGTGGCTTTTCCCTTGGATATTGATAGGCGGAATCGTATTATCTCTCCCTACATTAATAGTATATATATTACTATTCTATCTATTGAATCGCTACGAGATTAGTGTCAAAAGGGTAAAGGCGATTCTAATTTCACTTACCATTATGGGTATTTTTACCACCTGCTATATTTTATCAAAAACGTGGAGCTTAGGAATTGTATTATCTTACGGCGTTATCGCTGTAGTTTCCGGAATGTTATTTAGGCTTAAAAAAAGATAATTTAGATATCTCCCTCAGCTTTATCAGACTGCAGATGATTTCGCAACAGATCATACTTATAACTATAATCTGATTCGATTTCTGTGAACATTTTGTTGAAGAGTATCATTATTTGTTCGACGTCCTCATCGGTAAGATCGAGAATGGGAGTTCCACCTGGCTGATAAAGTGGATAATTTTTGATGTTGCCATATCCCTTCATAAAGTCTTCCGTAAACATGCAGATAGCGCCGGTGGGCTATATGTTTTCAGACGTCCAGTTGTACGGAATCTGCGGATTGGCGAACATCAACATGTTCTGCTTTACGTAGTAGGTGTGATCGGCATATTCAACGATATGAGGCCCTCGGATCAAGGCGACTTTATAATAATCTTTGCGGCTGTAGGGCATCGGAAATGCAGGTGCAGGACCGGTATAGTCCTGCATCGTAAACACATTGAAGTGCCCTGTTTTCTTAAAAATTTCACTGGGTAGTATCCCTAACTTTTCTCTATAAAAAGTTTCCAGCGATTCATTTTCGTTCTTCATTGTAAAATTAAAATCTCAGCATTATGCCATCGCACCATTCGCGCCTATGATTTGCCCGGAAACCCATTTGGAATCCTCGCTCACCATATTGACGATGAAGTTAGCGATATCTTCAGGCTGTCCCAATCTTCCAAAAGCACTGCTGGCCGCTAATCTTGCCACACCCTCTTCCGATTTTCCATCCAGAAAAAGTTCCGTCTCGGTAGGTCCCGGTGCGACCGCATTCACGTTAATACCACGGCTGCCCATTTCTTTCGCAAAGATTCTGGTAAACTGTTCCACAGCCCCTTTTGTTGCACAATAAGTGCCGTAACCAGGGAAAAGTGTACGGGTAACTGTAGAAGTTAGGTTGACAATGCTTCCGCCATCGTGCAATTTCGTAGCCGCCTGACGGAGGGTGTTAAAAACGCCTTTCACATTAATGTTAAACATCTGATCAAAATCTTCGGTCGACGTTTGTGCGATAGGTTTGGTCATCATAATGCCAGCATTATTGATGAGTATGTCCAATTTACCGAAAGCTGCAATGGCTTCATTAAAAAGATTTTCCACTTCGGCTTCTTTGCTTACATCTGCTTTTAAAGCAATCGCTTCGGCACCGCTGGATTTAATTTTCTCAACAATTTCGTCTGCAGCATTTTTGCTTCCATTATAATTCACGATCACTTTTGCTCCGTTTTCTGCCAAGGCTATTGCGGTAACTGCTCCGATTCCTCTGGATGATCCTGTTACTAAGGCGACTTTTCCATTTAGTCTTTTCATAATATTTCTCTTAATATCCATGCAAAGGTAACTTTAATTAAATTTAGAAAATAGGCGAATTCAAACAGTAGTGGGTAAGAATCAAGCACCTCTCAAGTTTAGCATACTTTTAAGTTCAGCAAGTTTTGCTCTTTCCTTAGCCCTTTGTTTTGTCGCCATATTCTTTTCGACATGTAATCAAAGGAAAAATTTCCTTGTGAGTTTCTGTGAGCAAATATTCTACAATGGATTGCCATCAGGTTGTTGTACGCCTAAACCAAACGTCGGAGGTCGTTATCTTCAATAAAACGTTTCTGATCTGCCAAAACAAGAAATCTGCTATAGATACTTTCAAAATGTTCAGCCGGGAAATCTATTTTCATATTTTTTAATCGATCTTTCAATGCGGCACGTCCACTCCTTGCCGATAAAAACAATTCAGGCAACTTTCCTCCTATGATTTGGGGATCAATAATTTCATAGTTTCTACGGTCTTTCAATACCCCATCCTGATGGATGCCGGAAGAATGCGCGAAAGCATTTTTGCCGACAATGGCCTTATTGGCCTGTACAGGATTTGACATTGCCCGTTCGACCATACCACTTAATTCTACAATATATTTTGGATCAATTCCGGTTGCAATACCTAGATTTTCCTTTACAATGAGTGTCAAAATAATTTCTTCCAAGGCAGCATTTCCCGCACGTTCTCCCACACCATTAATCGTTCCTTCCACCTGAAGCGCGCCTGCCATTAACCCAGCTATACTATTCGCTGTAGCCATACCTAAATCATTATGACAGTGGACAGAAAGAATTGCGTTCTCTTTTTCCCTTCTATTCTGGTTTACATAGGCTATCTTTTCAAAGTACTCAAAGGGTGTACAAAAACCATTGGTATCAGGAAGATTTACAACTTTTGCGCCCGCTTCAACCACCGTATTGGTCATTTGAACCAAAAAATCATTGTCAGCGCGGCCAGCATCTTCAGCAAAAAATTGTACTTCATCACATTTATCAGAAGCATAAGCCACCATCTCATACGCTTTTGCCAAGATTACCTCACGAGTGGTATTAAACTTATGTTTAATATGAATGTCCGATGTTCCAATTCCGAGCTGAATCCGTGCCACCTTGGCGGTACTCAAGGCCAAAGAGGCCTCTTCAATATCTTTCCTATTGGCCCTAGCTAATGCACAGACGGTTGCCCTTTTCACCAGTTTACAAACCGCTGTGACTGCCTTAAAATCTCCCGGTGAACTTATTGGAAACCCTGCTTCTATCACATCTACCCCCATTGCATCGAGTTTTTCAGCAATTTCTAATTTATCATTCAGTGTCAATTGGCAGCCCGGCCCCTGTTCTCCATCACGTAAAGTAGTATCAAAAATCTTAACTTGTTTCATATTCAACTTATTTCTATAGCTCAAAAGTACCAGAACTATAAAATTTAATATATTTGAAAATAGAACAATTGTTATTCAATAATGCCAAAATCCACCATCCCGTTCGTTCAATGTGCCAAGACCTTCTGCGATGGCACAATTGAATTACGTAACTATGGACAATTCAATACAGAAATGCATGCTCATGAACAAGTACAGGTACTTAGCCCAACAAATGGTACCCTCTTTATCTATACAGAAAAAGCCAGCTTCTGTGTACCGAGTACTTTCTTTGTATATATTCCAGCACATGTCCCGCACAAACTCATTTCTCGCTCCCAGCAACTGTCACTAAAAACCATTTTTGTCGATATGAACAATATGCACGACGACGTTAAGGTGTATCCATCAAATGAATTGTTGAATCATTTTTTGCTTTTTGGCCAACAACATTGGAAGCTGAAAGACCATGACACGTTGACCGCATCCACCTTAGAGGCCTTTAAGTCTATGCTCCCCATACTATTGGCAAAACCGATCCTGTTGCAAATTACGCCTGCAAAAAGTGAATTGATGATACAGGTATGCACGTATATCCTCCAACATCTCGACAATAAATTGTCAATCGCTGAGATTAGCGCTAATTTTTTTCTTTCGGAGCGGACACTTTTTAGACAGTTTAAGGAAGAAATGCAGATCACCATATTCCAGTTTATAAAACAACATCGCCTTCTAAAGGCGCTTCAATTATTGGAAATAAGGATATGCATATCGCTGAGATTGTTTATCAAATTGGGTATGAAAGTGTACCGAACTTTTCCAATCTATTCAAGGAATATTTTGGACTATCACCTCAGCAGTATCGCGCGAGACTATAACATAATCTTATAGAATATACCTTACGGATATCGCTCTTCATGTAATGCAACCATTTGTGAAATCGAATACTTACCTAATAACTCGTGTAAATCCCAAAAATCTTTTTTACGTCCTCCTCGCTGAATCACATCGAGCTTCATGGCAATAATTTCTTCGATTGAGGCTAAACGAATATTATCTTCTTCGATAAGTTCTTGAATGAACGGGTCTGCATAGAAAACGTCCAATTTAACGCTGTTGTTTTTATCATTTCCAATCGTAGAAGACTTTCCCATAGCGGGAGCAATATTGGACAAGTGATCGACATACGAAAAAGTATCTTTCAAGTAATTGTCAATTGACTCAAAGTCTAAACTACCATATGGAACATCCGAGAAAAGATCAATATCGACAGATTCCCTATGGCCTAAATGCAAGCTTAAAGCGGTTCCCCCAACCAATCGAAAAGTTGAAAAAATATCCGCTTTCATTAGTGTTAATAGTGTATCTCTTAATAGGTGATTAACAGTATTATAATATAATTATTTGCGCTAATGTTTATGCAACAACATTGGAGCTGTTGTTGGTTCAGATAAAGCCTGCTGAACTTGCTCCTTGCCATAAAACCTTAGTATCTCATTTTTCTCTTCTTGATTTCCCCTTTCGAAAATACGATGAATTACGGCTTTAGCCTGTTTTTCCCAATCTATTTTATTGACATCAGTGTCCCAAAAAAGAACTTTTCGCAAAGTAGTCAAATCTGGCTTGTTTATACTTCCAATGTTTATTTTAGCATTTTTTATTTCATAAAAAGTTTGTAACAACGCAAAAGTCCCTTCTTCAATTCCTAGTGCCTGGTCAACTTTCAATGATAAAGGTACTGGAATGCCGCGTTTACCTTTTATGATTGCATTGAATATTTGTCTTTGTGTATCTATAGAGCGGGCAAATGGACTTGGCTTAATCGCACGCCTTTTAAGCTCTCTTTCTAAGATAAGCCCTGGATGAATTCCTTTAAAACGTTCCATACTTTTTTCCATAATACAAATGTAATCAAAATTGATTACACACTTACAGCTACACATAAAAATTCTTTAATGATATGACTCAGAAGTTCATTTTTATATTAAGAAAAGTCCTGTCAAATCCATTGACGAAGGAGAACACAATATCGATGGGATTTTTGCGTTGAAACCTGGTTTTGGTACGTAGATAATGGATAATATTTTTCTCGTAGAGCTTGAGCATGCGCTTGTCCCAATTTTCTCCCTTAATACGGTTAAGAAAAATGCGGTAGCCTGATCCTGTTGTTAACAAGCGTTCGATTTTATCGGCTAGATCGTCATAAACAGATATTCTAAGATATTGATATTGGACTATGGTAACATCATTTCCTTCGTCAAAATGTATTCTTCAGATTGAGTAATTTCTTTAAACTTATTACGCATTTTCTCTATTATCATTTCAGTTCCTTGATTAAATCCCCCTCTATTTGTTTTGCCAAAAATCGATCAACTTGGTACATCGCTGCATATTTACTCCAATCTTTCACCAATTCAAGTGCTTGGTCTATGATTTTTTCTGGATTGCGAATAGAGTTTTGTTCGGCAACTGCTACCAAATCTTTACGTTCAAAATCTCTGCGTTTACCGTTGATACTCAAATTATGCTGACTCACCCATACACTATCTGGACGATATGCGAAACAAATATCATATGCTGGCGCTAACTTCCATTTACCTTGAGCATCCATCAAAAAAGCAAAGTTTTTAGTGTGATCATCACAATTACGCGCTACCACATTAAATACCATGCGTTTAAACATTTGCTCAGCCTCAGCATAATTCAAGCGTAATAAACGCATTGTTTGAAATATTTGTTCATAGCTATAGGATGTGATATTTGCAAAATCGTAATGTTGTAGCGCGCATAAAGTTTGGGTATGTACTTTTTGATTTCCTCCAACACGATCAAAACGCTTAGTCATAAAATGCACACGATTATTTTCTTCTATTAATCGTGATTCCATCATTTCTATTCCAAAGCTCGTTGCCATTTTATAATAGGCCATCTCTACACGTCCGTATCCTTTTGACACCCCAAATTGTACATCGCTAATCTCATCAAATTTGATTAACCAATGTTCAAATCCTTCTTCAGCTAAAGTTTGTCCAGATTTTATTTTTCCTGTTCTTTCATCATACGCAATAATGGCTTTGGGGCGAGCGCCTCCAGCAGAAGTTCCCATTTTTAACACATCTAACATCACATCTTCCATGCTGTGTTGACTATCAATATGAAACTCTTCTTTTTTCTCCAATAATGCTTTTGTTGTTTCTATCAAATCGGTTAATTCTAAATCGTAAGAAGTAGGTTCTTTGCCTATTACCGGCTCGAATTCCAAGGCACCCATTCCTCTTTTACCTATGAAACACAATAATTCTACCGGATTTAAACTGTCATCAGGACGTCCCTGACGCGCCAACCAAGCATTGATTAATTCTTTACCATATCTATCGGGTAGCGCGTCCGCTAATAATCCAGGCATACCTTTAAACGTTTCGTTTTCTCTAAATTCAGGGAAACTATAAATCCTATTTTTATTAGGCATTTTAAGGGGAGCTATTGGCAATTGCTTGATATCAAATTTGGGATCATACTCAAAACTAGCTAAACCTCTATTCGAATCCCAAGCTACGACACCCACACGTTTACCATATATATTAATAAATGCCGTTTTTACCATCCTAAATCTGAATTATCTTGCTCTTGCGTATTTGCTTTAGATGCTCTTTGTCGTTTTTGCCTTTCACCTTTGGCTAACTCTATTGGGCTGGGTTCTTCTTGTACATCAAAACTATTTAAAACATATAGTACGTCTAAAATACGTAAGATCTTTACCAAATTGACCAAAGTTATATTTTCACCCCGCTCAAGTAAACTTAACGTTGTACGGCTTATAGCAGCTTTCTGCGCTAATTCAATCTGTGTTATATTTTCTTTAATACGTATTTGTTGAATAAAGAATCCTATTTTTTGTAAAATAGCTTTATCCGATAAATTAGCAATGTCTATTATATTGTTCATAAAGCACAAATAAACTCATTAATGTTCAATATTCTGCACAATAATAAATTGTTAAAATATTATAAAACTAATGTACAAAATAAAACGCATAAACCTAATAAATTGCAAACTATGCATTAAATAATGGTCAATAATTTCCGACACGAAGTTAAAATCCCTATTTCCAGAAATTGGATGTTCACCAACCTTTGGATCGTATATCGTTGTAAAAGTCCACTGACTAGTTGAAAAATCTGATACAATTAACTCCAAGCACTGCAGCACAAAGTTGACATAACCGGAGTCGACAAGCTCGCGAAAGGAACTTTTGGTGACTTGTTCAAAAGGATGTACAGCATAGGACTAAGATAGGATTAATTATTCACTCCGCGGATCGGGCTTTAGCGGCATCTTGGCGCAGCGTATTACCTCGATCGATGGACAGCCATATTCGACAACAACTTTACCTTCGATCAGATAGATTCCTGCACCACGGAGCGGATATTTCACCAGTGTTTGTGGGAAGTGTACCGTATCAAAAAAGCGCCCCTCGGCATCGAGGAAAGTGCCGAATTTCATTAGGTCGCCGCGCTTGGTCTTGACAAATTTTTCACAGACAAAGTCCCCCACTATCCGAATTATTTTACCTTCATGCAAATGGAGTTCCCGGGCCGGCATATCGCCACGGTAATCGCTTTTGGCAAGATCAAAAAGGGTTCCTGTGACGCAAAAGCCGATCAGCTCCATCTCGTCGTAATAATCCTCCAGGATATCTTCTTCCAAAGGTGGCAGTATAGGCTTGCGACTCTCGGTCTCAAACAGTGCTATACCCGCTGCCACAGGCTTATGCTTGCTCATCATCAGATGTGCCGCCCACAGCAGTTGCTTTTTGCCCGTCCCCGTAAAGCGCAGGGCTCCAACGCGGATCAGGATAACGACCTGCTCAATACCGGTCTGTGTCCGTTTGACAAAGTTCTCCAGACTCGTATACGTGCCATTGGCTTCGCGCTCCTCAATAATGCGATGGGCCAGTTTACCTTCCAAATTGAGCAGGCAGTCAAAACCGAGGTAAATATCTTTACCCCGAATGGAGGTATTAAATACCGACTGATTAACACAGGGCAGGCAGATATTGCCACCTGAAATTCGGGCCTCATTGACATAGACCTTACGGTTGTAAAAGCCACCATAATTGTTGAGAACCGCAACCATAAACTCCAAAGGATAGTAGGTCTTGAGGAAAAGACTCTGATAACTCTCTACTGCAAAGGATGCTGAATGCGCCTTGTTGAAGGAATAGCCCGCAAAGCTTTCCATCTGCCGCCAGATCTCGCGGCTGGTTTTTTCGGGGTACCCCTTGGCCTTACAGTTTGAAAAGAACTTATCCTCAATTTCGGTCAGGTGATCTTTGCTCCGGTATTTGCCCGACATCATACGCCGCAGCACATCGGCATCGGCCATATCGAGTCCACCATAGGCATTGGCAATTTTCATTACATCTTCCTGATAGACCATTACGCCATAGGTCTCTTCGAGCTGCTCTTTAAATACAGGGTGTGGATAGACGACCGTCGCGGGGTCGTGATGCCGACGGATGTACTCGCTCATCATGCCCGAACTGGCTACACCTGGCCGAATAATGGATGAGGCAGCCACCAAAGTCAGGTAATCATCGCAACGCAGCTTGGTGAGCAGCTGCCGCATGGCCGGACTCTCGATATAGAAACAGCCGATGGTATTGGCCGATTTTAATTGCGCTGCAATATGGGCATCCTGAAAGAAACGCTTGGGATTGTCGGTATCGATGACGACCCCCAAGTTTTCCCGCACAATGGTACGGCAATCTTTGATATGGCCGATGCCGCGCTGCGAAAGGATATCAAACTTCTCGAAGCCGATATCTTCGGCCACATACATATCAAATTGCACGGTGGGCAACCCTTTTGGCGGATTGTCCATCGCCGAATAACAGGTCAATGGTTCCTCGGAGATGAGCACGCCGCTGGCATGGATGGTGCGCTGGTTGGGAAAGTCGGTCATGCGGTTGTAAACGCTCAGAATGGTATTGGTCACCTCATTCTTGTTGAGCATATGCTCGGGCTCATGAACCAAGCGGTCGATCTCGGCCTTGGGTAGTCCATACACTTTACCCAGCTCGCGCAAGATACTCCGCGAACGAAACGTACTCATAGCGCCCATAAGTGCGGTATGACCTGTCTGATAACGATTAAAAATAAAGTCATAAATCTCATCACGTTCGTTCCAGCTGAAATCGATATCAAAGTCTGGCGGACTCTTGCGCTTGGGGTTAAGAAAACGCTCAAAAGGTAGGTTGAGCGCAATGGGATCAACATCGGTGATACCCAGGCAATAAGCCACTGTAGAATTGGCTCCCGATCCACGGCCTACATAGTGAAAATTGCGCCCTCGTGCATAGCGGCAGATCTCGTCGGTGATGAGGAAATAACTGGAGAAACGCAAGTTTTCGATAATCTCAAGCTCGCGCTGAATGCGTTCGGTGGCCACCCGGTCCTGACGACCATAGCGCCTGGAGAAGCCGTCTATGCAGTATTTGTGCAGGAGTTGCTTATCGTTGTAGCGATTGCCCGTAAAGGTTTCTTTATTCTTGACGCTGGTAAAATCAAAACTGAAAGAACACTGGCCCAGTATGCGGTTTGTATTGGCGAGCAGCTGCGGCAGATCCGAAAATAACCGCATCAGCTTAACCCGGGGGATAAATACCTCGTCCTCGGCTGCAGTCTGATCCGGGCTCAGTTGCGAAATCAGCAGGTTGTTGTCAATGGCCCTTAATTGCCGATGTAAGGTATAGTCGGCCTTACGAAAACTCACTGGTGCCAGGATAACACAGCGGTCAAGCACCTTTCGGTCCATCAACTGGACACGTGTACGCTCAATGGGTCTGATGCCAATGTATTCGTAGTCCTTTAGCGGAAAAGCATTGAGTTTGCTAAGGGGATAGATGACAAAGACCTGTGCGAATTCGGGTGCACGCTCGGGTACAGCACGGTTTTCCATATTAAGCTTGGTCCGATAGTCATTGATCTCCCGAAAGCCCTGTTCGTTCTTGGCGATGGCGACGAAACAAAGTTGATCATCGTGGCGAAACTCCATGCCGGCGAGCAGGTTCAATCCTGCGGCCCGCCCCAGCTTAATAAAGTCAAGCGAACCGGAACTGTTATTGATATCGGTAAGTACGGCGGTATCATAACCGCCAGCAAGCATGCCCGAGATAAGATCCTGCAGGCTGAGCGTGCCAAAGCGCAGGCTATAGTAACTATGTAGATTTAAGAGCATGATCCCCTCCTTTCTCCGGCAGCGGCGCACAGATGGCCTTCATCAGAAATTCGGCGCCATAGCGTTTTCGGATCTTGTCCATGGCCTGCATCAGATTGACCTCCTCGGCGCTATCGTCGAAGAGGTCGGTCTGATAGGATCCGTAAATTAAACCCGAGAACTTAATCCCGATAAGGCGTATCAGCATCCTGCGGCTATACAGTTTCTTGAAGAGTGAAAGCACCACATCGGTAAGCTTTCGATCCGAATTGGTATAACCGATCTGCAACTGCTGCGTGTGGGTATCAAAATTGCTATAACGGATCTTGAGGGTGACACAGCTAGTCAGCTTTTGCTCTTTGCGCAGATCAAAGGCCAGTGTATCGACCATACCGATCAGGGTGCGGCGGAGTACATCCATATCGATGGTATCCTGCAAAAAGGTATTTTCTTTGGACATGGACTTTTGCTCCCGAAAAGGCAACACGAGTGAATCATCGAGCCCGTTGGCTTTGCGCCAGATATTGATTCCATTCTCACCAAGCACTCTCTGCATGGTGAACACCTCCATCTGCTGCAGGGTGCCGATCTTCGAAATTCCCATATTCCGGAGCAGCGTAAAGGACTTCTCGCCTACCATTGGGATTTTTCGGATGGATAGCGGTGCGAGGAAGCCTTTTTCGGTGCCATGCTGCACCTGCTTTTCGCCGCAGGGTTTGGCTGTACCGGTGGCAATCTTGGCGACGGTCTTATTCACAGAAAGACCAAAGCTAATGGGTAATCCAGTCTCTCGGATAATACGCTGGCGGAGCTCCTGTGTCCATTTCCAACAGCCAAAAAAGCGGTCCATACCGGAGACATCAAGGTAGTGTTCGTCTATACTGGCTTTTTCGACAATGGGCGTGTCTTCTTCGATGATCTGCGTGACGATACTGGAATAGTGACTATAGCGGTCGTGATCGCCCCGTACGACTACTGCGTCTGGACACATGCGCAGGGCCAGCCGCATGGGCATAGCCGAATGTACGCCAAACTTACGGGCTTCATAGGAACAAGAGGCTACTACCCCGCGGTCGCTGTTTCCTCCTATGAGCACGGGTACGCCGATGAGCTTGCTGTTCTCCAAGCGCTCGACAGATACAAAAAATGTATCAAGATCACAATGTATTATACTCCTTTCCATGTTTTTCAATTGTACCAAAAGCACTGCATTGTGCCTTTTGATTTTTGGCAGTTGACGTATTCAAAAATACTAATATTATTAGCAAACAACCAAGAAGGCACAATGGTTTAATTTTTATCACATTCATTGTCAGCATAATATTTTATATTAAGATGTCAGCTTAAACAAGGTGGTGGCTTTTCTGTTTATCACAAAACAGAAGCTATGAACGAAAATAGACTCAGCTATTTGAAGGGTGAGGCATTTAATCATTAGCGTCTTTTTAACGTTTTTGTCGAAAAGCAAAATATATGATAATTGCACTAATAGACATTAAAATGGATGCTAGAAAAAACGGAGCTCCTGAAAATTGAAATGGTGCTTTATCGTGAGTAAAATAATAAAATAAGTTTGTCATAATTGGAGGACCCAAAATAGCCGTAACACTCACTAAACTTGATAATGCCCCCTGCAGTTCACCTTGTTCATTTGCAGGAACATTTTTACTGATTATTGATTGAAGTGCTGGTCCGCAGATTCCACCTAAGGAATAAGGAACGAGAAAAACAAACATCATCCACCCTTGATTAGTAAATGCAAAAAGCATTAAACCTAATGCATAAAATAGCAACCCAAAATATACACTTTTATGTTCCCCTAATTTTGGCGTTGTCCACCTCATTAGAATGCCTTGTACTAAGCCAAGCAATAAGCCAAGCAAACTAAGCGATAGACCTACAGTTCTTTCCGTCCAATTAAATTTATACATAGTAAAAAAATGCCAATTGCTTTGTACAGCGTGGAGGGCAACATAGACCAAAATTAAAGCGATGACGAGATTTGATATTTTTGACTGTTTTCTCAAAAAATTAATTGTTCCAATAGGATTTGCACGTTTCCAGCTAAACGACCGACGTTTATCTTTTTCTAAACTTTCCGGTAGTATAAGCAGGCCGTAAAGAAAATTGACCATGCATAATATAGCAGCGAAATAAAAAGGAACTCTCGCGCCATAATGGCCAAGCAAACCACCTATTACAGGACCTATAATAAATCCTAATCCAAAAGCTGCGCCGATTAAGCCGAAATTTTTAGTTCTGTCTTCATCGGTCGATATGTCAGCTATATATGCACTAGCTGTTGAAATATTAGCCCCAGTAAGACCGGCAATGATTCTTCCAAAAAACAACCACCCAATAGAAGGCGCTAGTGCTAAGAGTACGTAATCAATAGCAAATCCAAAAAGAGAAATTAAAATAATTGGGCGTCTTCCATACTTATCACTAAGATTACCCACTATAGGTGCAAATATAAATTGCGTAATGGCATACGCAAAACCAAGCCAACCTCCATATCTCGCAGCTTCACTTAGGTCATTATTGATAAGTTCTCCAATGAGTTTAGGAACTACGGGAAGTATAATTCCCCAACCTGTAATATCAATCAACAACGTTATAAATATAAATCCAATAGCTGCTTTTTTACCTGTTTTTTTCATCCTGTAAAATTAAACAGCGATAAATAGCAGGTATTGACAATTTAATGGTGTTTACGTACAATCTGAAAGCTAATCATATGCTGTAAATAGTTCAGATAAAAAGGACATAAATTATTATTCGTTTCTATAGGTTTTTGGCGACACCCCCACTATTCTTTTAAAGTATCGGCAAAAGACACTCGTTTCTTCGAAATGAAGCTCGCTGCTAATTTCTTTAATTGATAAATTAGAAGATTTCAATAGTGTTTTAGCATGTAGAATGGTGATATGATCAATCCACTGTAATACAGATTTTCCAGTTCTCTGTTTCAGGAAGGTGGAAAGATATTGTGGTGTTAAATGTAGCTTATTAGCATAAAACGCAACGCTTCTTTGTTGGTTTGCATGTTTTGAAATGAGTAGATAAAAATCGTCTATAATCTCATGTGTGCGGTTTCTAACCAAGCTTTTGTTACTCGGTAAAGAAGAATATACTTCAGAAATCATACTTATGAGAACCATAACAAGATGTCGAAGCATTTCCGTTTTATTATGGCTAGGTTTTTTATTATAGAAATTTTGTATAAGCGTCAATAAATCATTTTGCAACTTAATTTCTTCAGGTTGAAGTCTGATAACTGGCTGCCATCTCATTTGGTTGTTCATTACAAACTCACGTAAAATTGGAAATGCTGTAATAAAATCTAACGAAAGACCAATGGTTACAATTTGGGCATCGTCACTCAATGATTTTGTATCCATCAGCAATTGCGGCTGTAAAACAGCAATATCCCCTGCGCTCATTTCATATTCTAAAAAATGAATCTGTGCTTTCATGGATCCTTGTATCAGAAATCCTAGTAATAAACCATCAAATAGACGGCTATTATTTGTATATTCCTTTTTAGGATCATTTTGCTGATTGAGAATAACTATTCCTTCCGTCTTTTTTGAAGAATCAAGATTGTACAATTTATAGACATTATCCAAAGTTATCAATAGAGCCATTTGCAAATATCTAAAAATTGAAATCATATATTAAATTAATAAGGTACTAAATCATCAATATGAGGTATTTCATCTCATTATCAATAATTTAAACATAGAACACTTCCTATATCAGTAAGAAAAAAGTTTGAAAAAAAACTGGAGCATTTAGAAGTAGAGCATATTCTCCAAAAGATACTTGGCAGATTTATATTTTAGGCTGTCCTCATCATGTCTTGAATAATAATCCAAAACATACTCTAGTTCTGGCCTATTTTTACCAGCGCTATTTAAGGTATTTTCCAGATCTGCATCTGCTGATTGAGCGCATGCATAGCATAATACGATAACAAAAAATAAAAAAAACTTCATCATAAAGAGGTTAAGTCAGTTAATAAAAAACACCAATTGTTCTCAAATCATCTGTTCAAGGAGCATAATAGTACATTAAAATGTTGGGTCTAAAAATTACGCATAAGACCTTCTTTCAATAGCGACAGCCTAATCCTGGAAGAAACAAATAGTGAAGCGATGAAAGTTAATACAACGAGAATACAGTTCAAAAAGAAATCATTGTTAACGATGGCTAAAAGACTGTCCTTATAAGCTTCGTTTGTGATACAATAATAGAAGGGAACGCATAAACAACCAATAAGTATCAAAAAAGTGGCTATGATAACACCAGAGTCAAATCTTTTATCAGATTCCATTTTCTCCATTTCAAATTTATTTATTTCTGATATGACGGCTTTAGTTAATGGAGGTCCGGGGGTAATAGATCCTTCCATCAAATGTTTCAATTGGGAGTGGGCAGATTTGATCTCCTGCAGTTTATCGGCCAACGCTTTATTGACAGCGCATTGCCGTAACAAATGTTTTTTTTGCTGCTCGGAAAGATTGCCATCAACAAAATTCCAAAGCATATTTTCGGTGTACTCGTGTTCAGACATCTCGGAAAAATTTATATTAAGAGTTTTTTTAATCGTGTTCTAGCTCGATGAAGTCGGGTTTTAACCGCACTATTCTTGAGATTTAAAATTGTGCATATATCTTCAATAGACTGTTCATTTAGATAGTATAATGTTATGATCAAATTATCGGCTTCGTCAAGGTCAGATAGAGCTTTTTTAAAGGCCATATTTAACTGACCTTTATCTAGCCACTCAACTTCGGCTTCTTTTTCATAAATCTCATTAGAATACTGCTGCTCGAAATCTTCTACTAAGAATAATCTAGATGCTTTTCTATTCGCAGAGATTGTCGTGGTATAGGTCACACGATACAACCAGGTACTAAATTTAGACTTGAACTCAAATTTATGTAAGTTTTTATATACCTTGAGAAAAATATCCTGCGTAATCTCTTCTGCAAATTCTCTATCACCAGTAATCTTGATAACAATTTGAAAAACAAACGAACTATACCGTTCTATTAAAATCGAAAAAGACATCATATTTCCATTAAAAACTTCTTCAATAAGTTTTTCGTCACTCGTTTTATTTGTATCAGATACCATTTAGGTTAGTACATGATTCTATCAAACATCTCTTCCTTGATTTTTATCTTAGGAATAACTGCTTTCTTTAAATACCCAGGTATCTCACTTCTACTTATTTTAGCCCCCCCAAATTCTCGCTGCACGTGACCAGAGGTAGATCGTTTATAAACCTTAGTAGCAAACCAGGTGACGTGATCATGTGGTAATGCGATTCCCAAAATCATTCCTGGCAGGCCATTGAAATGCTCTGGTCCACCGGACAACGCGATATCTTCAGTATAAAATGCCACAACATAGATAGAGTCGCCAAACACTCCATTGGCTCTAATACAATTGTATCCCGCTATGTTGCGTGTTTCATCTGTCAATTTCCATTTGATCGACATGGTCTTTTCATCCATATTAATTTTTTTGTCAAAAATGGTCATTGCTGAAATAGCATGTTTTTGATCTAGATCTGTAAATACGGCATTTTGAGCAGTAATCTCACTTAATATGTTTCTGCTTTCAACGTATTCTTCGGATTTGTACAACGTATTATTGTCTGCATACTCCAAAGAAAAATAAAACGTATCGAATGGCTCTGTCATTTTTGTAAAGTTGTCAATCAATCTTTTACCTTGCGGGGTCTGATCATCAAACATATTTTTAAATTGTGCATGGTTATTCACCTTCTTTTGGAATTGAATGATACCTGACGTCGAAACATTTTGCTGCCCGTGGGAATCGCCAAAGAAGAAAAGTAGGGCGATAGTAATTAACACTATTCTTTGAATATTTATCATATCATTTTTTGTTTCTTTGTACATATTGTGATTCATTTTAATTTCCCATTTTGTTAATCTCCCAAATCAAGCCAAGTGAAAAGTTTCTTCCGATCGAGGAGTAGGTATTTTCAACAATCAAATTATTATTTACAGATCTTGAAAAACCCTTATTTTGGTTCAGAATATCATTTGCAGATACTCTAACTACCAAATTTTGATTTTTAAAAAATGATCTAGCAGTAGAGAAATTTACAATACATCGTTCGAACTTTTTACTAAATACATTGATAGGCTCTTGGTAATCGTAAGTCCCATTTAATGAAAGTTCATACCTCTTGGATGGATAAAACAAAAACTCTGGAACAATTAAATATGTCCAATAATTAGCATTGAGATTTTCATCCAACGAAGATTTGATCGTATTATATTTTGTATTGAATAAAATTGAGATATCATATTTTTCCGGATTTCTTTTTGAAAATTTTAATGAGAAATTAAGTCTCTGTACTTTATTTTCATTCAAAAGTTCATTAATATAATTGGCTGTTTGTGCAAAACTATAACCAACATCACTATTAATCTTAATATCAATCGGCGACAATCTAAAGGAATAAATTAGGTAGCTGTCAAATGATTTTTGTTCAAATTCTGAAAGATTAGCAAACTCATAAATACTTTTTCCAACTGAATCTGTCGTAATTTTAGGAACTATAGCGTGTTGTTCCACTGCATATAGACCATTTAATAGGATGGTTTTATCTTCCATTAACATGTAATCCCTATAATTTAGATTAAACGACTGCTTAAATGCAGGTTTAAGCAATGGATTGCCCACAAAAACATTCAAGGGATCATCATTAATCTGTATAGGTTGAACCTGACTTATATTGGGCTGTACGGTGTTGCCATTGTAGTTAAACAATAACCTATTTTTTCTCGGAAATATATATTTGGCTTCTAAATTTGGATACCAATTGACAAACTTTCTATTGAGGTTATTATTATTAAAAAAATCTACTTGATCTTGCTGATTAAGCTCAATACCAGGAGCAATTTTCATCTGGATATGTGCCTGTGAATATTCAAACGACGCCCTTAATTTATGAGTAGCTTGTTTAAGCTTATATTTCATCGCAGTATGAAAAACAGACGACGCGGTGTCAATATTGGAAATTTCAGTAGTATTATCAGATTGTTGTAATGACAACTCATATTCTGATATTAAAGTTATTGCTTTCCCAAATTGATTGTTGTATGCAATTTTCCCACCATACTGTAGGTTAGTTTTCGTATTAAAACGACGTTCATTCAGCCTTATTAGCTGATCTTCTTCATCCGAAAGGTTATAAAATAAATTCTTTGCATACAAATTGCGTTCGGTTTCTGCCCTAGCATTTGAACTGTTTAAGCGAATGGAAATAGAACTCAATGGACTGAATTTCCTATTCCACACGAAGAAACCATTAAAACTAGAGCCGTCTCCGTTTAGATAGATATCCCGCTGGCTCTCATTCATTTTAATTCCACTTTGCCTTATACTGCTATCCGAAAACATGCTTTGAACATTGTTTTTACTTTTTAGCCCTTCTAGAAATAGATTAAATGTATTGACTGAATCTAGCGCCATTTTTATTCTCAAGTCAGCCTTATTTCTTAAATTATTTGTATTGAATTCTTCTTTAGAGAAACGTGTGAAACTGTTGTCAGGTTGAATATTTTCAATTACGGAATTCTCAAATCCTCGTGTGTTATAATCTGCAATTTTATAATTGGCATTGATATAATACTTTTTGGCTACAAAATTTTCGTCAAAATGTGCTCCCCCCGTTTTCACTGTTGGAATTCCTTTACCCTCGAAATTACCTCCACTTCCATCAACCTCGTCGATTCCGAATTCATTGTTACTAAAATTGGTTTTATCTTCCCAACCCAAACCTGTAATTCCATTATTACTTAATATACCATAGCCCGCAAGCTTGCGTTTTGAACTGAACGAATTTAACATAGCTTGGGAATCATATATTTTCGGGGTACCTCCAGTTACCTGCAACTTGCCGAAGTATCCATTTTTCTTATTAGCTTTTAAAGTGACATTAACAGTCTTCTCTTTTTTACCAAAATTATTTCCGCCAAGTTGAGTTTGTTCACTATCGCCATCATACAATTGAATTTTTTCGACAATATCTGCACGAATATTCTTGGTTACCAAAGTCGGATCATCTCCAAAAAATTCCTCTCCTTCTAATAGCACTCTTTTTACCTTTTCTCCATTGGCTGTAATATTGCCCTTCTTGTCAACCTCAAAATTTGGAAACTGCCGTAATAGATCTTCAACCCGTGCGTTTTCTCGCACTTTAAAACTATCCGCCTGAAATTCTAACGTATCTCCCTTAAGGGTGATGGCTGCCACCTTTTTTGACTTGACAAGCACTTCTTCAAGTTTTATACTTTTCCTTTCAAGTTTTATCAATTCCAGGGTTGGTATACTTCCAACGATTGTAACGTTTAATCTCGTTTTGTATGCTGTATAACGTAGGTGGGAAACAGATAGCAAATAGTTACCTAGCACTAAGCTTTTTATTGAAAAACTACCATCTTCCTTAGTCCTAGTGCTAGCGATCAATATTGAATCTTTAGATCTGAGAAATGTAATGGAAACATTGCTTAAAGGAGCATTATCAGCGGAATCAACCACTTTTCCTCTAATCTCAAAGTGCTCTTGTGCAAATAGTTTTCTATTTGACATACTGAAAATTGAGATGTAAAGTAAAAGCAAACATATAACCCGCGATATTAATCCCCTTAGCATATTCTATTTCAAACTTTTAAAATAATAGTATATAATTAAAAGAGCGATTCCGCAGAAAAATGATACGCACAAAATATATAACAATGCGCCAGGTATAATTTCGCTATTTATGTACGGTCTTAGAATCAAACCAACTGTAACACCAATACATATCCCCAATAAAATTAACCCACTTGAAAAATATCCAGATATATTAGGCCCTTGTTTTAAATATTGATTTCTACGGATAAGAAACATATTTTCCCTATGTTTCAGATAGCTGACGCCAAAAATTGAAATGAGTACACTTATCGCAACTGCGATCCAAATTAACTGTTGAAAATTCATAATCTATATTTTTAATCCTACTTTTCTTGTTAGACGCAAGAAATAAATGTCGGTTACCGTGTTTGTTAAAAAATTTATTGGGCAGAAGGCAAATTTGTAATTAATCCTAATTTCACCGCGGTACTGGATTAAGCGACAGGTATTATACAACTAATGTATAGAATAAAATGCATAAACCAAATATCAAACATTTTATGCGTTAAATACTGGTCATTAAAAAACCACTTTCAACTTTGAATTTGACCTTCCAACCCATCTTTTAATGATTTATTGATCTAACAGTCCATGTGTACGAAAGGCAAAAATCTAAGGCACGAAGAAACTTGTTTCTGTGGAATCGGTAAAAAAGGTTATTTTAAGTAGGGAAAGGTGTGTACCAAAATTGTTGACCGGCCTTGGTTAGGTAATTTGATTCCATTGCTGATTATACCGAATATTTGTATATTAGGATAAATACAAATATTACAGTTATGTCATCCAAGATTTTCCTGCAATCATTACAGAGTAAATTAAAAGGCGGCAACGCGCGCTCTATTCATTTAAATGCATTGCCAGGGCGATTGGCCACCCGGTTAGACCTCCAGCAGCTTGACCTCATCGAGGATGGCCTCGCCAAATTATTTTTGGATACGTTGTTGACCAAAGCACACGTTGAATTTAAGATTTCATTTGATACAATAGACCTTAATGAAAAAGATGCGGAAACTCAAAAGAAACTGACCTTAATTTCTAAACGACTGAACTCGATTATCATAGAAAATGAAGATTATTTTAAAGAACATGGGATGAAGACCCTCGGGTTCGGCTATCCTATTCTTATAAAAAGATCTTCAAAAGACCCCTCGAAAATCATAAAAGCCCCATTATTCATTTGGCAACTAGAGGCCGTTAAATCTAAAAACAAAGTCAATGAATGGTCGTTTTTGCGAAATAAAGTGGTTCAATCAAATGGTAAAATAGTGGATTCAGATATTCACCCGATTAGTATCAACGAGGTGCTCCTTTCTTTTATCAAAAGCGAAGATGACATTACTCTCCCCAATCTTGCTAATGAAGCCTTAGAAGACGCACTGATTGATAGCAACGAATTAGTGAACGCTTGTGCTGAAGTACTGGAAGCACTCAATGCGAATAGTAAAGAGCAGATACTCGAGGTGCTACGAAAAAACTTTGAAACAGCCATTAACGTATTACCCGAAGCATCCCAGATAGATGCTATAGCCAATAACAAAGCTTACATTCATTTTGGTGGTATTTTTGGTTTGTTCAGAGCGCAAAAAGAAAGTATTATCACCGACATTTCCCGCTTATTAGATCGCTTCGATGCCTTTGAATTTGATGAGCTTAAAGTAGAAAATCTATCGACTACACCTTTCAGTGCCGTAGATACCGATCCAAGCCAACAGGCCATAATAAGTGCGCTCGGAAATGAACCGAATCAAATAATTCAAGGCCCTCCAGGGACGGGAAAAAGTCAATCATTAACTGCGCTGATTACAAATGCACTTGCCAATGGACTAAAGTGTCTGGTCGTCTGCGAAAAGAAAACAGCGCTTGATGTGATTAAAGCAAATATCGAACGTACGAATACTCAGATCGGCGCTCTTGTAGGTGTAATTGATGACGTAAACGATGCCCGTGAAGCAATCGTAGATTCTGTCAGAGACCGTCAGATCGGAGTTCCGTTTCACATCTCAGTAAAGCAAGCCCAAAACCAATATGATACGATAAAGTCAAAACTCAAGGAATCAGCTGAACGTATCAACGCACAGCATGCTGCCTTAGCTGAAACGGTCTACGGCGATAAAAGTTGGCCGCAGATCGTCGGACGGTATTTGGCTTTATTAAAAAACTTTAAGGATGTACCGCTCAAAAATATTATACCGAAAGAGGACTTTGATTTCGCTCAGGATCATACAGAACTGGAAAGGACACTGGTTGTTTTAAAGCATAGCCATAATTTATTTAAGCAATCGCATCAGGTCCATTCCATATTTAGACCACTATCAGACGCTCTATTTTTAGACCAACAGGTTGGACCATCGCGTGTAAGAATTGAAGATTTTATTGCATACGCTCATAAACAGCTACCAACCATTGAGCAGGTTATTACTGAACTTCAAGTAATTGGAAAGCAGTGGGCTGATGATTTTTTGAGCGGCATCCCCGCAATAATGCAGCAGGATTTTAAGCCCTTTTTAGCATTTTGTATTGGAGATTCAGTGAAGGAAAAGGAATTACCATCTACTTTTCCTCAGGAACAGCGAATCAATGAAATTGTCGTAGGATTACAATCTGTCCGGATTAAAGCAATACAATTTTTCAAGCAATATGATGATGCTTTACAACAACATTACAGCAGCTATTATTTATCGCTAAGCCATGCACTATCAACTTATCTTGGCTACGCTGAGTCAAGCATTGCGCAATATGGTAGTAACTTATTAAATAATAGTAGCGGCGCGAAATTTAAAACAAGTTTGTTGAGTATATTCTCGGGAAAGCACAAGCAGATAAAACAAACAAGAATTGAATTAAAGAATCGCATCGCGCAGGTAAGATCATTCCATGTTCAAAAAAATTATATTGAACATCAATATAACGACCATTTGGAAACGACTGATTTATCCATTTATCTCAACAATATTGAGGAACTACGACAAAAGGCAGCGAATTGGAAAGAAGAATATCCTTATACGATAGATAGCTATTTGGCTAATATTAATGCTCATCGTTTTCATGCTGAACTGAGTGAACTAAAAGCGCAAGTAGCTCCCCTACTTCAAAAATTGGATAGTATAGAGCAAATGCTAATCGCTGATTACAATATCGTTCCAACGACTCCAGTTACTGATATCAACGGCTTGATTGAGGCAGTACCCTATCTAATTGAGAGAGTTACTTTTCAATTAAGGCATTTTAATCATTTTCGTGACTATTACGCGGCACGCGCTGATGCCTATCGGAGTCTACAAAACTCGATTGATGATATTGAGAGTAACCAGTTAACGGGAAATATAACAAATGGAGTATTTCTGCCGTATACGAGTCTTCAGGCTGCACAGGACCTATGTCATACGATTAAGCATACCTTTACAATGTTCAATGAACATATGAGTGATTTCCGTAGCTATCATGAGTGGAAATCATTTTTCCTTTCAGTGGACGAAGTGCAACAAAAGCTTGTTACCCGAATCAGCATTCATCTTAAAGACCATTGGGCTGATGCTTTTGAATGCTGGTATTTGTATTGGATACTCACCACAAATGAACCACAGGAATTGCCAAAAAGCGATTATCAACTACAACAATATCAGCAGCAAAAACAAGAGTTTAATAATGCGCAGCTGAATAGCATTATTGCTTTGTGGACGGAAAAACAGGCTGACGCTGTAGGAAAGTTCAAATCCAGAGGACAAAACATAAATAGTTTGTTTAACAAAAAGGGAGCTAAGGGAATGCGTCGCAATTCACTCCGCACCATTGTGAATAGAGAATTTGAACTATTTACTGATTTCTTTCCTGTACTATTGGTCAATCCTTCGGTATGCAGCTCGATACTGCCGCTACAGGAAGGAATTTTTGATGTGGTCATATTTGATGAGGCCAGTCAGCTGCGTCTCGAAGATACGTACGCGGCTCTGATCCGAGGGAAGGCTAAAATTGTATCCGGTGATAAGCACCAGATGGCTCCCTCCTCTTACTTCGAGGGAAGTGGAGCGCTGCTTGACCCGATTGATGATGAGACGGAAGACTCCGAAGATGAATTTTCAGATCGGACTGCGCTACAAGCTGCTCAGCTTGACCTTGCGGATAGCGAATCCTTACTCGCTTATGCTGTAGACAAGGGGTTCGTTGAATCTTATCTAAAAGTTCATTACCGCTCTAAACACCCTTATCTTATCGACTTCTCCAACCATGCGTTTTACGGAAATAGATTAATGCCGGTTCCGGCAAAGGAGCACTACACTCCTATAGAATACTTACAGATTGATGGATTGTATGAGGGGCAAGTAAATAAGCAAGAGGCGCTGAAAGTGGTCGAATTGTTACAACAGATCATGAAGGATGCCAAAGATAGTATTCCAAGCGTGGGTGTTGCTACGTTCAATATCTATCAACGCAACTTAATCCTGGAGGAACTGAGTGCAGTTCGTCAGCATGACCCTGTATTCGACAGTTTAATGGCGCAGGCGGGAGATTCATTTTTTGTTAAAAATCTCGAAAACATTCAGGGCGACGAACGGGATATTATCATTCTCTCAACGACATTTGGGCGAAAAGCCGACGGCTCCTTTAGTCAAAACTTTGGTCCGATTATACAGGGCAAGGGACATCGCATGTTGAATGTAATCATTACTCGAGCGCGGTCTAAAGTATATGTATGTACTTCTTTCCCGCAGGAGTATGTTCGTCAGTACCCAAATCTTATCCAGCAGAATGGCAATAAAGGACGTGGTATTATGTACGCTTACTTTACCTATGCGAAAGCGGTAAGTGAAGGGAATGACAACTTGCGGAAGGGCATTCTTGAATTATTGAGTCAGTACTGTTCAGATAAACTGTATGAACCCGCGGAATTTAGCTTAGGGTCTGAGTCTCCGTTTGAAGACGAAATATTTGAACAACTTGCACAGCATATTGGCGCAGATCGCTTAGAACAGCAGCATTCGGTAGGCGGTTTTAGGATTGATATCGTTGTAAAATCAAAAATAAGCCACAAACCACTAATCGCAATAGAATGTGATGGCGCAAAATACCATAACAGTCCGGAAGCTTACGCCTGGGACAACTTCCGCCAGGAGCAACTTGAAAGATATGGATTTATATTTCATAGGATATGGTCCATTAAATGGTGGGATGATACCAACGGAGAGTTAGAGCGACTAATTGATTTTATCCGTCAACAGGATCAGGAAGAGGCAAATTTAGGTAACCATGTGCATATCGCAACGAAAATCAATATAAGTGATAATTAGCGATGAATGGATGATCTAACTATACCAAAAACAAGGAGGAGAATTGTTATTGTAATGGTGACTTTAAAAAGGACAATACTTCTTAATGAAGTATTGTCCCTTTTATAATAGATGTAAAGTATGAAGAATACTGTAAATATGTCTGTTAAGGTAGTGTTGTTAAATTTATTGAAGGTGCTGTTCCATAACTTGGTAGTGTAAACTTCGTTCCGGGATTGACGACAGTATTGAAAAAACCGCCATTTTTGAGGAAGAAGCTGTTTCCGGTTATTCCGCCAATAGCGTCTATACGCTGGTTGTTTGAATAGGTCGCATCAACATTAAAGGTACTTTCAACAACTTTCAACCAAATTCCTGTAGCTGTACGAACCCATTGATTACTATATTCTGCTGAACGCCCAAGGAAGCCGTTGTTGGCATTGAAATTTTCGATGAAGCTATGAAAGCCCGTTAAATAGGTGTTTGTTTTGGGACGTTTCCAGCTAGCAATGAGTATCCAATTACTGGTCGACGGATCATTAAACCATGCCGTAAAATCAGTGCTTCCATTGTTATCAGGCTCACCCTTTAATAAAAATTTATAGGTTGTGGCGGCAGTCCAATTATACTTGAGGTAGCTTTGTCCACCCGAACCTTCTCCACCAAACTCACCTGTTGTCGTATTTGTCCCTTTTCTATTTAACGTGATGCGATCCTCTACTGGTATTTGGGATGGATTATCGGTGCTATATGGACTCCAAACAGAAAATAGTATTCTGCGTTCTGTCGCTGAATTGACTTGCATACCAAAATATCCTTGATCGAAGCCATTTGCCATAAAGTAAGATCCTATTTTATCTTCTCCAACAGGCACTTTCAACTCGCTATAATAATAGGATACTTGCTGATTCGTTGGAATGGTATAATTCAAATGGCCGGATGGACCCCGCCGCGACCAATAGTAGGTGTTATCGACATTGTTGTCACTATAAATTACCGTGCCATTTGTTGCCGAACTATCTAAAATCAAGTGTGATACATCTGCAAAATAACCGCCGGACTTGGTTACGCCTTGAAGATCCATTTTTACATATCCCGCGGCATTTAGCGAATAGGTACCGATCGTGTAATCTTTTAATGCTCCACCTTTAAGTTTGACTTGTTTGCTTATACCATTAATTGTTAATTTCACCGTACTACTATCGCCTGAAGGTAGCACTTTAGCTCTTATTTTAACCCGTAGAGCGCCAGCTTGGGAAACCTTAGCGTAGGTACTAATCACGCTATTGACATTGTTCCAGTTTGCCAATCCGTTGCTATTGATGACTTCTGCTGCACCGGAAGGTGCCGAAGTGACGAAGGCATTGCCACCTAAGGGAACTTCGTATCCGCTTAAACCCGGAGAGGCAGCACGTAGCGATAATTTCGCTTCTAAATTGGTTTGCAACTCGCTTTTTTGGCAGGAAAGAAAGCTTGCCAATACTGCACCGAGCAGTAGTGTAACTTTGGGATATCTCATAATTTAAATTTAATTGTTCTATCGAATTTTGTAAATACAATTAAATAAAACAAGAATTATACAAAGCAATCGTTTGTCCAAAATACTTTTGTAACAAATGAGATAATTTAGGCAATAGACATCGTTCATTTAATGAACTGTCTTTAGGTTATTATTGTTAGAAGTGCATATAAATTGATTTCATAGAAAAATAATCAATTACAGAATAGAATCACCAACCTCACTACTTAAAAACCTCACTGACAATGTAAGAAGAATATATAGTTTAATAAAGTAAAGGGAGCCTTTTTATAGTTTTGAGTAATATCGTGATTGTTTTCTAGAACGAGAAGAAGAATAATTGAAAGAAGGATTTGAACCGATATAATTTCATCTTTGCTACTGGACAATTTATCGCTGTTTATATCATTTCGGAAAAACAATCGTAAATTAAATAAAATAATGGCATTGAGCTATATCGTATGATGACTAACTTTTCCAATCATAATCCACCTGATTTTGTACAATTCGTACACCTTCATTTTAATGTGAATAATGAAGCATTGCTTGAATTTAAATCAAAAATCATCTCAAAATCCTTTAAAAAAGGAGACATAATTGTCAAAAGGGGAAGAATTTGTGATAAAATATTCTTTTTAGAAGATGGTCTTGTAAAAACGTTGTTTACTTCAGACAGCCGGGAGTATATCATGCGTTTTTTCTCGGAAGCAAATATCTTTTCAGTACTGGATAGTTTTATAGAACAAAAGCCTTCTAATTACGAAATTGTCGCGCTCGAAGATACCGCAGTAAGCTGCATATCTTATAAAGACTTACAATTATTATGTGCTAAATATCATGAAATAGAAACTTTCTACCGTAAACTTCTTTCGATGGCCGTTATCGAAATGATGACCCGAATAGGTCGCTCACTTGAAGAAACGGGAATCGTCGCATACAACAAATTCCTAAAAAATCAGGGATATCTCCTTCAACGAATCAGTTTGGCAGATCTAGCATCATATCTAGGTATCACGCAAGTTTCTTTGAGCAGAATCCGTGGCAAGAATTAGCGATTTTATCATTTGATAAATACTGCCTATAAACAGATATGTAATTTAGCGAGAAATTCATACTGCTATGATACAAACATTATTTTTCAGTCGACAGCTCAACGTTATTATCGTACTCATTATTACGATTCTTGCAACCTTAGCAGGCTATTTTTCAATCGGTTTACCACCAGTAATTATCGTGGGAGGCTCGGCGTTTATTGCTTTTATCTGCTGGCAGAAAACCTACTTGAGCCATCCTACCCATCCCTCATTGATATTGCCTCTTTTCGTCATTACTGTCGCTGCCTTGCAGGTACATATCATTGAAGAATATCAGACGGGGTTTGCGCCTTCCATGAGCCGACTATTTGGGATTCCCTGGAGTGAAAAGAAATTCCTCCTCATATTTGCGCTCGTTGGGCCAACAATCTATACACTAACTACATTGGGCTTATATTACAGAATTCCTATGGCAGGATTTGTTGCGTGGTTTATTTTTATCGGTCCAGGTGTAGCTGAATTTACGCACTTCATTTTTCCGCTAATAACACCTGAGATTCTACCTAATGACCCCCATATTATTACTGATTCAGTATCGGGAGCCGTTATTGAAAATATGCCCAACTACTATTTTAAAACAACCGGTAACTATTATTTTCCTGGAATGTGGACAGCGATTTTACCAATGATACCGGGATGCATTTCAATTTATAAACTATTTGTCATAAAGAATAAAAATCCTTAATTCGGTTAATAAAGCAATTTCAAAGCAATGTGGATTCTTATAAAGTTCAGACCGGGAATGAAGTGAGGAAGAAAAATAATAGATATTTTCAAACCATTTTATTTTGAAAGTAGTTCACTAATAAACTAAACTATAAATACTATGGCACTTACGACAGGAAATGAAGACAAAGTAACGAAAGAGGTCGAAACCCAAACATCTAAAATTCCCTCTATTGTATTTTTAGCAGCTTCGTTAGCAGCAATGGGAATCTCAGCGGCTTTAAAATGTTGCAAAACTAAAGATGATAATACGGCACTATTCGTTGGTCAATGGGCGGCACCGTTTTTACTATTGGGTATTTACAACAAGATTGTCAAAACCGAAGGGCACGATTAGGATTAATACGTTTTATTGTAATGTTTTATTTAAAGGTTGGTCAGTATGATCAGCCTTTTTTTTATTATAAGAACTACTACTTGTTCAATCAGCTATCATTATAGCTACATCGCCCGTTGTTGGCCAGCTATCATTTTACCCTAAAATTAGCGCTTATCATTCTTTTATCCATTTTAATTCTCGGCTGCGGATCATGGAGATGTACTTCGAAACATACATCCCACTGAATGCTCAAATTGGGGTGGAACTTTCAATTGTAAAAAAATTACAGCTTTATTCTGGTTATAAAGTTAAATACTATATTGATGAAGATGCATTCGACCTTAATTATTTAAACTTTGGAATATAAATTACGATAGCATCTTGGAGTAAAAGTTATCGGCATCGTATGGGTAGCCGATGCTGAAAATTTCAGTAAAACACATTAAATCGGACAATTTTCGATGGTTTTTAGTATTTTGTACCATAATCTGTTAAACCTATCTAAATATGAAGAATCCTTTAGGCATCAAGGATATAGCGAAGATGCTCCAAATTTCGGTATCCACAGTTTCGCGGGCTTTTCGGGATACCCACGATGTCAATCCAGAAACTCGAAAAAAGGTGTTGACACTCGCCAAGAAATTAAACTTTAAACCTAATAAGAATGCTTCCGCCTTAGCATCCGGTTCAACAAAAAATATAGGTGTGGTCATTCCCTTTATCACCAATTATTATTTTTCCATGGTGATTTCGGGTATTCAGGAAGAAGCTTATGAACGCGATTATAATGTTATTCTCTATGTCACTAACGATCATGTCGCACGGGAACAGAACCTATTGGAAAACCTATCAACGAGTAGTCTGGATGGACTTCTTATTTCGATCTCTTCCGATTCAGCCACAAACGATCATTTTGAACAATTGATGGCGAAAGGAATGCCAATCGTATTCTTTGACCGTGTACCTAAAGATATAGATGCCTCCAAAGTTGTCCAAGATGATTTTGCAGGAGCCTTACAAGCGACCGAATACTTAATCCGACAAGGCTATACGCGCATTGCTCATATTGCTGGACCCGAAAATCTGCAATTTACACAGCAGCGGCTAAATGGTTATCTACAAGCACTGGAACAGCACAACATGGTCATCGATCCGCGTCTTATTGTATATTCGGGTTTTTCACAGGCTCACGGCGCCACTGATGCGTTGAAGCTACTTGCCCTCCCCAATCGCCCAGATGCGATCTTCGCTGCCAATGACCGCAAAGCTGTTGGTGCCATTCAGACTATCAAGCAGCAGGGGCTCCGTGTAGGCCAAGACATTGGCGTCATCGGATTTACCAATGATCCTATTGCTACAGTGGTAGAACCCAATTTAAGCACAATTGAAGAGCCTGCCATGGAGATCGGCAAAAGGAGTTGTGCGCTGCTCATCCGTCATATAAAAAATCGGGATTTTGAAATTCAGGATATGGTATTGCCTGGCAAATTAATCGAACGGGATTCTACCAAACGATCCTCTTAGTGTTCTTTATTTACTGTAACGTAATTCACCAGCAACAAAACTGTGATGAATGACCACATCATCATCAAAAAGTACAATATCTGCTTCCATTCCTATAGCTATTGCTCCGATCTTATGATCCAGCCCAAGTAGTCTTGCGGGGTTGATCGTCATCATCTGTACGGCTTCTACCAAACTAACGCCTCCCTTGTTGACCATTGTGCGGAGGAGGCGATCTGCAGTAGCCACGCTACCTGCAAAAGAAGAACGATCGGTCAGCTTGGCTACGCCTTCCTCAACGATTACTTCAGTTCCGTGACGCAAGCTTCCCAACACGCTTTTACCCTCGGGCATACCAGCTGCACGCATCGCGTCGGTAATCAGAATCATTTTATCCGCACCTTTCACTTTATGAATTAGCCGCAGAAAAGGCTCGGGCAGATGGACACCATCTGCTATAATCTCCACATCGATCTGGTCCAATAGAAAACAGCTCTCAATAGCTCCGGCATAACGATGCGCGTGAACGCGCCTCATGCCGGACATACCAGAGTAGAAATGTGTTGCCAGGCGATATCCAACTTCGACAGCAGGTAATATCTCCTCATACACTGCATCGGTATGTGCCAGAGCCAATAAGATACCATGACTGCGCACAGCCCGTCCAAAGTCCAATGCTCCAGGCAGCTCAGGAGCCGCACTCCATCGACTGATGAGGTGGTGATAACGTTCAAGTATAGGCATGTATTCTTTTGGATCCGGATTACGGATATACTTGGGGTCCTGCGCCCCCCGTTGGTTCATCGCAAAATAGGGCCCTTCGAGATGCAGACCTAAAAATCGGCTCCCTTTGCTATTCTGCTCCCTGGCTGCTTCATAGACGGAGAAAAGTTCCAATAGCTCCTCGCGTTCACTGGTCAAGGTGGTCGGCAGCATGGCAGTGGTACCATAACGTAGATGCGTTTCGGCAACAGTTAAAAATGCAGACACACTGTTATCCATAAAATCAGCGCCGCCACCGCCATGGACATGTATATCAATAAAACCCGGTGCAAGATACAGCCCTCCGGCATCCAGCCATTGGGCAGCTGACCAATCTTCTTCGACAGCTTCTTTTGACAAATAGCCTTCGCTAATATGCACAATTTTCCCCTCGGCAATCCATACTGTTCCATCCGCGATCACGCGGTAAGGTGTTATAATATTGGTATTTGTTATAATCCACATGTTAATTCGTTGATTTTTTTATTTGTCCTGACCATGTCTGAATCCGATACCCTTTAAAGGCGTAAAATAACAGGTATAAAAAACATGGCGTCAATATCCAATAGGCTGATTTAGGATCGATCGTATCGGCCAGTACCCCATAGAGGAGCGGAAGTAAAGCATTGCCACATAGTCCCATAATTAATAGTGCCGATCCTTGTTTGGCCAATGGCCCAAGCCCTTCAAGCGCCAATGGCCATATGCCTGCCCAGATAAGTGCATTAGGAAACCCAATCAATACAATAAACCAGATCGAAATATCCAGATCCATATTAAACAGGACAACATGTCCATGAGTCGACACAACTAAGATAGACAAAATCAGACCAAGAACTGTGCTGAAACGCAACATACTGTGTTGACTGAACACTTTGGGAATCAAGACAATTCCCGACAAGTAGCCTAGTATTGTGGCCGTCAGCGTATAGGAAGGTAGTGATTTGGCTTCCAGTAGGGATAGGCCCATCACCCCTGCATAATTGATGATCGTATCAATCGCGATAACCTGTGTACCCACATGGAGGAATATTGCCACAGCACCCAGAATGAGGTGTGGGTATTGAAAGATACTTTTCTTGGTTTCGTCCCTATCTTTCCCTAGCCCATCTTGTTGTTGATCCAATTCGGGAAGAATAGAAAACTTAACAAACAGCCCAATCAATAGTAAGATGATTCCGACCGCAGTATACGGGCCTAATACGCGTAATATCAATTCATCCAAAGCCAATGTACGCGCCGTTTCTGTCATCTGTGGAAGCTGCTTAAAGAGCTTATTGTCCTGTGGGCGCAAAATAATATAGGAAAATAGTAAGGGTGCCAGTATACCTGCTCCCTTATTACAAATGCCCATCATACTAATCCGTTGCGCTGCACGTTCCTTTTCACCAATCAGGGTAATGTATAGATTGGCGACGGTCTGTAACAGGGCTAATCCACTTCCCAACGTAAATAGACCAATCAAAAAGATCGGATAGGCCCTATTATAGGCCGCAGGGACAAATAAAAATGCCCCCAATGCCATAATCCAAAAGCCTACCATAATTCCATTTTTATAACCTATTTTTTTGAGCAAATACGAGGAAGGCATCGACATCAACAAATAAGAGATATAAAATGCAAAAGCAACAAGGTATGACTGAAAATTGCTCAGTTCACAGGCTATTTTAAAATATGGAATGAGAATCGCATTAATCCAGGATACAAATCCAAAGATAAAAAACATTGTTCCAATAATGCCTATGGATAACCAGGTAGTTTTCCTATCGCGTGCCGATGCTGTCATAGGATACATCATTTTAAAAGCGATGCAGATCCCGCGTCCAAGTAGCAGGTGCAGTCGGCATGCTGCTGCAAGATACTCGCAGGATACAAATTGGAAATAGGTTGCTTGAGGCAATTTTTCACAGCTAGTGCTTTACGTTCATCCGGTACAGCACAGATTATTTTCTGAGCTGATAGAATCTGCTGTATGGACATACTGATAGCTTGCAATGGCACTTCGGCGAGTGAGCCAAACCATCCTTCTCCCAACTGCTGACGACGACACTGCTCGTCCAGATTGACAATTAGATAAGCATCTTTTACATCAAAATCAGCAGGAGGATCATTAAAAGCCAAATGACCGTTCTCTCCAATTCCCACAAAGGCAACATCGATGGGATGTGCTTTAATCTTGTTGTGCAGACGTCTACATTCTGCAGCTGGATCCGCTTCACCATTAATCAGTACCACTTCCTTCAGTGTCGCCACCTGCGTGATGAAACGCTCGGTTAAGTATTTCCGAAAGCTAGCTTTATGGCTAATTGGCATGCCAATATATTCATCGAGGTGAAACATGCGCACCTTGCTCCAATCGATATTATCACTAGCCACCAGCGTTTCTAATGTTTCGAACTGGCTCTGTCCGGTTGCTAAAATAATGTTGGCTTCTCCCCTCGCCGCAATGGCAGCGTTAATAGCTTCAATTCCTGCAGCTCCTGCATGTTGTCCCAGTTCTAACCGGGTGTTAAAAGTTTTGATGTTCACGTCTCTTGATTTAATATAATATTCTCGTTCTGTTTTGTTTATGATGATATTGTGCTCGTTTCCCTCGCCAGCTCAATATCATGTACCTGATTATTTTTCCAATGACCAGCAGTAAAATCAGGCACCTCGATTGGCTGGGAACCATTGGCGACCGACCATTCACTTAAAGGGCCAATGACGCTCCAGCTGGCGGCATCATAGACATCTATGTCCATCGGTAAACCATTGCGTAAACAATCGATCAGGCGCCAGTCCATCATAAAATCCATGCCACCATGGCCACCGATCTGCTTGGCCAGTTCGCCGATCTTTTTGACAATACCCGGTGTATATTGCTCTTCCAGTTTGGTCATCTCTTCGGCAGACAGGAAATCGGCATGGCCAACAGCGATTTTGCCGGGCAGAGGATATTTCTGCGCAAAGGCTTTAGTACCACTAATCAGATGGAGACGTGAATAAGGCCGTGGCGAACTCACATCATGCTGTAACATTATGGTACTGCCGTTATTGGTGAGGATATTGGAAATATTCATATTGCCCCGGAAGGGTTTGTCTATATAAGACTCAAATTGCTTATCCGTCGCAGCCATTTCTTTGGCTTTCTGCCCTAGCATAAAATCTTTTGAAGACATCGAACTCATATACTCCATCTTATTACCGCGGTTGACCTTCAGAATCTGGCAGATCGGTCCCAGACCGTGGGTGGGATAAAGATTCCCGTTGCGCGTCGCATTTTCCTTTAAGCGCCAAAAATCAAAGCGTTTTTCGGCATCAAAAAAACTCTCCAGAATGTCGTGGATATAAGCCCCTTCGCAGTGGACGATATCTCCAAAAAAACCTTGTCTAGCTAGATTTAAGGTCAGCAGTTCAAAATAATCGTAGCAACAATTTTCCAGCATAACACAATGCTTTTTGGTCTTCTCGGAGGTTTGTACCAGTCGCCAGCAGTCTTCCACCGTTGTCGCTGCAGGAATCTCCAAAGCGACATGCTTCCTGTGTTCCATGGCATATATCGCCATCTCGGCATGCAACTTCCAATGGGTTGCAATATAGATCAGATCATAATCCTCCTGTTCACACATCTTTTTCCAGTGTTCGGCATTTTCTGTAAATAGCTCCGCGCGGTGACCCGCTGATTTCATCCTTGCCTTTGCTTCGGCAGCCTTTTCGGCTCGTACATCACAAATGCCGTTGATCGCAACACCTTCAATCTGGCTCATACGTTCCACTGCAGCAGATCCCCTATTGCCCACACCGATAAAACCGACCCTTACGGTTGGTATTTTGGGGGCCGCGTAGCCCGACATATTAAATGTAGCTGTATATTTCTTTGACGCTTCCAGCCGGATATGATCCAGCTGTGTCTTTGCTGAAGCCTTATTTTCCTGTCCACAGCCAGCCATCAATCCAATTCCGGCTAGCCCGGACAGTTTTAAAAATGATCTTCGATTTGTTCCCATAATATTTAATTGATAAGGAGTGTTCCTTGGTTCTTTAATTGCTTCTTATAGTGCTGCACTTTGTTTTTTAATTGCTCTTTGTTCGCTATTTCGCAAGGCTTACCGTCCAACTGGTAGAGTCCATCGATCATGACTCGCTGCTCATCAAGCGCGAGCAGCATCGGAATATCGCCCCAATGGAGAATACCGGGAATATGGATCGCCATATTGTAGCTGTCCAGCGCTCCCGTTGCACTCGGCAAATAACTGATGGGGAGCTCGCGAAGCAGTAATTCCTGTTCTGAGGTATTCAGCACATTGCTGATCAATGCTGCTATGGCCGTCTCCCGATCTGCAATCAAGAGCTGCTTGCAGGACTTATATTCTTGTTGCAGATAAGTATTGACAAGCCCAATTTCAGACGCCCAAATCCCCATCATGCTACTACCCATCCAGAGCAGTGAGCGCGAAAGTGTATGAAAGCGCGGTAACGCTCCATCGATTTTATCAGCAGTAGCTGAAGAGCGCTCACCGAGCCCAAAGAGATCTATGAGCACCACTCCCTCACCTTTACTGCGAAGCGCCTCAATTTCCTGCATAGCGACCTGTTGCTTACCCATCGAGGGGAAATAGACATGTAGTGTATTTGCGTTGGTAAGAGGAGGGCTTATCAATAACGGAATCAGCTGTCGCGTCGATGTCTCCAATAGAACCCGTTGCCAGCCCTGTTGCGATTCCAACGTCTGAACACGCAGCAAACTATCGGTACCCCCTGTATAAAGTAATGCCCGCAGTTGTTTTTTGTAATCCACTTTATCCAGAGTGGATGTTGCAATCCGTGATTCGGTCCGACTAAATTCACGGCTGATAAAATCCGGTATACTGAGGATCAGCTCTTGCTTAACCCCATGTTTCAGTACTGCAAGCTCATTTGTATCCAAGAGAAGCACATTGTCCAACTGCAATCCTTTCTCGCGCATCACACCAAATGCCCCATCAAACCAATTTATCATACTTATATTCATTTCTGTGGTATAGCTATGTGGTTCATCAAAAAGCTCATAATCGATCCGTTCAGGTACCCCTTGCCGCGCAAAAGCTTCCTTGGCTATACGAAAAGACTTGAGCATCTGATGAGCGTTGAAAGCAGCGTTACCATCTTTAAGTGCCGAAATAATCTTAATTGCCTTAGGCGCCATTACCTGTAACAGTTGTCCTTCTTCAAAATGCAGGAGTCCATTGGGATGGAGTTCGCAGACACAATTGCTGTTCATGATATAGGCGCGGAAAGTTCCGACGCTGACGACAGGAACGGCGGCCTTGATCCGCGGATCCATAGCCGCGAGCCACATCGTCTGATTGCCACCACCACTGGCCCCGGTAGCCCCAATCCTTTCGGGATCTACCTCAGGTAAGCTACAGAGCAGATCAATGGCACGACTGTTTTCAAGTAGCTGTATACCCATCAGAGGTGTCCCCAGATCGAGCAGTGCCGACCCAAGATTAGCTCCATGATACTCATGCTGATGCCCACGTCCGCGCTCGCCCGACCCCATGGCGTCGATACAAAGACATACATAGCCGTTGGATGCCAACATATGAGCCGTACGCTGAACAATCTCACTTCGCCGCCCCGGTGGCCAATGTCCGTGGCTATTGAGTATTGCTGGAAACGGTCCCTTGCCTTTTGGCACATATAAGCTTGCGGGAACATACAGCCCAGGCAAGCTCTGAAAGATCAGGCTGTGAATGGTATAATTGTCCTGCTCAATTGACGAAATCAGCTGCATGTCCAGTGACGGAATAGCATATCCTTCCAGTTTTAGGTTTTTTCTGACCAACTGAACAATATCTTGCGTATTTGCAGCTTTCTCGCAATCCAAAGCCCTGATAAGTTGTTCTGCCTGATCTTCCACCATGACCTTTATCGGGTCTATTTCAGCAGGTATGGTCAATACGCTGGGCAAGGCCGCTTGTTGTTGTGCTTGAATGCTCGAATTTAATCCCATAAGAATACCGAAAGAAACTAACCAGATCTTGAAGTCTATCATTGTAATTTACCCAATTTAGTCCACATCCCACCAGAGTTTGGTTGCCGCATTGTCTGTACCGCCAAGCAGTGCACGACCTTTGCTCAGTTCAACCAGATTGTCTGTCGCCTCGGTCAGTGGATAAGGCAATCTTTTAATAAATGTCCCAATAGGCAGGTCTGCGTTGTCGGACTGGATCAATGCATACATTTTTGGGAATCCTGTACGCCTATATTCTGCCCAAGCCTCCATACCATTGGGATAGATCGCCAACCACTTCTGTACGCCGATCTGTTCACGCTGTTCGGCCACGCTTGTTGCCCATTTGACGGGGATATTGGCTACAGCCGGCGAATTATGATAATCGTCAGGAGCGATAGGCACATGGTTTGATGCGATGTAATTACTGATCTGCGTAGCATCTGTAACGCCCCATTGTTCCATACTCGTTTTGACGCCTTCCTCGTACAGTTGCTTGGCCTCACCGCCCATATTCCAGCCATTCAACGCCCCTTCGGCGCGTAAGAAAAAAGATTCAGCAGCACACATCACATGGAAATTCTGGGTAAAATTTCCTTCAATAGCCACGCCACTGTAACGTACCCAATAGGTGCCCACATTGGAATTGGAGCCTGACTGATTACGTACGTTCCCTAAATCCGTGGCCGTAGCCCCATTTCGCACGCTATTGAATGCCTTTCCAATATAACTGGGTTGAAAATAAATACCTAAACGCGGATCGGCATAGCCTTTTAGGTATGAAGCAATAGTGGAACTCATTGAAAATTCGTTCCATACGGCAACTTGCGCCAATCCATTGGTATCATTTCCAGAAAGGGATTTGAGCATACTGGCATTGTGCGTATTGCTAGACATCAGACCGGCAGCAACAGCTGCTTCTGCTTCGACTTTTGCTTGATTGGCATCCACGTTGGCGATACGCAAGGCCAACCGCAAACGGAGCGAATTAGCAAATCTGATCCAGTTTTCGGTATTTCCATCGAATATCAGGTCGTATCCCTGAAAGATTTTCGTTCCGGCTGGCAGGGCCTTCAGATTGGCTACCGCTGTAGTCAATTTTTCAAAGAAATCTGCATAGATCTTATCCATGTCGTCATAAGGAATAACGTCGTTGGCCTCGGCAGCACCGAAATAAGGTATCGGCCCAAATTGGTCTGTTAGCCGATGAAAGGCATATACCCACATGATATTGGCCAATGCGGCCTCACCTGATTTGGATTCTGTATTTTCGAGAATGCTTTTGAGCTGTGGTGCGGTATCGACATAAATAACTGTCCAAAACCGGCGCTGCCAATCAGGCGTAAGGAGATAACGGTCCGTACTAAACGAATTCGTAGTGAGTGCAAAATATTGGGCATATAGATCCGGCCCCAGATTTTGCACTGTTTGATAAAAAGATCTATTCATTGCCGCCGAAGACTGTGCCTTGGCAAACATAAAGGGCAATTCACGCTGTGTGATCACCGTGATATTGTTGGGATCAGTATTGATATCCTGAAAGTCCTTGGTACAGGACAACAAGCTTAGTGCGAATAGCGAAGTAAAGAGGGTGCTTTTTTTCATTGTTCAAGGATTTAAAAAGTTAACTTAACATTCAGTCCAAAGGAACGGACAGTAGGCGGCACGCCCACTTCAATTCCCTGAAAATTACCCGCTCCCAATGCCGCTTCAGGATCTATGGGGTTGTCTGTTTTGCCTATTCCCGGAATATCCAATTTGGATTTTCCACGATAAAAGAAAAATAGGTTGCGGCCCGTCAGCATCAGCTGTGCACTTTTGATTGCAGCGGTATTTTTGAGGTTAAATTTATAACTGACAGATAGTTCTCGTAAGCGAACATTGGTCATATCATAGGTAAAGAATTCTCCCCAGGCATCGCGTCCGTTCTGCGACACACGCGTCCAAAGCTGCTGCGCTGTGATAGCCTTGGTATTCGATGCGCCACTCACGTCCACGGCATCGAGCACCAGACCTCCTTCCCGGTAATCTGTGGTATAATCAGCCACTCCAAAAGCCGCTAGATAAGCTGAGGTACCCGATACGATCTCACCACCAATACGTGTATCAATTAAGGCATTGACCGAAAAATTCTTATAGCGGACTGAATTTGACCAGCCCAATAAGGCCTTGGGGTTAAAATTGCCCAATTTTTGATTCGCTTCGACCACCGGCAAGCCACTGTCGTCAACCACATATTTCCCTGTCGCCGCATCCCTTTTCCATTTATAACCGTAAAGATCCCCGTATTTCTCCCCTTCATTGACGACAACAGAAGCATATTTGGTACTTTCGGTAATCGTTGCTCGTTTTGTCCGCTCGTGCAGTTCAATCACTTTATTGGTATTGGCTGCAAAATTGAAAGTGGTCTGCCATTCTAGCTTTTCATTTTTTATAGGTGACGCAGTTAATTGGACTTCAATTCCCTTATTTGCTATATTTCCGGCATTGATGTATTGCCTGCTAAAGCCGCTTGCCATTGGCAATCCAAGAAACAAAAGCTGATTGACTGTATTACTTTTGTACATCGTCAGGTCAAACCCCAATCTGTTGGCAAAGAATTTCATATCCAGCCCCGCTTCATAGGATTTGGTCAGCTCAGGTTTCAATTCTGGGATTGCCTTTATTGGTGAACGGGAGATAAATCCTTTTCCAGCACCTAGCCCAAAAGAATACAATTGTTGAAGCAGATAGGGATTCGCATCGTTACCTACCTGCGTATAGGAAGCTCTGAGCTTGCCATAACTGATCCAGGCTGGCACCTTGAGCCACTCATTGAAAATAGTGGATATGCCGACTGAGGGATAGAAATAACTGTGTGGAGATTTTAAGGTTGAGGTCCAGTCGTTGCGTGCTGTCATATCGAGAAAGGTATGATTAAAAAAGGCCAGCTGTGCACTTCCATAAACCGAATTTAGACGTCGTTGGTAACCATTAATCAGTAGAAATTCTGGGGTTGTAGCCATCGTTAGACTAAACTCATTCGGTACGGACAGGCCATTGGCCATATTCTGAAAGCTACTGTACTCCCGATCTAAGGAACTTGCACCCACATTATAGCTGATTTTGACCGCCTCGTTAAGTGTATTATTTCCATTGAACAACAAATCAAAGTTGCGTTCCTGATAGCGCGCATGTGTTTCATAATATTTACCTCCGGGACGGACATCGCCAAGAGAAACAGTACCTGCGTAGAATGACCCGGTTGTTTTATCAATGTATTTATCATAACTGAACCTTCCCATTACATTTAGCCAATCCGTCAACTGATAGGTTGCCGAACCCAATGCGGTAATGCGATCGCGTACTTCATTGACCGAGGTGCGGTTGGTACTCCAATAAGGATTGTCGTATACAGCAGAACCGGACCAGTACTTCCGTTGCGGCTCACCGGTAACCGGATCAATAGCCTCAAAGTCTTTAAGTTCAGCCTTATCCATATCCCGTGGCATCACATACACTTCCACCGGGATTCCCATATCACCCAAACGCGGGCGATTGTCAATCTGCTGGTTAACGTAATTGAGTTTTACATCTGTTTTTAGTTTTGGGATCAGTTCCGTATTGACGCGAAGATTCAAGCTATTCCGTTTCAAGTCGTTACCAGGAATAATGCCTCCAATTTTATTGTTTGTATAAGAAACATAACCCTGTACCTTTTCCGTCCCTCCGTAGGTGCTAATGCTATTGCTGAAGGAAGTCGCATTTTCAAAGAAATCGCGGACATTATTTTTATAGGTTTGCCCTTGTGGTCCCCAGCTCTCCCCGACATTTGTACCACTGACACCTCCATTTCCCCGCCCGTAGGTATTCTGGAATTTACTGAGCATGTTGACCTGATCCAAAGATGCACTACCATTGTAATCAATATTATACCGACCAGCCTTACCTTGTTTAGTTGTAATCAATATGGCACCATTTGCGGCCCTGCTACCGTATAGTGCAGCAGCCGAAGGGCCTTTGAGCACATTGATGGATTCTATATCGTCCGGGTTGATATTTGCAGCGCCATCGCTCGTTCCATAATTGTAGGTTGTTCCGGTAGCTTGTTGTGCACTGGAATTATCATAAGGTACACCATCTACCACGATTAGCGCGTTGTTATTACCGGAAATGGACTTGTTGCCCCGCAAAACTACTTTGGCGGAGGCACCGGGCCCTGTAGCCGCCGTAGTCACCACAGCACCCGCGACTTTACCCGTCAGACTACTCAGCACGTTGCCACTGTTGTCGCGGGCATCGTTGACTGCACTTCCATCCAGTTGTTGTGTCGCATAGGTCAGCCCCCTGGTCTGACGTTTGATACCCAACGCGGTAACCACCACTTCATCAATCTGTTGACTTTCTTCGTTAAGTGCTATCTGGAGATTCCCAGTGGAGGGAACAGCAATTTCGACTGTCTTAAAACCCAGCAGCGAAACTTTGAGCCTATCCCCTGCATTCGCTCTGATATTAAAATTTCCCTGTTTGTCTGTCCGTGCTGCAGCAGTCATACTCAGATTAGTGATCGTTACACCTTCCAATGCGGTATGATCGGTCGCATTGGTGACACGTCCCTGTATTGTTGTAGTCTGTGCCGAAGCGAGACCTGTCCAAAGGAAGAGACAGCTCAGCATCGTGCCTACTGAAAATATTGGATTACTGTGGATATGAACTATCATAATTTATCCATTTAGGGTTAAGATTTTTAGTTTATTCAATTGCGTTATAACCCAAAGAAAGATCTAAAAGCCTAAAAATCCAACACTTTAACCGGATAAAGTAGCGGTAACGTTATCGAAAATCACGGTCCATTTAGCACCCAACATAGCACTTAATTAGGAACAAATTTCCCATTAAAAAAACTTACAATATAATTTAAGAGTAATAAAAATCCGCAAAAAAAGGTATTTAAACAACCTATTTATTACTTTTGAATTTAAAAAAGTAATAAATAAGAAGTTAAAAAAGCTTAATTATAATTTTGAGTGTGGTTTGAAATTTCCCCTTAACGGTCAACAAATTCCTTGACAGATTCTCCATTTTGGTCGATAAATTTAGCCTCAGTTTTAAATAACTGATACCATTTTCGGAACGTACCTATAAACACAAGCAGCATCAAAAGCATGGCCAATATCGCCAATGAAGCCAATAGCAGCTGTCCCTTGGGCAAATAAATATCCATGACCTGTAGATAGCCAGCCCAAAGGGTAATCCCAGCCATAAATACACCCGGAATTGCCGTAATTAAGGCATATTTCCCCCGATTCATCCGAATAAGCATTGTCGTACAGACAATAAGCCCACAGGCAGCCAACAGCTGGTTGCTGATTCCAAATAGCGGCCAGATACTGCTTACATTTCCCGTAAAAACAAGATAGCCCCATGAAAAAGTAAAAATAGCGCTGCATAACCAAACGCCCGGTTTCCAATCCTTATCTTTGAATGGCGGAAAGACATTGCCCAGCATTTCCTGCAAAAAGAACCGTCCGACCCGCGTACCGGCATCGATAGCTGTGAGAATAAATACGGCTTCAAACATGATAGCAAAATTATACCAATAAGCCATCACATTGTCCATAAAGGCAACTTTATCAAAAATATGGGCCATCCCGACGGCCAATGACACGGCGCCCCCCGTACGGCCGTGGAGGTCTACTCCTATTCGATCTGAAAAATGCTGCAGATCTACCGCTTTTAATTCGGGATGTTGTGCCAAAAAATGTGCGTAGTCACCGACTGGTGTGATGATCGCAAAATAGTCGCCCGGCAGTAAGGTACAGGCAGCGATCAATGCCATTAAAGCAACAAATCCCTCCACCAGCATTGCACCATAGCCGACAAAAAGAATCTCCCTTTCGGTTCCCAACATCTTAGGCGTTGTTCCGGTGGCAATAATCGCATGGAAACCCGAAATTGCACCGCAAGCGATCACGATAAAGATAAATGGCAGCGCAGGTCCACCGATTACAGGTCCGCCGCCGTGGATAAATTCGGTCAACGCTGGCATCTGTATGATCGGATGCACAAACACAATGCCTACGGCCAGCATCAGGATCGTACCGATCTTAAGATAAGTGGAAAGGTAATCGCGTGGTACCAGAAGCAGCCAGATGGGTAAGACCGAAGCTAGAAATCCGTAAACAGCAATCGCGATTGAAATGGTCTTCACATCCCAATCGAACAGGTTATCAACGATCGGAATCTCCATCAGACGATGCCCCGCAATGATGCCAACGATCAATAAAATACCCCCCAAAACACTAGCCAATGTAACAGACCCTGTTTTATACCGCATCAAGAGTCCCATAAATATCGCAATTGGCATAGTCAGAATAATGGTAAATAAGGACCAGGGGGCTTCGTGCATGGCGCTGATGCAGGCCAGGGATAGACCGGCCAAAGTGAGGATCAGAATAAACAGAACGGCTATACCGGCTATACCCCCGACAACGGGGCCGATCTCCTTGGACGCAATGGTAGCAAGACTCTGCCCTTTGTGCCGTACAGAAGCAAACAGGACAACCATATCATGCACTCCACCGCCCAGGACACAGCCGATCAAAATCCAAAGCGCCCCAGGAAGATAACCAAACTGTGCAGCCAGCACCGGACCTACCAATGGCCCTGCCGCGGCTATTGCGGCAAAATGATGCCCAAACAAGACCTTACGGTCCGTCTTAACGTAATCATGGCCATCAGCAAACTCGACTGCTGGAGTCGCTACCGCATCGTTGAGACGTAGCACTTTCTGCGCCATGAAAATTCCGTAAAAGCGGTATGCGAGCGCAAAAATTAAAATTGACGCAAATACCAGCGTGAGGGCATTCATATTAGCCAAATCCATCATATATCTAAGTATAATTCTAACGCAATATATTATTTTTGTTCCAATACTTGTCCTGCTTTCAACAGCTCCTTTTTTAATAGCCCGTAATCGACATGCTGCACAACATGATCATGATCAAGTGCCAATACTGCAGCGGCACCAGCACTCTGCCCCAGCACCATAAATACGGGCTCCATACGAATTGAACCAAAGGCAATATGTGAACTGGATACGCAGACCGGGACAAGCAAATTTGTACATTCATCGCTCTTTGGGATGATCGATCCATAGGAAATAGCATAAGGCCGTGGTACGTGAACACCGATATCACCTTCATTTTGAACATATCCTTCTTTGGTCACATAGCGTTGTACATTGTGGGAATCCAACGTATAGGAGCCCATGCCAATCGGATTTTCTACCTTGTTCCTCCCTAGAATATTATGCTCGGTCGTCACATATTGTCCAAGCATCCGCCTCGCTTCACGTATATACAATTGAAAAGGCCAATTGTCATTATCTTGAAATTCATCTTTTGCAAGTCCCCATTCGGCCATTTTTGTCCTTATTGCCGTTGGAACCGAAGGATCATTGGCCATAAAATAATATAAGCCCTGCTGATACCGACGATGGGCTTCGATAATGGATTTGCGTTCGGCATAGCTCGCTTCGGGATAACCATAATTCATCCCAATAAAATCTGTGCTGAACGGACCATGGTTGTTGGCATCGGTCTTATGATTGGGCACCAGATCAAATTTTTGAAAGGCTTCGTCCCAGCCGGCACGGAATAAACGTTGCAGAAGAATATAGTGCTGTGGATCGTAGCCAACAGGCTTAGCAAAGGCCTTCCGATTGCGCGCATCATTGGTCAGGCACATGCGGAAGCAATAGGCCTGCAGCTTCTGGTCTGCTGCGCCATATTGACCGGGATCTTCTGCAGAAACGCCGAATACAAGGCCACTTCCCGGATCGCCTTTACGTATATACGGGCTAATCTGCGCAATAAAATGATGCCGGTGCTGAAAGACTCCCGTCTGCACACCGTTCCACTGCTCCCCATAAGTCTGGTTGGCCTCCCGCCCGATCGTATAACTTACCTTAGCCAGCGCCATCAGATCACCTTCATAAGTGGCATCAATAAATATCTTCGCTTCGTAGACTGTTCCGTCTAAGGTCTTGATCGATTTGATGGATGTGGATTCTTTTTGAATGGCACTTTCCTGCCGATCTAAATAAGCTCCACGGACCACATCAATCTGATGATCCCGCACCCAGGTATCAAAAATACCCTCGGCGACATGAGGCTCAAAGATCCACATCGTCCCATGCGCACTGTCCATCGCGACGGTGCCCTGCCCCCGATTGCCAAAGGACGTCCGGGACTGCCAGTTCCAGCTCGATTCTTCCGAATAATGATTGTATACGTCTTGGTAGAATTTCTTGGCGAGGCCACCAATAACTGCTTTATTGCCGGTATCAGTAAAACCAAGTCCGCCCGAACTTAGACCTCCTAAATGCTCATCGGGCGATAAGATGATTACAGACTTACCGGCCTGCTTCACTTGCAATGCGGCAGTAATCGCCGCAGGAGTTCCTCCATAAACCAAAACATCTACCTTTTTGGTTAAATGCTGCGCTTCAGCCTGTAGAAAAGCGAAAACAAGCATTAATTTTAAAGCCACTTTAATCTTTTTCATACGTCTAATTTTGATCGGTAACCGGAACCCACAATAATGCATTTGCGGCCAGAACGCCTTTTGCGGCTGGCAGAATCTCAACATAAGGCTTGTTGCCTCCGTTTTCAAATTCATATTCACCTAGTGCTACCCAGGTACTGGTTGTCTGTCCGAGAATATTGACCTCCTTGAAATTTATATTTTTTTCGATCCTTGTCTTTCCGGTATAAATGATGAATTTTCCGGTTTCCGTGCTTTCGGCAGTTTTTGGAAAATAGCTATAAAGTTTATACTTCCCCGCGGCAAAATCTTTTCCAGGTGTAAAACGTGCGACAGCAGCGAGATCGCTATCCACTTCCTGGTAACTCATACCATAGCCCTTTTTTGAAGAGACGTGCCAAGCTCCTTTCAACATCACTTGATCTTTATTTTCGACGTGAATAATATAATCGGCCATCCGGCCATCTGCTTTCGGATTGTCGCGCAATATTTTCGTTAAGCGTTTTATATCAACATCTTGAACGGCTATTTTGTTGTCGATTGCTTCGCAAGCGGCCACAGCAGCAGACTGGCCCAGTACCATAAATACGGGCTCCATGCGGATGGAACCAAAGGCGATGTGACTTGCCGAAAGACATACGGGGACAATAAGATTGTTGATTTCTTCTTTTTTGGGCACAATGGCCCTATAGGAAATCGGAAAGGGGGAGAAACCACCGACCTCAACATTGCCCTCGTTTTTGACCATGCCATTCACGATCACACGATCGCAGTTGTGCGAGTCCATGGTATACGCAGCATAGCCTACGCCATCGGCGACTATCGCACGACCCTGACAGTGGTCTTGGGTCATGACGACATCAGCAATCATCCTTCGGGCTTCGCGGATATATAATTGTGGGGACCAGTGGCTATTGTCAAGATATTCATCTTTGGGGTATCCCCATTTTTGAAATTCGATTCGGATCGCCTCTGGTACTGAACTATCGGTGGCAACAAAATATAACAGACCTTTGGTGTAATCTTCATGGGCCTGAATAATCTCTTTCCGTTCGAAATAATCGGCTTCGGGATAACGCCAGTTCATGCCAATCATATCTGTGGAAAATCCATTCCTGTTATTGATATCAGTCTTTCCATTGGGCATCAGACTCCAGATAAATACGTCCTGGATACTCTTCCAAGGCTGTATCTCCTTTTGGCGCTTTAAGAGTTCATATCTGGTTGCGTCGTAATTGTGGGGTTTGGTGATTGCTATTCTATTTTCAGGGACATTAGTCAATGTGATGCGATAATTATAGGCTTGAACCTTGGAATCTCCCGTTCCATTTTGTTTTAAAGGCTCCGTATTGATCCCCCATAAAATACCACTCTTTGGATCACCTTTTTTCTTGTAGGGATCCACACCATCTGGAAACTGATGACCATCTAGCAATTGTACACCATTAATTGTCTCGCCATAAGTGCTATTCGACTCTCGCCCTACGTGGTAGGATACGCCAGCTCTGGCCATGAGGTCGCCCTCGTAGCTGCAGTCCATAAACACTTTGGCGCTGACAGTGGTCTTTTTCCCATTCCTGCTCTCGCTTGGAAGCAGCGAAATATTTTTAATCGATCGATTGTCGGTCTTTACAGCTATCAAGCGATGTCCCATTAACATTTGTGTGCCAGAATGTGCCAGATAGTCCTTAAAAATAGATTCGGCTACCTTGGGTTCAAAAATCCATTGTTCAAAACCGCCATAGTGCTTGCCCATTTTGCGATAAAAATCAAGTGCGAGCCCTGTGACGACATATTTGTTTCCGATATCCGTCTGCCCCAATCCACCGGAGCTGAGCCCGCCTACCCTTGAGCCAGGATCGATCAGTAGTACTGATTTTCCGGCCTGTGAAGCGGTGTAGGCGGCTATTACGCCGGCTGAGGTGGCGCCATAAATACATACATCGACCTTTCTTTCTGTTTGCCCTTTGACTAAATGCCAAAACATTGTCAAAAGTCCAAGGGTCATTAGGAGTGTCTTTTTCATCATTTTCGGATTTAATAGCCTGGATTTTGTTCCAGGCTTTTATTGGTTACAATTTCAATATTCGGGATCGGCCAAAGGTAATTCTTGCCGGGATCGAACTTTCGGAGCTCGATAACCCGCATGTCTTTCTGATTAGCGACATTTTTATAGCTCACGTAATTATCCGCATCGATAGTTGGCGCATTGGCCAGCAAGCTTTTTGGAATGCGGCCATAGAGCGTCGAATTCATAAATTTATCGGCCAGTTTCCAACGTCTCAAATCGACTAGACGAAAGCCTTCATTGGCTAATTCGTAAAGTCTTTCTTTCCGTATGATCTCGCGCAGTTCTGCTTGTGTTTTATTACTCGCGATCGCTGGCATATCGACGCTAGGGCGCTGCCTGATGCTGTTGATTGCGTCATAGACGGTTTGGTCGATCTTATTGTTTTCGATCATCGCCTCAGCGTAGATCAACAACACTTCGGCATATCGGCTCTGAATAATATTTAACTCCGACTCCATGGTAAAGTCCTTGTCCTTCATATCGACATATTTTTTCCAGCAATAACCAGAAAAGGTCGCATAAGCATTGATCGCGTCCTGATTTTGGATACGTACTGCCGTGGACGTATTGTATGTGTAGTTCCAGCAGGTTATGCTATCCTTATGCGTCTCAAACTGAAAACCAAAAAATGTGGTACCAGGGAGCGCAATGGTGTATCCCAAACGCGGATCGCGATTCACGAATGGTTTTTTAGGATCAAATCTGGAAGATTTGTCAATGGCCAATCCGTCCGTACAGAGGTAGCTATCAACAATGGATTGCGATGGAATTTTGTTGGAAGTCCCTTGTGCGTTGCGCGATAGAAATCCGCGCGTAGCACTGTGGGTCTTTGTTTTTTGTAATCGTAGATATTGAAAAGCAAAGATAATCTCCTTGGAAGCCTGCCCGTCGTAAGTAAATAATTGGCCGAAATCATTGTGTAAGGCATATACTTTCAGGTCCATGACTTCTTTGGCCGAACGTGCTGCTTCTTCCCAAAGTCCATTATTAAGTGCTGCCCGCGCCCTTATGGCCAATGCCGCCCCTTTGGTCGCACGTCCAACATCTGCAGAACCATAGCTAACCGGTAAAATAGCTGCAGCTTCATCAAGTTCTTTGAGTATAAAGCTAGCAATTTCAGCCTGAGATATTTTCGGAACATTCGCATCAGCAAGGCTTAGGCCGCTCGTTACCAGGGGCACTCCGCCAAAGTAATCGATCAGATATTGGTAGACATAAGCCCGGATAAACTGTGTCTCGGCTTTATAACGTTTTTGGAGATTGGCATCCATCTTTCCATCCAACTTCTGGATATTATCCAGGATAAAATTACATTTGCCAATGACCTTATAAGAATTGGTCCAGATATTCCGGATGTAGCCATTGTTGCTATCGTGGTCTCCTCTTCCCACAGCCTGTAAATCAGAGGTATTACGATCCCACCCTATATCGGTGGCATCATCAAGTGTGAGGTTGATGGGCATATCGTCCGTAGGGTGAAATGCCAGGGCGCTGTACAAACCATTGACAACCAATGTCAACTCATCCTGATTTTTGAAATAATTTTCGTCAGAAGGGCCATCTAAGGGAGATCTGTCCAAGTATTTTTCGCATGCCCCCACCAAAAGGAGAACTGCAATCGACAGCATATATAACGCGAGTTTATTTAGAGTTTTCATACAAGCCAAGTTTATAATGTAATATCCAATCCAAAAGAATAGACCTTTACCTGTGGGTAAAAGTTACCATAACCTACTGGTGCTTCGACGTCATAACCGTCCCAAAATTTATCTACGCTGAGTAAGTTTGAACCATTAACAAATACCCGAAGTTTATTCAGTCCGATGGACTTTAGCAGCTCAGCCTGAAAGGTATAACCGAACTGTAAATTTTTCAGGCGAAGATAGGCGGCATTTTTCATCCAGAATTGGGAGGACTGCTGGTTGTTATTCTGTCCGAAAGCGAGCCGCGGATATTTAGCCGCAGTATTGTCAGGCGTCCATCGGTCTTTATTGTCCTCACGGATCGTTCCACCAATTGCTCCCGTCGTTGTGAAAGGCTGTATACCTGCTCCATAGAGGTAGCCATCGGCTTTCCCCACACCCTGCAACAGAAAACTGAGGTCGAATCCTTTGAAACTAAAATTGGAGTTGAGCGAATAGGTATATCTTGGAATGGTACTCCCGATAATGACCTTATCGGACTCATTAACTACGCCATCGCCATTTTGATCACGGTATTTGAGGTCACCCGGTGCCAAGGTACCAAACTGTGTGGCATGTGCTCTCACTTCGTCGGCAGTCTGGAAAAAGCCTTCCGAAACATAGCCAAAGATCGAATTAATGGGATAGCCTTCCCTATTGACCGTTAGACCAGTCTGATTGATTCCCCGCATATCCAGCACTTTGTTTTTGACATCAGAGAGGTTGAATGTAAAATTATATTTAAAGTCTTTGGCTGGATCGCTTCGATAGCCCATGGAAAGCTCCCACCCTTTATTCTCGACGACGCCTGCATTTTGATAAGGCTTATTCAAACCGATGATGAGCGGGATGTCCAGCTGTAATAATATATCACTGGTTTTTCTGTTGTATAGATCTGCGGTAATAGTCCATCGCTTAAATAAGGTAAGATCAATTCCGATATTTTTCTCTTCGGTAGACTCCCATGTAATATTAGGATTGGACATATCATTTAGCGCTGCCGTATTGACGATGCCATTGCCCAATGTATAAGAACCCAGGTTTAGAGATGCCACGGCTGGATAGGTACCGATATTCTGATTTCCTAGTTTACCCCATGATGCCCTGATTTTTCCCTCTGTAAGCCAGCCCTTGGATGCTGTTAGGAACTGCTCCTCAGAAAAACGCCATCCTGCAGACGCCGACGGGAAAAAGCCATAGCGATTACCTTTGGCAAACCTGGACGAACCATCGTAGCGTGCATTGAGTTCCAAAAGATAACGGTCTTTGAAAACGTAATTGATCCGAGAAAATAAAGATTGTAACGCCCACTCGGAGGCACTGCCTGTAGCTGACTGATTCAGTGCCGAACCGGCATTGAGCACTTCATAGTCAGGGAGAACGTAGGTGTCTCTAAAACCCTGGGAGTAGTCAATTTTGTAGTCTTCACGCGAACCACCAATCAATGCTTTCAGCTGATGCGGACCAAAATCTTTGTTTAGCGTAAGGGTCGCCCGCATATTATTAAAAAGTTCTTGGCTATTGTATTGCGTAAGTGCTGTCCGCACAGGGACCGAGAAGCTCGGCGTACCATCTGGAAAATAGGATTGTACTGCTTTCCGGAAATTTTTATTTACCTGCGTCGCATATTTAGGTGCATAATTGACCTCGGCAGTCAACCATTCTTTGGGTCTGTAGATCAATGATGCATTGATACTGCCAAATGGACTTTTGTTGGTAGCAACACCACCATCAGCCGCGGCCGAGACGGGATTATTACCATTCCAGCCCAATCCCCAGGTACCATTGGAATTTCTGAAGGATTGATTGGCGGGAATACTGCTCATCCACTGAAAAAGTTCTTCGATGCTCGCTGCTGGTGAGGTGACGATCGGATTGACGTATTGAAAGTCAAATTTAACGGCGAGCTGATCTGAGAATTTAACATCCACGTTGTTGCGGATGGTATAGCGCTTAAACGAACTATTCAGTGTTAAGCCCTTCTGGTCGAAATAACCGACCGAAGTCAGCATTTTAACTTTGTTTGTGCCTGCATTGACTGTCAGAAAATGGCTTTGCTGAAATCCATTCCCCTGCAAGGATTCCTTTTGCCAATCAGTATTGGGATACTCGTCCGAACTACCGTTGCCCTGACTACGGTAGGCGGCAATGATATCTTCTGGATACAATGGACTCGCACCAACATTGGTATACGCTTCGTTCGTCAGCAGCATATGATCTAGGGCATTGACGATTTTGGGCATATTGGTTGCGGACTGCCAACCAAAATAATTATTGTAGGCAATAGCGACCTTATCAGAACTTCCCCTTTTTGTCGTGACCAAGATAACACCATTGGCAGCTCTCGACCCATAGATCGACGCCGATGCGGCATCTTTTAATATTGAAATATTCTCTATTAAATTGGGGTCGATATTATTGATGGAGCCTTCAATCCCATCAATTAGTACTAAAGGCGCGGCGTTGCCAAGTGTACCGATACCGCGAATACGGATATCCGCACCGTCCGACCCCGGCTTACCAGAACGCTGCGTCACGGTTACTCCCGAGGCCATGCCCTGTAGGGCTGACGAAGTTTGCCCAGCGGGTCTATTATTCAGATCTTCACCCGATACGGCGGAAACAGCGCCCGTCAAATTGACCTTTTTCTGAACACCATAACCGACGACGACAACTTCGTCTATCATTCCGGTGTGAGGTTTCAGACGGATAAGCACTGTGTTTTTGCTGGTAGCCGTTGCCACAAAATGCTTAACAGAATCGGTATCGTAACCGAGATGGTGGGCATAGATCGTATAATTTTCGCCAGCAACAAGTGGCGTTAAAACAAACAACCCGTTGTTATCGGCCACAAAATGGAATTTTTTACTGCTCTTCTCGTGGACAAGATCAATAGTTGCGCCGGGTAATGTATTCCCTTCGTTGTCTACTATTTTACCATTTACTTTTAGGTTTGATTGCGCAAATCCTACAGAAAAGTATGGAAATAGCAATCCCACGAGCATTAATTTGATTAGAATATGCTTCATAATTGTTTACAGTTGGTTATTCTGATTTATATATTGGTTTATTTTTCCGCGTTGGGTTGATTCTCTCCTACTGCACGTCCTCCTTTCTTCCCGAATTACTGATGTTGACAATACCATTGTTCACTTGGAATGTACAACCGTTCAATTGACAGAAGCTGGTCAAAAAATTGGCTAGCGATTCTTTGCTATTTAAGCTTCCTGTAAAGGAACTGTTGAGCAAATCAGGATTATCGCATATAATCGAAACATCATAAAGGCTTTCGATTACTCTTAAGAGTTGAACGTTTTTGGTTTGGTTAAATTTGACAGACTGATTGGTCCATTCGACATTGGAGGTGGTTAGATGTGGAATGAGTTTTCTTAACTCTTTATCCACACGAGCAGGCTGAGATTTTGTCAATTCAGGCTCCGAATACTTAATCATCTGCTGCAGTTTTAAGTTAACCAATACTTCCTCTTTTGGTTTGAGGTATATTAGATTGCGGCTATCCGCTGTAACTGATCCGACAGAGATTTTGCCCTCCATTAGTTTTATCAGTACATGATCGGCATCCTTGGGGTCTACACTAAATATTGTCCCCAAGGCGGTGGTCAAATATCCTCTATAATTGACTTGAAAAGGCGCATTTTTGTTTTTGTGTACGTTATAAATAACTCGCCCTTGCACTTGCTTTACATCCCGGTGGCCGTGGCCATTATATTCAAATCCGATTTTTGCATGTGGATAAAGTATAACAGTCGTGCTATCAGGAAGCTGAGCATTGATCGTGTAAGCATTTTTATTTTCATACCAGATGACCTGTTCTTTTGTTGAGGTTGAGAAATTTTTCAAAAAGAGAACCGACAGTACACAGAGTAGCACGGCGGCACATGAAGCCCAGGCCCACGGGCTTATTCTCTGGATTAGCTTAGGCTTGGGCGGATCTACGGCATAGATATGATCGAGCACTTTCCGATGAACCAGGCTTAGATCTGGTAAGGGAATTTGTTGTAATACTTGTTCTTCATCCTGATCAAGTATCTCAGTGATCCACAGTTCCAGAATTGCAGTATCCATATCGGCCATTTCGTCAAAAAATGACTCATAATACTGCGCATCCAAACGGTTGTGAATATACGCCAACAATTGATCTTTAAAGGATTGCTCTTTCAAAATTTTCTATAATTAGTTCAATACATTGCTGTATTTGTTACTCTATACGTTTGGCAAAGAGAATCACACTATTGCATTTTGATTTTTTTTTATAGCTTAAATAAAAAGGCTGCAAAAAGACTGATTATATACTCATCTCGGTAATTTTTTTGAATATATTCTTTGATATCTTTAAGTGCGCTCACGAGTTGATTACTCACTGTAGAGACTGAAATCCCCAATAAATCGGCAATTTCCTTATAACTTTTGTCTTCAAATTTATTGAGCAACAAAATCTTCTTCCGTTTGGGGCTCAGAGAGTCGATTGCATTGGTCAACATCTGCTGTTTATCTTTGAAAAACAGTTTTTCTTCGGTATGATAATACAGTTCTATTGCCGAAGCCCATATTTCCAATTGAAGAGCCTTGTCTCTTTGCACTTTTCGAAAAAAATCCATGGCCAAATTATCCGAAATATGATTGAGAAATGAGACAAATCCCTTATTAGGGTCAATCTTTTCACGTTGGAGCCATATTTTAGTAAATACTTCTTGTAAGATTTCTTCTGCAATAGTTTGATTTTTCACCAATTTGATCAATCTAATATAGATCTTCGGCGAATAATGGAAATAGATTTCATTAAACGAATTTAGGTCTCCATTTCTAAGTTTTTCCAGTGCAGCATGTTCTTTAGGAGATTTCATTTGGCAAACTCTTATAATTGGTACGAACGAAGAACTCAATATAGTGATAAATTTACTAAATCAAAATCATTGGTAAACTAAATAAAATTTTATAGTCCCTCCAGATTATTTGCTATGAAGTGAGTTTAGCCCCAAGCCTGCGTTTGATTATAAAAGGATGGTTGATTTTGCTATTTTATTTCTTTTTTGGCAGCAGACTACTTTTTATTCTTCTTTATCATTTCTTCCTGATAGCTTCTAAAATTGAAAAAAGGCTCGGCTATCTTACCATTGGGCTGTAAATACAACATCCCATTTCGGTTATCCAGGATACAGTTGAAGTGGTTTAAAATTTGGTTCCCGAACAGGCTAGACCTTCCATTGGGCTTTGAAGGGTCCGCGGCATTAGTCACTATATCGCGAAATTCCGTTCCAGCTATGACTGCATTCAGACGGATGATCTTTCGCCCATTGATAATAGTCAGGGGTTGTAATCGATCCCAACGCCCGTCTAAAGAGGTAAAATCTTCACCAATAAGCATTGTGCCATCACGACCGGTATCAAACAGGAACCAAAAGTCATATTTCCGGTGGTTGTGAACAACTCTAGCTTTAAATTTAGGACGGTTCTGTTCGAAGAAGACCGGGCTTCTACTGTAATTTTTCACTTTTTCCGGTAGTGTCTGATAGACTGTAAATTCCAAATTATCATAATTAATCTCAATGATATGATTCCGAAAGAAATTATTCCCGATAATCAGGTCTTCAAAAGGTTCCATATTGCCAACTGTTGTCAGTGCTACATCCTTAATGGTCAAAGCACCGATATTCAGAATGTGATGCAAACTGGTTTGTTCGTAGTTCGTACCATCCGTATTACTGACTAGCTGCTGAGAAGTAAATTCCAAACCTAGTTTTTGAATGGAATTTTTGTTGACCGCTCCAGTCCCTGCTCCAAGGTCCAATTGCGCAACTACCTCTTTACCATTCAGCTTGCAATCAAAAAAGATTCTTGATCCGACGAGTCTAAATGGAATTTTCACTGGAAAATAGGTCACCGATTCTATCTCTGGTAAGCCTGGTGGAGAAATAGACGCAATCCGGATATGGCAACTGTCCTTTTCATTTAAAAGCACAATAAAATCATAGGATTTTCCGGGCTCAGTTTTAACGGTATATTGATCACGATCCGTTTTAAACCGGACGATGCCTTTTTTGAACGGAACGTTTACGTAATAGACATCTGGTTTTGCTTTAGGTTCCAAGCGCCAGTCCATTGTATAATTTTTACCATCCTTGATCTGTATTTTTTCTAACCCTGATTTGAGTACTATCATTTTTTTCTGGGCATAAAGGATAGTATTCATGCCAATGAAGAGGATGATAAGGTAGAGGCCAATTTTCCGTTTTGGTGTTTTCATGTGCTAAGATTTCGTTTTTTTAATGTCTTTTACAAAAGAAACGCATCCCTAAAAAAAACGCAAAATTACAGCCCGCCAATGTCCCGACAATCATCTGTCAAATTACCGACAGAAATCATAAAACATTGATATCCGGCAATATGTGATCATTATTTTTACCTAAGATCATTGCGTTACGGGTAATAATAACGGTATTTAGCATTAACCATAGGATAGGAATCAACATAGTGAATTGGCTTTTTACTCCCAACCAGTCGTTTAAAATCAGGACAATAACAAATAGAAACAGCGCGACTAAAGTCCAGCAAATTTGGATCGAAACCAGTTTCTTATTGACACGATTATTTTGCTTTTTAAGATACATAATGGCCAAGGGTAACAGCACATTGAGCGGAGGCAAAAAACTGCCGGGCAATGCCAACATATTCACTATTTTATTCCATTTGAGCTCATCTGGATCTAGGGATTCCGCTGCATTGCTTTCATCAAAAAAACTTTTCTCTACGCCCAATGTAATAGCAAAAGCTTTCAGTGTAAAGCCTTTTGGTTTCTGTCCCGATTCAATGCGTTGTATGGTTCTTATGGAAATGCCTGATTTTTCCGAAAGTTCTTCCTGTGTGAGATTTAAATGTTCTCTTAAATCCGATAATTTTCCCATTCGATTACTTTTAGTGTTTATTTACAAGGTCAGAAATTTACAACATTATTACCATAATATACACCATCTAAGATCGAAAAATGGTCAACTCTTGATAAAGAATCCAAATGGTTAAAAAAACTGCCCGCATAAAAGAGTCAATAACGCATCGCTATCGTTCCAACTCTGCCAACGTTTGAATCAATTTTTTTGCGTGCAGTCTTGCATTGGCTCTTATTTCTTCCTCAGTGTAGCCCGCAGCTAGCGAAGTACCATGAAAATAAATCGGCTCAATGTAATTCATTTGGGTATGGTAAGCTGTCTGCTCAAGGTGTTTACAAAATTCATACACACGAAAATGCTGAAAGCCCAAAGCGGTGTAACTTCTTTGTGATGAACCTACTGTAAAACTCGGGATAAAATTTTTGTCCTTTAGTTTATCTCCTTTTGAACCATAAGCAAATTGATACTCAAATACCCTATCAAACCAGTGCTTTAAAATGGCCGGCATATTGTACCAATAAAACGGATATTGAAAAATAATGTTCCTATGGCGTAAAAGAGCTTTCTGTTCTTCTTTTACATCAATATCATAATCAGGATATAACTCATAGATATTCCTGATTTCAATATTCATGTTATTGCTCTTTAGCTCGTCGATAATCGTTTTGTTAGCAAAAGATTTATCATAATTGGGGTGTGCTAAAATCACTAATGACATACTATAATTATTTTAGTAGCAAAACTATTTTAAGTAAATTGCATTTGCAATAACTATCAAGATAGATAGGTCGAAATAAATGTAGCATGAAAACAGAATGTACCAGCGATTACGTGACACTTAAAGGGAAAAGTTACCCTTGTACAGTCAGTCTAACAATGGATTTGATGGGTGGAAAATGGAAAGCCGTTATCCTGTATCATTTAAAAGATATGCCAAAAAGGTATAATGAGCTTCGGAAAGAAATGCCTACAATTACGGAAATGACATTGAGTCTGCAATTAAAGAAATTGGAAAAAGATGGTTTAGTCACAAAGAGGGTATATGGAGAAAAGCCTCCTTTAATGACAATTTACAACCTATCCGATTTAGGAAAAAGCCTTCTTCCAGTTTTGGAAGCCATTACAAAATGGGGTAACGAAGTAGTAAGTGAAAATGGTGAGTTTATAAAAGTTTCATAACAACTATACTTTTGCATCGCCCCTAAATTGTAAGCTAATTTTATAACATCTTCACTATATCGGTATCCTTTTCTTGGGGCTCAATAGCGCCATGCTGCCAAACAATCCTTCCATATTCGAAATTACATTTTTGTTGCATAGAAAATAGAAATCTCCTCTCAATATGTAAATAAAGAGCGCCGCAACTGCGCCTGCTGCGAGTAAAGGTGCTATCCATGCACATACAGTACGATTAGCTACTGAATTCGGTAGCCAAAATATTTGAGTCAATACAATCGCTCTAGGTATAATTGGTAAACCGATGCACAGCGGGAGAGGTGATCGTATGGTCGGCATAGATTGGTTAACCGGATCGGCGAAGTAAATGATAAAGCCCTATTTAAAAACATTGGCAGAATATCTTGAGGTAGTGGCCCATCGCCAAAGCCAAAAAACACTGCGGTGAAATATGACAAATGAATAAAACCCGGAGATATACTTAAAGGCTAATCTATCCTATTGCATGAAACACTATAACTGTATGGGCGATATGAAAAAATAAAAATACGGTAGAGAAAAGGATAAATGTAAAGCGATGGAAAGGTATGTGAAGGTAAAAGGAACTACCAATGAAAGAGATTCCCAAAAGCCATATAGCAGGAGTAAAAGCGGGTGCAGAAAAACCAATAAAACTTGTACTCCACCAGTCGTCCGGAAAACTAATCAATAAAATCCAGGATAAAAAATAGAGCAGTAAACCGAAGATATATATATAAAACCCAATTTTCTGTTTTTTGGAGCGTATCCTAAGCGGCATAAGGAATGAAATAGCAAAAAGTATGAATTTCGATATATTTTCACCATAAATTAAAAAGCTTGGAGTAGCTTTTGAAAATACTTCTGGTTGGTAATTTTGGGGTAATTGTCCACCTAAACATACATTCCAAATTAGGATTGGTAAAAATAAGAGAAAACAATTTACATTATAATTACTTGAAATGTTGTTTCGGTTAAATTTCAGATTCATAATGATCATTCTAGATATTGATATGATATTCAAACCATGCTCGTATGGTTATTTAAATGGATAACTACATATTTTAAATAATCAGCTAAATCTTTAGGTTCGAAATGTATAATATTATCACTGTGAATGATCTTAAGCGCTATAGAATTTACTTTGTTGATTTTGATAGATTTTGTAAACTGCATAAAAGCGACATAATCATCTTCGCGAATACTAAGATTTTTATGATATGGCATTGGCTTCCCAGATTTTAATTCCTTCATTGTTTCCATAAACCAATCTTGATTGTCTTTCATGGCCTTTTTCACTTTATCAACAATGGAAAGCTGCGATGCATCTGACCGAGGAATTCCCAACACCGATGCCATATAGTTGCTTTCAGAAAGTAGCCGATCAACGAATTGGGTCGCGATAGCATTACTGTCTACCACAAATTGTTTTTAGCAAAAATATTGACAGAAATAAAACGTCTTTGAAAAAGGTAAAAAAAGAAGATATTGGTAAAGAATTGCCATTTAAAAATATTTGATATATAAAATTACAATTAATACCGATATTCTTCCATCTTTTTGGTCCGATGGTTCTGAATTAGCAATAAAACTCAAACGACTTGGACATAATTTTAAAGTGCTAATGCTATAATCCCTTTTTACCTTCTAGCCAATAGCCGTGTAAATAAATGTTACCATTTGATTTCTCTTTAATGATTTTTCTAAACATTTGAGCCGAGTTTACGTTCCCTGTCAACACAAAGCTAGCATCGTGCCAATCCGAGCTATTAATTATCGTCGTTCTGCTTAGCCAATCCTCTTTACTGAACAAAAAGTTTTTGGGAAATATAAGGCAGTTTTCCAAGCCCAATAATTTTGGAACGTCTTTATTCTCTTCGTCTAATTCAAAAATGAACAGAAATTGTTGTTTGTTCTCCTTTAAAACCGGAAGAAAAGAAATAGCAAGTGCTAATGACGTTTCATCGCCAAAAATCACAAAGCTTCGCGCTATTTTATTATAATACCTACTTATCCCTCTCGGCTTATACATAACTATTTTGTCGCCAACTTTTACATTAGCCATAAAACTACTTCCGCAACCTTTACCATTCAAATAAATGATGAATTCAAACAGCCCCTTTTCAGTATCTGAATAAGAAACTGAATATCTTCGCGCTTCTGTATCGTTCACCCTAAAGTCGATAAAGGAACCGATCGCGAATTGTATGTCTTTTAAATCACCTTTAAAACAAATCTTCTTAACGGATTTTGATAAAAAGACCGTTTCGACAACTTCGATCAAAGGTAGCTTGGGCGTTAAGAACTCTAAAGTATCAAATAACCATTTTGGTGCACTTGGCATAATATTATATTTTGTTTAAGCAAAGTACACTAGATTTGATCATATAAAAAAGAACGGAAAAGAGTAAGTATTGGATTAATCGCGGTTTTTTCTACGAAATGTCAAAGCGGTAACTCCTGCAACTTTTGTAAATAGTCGCGAAAAATAAGGATAATCATCGTAGCCTAATTCAATTGCAACCTCCTTTACGGATCTATCTGAGTGATAAAGCAGGCGCTTAGCCTCTAAAATAATTCGTTGTTGTATCTGATATGAAACGGATACACCTGTTGCGTTCTTCACGCACTCATTCAGATAAGCAACGGAGATGTTTAATGCTGCGGCATAGTCTGCGGGACGTTTCATGCTCACAAAATTTTGCTCAAGTAAACCCGTGAATGCCTTATGAACTATTTCAAAACGCGAAAGTTTCTCTGCGTCTTTTGTTTGTTTGAGAAATTGCGACATAAATAGGCCAACTAAGGTATTGCAACTGTCTCTTACCTGGCGATCGTATAGTTTGTCATCTCTTCGATCGAATAGCTTTTTACATAAAGAAAAAGCTTCTCGTATAATTGCTAAATCTGTCTTCGAGGATAAGGTTAATGGCTCGACAGGTGTATTCATCTGCAATATTTTCAAATAATCCGCATGTAAGTTTTCATTGGACATGGTCATTATAAAACCACTTAACTGTTTAACTTTCAAAGCCCTGTGTACCTGATTTGGCGATTGATAGATAATAGTAGGCTGATCTATGAAATATTGCTTAAAATCAATTTCGGTATGCGAGATGCCACTTTCCTGCAATACGAAAAGGTGATAATCGTGTCGATGTGCATAATTGAATTCTTTACTTCCTGGAATTTCCGACTCCATATTAATGACAGCTATGCCATTACCGTAATCTCGACCCCAGGTTCTAATAGGAATAGATACCGTCCGTTTGCGCATAGATTTTAAACTATTGTTAAACACAAATTTAAAAATAAATGTCTACAAGAAGTTCAAAGGCGATATTTATTAACGGCAATAGATATGACAATCTCACATGTTATAAAATTAATGTAAAATACCTTAAGAGTAAAAAAAGCCTCGAGATGGGGACTCAAGGCTTAATTGTTAAATGTTTAAGCTACTTTAAAAACTTAAGGATATAACAACGGCTAACAGTTTTCGTTTTCAATTTTCGAAATAAAAAATAGTGATCTGACAACTCGACTAAACTAGATTATGGACAAATCTATATCGCTTCGCAGTATTGACTATATAAGTAGCTGGCCCGGGATAGTCCAAAAATAATTTTAAATAGTGGTGAACCAATTTCTCTTGGCCGTGTTCTAATCAGCATGGTAACGTTGCCAGCATATATACATTCAATATACTATGAAAATAGCAGTGCTTGCTCATTTAAAACATCCCATCCGCAAACCATTTATGGGCGGGCTGGAAGCCTTTACATACGAAGTAACTAAACTTTTATTGCAAAGGGGGCATGAGGTTACCTTGTTTGCGAGTGAGCATTCGGATCCTAATCTAAATGTACATTCTATTCTTAGCGATGTAGATTATGATATGGAAACATTAAGCAGATTTCGCTCTCACGAATTAAGTGAGGATTTTATCTCTACACATCACGCTTATTTGGAACTGATGCAAGAGATAGACCAATATGATTTTGATGTGGTGTTTAACAATAGCTTAAATTATGTACCGATCACTATGGCAACCCTTATGCAAACGCCAATGGTAACGGTATTGCATACTCCTCCCATCTTTGAGATGAAAAGGGCTATTTTGGCAGCAAACCGCTACAAAAAGCTAACGTATGTCTCTGTGTCGGAAACGAATGCTTCTTCGTGGGAGCCTTATATCACCGAATGCAAGGTCATACAAAATGGTATCAATCTGGATAAATGGATATTTACAGCTAAAAATGCCGGGAATTATGTATTATGGTTTGGTAGAATCCATCCTGATAAAGGAACCCATTTTGCAATCGCAGCAGCAAAATTGGCCGGAAGGCCTATTAAAATAGCGGGTTCAGTTGCCGACAAACATTATTTTGAAACTTTTGTTAAGCCGCTTCTAGATGAAAGCGCTGAGTGGGTAGAGCACTGTACACACGAAGAACTTAATGACCTTATTGGAAATGCAGCGGTAAGTGTGATTACTCCTTGTTGGGAAGAACCTTTCGGTTTGGTTGTCGCCGAAAGCTTAGCGTGCGGAACCCCAGTTGCGGGTTTCGCTAGAGGAGCACTGCCAAAGATTGTAAATAACGAAACTGGATGTCTTACCGCGTCGTGCTCGGTGGTTGAATTGGCAAAATGCATAAATGATGCGGCGCAGCTTAGCAGAAAGGCCTGTCGAGCACATGCTGAATCAGCATTGGATATTCAAGAAATGGTATCCTCCTATGAAAATGTATTTGCTCAAGTCATCGAAAATTGCGAAAGTAAGTATGCCTTATAAGTACGCTTTTTATATCCATCACCACGGGGCAGGTCATTTGACTAGAGCCTTAGCGATAGCAGCGCAACTTCCCCATAACGAAGTGGTCTTTTTTGGTAGTTCATTAGCAAGTTATAAGGATGTGTTACCGGAAGATATCTTAACGATCGAACTGCCATTTGACACGCCTTCTGATAGCGATAGGGATTGGACAAGTAGTGAGCTAAATTTTTTACATTATGCCCCTCTTAATGTGAAGGGGATAGTGAATAGAAACGATCTAATAATAAAGTTTTTCAAAAATAATAACCATTGCTTACTTATCGTTGATGTGTCTGTCGAAATCGCATTACTAGCCCGTCTCTGTGGGATACCAACCGTAGTGGTGAGACAACACGGTGACCGTTCTGACACTCCGCACTCCCTGGCTTATGAAAGCGCATCTCTTTTGCTGGCACCCTACGCAAAATCAATGGCGCAGGATATCGAAAACGATTTTACACAAAAGACATTTTATTCAGGTGGATTCTCTAAATATAGCGGAATGTCAATTGAAGAGAATTCGAGCTCGGAAAATCAGATCGCTATTTTCTTTGGCCAGGGTGGCACATGTTTTGATTGGCCGCTCATTGCTCAAATTAGGAGGGATCTACCGCAAACATCCAATTTACATATACTGGGTACCATACAAAATTATAAAGCTATTGATGGAGTCAGTTATTATGGGAATTCAAAGGATGCATACCCTATACTTAAAAATTGCGGGATCGTAATAAGCAATGCGGGCCATAACTGCATAATGGAATTGGGTGATTTAAGAAAAAAAATTATTTGTATACCTGCAGAAAGGCCTTTTGAAGAACAAAAAATAAAGGCCAAACTTTTGGAAAATGCAGGAGTAGCCAAGGTAGTAGAAGAGAAAGATTTACTTCAGGCAAACTGGTTACATATCATTGAAAACACAAAAAAGTTGAAGATTGAAGCCTGGGAAAAATTGATGAACCCAAAAGCGACTTTTGAAATTGCAACGCAGCTTAAGAAACTGCACTCACAACTATTTAAAACATTATCAAATTAGAAATATGTACTCTACTGCTCCGGTGTCCGTATTGACAATTGTACATAAACGCCATCATGCACTAATAAACCTGGTTAACGGGCTCGCCAAAAATTCTATCTTACCGGTAGAAATAGTGATCGTGTTTATTAATGAACGTGCTTACCCGTTTGAAGATGATGAATATCCCTTTAGAGTAAATACTGTAGAAATGGAAACAGAAGGGCATTTAAATTTGGGCGAAGCAAGAAATATGGCTATAAAAAGTTCCAGTTCTTCATTTAATATCTTCTTAGACGTAGACTGCATTCCTGCACAAAATTTAATCGAGCAGTATCTGCCCTACTCGAATAAAAAGAATGCTTTATTAAGTGGCCGGGTTAGGTATTTAAAAAAAGGGTTTGCAGATAAACCTGACTGGATGTCGCAATTAATGGAAAACAGTAGGCCCGATCCTGTCAGGAACGAGTTAGATCAATTTAGTTACGAACTCTTCTGGTCACTCAATTTTGGGTGTAGCAAAGAGACTTTCAATAAAATTGGTGGATTCGATCAAAACTATATTGGATATGGAGCTGAAGATACGGATTTTGGCTTCAGCGCAAGGAAAAACAGTATAGCTCATATCACAATTGATGCATTGGCGTATCACCAATATCACCCAAGTTATAATCCACCTTTAAACCACTTCAAATCCATTGTCACCAACGCTACTCAATTTTTTCAAAAGTGGGGAGTCTGGCCCATGATGGGGTGGCTAAATAAATTTAATGAAAGCGGCCTTATAATTTTTAAAAATAATCAGATTATCATTCTTCGTGAACCATCAAAACAAGAAATTGTGGCCAGTCTAACGGAATAGAAACTATTTAAACATTCCAAGCAATTTAATAAGCCCATTTTCGCTGTGTAATATTTCAGTATTTTTCAACGTATCGCAAGTTACCAATGAAGCTCTTGCCTGCATTTTTTTTCATAATGTGCGATGGCAGTTTGAATGTCCGGAAAGTTATCGCTTGTTAAATTTTCTGCTAACTCAAAAGCGTCCTGCATTGCCTGGTTTACTCACTCACCGGCATATGGTGGCATGCAATGTGCTGCATCGCCAAGCATTGTCAAGTGAGGTAATGTCGGCCAAGTCTGGTGCAATGGAAAATGAAATTGTGGACACGGGATACACCAAATGGTATTACCTGAAAAGAGTTCTTGCCATTGCTCACGCTACGATGCGAAAGCAACCTTAAACCACACAAAAACCTGTTTTTTGTCATTAAATTCAATACCGCTGTCCTGCACTCAATTTTCGGACACTTTGCAACCGGTATAAAATGTTAAACTGCCCTCTCCCTTTGCACTTACAATGATGGATTGTTCATTTCCAAAAGTAAAAACTTTCAACAAATTCCGTTAATGGGCTGTTAGGTTTTACTACTTGATGTTGTAATTCATTTTTCATTGTTACATTCAGTTGATACCGTAACTTTCCTTCCTAATTTTGCCACCACACTTGAAGTTGATAAAGACAACAAGACAGATACGTATCGATTATTAAGATATAATCGCGCTTTGGAATAGATAATGTCTCAAATTAAATTGTATTTAAATACTCATTTAAAGATAATTCTGTTTCGATCTGCAATTTTTTGCGCAGTCTATAACGGTGAATTTCTACTCCCCTAACGGTAATATTCTGCAGCTGAGCAATCTGTTTGGATGTAAAATGTAATTTTAAATACGCGCATACTTTGAGATCATTTCGAGATAATGCTGGATGCTTTGCTTTCAAATTGTTTAAAAATCCATCATTGAGCTCATCAAAATGACTCGCAAATTGGTTCCAGTTTGCGCTATTCTTTTCAATATCCTTCAATAACATGTGAATACGTTTCAAATTAGAGTCTCCGTGATCGCCAGTATCAAGCTTTGCGATTTCATCCTTAACTTTGATTAATGCACCCGAATTTTCAAGCAACTGCATGCTAGTACTCGCTAGTTCTTTCGTTTTGGACATCACTTCATGTGCTAATTTCTCGTTATTCAACTTCACGATTTCTTTCTCATTTTTCTCGATTTCCAGCTGATGGATATAACGGAGTTGCGCTAACTGTTGCTCATGTTTCAGCTGCTGTTTGTGTCTCTCTATCTTACGCAGATGAATCAAGCCGAACACAGCGAGTATAGCCAATAGAAAATATACCATTTTGGCCAATAGGGTCTTATACCATGGGGGTAAAACGATAAATCGGTATTCGGCCACATCGGATTGCTGGTTTAAATTATTCCTTACTCTCACAAGGAATGTATACTGTCCATCCGACAGATTGGTATAGGCCTTTTCAGACTGCGGGCTCCATGAAGACCATTCGTCATCATAACCCAATAATTTATAACTGAATTCAAGATGCTGATTTATCCCATAACTTGGTGAGGAAAAGCTGAATCGGAAAGAGTTAAAAATGGAAGGTAACCTTAGGACGTTGCCTTTTTTAGCATTGACTGGCTGCTCCTTTGACTCAAAGGTATTTGAAAAAAAACCTGCATAAATAAGACTATCCCTTTTTCCTGTTGCAATAGTTTGAGATAACATCGCTACAGGTCTTACACTATGTTTCAAATACTTATCATAATTGATATGAATTGCCCCTTTCTCTGCTCCTATATATATATTGTGTTGATCAATAGCATAAATATGTTCAAATCCTGTGGTGTTCATCCCTTCTATCTCAGGAAAATTAATAAGATGATAGGTTCGAAGCTTGGAATCAAATCGCCCTACCCCAACCATTTTCCTTGTACAAAACCAGACATTTCCTTCCTGGTCATCTTTTAGATAACGTATGGTCAAGTCTTTAAACGCTACGAACTGTTCTGCAGGCAAAAAGCGATTTATCTTATAATCGTAGCGATAAAGCCCTTTCTCCGTCGCAAATACAACCTGATTTTTTATTTTAAATACGTAATTCTGATAATCGGCAGGTAGCCCGTCTTTATGATTGCAGAGTTTGGCCTGATACGATTTCTTATCGTCCGAAAGCGTAATCCGGTAAATACCCCGATAGGGATGAGATGCCCATATGGTCCCTTTTTCATCTTGTTCGAGAAATCGGAAAGAGTCAGAAGGTCCATCCAGCGGGCCTTTTATCGAGAATAAGCCTTGATTAAAATCAAGCAACTCGAGGCCATTATAGGTTCCTATTAAACTTTCTTTTACCGGATAAACCATACTAAGCGGAAGCAACTTCCAAGTTCCTATCCCCTGCCGAACTGGCTTTAGGGAATGATCCGTAATCTGGAATAAACCTTTGTTGTGTCCAAGTAATAATTGACCATTAAGTTGTTCAAGGCGCCATGCTTCGCCACCATCGCTGCCCGGAAGAAGGGAAAAAAAAGCTGGTGAACGGCTTTGATCGGTCAATCCTTCTTTTATTCCAGCATAATAAACTCCATTCGAGGAGGAAAGGTAAAGTCTATTATTGAAGAGAAGTGTAGAATATCCCGTCACATCATTCTCCATATTGGGCCGGAGATAGCGAATGGCACTTCCATAGCTAATCACAGAGATGACATTGTCTGTACCCACCCAGATATTCTTCTGTCTGTCCACAAATACGGAAGTGACATTTTTATTTTGCAATCCTTCCCTGACACCAATCTTTTGAATTGTTTTGCCATTGAGGCTACGGATCTGGCAACCTTCTTTGGCATTACCGACGACGAAGGTTGAGTCATCTATTTTCCCTATGGACGGTGTATAGCTGCCGTCGCCCCCCTGGGTACGCAGTATTGTCAGCTTCCGGTTCTGTAAGCTGTAAGTTTCGTTATTTAAAGTAGACAGCAACAAACGCCCCTTGCCAAGGGAGAGCATGGATGCGATCTTCACATCTTTAAACGGTAAGTCTTTTATGTAGGGATTCCATTTATTATCGCGAAACTCCAGCAAACCATTGCTTTTATCCTGCGCATAAAGTATGCCGTCCGACTGCCCCATATAATACCACTCAGCCGCCGCCGGATGTACTTGAATCTTTTGTCCCTTCAGTTCAAATATCGCATTGGTACCGCGAAAAAAAACAGATTGCCCTACGCCAACCGTATTCCAGATATCTGCAAAATTCCGATATCCTTCTGGAACGAGATCGTGTAAGGAATGATAAACGAGTCCAAATTGCGGCGAACGCTCAAAATAGCCAAAATCACCCTGTCCGCCAACATAAATTCGATCCTCATCATCAATCCAGACAGAACGGATATTGGTATGATTGGGGAGGGAAAATGTTTTCCAATATCGTCCATCAAAGGTTAGTAGCCCTTCACTGTTACCAAAGTACATGATGCCATGGCTATCTTGTTTTATATCCCAGGTGCGACTTCCCCCCTGATAGACCGATTTACCATAATTATAAACCAAAGGTAAGCCAAGTAACTCCTGTGCAGATAGCGTGTTTGAAAAAATAGAAAATAGTATAAAAAACAGAATGGCAAAACACCTCATAATAATTCCCTTCAATTGGCTGACGTAAACTTGACGTACCCCAAATATATTGAATTGCAGCCGAAAAAACCAACATGAAGTAGTGTTGTTGTACCTCTAAAATTCGGCAATAAGCTGCTTAAGCCTAATTTTGATTCTTGATAATTATAAACAATTCCTAAATTTCAATTCATTACACATGAAAAATAATATCAGTATTATTGCCAGTACTGTACTGTTCTCTTGCCTATCCAATATAGTAAGTGCACAGACTAAAACAGTGACTGGACGGATTACAAACGAAAAAGGTTCTCCTATCTCGGCCAGCATTACTGTGCAAGGAAATGCAACGATCGGGACAAGCAGCAATGAAAATGGGGAATTTTCACTCGCTATTCCTACAAACGTCAAATACCTCATTATCTCATCATTAGGATATGAGGCGAAGACAGTACCCATAAATGGAGATATCTTAACGATTCAGCTCATGCAAAACAACAGCGACTTTAACCTGGATGAAGTTGTAGTTGTAGGCTACGGTACCCAACGAAAGGGCGACCTAACAGCGCCCATAGGAACGGTAAATATGGAAGAAATGGCCAAGCGTACTGTTTCAAACCCAATGGATGCACTACAAGGCGCTGTTGCTGGTGTGCAAATCGTAAGTTCGGGCGCGCCCGGATCTTCTCCCTCTGTTCGTGTACGTGGCGTTGGCTCTTTTAATAATGAAAGTCCTTTATATGTGGTGGATGGCATGTTCATGGACAATATTGATTTCCTCAATCCAAATGATATTGCCGACATTTCGGTTTTAAAAGATGCTTCTGGTGCAGCAATCTATGGAGTCCGTGCCGCAAATGGTGTCATTTTGGTGACCACAAAAAAAGGAAGCTTAAATATGAAAGGAAAAGTTACATATAATGGCTTCGCTGGTTTCCAAGCACCGACACATGTTTTGAAAATGGCTAATGCAAAGCAATATGCGGAATATGCAACAGCCATTGGCAATGAGGCCTTCGTAAAAAGTTCGGTGGAAAAATATGGCGGGACAGCGACCAACCCGGCGATGGATACGGATTGGTTCAAAGAGCTCCTGCGCTCTAAGGCGCTGATCACCAATCATAACCTGGACATTATGGGTGGGTCTGATAAAATCACCTATTCCATGGGACTCAATTATGTCAAACAAGAGGGCATCATGGATGCCAGCAATATGAATCAAAAATACAATCTCCGCTTGCAGGCAGATGCCAAAGTAACAGATTGGCTGAAAGCGGGTTTTAGCGCACACATCAATAACTTCAGGACCTACTCGCCTAATAATGCAGCTTTTAGACAAGCCTATTTCGCATCGCCACTCTACCCTGTTTATGACCCCTCATTGGAATTGGCCAAACCAGAAAAATTTGGATCAAGTACCGCCATCGGAATGCAATCCGGATTTTGGTATAACAATCCGGTAGCGACAGCTTTTTATAATACGAATCAAACAAAGGGCTTCCAGATTCTTCCGACGATTTATCTCGAAGCAACATTATGGAAGGACAAGATCACTTTTCGTTCGCAGCTGAGCCAGAGGTATCAATCCACACATACTATAAACTATAATCCTGTTTACTACATTGACAATGATCAGCGCAATGACCGCTCCTTTTTACGTTCAGCACAAGCACGCAACACCAATTATATTTTGGACAATCTCCTAACGTATAAAGATCAGGCGGGTAAACATCACTGGTCATTGTTGCTCGGGCAATCATCACGTGAGGAACGCTGGCGGGAAACTTGGGTACAAGCCAATGACGTGCCAGAATCGGAGGAGTTTTGGTATGTAGGCGTAGATGCGCAAGGTACGGGTTCGGCCACAGGATATGGAGAAAATGGATTCCGAAATGCCGGAATATCCTATTTTACCAGAGGTACCTACGATTATGACAACAAATATTTGCTGACAGCAACATTCCGTGCAGACGGCAGCTCAAAATACCAAACAAAATGGGGCTATTTTCCATCGGTGGGCCTAGGCTGGGTATTGACCAAGGAAAAGTTTATGGAAAATCAAAAGCTTTTCAACCAGCTGAAATTGCGCGGAAGCTGGGGTAAATTGGGAAACGATGGTATTCAGCCTAATGCGGGCTATGCCACAGTTTACTCAGGCAATAACTACTCTGGTATATTTGGAAGCGAAGGGACTACCAACGGAACGCGCGTACCAGGATATCGTGTCGGCCGTTTTTTCACTCAAGTACGCTGGGAAGTTGTTGAAGAATGGGATGGCGGAATTGACTTTGCCTTGCTGAATAATCGTTTGACTGGCGCGGTAGATTATTATCACCGCACTACACATGACCTTGCTTTTAGCCGACCTATCCCCTTTTCGTGGGATCGTGTATATGGCAATTGGGGAAGTGTGACAAACAGTGGTTGGGAAATTGGTCTGCAATGGAAAGACAAAATTGGTGAATTGAGCTATGCGATCGGCGGAAACCTGACTACCCTAAAAAACAGAGTTACGAATCTCGGTGGACTAGAAAACATAATGAATGGTTATCCAGAATGGTCTGCTGAATTCCCTGCACGTATAGAATTGAATCAACCCATAAACTTTTTCTACGGCTATGAAGTAGCCGATGTCTATCAAAATCAAGCCCAAATTGATGCAGATCCCATAGCAAAAAGATACAACCAACAGAATCCAAACACACCAATTTTACCTGGATATCTTCAATATAAGGATCAGAACAATAATGGTGAGCTTGATGAAAAGGATCGGGTAAACCTCGGCAATTATCTTCCTACGATAGCCTACGGATTTAACCTGGCATTTGATTATAAAAAGTTTGATCTGAGCATCGCCTTTCAAGGTGTAGCCGGCAACAAGATCCATAATCTTAATCGTGCAATGCGCCGAAAATACAATCAGATGAATGTCGACGCCGCATTCGTGGAAAACCTCTGGACCGCAGAAGGAAGCAGTAATACGCACCCATCTGCCAAAGGATCCGTTGCCCCTTGGAATCTTCAGGCAAGTTCATTTTTTGTGGAAAGTGGAGCATACCTACGGATACAAAATATACAATTGGGTTATAATTTTGAACTCAATAAAATACCCGCGCGTGTGTTCGCTACTGCCGACCGCCCTTTTATATTTACAAAATATAATGGTTTTACACCCGAAATAGCTGGAATGGGATTTGACGCCAATGTGTATCCGATCGCTTCTTCTTATAGTTTGGGTGTCAAAGTATCGTTCTAATTATTAACCTTTTAATTCAAACTGCATGAAAACTTTTCAATATATCCTGATTGCAAGCTGTTTAGGTCTTTCTTCTAGCCTATCTAGCTGTAATAAATTTTTGGACAAACCCTTAGAAAACCAGCAGCGATCGGAAGAGATCGACTATAGCAACACCGCCTTAATGTACGGCCCCGTATCTGGTGTATATCGTTCGGCTTCCGACGATAACCTAGTCCATTGGATTGATCTTTCCATTCGCTGTATGCGCGATGACGACTACCAGCAGGCCGCACCGAATCCAAATGATAATCCCGAATTAATGGGCATCAAAAACTTTCAAAATGATGTTACTATTCAATCTTACTGGGGAATAAATCAATCCTGGATCAGTTATTACAGTCTCGTCATTGCCGCAAACAATGCTTTGATCGAATTGGATAATTTTGCTGAAAAAATTCCAGTTTCCAATGCGGCGGATATAAAACTGAATAGACAGTACAAAGCCGAAGTCAGGTTTTTAAGAGCATATGCTCACCTGATGGTTTCACGCCTGTTTGGCAATGTACCTATCCTTATTGACAGCGATAACATTGGCCGTTTGGCTACGATCCAAAAAAGTACGGTAGCAGAAGTACGTCAGTTTATCATTGATGAAATGAATGCCTGCTCGGAAGATCTTGAAGATGCTCGTCCAAATCAATCGAAGCACATTGGGGCGGTAACTAAATATTCTGCACTTCTTTTGAAAGCGAAGGCAGCTGCTGATTTGGCCGGGAATGATAACGGTAGTGCTCACTGGAATGATGTTCTGGATGCAACAAACAAAATTATTGCGAGCGGTCGCTTTTCGCTATACCCAAATTACTACGAGCTCTTTAAAATACCCGGAAAATTGTCAAACGAGTCTATCTTTGAGCTGCAATACTCTGATTTCGGCTTAGGGACCGGAGATATTGTTCGTCCGGGCGTCGATTGGGGTACCTTTTTTAAATGGCAGGGCCCTTCTGGGGATCAAAAAGGAAGCCCAATCTCCGGAGCAGGCTGGGTACCACCTTCGCAAAACATCGTTGATTTCTTAACCAATAGAGGTGAAACGGAACGCTTAAAAACAACAATTTTATATTGTGGCGTAGATGGCAATCCGGCGACTACATCGTTAACTCCAAGTGGCGATGTCGTTTATGGCAATCCTTTTGGCGTAAAATATTTCAATGGTAAAGCCTATCTCCCAAAATCGCAGATGACAGCAGGCCGAATGGAATATGGAGCAAACAATAATGTACGTATATTGCGTTATGCGGATGTTCTTTTATTAAATGCCGAAGCGAAGGTCAGGAAGGGACAAAATGGAGATGAGCCTTTTCGTTTGATTCGTGAACGCGCAAAACTAGCACCGATTACAAATGTAAATTTAAATCAGATCTTGGATGAACGTCGAGCTGAATTTGCCTGCGAATGGTGGGGCGAGCGTTTTAATGACCTAGTCCGTACCGAGCGTGCCAAAGAAGTCTTCGGCGCAAAATTCACCCCTGGTGTCAGTGAGTACATACCTATTCCGCAAACTCAGATAGATGCAAACCCTAACTTTCGATAGATGATGACAGCAGCAAGACTACTAATATTCATATTGTTAAACGTACTTTTCCTTTCCTATGGATTGGGAAAGCAAGACAAACCCGTTAAATCGACAATCGTTAAAGTTGACAATGGTTTTACAATAATGCGTAATGGACAGCCGTACTTCATTAAAGGAGCAGGCGGAACAAGCAATCTGGAAAAATTAAAAGCGTATGGAGGCAACTCCATACGCACATGGACACCCCAGCAAGCTGATGAAATCCTAAATAAAGCACAAACGCTGGGCCTTACGGTAACCTTAGGGCTTGATGTGAAAACAGAACGCCATGGCTTCGATTACAATAATCCCGCAGCTGTTGCCAAACAAAAAGAATATGTTCGCGCAATTATCCTGAAATATAAGGATCATCCGGCATTGCTAACATGGGGAATCGGCAACGAGCTCAACCTACATTACAGTAACCCAAAAGTATGGGATGCGGTCAATTCGATCGCCGAGATGATCCATGAATTAGATCCCAATCATCTGGTTACTACCATGCTGGCCGGTGTGAATCAAAAGGAAATTGATTATATCAAAACCAGGTGCCCAGCACTGGACCTGATTGCTGTACAAGTATATGGTGGCCTTGCCGCTGTTCCTGAGCAATTAAAAAAGACGGGATGGAATAAACCCTATATTGTGACAGAATGGGGACCTACAGGCCATTGGGAAGGCCTGCAAACACCTTGGGGAGCTCCGATTGAAGAGACCAGCCACGAAAAAGCGAAAGTTTACAAAAGCCGATACGAAGCCGCTATCGGACAAGATAAAAACTGTCTGGGCTCTTATGTCTTTTTGTGGGGACAAAAACAGGAACGTACACCAACATGGTATGGATTATTCACAGAGCAAGGTGAGGAAAATGAGGTTGTCGATGTTATGCAGTACCTTTGGTCGGCCCAATGGCCCCGTAATCGGGCCCCGCAGTTAGACTCTCTATTATTGAATCATAGGCATGCAAAAGATTTTATCTACCTTGAATCCGGTAAATCCTACCCTATAGAAGCCTTTGTACATGATCCCGACGGCGATAAATTACAGATACGTTGGGAGCTTCTCAAAGAAAGCACAGACCTTAAAGAAGGTGGCGACCGTGAAGAACGTCCGCAGGGATTAAGTGGCTTTATACAAAATAATGCAGTTGACAGGACACTCTTGACGGCTCCTTCTCTAGAAGGCGCCTATCGGCTCTTCGTCTATGCAAACGATGGAAATAACAAGGTAGCGACCGCCAACATCCCCTTTTTTGTCAAGTCAAATTCAGGTAAAGCAAATGAGATAACCTATCATTTTTCGCCAACACCAATATGGGCTGATGAATTTAATTACTCAGGATTGCCAGATAAAACCAAATGGTCTTATGATGTCGGTTCTTTGTACAACGGCTGGGGCAACAATGAACAGCAGTATTACATGGAGGCTTCAGCATCAAATTCCATCGTGGAAAACGGTGTCCTTAAGATTATGGCGAGAAAAGGAAATAAAAAGGACGCCCCCTATACCTCTACACGGCTGACCAGCAAGAATAAAGGAGACTTCAAGTATGGCAGATTTGAGGCGCGTGCAAAATTGCCAAGAGGGATTGGTACCTGGCCAGCGATCTGGATGCTTCCTACTGATATGAAATATGGTAATTGGCCTAAATCGGGCGAAATAGATATACTTGAACATGTCGGATACGATCAGGATATGGTGCATATATCGGTGCATACCCAAGCTTATAATCATAGCATAAACACACAGAAAACGAGTAAAAAAAAGGTGTCTGGTGTTTCTGAAGAATTTCACAGCTATCGTGTAGACTGGACACCGACATATATAAAAGGTTTCATTGACGGACAAGAGATCTTTCACTTTGTCAATCAAAATAGGAGCTTCAAAGAATGGCCTTTTGACCAAAAGTTCCATTGGTTACTTAACCTCGCTGTCGGCGGAAACTGGGGCGGCAAAGAGGGTGTAGATGATACAATATTCCCCGCAACGTTCGAAATAGACTATGTCCGTGTATATGGTCTATTGGATTAAAACTCTCCAATCTTAATCTCAAATCGCTCGTCGCCTCAGCTTAACGAGCGATTTTTTTTGCTCCCGTACCTTGCTGAATACCGAAGTTAATCGATAGCGATAGTACTGTTGTAAGTATGCAGAGACGGACTTAATATTATTTAGAAAGTGACTGCTTTTGATCCTGCTTTTTAATATAAAGTTCTTGTACCAACACCATAACAATGACCAAAATTGGTGTAGCAAGTATAACCCCCCAGGCTCCAAGCCAGATCCCTACAAATACTTGCGAAATGATAATTAACGCGGGGGGCGTTTTGATCAATTCCTGTTGCACCAAGGGTGTAATAAAATTGCTCTCTACCAGCTGAACAAAACAATAAAGCACAATCACCCACAAAGCAGTAGATGGGGATTTTGAAAGGGCAACAAGAGCTGCTGGAATAATCGATATAATCGGACCAAAGTTGGGAATGAAACTTAATAGCCCTGCAATAAGAGCTAATACTAGCCACAAATCTATACCCAGAATAGCAAGTCCAATGCTCGTAAGTACAAACACAACGAACATTGAGAATAGCATTCCCTTTAACCAAGACCTGAGATTTTTTACAATTTTTTCTATCAAATTATTACCTTGTAAACGCATATCGGCTGGAAGAAGCTTTACAATGCCAGTCTTATATTGGTCGGGAGCCGCCGTGAAAAAAATTCCAATAAATAGTACGATATAGATATCTCCAAAAACGCCGACTGTACTATTAAAAAATCCACCCAATAATAGTGAAGCTTTCTCAACTATTTTAGAAGAAGCTATTTTTTCATAAATCAGTTTTATGTTACTATTGCCTTCGATGAAGTTTTTAGCATCTTCAACTAGGCTAGGAACTTCTTTGGTAAACTGAACCACCTCACCTGTAACGCGGGCTCCAATTAGAAAAAAAGTTCCAAATAAAAAGCTGATCGACAAAATGATAGAAAGTGGAAGTGACCATTTTGGGGATATCTTTGTTTTTCGGGCGATTAAACCTGCAAATCCATGAAAGTATATTGCAATGATGGCACCAGCTAAAGTATACAAGAACACCTGATTGGCTTTCCAAGATAGCAGGAGGGCGACGACTATAAACGATATGATGCCTGCGGCTATCCATACTCTTGACACAAATCGATGGTTTATCTGTGGTAAAGGATCTTTATTTTCCAATTTTTTTGAATTTCTAAAATTAATTTTGCTTTGCTTTTAAATTTGTAACATTGACATTGTAATAATCGCTTGGATTATTCGAATATGTAATATTTCAATGATCAATATTTCAATGCTACTTAATGTAACGCTGGCCTTCATACAAAAGTTTCGATTATTTACAGTATATCTTAAAATAACATGCAACTACCTGATCACGGCTAAAACAAAAGAAAAACCACTCCACATGTCGAATTATTTGGGAAATAACGAGCAATCCTCAATATCGATTCTTATCGGAAAATTTGAAATCCTGCAATCTTGGCAAAGGCCTTATCAAAACTGTCTTCTTTCGTATACTAAGTACTTTGCCTGATCCAAAGTGCTCATCTGTTTCGGTTCTTATTCCACGTATGAGATCAAATTTAGTTTCAGTAAAGATCGTGTTTTCGTCAAAATAGCTTTTGGCGATATCACTAGTAAGTTTTTCAACATAAATCAATTCGAAATTACCTCTATTGTATTTGAAGTGATAGGTTATATTTCCACCTTTAATTTCTTGCCACATTTTTAAAATTCCTTTTTCAATAATAAAATCGGGCACTTGAAAACCATTGTACTTTCTTTGGTTTTCGACTGGATATTGCGGTTCAATAGCTTGATCTGAAGTTAATGCTAAGGTTAACTTCCCATGATTTTTAGATAGAAATATTTGTAATCTCAACGGTTGTGAATCATCAGTTGTATCCATATTAACGGTAATTTTATCCATTTTACCGTCATTATTTAAATCCCCAATCTCTTCTCTAATCTGATAAGTGTATTTTTTTCTGCTAACAATATTTTGAGAAAATAAATTTAAAGGTACTAACATCAAAATAAATGCAATGAAACGATAAAAGCTTTTATTGAAACCACCCCTATTATTTTGGTCTGCCCCATTCGTCAAGTTAAGAATATACGCTTTTGGATCCATTAAATTCATATAAACCTTTACATATTTAACAACATTCATTTTTTGCAAAATTTAATTTCAGCCTCCCCGTCTTCGACGGTTACATAATCTGGTAGGACACAACCAATCGGCGAATACTTCTTTCTAATCTAATTATAATGATCGTATTTTTTTATATATTGATACTGCCGTAAGGAAGGTATCATTCTGCCAACTCTAAGATACAGCATTCGTATATTTCATCGAAAATTAACTGAAGAGATTTTTCCCCTTTTTGGTATATCTTCTTCGCACCATTATAATACATCTGGTCCACCATTGGACTGCAAAACAGGCTAGTGTATCCAAAAATTAAAGCGTTCGGATTCAGCTCTTTCAGTAAAATAGAAGTTTGAGGTCCGTTCTTAATAGGCATCAAAATATCAAGAAAATATACACTAGGCTTGAGATCCATTTGATCGATTGCCAAAATTAAATCGCTCCCATTGTTAAAAACGCCATGAAGATGGAAACGTGGATCCCTTTTTAAAATAATAGAAATGAGCTTTCTATGAATTGGCGAATCATCTGCCACTGCGATACCAATACTGTTTTCAGTCATTTTACAAATCATGAAGCAAATTAACATCACAATAGCGTTAAAAAAATGCACAAAATTGTGCATTTTATCGTATAATGGTTATAAAATTGATATAACATTGTTGAACGTATTCCGATGTATTCCAAGATATGATGCGATATGACCATAAGGAAATAATTTAAATACTTCGGGCGCATGAAATTTTAATAGTTTTATTTTATCTGCTGCATTTTTTGATTGTAGAATCTCGATATTTTTCAGTGCCGTGACGAAATTTGGTTGAATAATCACTAGTTCCAATTGATAAAATCTTGGAAATTGCTCATACAGACGTTTAACTGCTGGAATATCCAGCATCAATAGCAAACAGTCATCCTGTACCCGATAATCTTTCTTAGATGGTCGGTCTTGAAGGTAATCTTCAAAATTAAAAATTATTTCTCCCAGAGATGAAGGATAATGCAAACTGGTAATACGGGTGGTACCATCCGGCTGTAGGATACTTGAATATACAGCGCCCTCAATAATTAAAGCGATTGTAGTGACGCGTTCGCCATATGAAAGAATAATTTCTTTTCGACGAAATCTTTTAAAGATTAAAATCTTGTTAAGTTCAAAAAGTTCCTCTTCATTCAAATTAAAATGAGAAAATTTATCGATAACATATTGGTTTACAGCTGATTTTTTCATTTCTTTGCACTAGAATAACATCCATCTATCTCCTAATCATTCTCCGAAAAACAGGTTTAATCTAACATTAATTTCGTACACTCCAATTTATTTCTCCAAATAGAAATCCCAAGTCGCCTTTGATATAGCTGAAATCATTTGTGCATTAACTTCATTGCTCTCTTTAGAATCCGCCACAAAAACACTGATAATAAAATACTTACCATTAGGGAGAAACACTATTCCGATATCATTAAAAGCGGCCGTAATTCCTTCGCTGTTTTTGCCAGAATATCCTGTCTTGTGTGCTACTACCGTTCCTTTTGGTAAAGCTCCCTTTAGCCTGTCTTCACCAGTATTTGTTTCTCTCAGAGTTTTCCAAACAAAATCATAACTATGTTGGGATAGTAGATTATTTCCATTGGCATAGAATTTCATCAAAAGCTCACTTGCAGCGTTAGCTGTTGTCCAATTTTGAAACATATTTTCCCATTTAGACTGCATATCCTCTTCGGTATAGTTAATTTCAAAATTATCAATAATATGGTTTTTCTTGAAATAGTCCTCCACTGTCTTCGGTTTGCCTAACAAGCGAATTAGCACATCACAAGCCACATTATCACTTTGAGAAACAGAATATTGGATTAGTTTCTTAATCGTAAAATCACCCCCTTTTGGATGTTCGTCTCTAAGCGGGCTCCAAAAGTCAGGGAGAAGTTCCCTTTCAGTAACTTTTATCTTTTTGTTTAATGACAACTTACCTTTGTCTACTTCTGAGAGCACTGCGAGAGCAATATGCAGTTTAAAAACACTTTGTAAAGGATAATGCTCTTCAGCGTTTATTGAAATGCTATCCTGACCATCATTTGCTAAAATTGAAACTCCTACCCTCATATCCTTCGTTGAAATTATTCGTTCAATTTTCTCTTTTAATAGAGCAGTTGTTTTCTGCGCAAAAAGCTGATTCAAATTAGTACATAAAAGAAAAATAGCTATAAAAAAATAACACTTAATATCCTTTTTAGATGTTAAAAGGTGTAGATACGAAGTATGCATTGCCCGAGATTATTAGTTGTCTTACCTTGATTCAGCTAAATTTAAATAAAAAAAAATTTTCTAGTGTTATTTTGGGATAAGAAAATAACAGTGACGTGATCATAATCAGAAATAGCAGAATGGCCATCGCTATTTGAGATTGTGACAATACGGTTTTGAAAATTAAAGAGGATTTAAATTTATCAACAAATGATTGTTGGAAAAAATATAACATCCCTATCTATAGGTTTGCTTATTCAAATATTCTCGTTGCAAAAAGATCTTTCAATTTGTCAAAGTTTTGTTTAGGTTTTTTGCACATATAAATCGTCTGTAGCACCCATCCTTCGTTACTGGCATATGGACTATATAACTTTTTCACAGGAATGATTTCTTCAAAAAAAGAATAAAAAAACTCTTCGCTGGTATCGTTGTAACAAATGGCTATTACAGTTTTTGGCATTTGTCCAAATGGTGCCCAACTGTAGAAACTACCATGGTAGCAAAAGGCATTCGGAAGCCTGTATGTACTCTTCATCAGCTCGATAGCGCCAGCCTGAGAATAATGTTTACCCCAAATGAGACAGTTCGACTGTTCATTTGCAGGCAAACTGTCATAAACAGATCGTAACTCCTGCATAGTACTTTCCCACTTTTGCTTTGTAATGTATTCTTGCATAGGAAGAACCTCCTTACCATTTTTCACGTTTTTAGGAAGGTATTTGTGAATAGTATCTATATAGTGGGCATAAGAATAAATGGGTAGACCAAAAGGAATCAACATAGTTCCTAATAATAAAATAAAACCTAATGGATATAACAACCACCTTCTTTGGGGCATAATGATACGCTCAAAAAAAACACCCACAAATGGCAATAATGTTAGAACAATCGGGAAAAAGTAATAGGCTTTGCCTTTAGAATACGCTAAAAATAGAACAGAAAATAAAATTGAAGTCGCTAAGGGCCGGTAATGATGTTTCATTTTTTGACCTCCTAAAATGAAAATAAATGTAGGAAGTAGCATGATAGATGTAATCGGGTTGATATCTAAAAAAAGACCAGATACTACTTCAGTGAAAGTAAGATCATCCAATTGCGTCAGGTAAAGTCTATCAAACATATGCAAAGCTGGAAAGTCATGTACGTATTGCCATACCATATTTGGTAGTTTCCGGTTGCTATATGCAGTAGCTCATCTCCCTGAAATCCTGAATGTATATCCGCAATGATATGAAGTGTCAGTTTGAAGAGACAGAAAATAAAGATAATAATTTTTGTGCTTTTATCCATTAGTTTTTGTGTGCGGGTTATCTTTGTTGACTTAACTATACTATATAAGGTTGAGGAGCTAAAAATAGAAATTTTCAGCCAACTTATTGGCGAAATCACGATAGCCAAATCTTTTAATATAAATTACCTTGTCTCCTTTTACTTTAGCAACAGTCAAACCTCTACGTGATGATTTTTATAGCTATTTATTTTTACTGTTTGAGAAAAGAGAGAGTGAAAACCATGAACAAGAAACGAGCTTAAACGGATTTCATAATAATAGGAATTTATACTAAAATGCTTCAACAACTTTACTCCTGCAGCTTCCTAAAGACTTCAATAGGAGCTGCGTAAAAGAAAAAGAATTGCTCCGCATTTCAATCCAATTGACAAATATGTCAACGTTTTAGGCATAAAATTTGCCACAGCTAAAATAAAGAAAATATGAAAAGCACAATACTTTTATTGACATCTGCATGGGCAGTTGCCTCATGCACCCAACAGGTAAAAGATAATACCCCGCCGCCAACTCCACAGGAAAGAACGATTGAAGAAGCGCCTACAAAAATTGACACAACAACAAGCTTTGATCTTGCAAGTATCCCGTACTCAGAGAGTGATATCGGCGTGTTCCCATTTTTTACTCCGCCAAAAGGTTACAAAGAGATGAACCAGCCCATTAAAAAAGACTTTGATGTTTGCTATTTTGCCATCAACGGAGTTATGAAACCATTCGAAGGTAGACTCTATAAAGCAAATATAACAAATGAGCAAGGTACTCAATTTTCACAACGCTATTTTGAAAAAAGCATGGAGGATTATTTAGCGTCTATCGGCGCTGTAAAAGTTTTTGATGGCACCATTACAAGGGAAGAGTATGATCGATACAATAAGCAGGACCCACACAAAGGTGATGAAGGTGACATCGGATATGTTGATGAACAAATCAGAGTTTATGTTATTAGAACCAAAAATCAAGGTAATATATTTATTCAATATACGTGCAACAATGCTGGAGCCAAACTTAATATTCTTCAAGAGAATGATTTCAAACAAACGATAAAAAAAATTACAGCAGATGAAATCACAAAAGATCTCTCTGAAACAGGTAAATCGATCGTTTATATCACATTCGATACGGATAAATCAAGTATTACCACGTCAGGAATCGATTTGGTCATTCAGATTGCCGAAGCGCTAAAAAATGATCCCTCATTAAAAATCGCAATCGAAGGGCACACGGACAATATTGGCGATAGCGCTCACAACAAAAAGCTTTCTAGTGATCGTGCAAAAGCTGTGATGGATGCACTCATTGCTCAAAAAATTGATAAATCCCGATTATCAGCTAAGGGCTACGGTGCAGACCGTCCTTTGGTCGCTAACGACTCAGAAGACAACAGGTCTAAAAACAGACGTGTGGAACTCGTCAAAATTAAATAAAAAGGTATGTAAGCACCCCCATGATACTTGTAGCATAAAGTTTCATGGGGGTGCTAATAAGCAATTAGAACTTATTTATTTCCCTGAATTAATGTCTACAGGAAGTGGATATCCTTTACCTTTCAATGCTGCAATTCTAACAACGATTTCTTTCTGGCCAACTACCTTTTTCGTTACTTGGCCTTTGTCTTTTCGGCTTTCTTTATCAGCGGCTCGTTCTTTTGCACTATCGCCTGTTGAGGATGATTCCGGATTGTCAACGCCGGCAATTTTATTACCACGCGCATCCTGATTCATATCTTCCAAACCTTTCATTAAGCTAGTGCGCTCTTGCTCACTGAGCTTCTCTAGCTTGATATTATATTTATCAAGAACACGGGTCGCATTTTCAATGGTATTTGTACCACGCTCATAAACATCCCGAAAGATATGCAAACCTCCATCTTGAGCAACAATGGTTTCATATCGAAGTTCTACTAATACAGGTTGCTTTAATTTTACAGTTTCAGTTTTTGTATCCTTTTTTTCGTAATTAGCGATTGCCTCTGCCGAAATCGGATTTCCTGCTACTAAGGACAAAAATTTTGTAAAATCCTGCACTTGACCGTCCGTAAGACCAACACAACCATGAGAAGCAAACGCTCCCAATTTGGATACATCTTTTCCGCCATGAATCAAAGACGGCATACCAATGGGAATTTTAATGGGCCCAAGAGGGTTTAGTTTACTTCCAGCAGGGACTTTCTCGCCCGGACTAACCTTACCTTTCACCCAAGGCTCATCCGGAGGTGTCCATGTAGGATTAAATATGATGTTGGTCGCTTTACGTACACCAGTAGGCAACGGGAACTCGGGATATCCAATAGCAATACTGTAGGTCTTAACTAGCTTACCCTGCTGAAATACATCCATTCGAAAAGCTGGTCCATTTACAATAATACGCGTGTCTTCAGGAATATGATTTGGCTCAATTGGTAGCGTATTTTCTCCATCATTATAACGTGCAGTTATAAAATGAAAGAATTGAGCAGCCTTTTGATTACCGAGTATTTTTACAATTTGAGTCGTGGCCTGGTTTATAGACTCTTTAAATGATTTACTGGAAGGTTCATCCTCCTCGCTAAGTTTTTCCACAGCTGTACTCGCTGCTACCTTTAAATCAGCAATCTGCCTTTGACTGAGTTGCAATTGGGATTTTAAAGAGGACTCAAAATCCTCCTCATAGAAGAGGGCATTAAGGAACGCAAGTGTAAAATCTGTATTCTCAGCCTGCTCCTTCATTTTAGAGACTTCTTTCCCTGCCGGCTGATTTTTAGTATTGCGGTCCCGGCAACCTGTAAAAACAAAGCTTATCAAAAATATGCCCCATAAAGAGATCTGAATGATGTTTTTATAATTAGATAACATAATAATATTTTTCATTTAACTTATCAACAAGCTTAACAAGCAAATAGTTCGAACACGTAGAAATATAATTTAAATTCATCACATCCTATCAATTGAAAGCAATTCGACTCCATTATCATCAAATTATAACGATGTTAAGCCACTAACTCAAAGTGGCCTGACATTAAGCGCGAGTCTTTTTATAGGTAACGTGTTTTTTGTCAACGGTGCAATGCTCCCAGGATTTGTTGATCAATCCTCTCCATAATAAAATTTTCATAGCTATGTAGTTTAATTTATAACACAATAAGCTATATTGCGATGTTCTTGAAACAATGTCAGAGCATTGATAGTTTCAATTATTTACATTTTGAAGTAAATGTTGGAATTACTTTTTCGGTTATTCGTATTTTTTTAAGTCGCTAATACTTTGGATATGATTTTGTTCAGCTTGAGAACGCCGCATCATTAGAGCGTATGCATTATTAAAACCAAGAGGTTTTAGCCAAGTAATGCCAAATCTCTTCTCAAATTCACCCTTTACATAGTTATAGGTGCCAGCAGGATCTTTGGACACATTGGATATAATTTGTTGCTCCGGTTGCAGTAATACCAAAAGCCCTGTCCCCGTATACTCCACATAAAAGTCTACGGCATCGTGTATCAAAGCATCAAAGCAAATTTTGGTTCCGCCAAGTCCTGTCTTTGTCTCCACTTTATAATCGGTATACCCTTCAAGGAGAATTTTATAAATGGCCGACAAAATGTATTGTTCCCCAAAAATTTTAGAACCTATCCTTATGGTACCAGCCTGACCTCGGCGTGATGGTCTATAGAGTTTGTTTTGCACTAAAAAGTCCTTGGCAATATTTTCAGGCGTCTGTTTTAGGAAATCAGCCCTATAATTAAGGCTAATCATCACCGAATCAGTGAACTTCTCTGCCAATAGATTTATTGTCTCTTCCAATTGTGGAAATTTCTTGAGCGTCGCTACCTTGACAATCGGTGCGGCAAAGTAGGGCGGAAAAATATTCCTGTCATCTTTCAATGCAAGCAGATCATAAGCTTTGACGCGACCGTCAGTGGAATATCCACTAATAAGATCGATATCCTTTTCAAAAGCGGCTTTGTACATAATCGCATCGCTAATGATAAGCGGTTTTATTTTTAGACCATAAACACTACGGAGGCCTAAGTAACCATCCTGGCGCCCCATAAATTCGGGTGTAAAACCAGCTTTTATCTGCCGATTAACACTGTTTGTTCTTATATAGAGGATAGCAAGAATAAGAAGAAAGCTGGGCAAAATAAAGATTAGAAAAAATCTGAAATTAGCGAATGAATTTTGTAGCAATCCGATACCTTTATCTAAAAGTATCGCAAGTAATGCAGCGGGAATAGCTCCCGCTAAGATCATATTGGAGTTATTGAGTGATATACCACCAAAGATAAATTCACCCAATCCGCCGGCCCCAACGAATGATGCTAAGGTTGCGACGCCTACATTGATCACTGCGGCTGTCCGAACTCCGGCGACAATCACCGGTATACCCAGGGGAAGTTGAACTTTGAATAGTATTTGCCAATCGGTCATACCTATAGCTTTGGCTGATTCCAAGATACTATGGTCTACGCTAGTGATTCCAGTATAAGTATTTCTAATAATGGGTAAAAGTGCATATATAATAAGTGCAACAATAGCTGGAATAGGACCAATACCTAGGATTGGAATAAGAAACCCCAGCAATGCAATACTAGGAAGAGTTTGTAAAATCCCTGCAAAAGCTAAAACAATAGCAGCAAATTTCTTTTTCCTCGAAATCAATATTCCCAAAGGTACTCCAATAAGAATGGCAAATGTCAGAGCTAAAAATGTAAGTTCTAAATGCTGCCAGATCTGTATCAATAACTTGTCCTGCTGCTCAAGTGCGAATTGCCAAAGAGTTTGATCCGTCATACCACCTGCTGTTTTCTATACGTGTTGAATGCAACTATCATACATTCATAGTCTAGTATGGCATCCACACGTGCACTTAACACCTGTAAAACACGCCATAGGTCTGTGTTTTCAGAAAAACCATAGTTATCGATGAAATGATCCAACGCTATAATTCCTTTTAATTCATGTAGCATCGTTACTTTATACTCCAACAGTAAGCGATTTTCTAAAAAAAAATCAAACACAAATTCATTTGCTGGACTATATAGTAGCTCTTTAGGTGTTCCAATCTGTACAATCTTTCCCTCATCCATCAGACAGATACGATGTCCAAGTTCAAAAGCTTCAGGCACATCATGTGTAACCAAGACAATAGTTTTGCTTCGGATCTCTTCCAACAATTTGAATTCGGCATGGATGCCACTTCTAGTCATGTTATCCAGTGCCGAGAAGGGTTCATCCATCAACAATATAGGGGAATTGGCTATTAACGCCCTTGCTATACCTACGCGCTGTTGTTGCCCTCCGCTCAATTGATGTGGGTAGAGTTTTAACAGATCCTCTCCTAAATTTAATTTGCTAAGAAGCTCAACCGTACGATCCTTAATTTTATTTTTTTGCCAGTTCAGCAATTCTGGAACCACAGCAATATTTTTGGCTATCGTATAATGGGGAAAAAGACCCGAATGCTGCATTACAAAACCAATTTCTCTACGCAAATCTTCCGGCCTCCGTTTGGATATATCATCACCTCGGATAAAGATCTTGCCCTTATCAGGTTCAATCAGCCTATTGATCATTTTTAAAGTTGTGGTTTTACCACAACCACTTGTACCCAAAATAACGAGAACTTCACCCGCTCTAACTTCTATTGAGATGTGATCAACGGCCGCTTTACCGTTGAATGATTTAGAAACTGAGTCGATCTCGACCATATTACCTGGCTAATCTAATTCCTGTAAACTGCCACTGATGTGCTGTTTGAAAAAAGTTTCTGTAAGTCTTACGGCTATGTCCTTTTGGTGTAGCGATTGAAGCGCCCCTTAATACCATTTGATTAATCATAAATTTGCCATTATATTCACCTACTGCACCCGCCTCTTTTTTAAATCTAGGATAAGGAAGATAAGCGGAATTTGTCCATTCCCAACGTTCTCCCCAACTAATATGGTCTGCGGAAACTTCCCATTCAGCCTCTGTCGGAAGCCGCATACCTCTCCAAGATGCATAAGCAGCGGCTTCATAGAAATTAATATGGCAAACTGCAGCCTCTAAGTCTATATCCATCAATCCGTTCAGGGTATAAATCATCCACTTCCCGTCAATCAGATGCCAATACAAGGGCGCTTGCGCTTGATGTTTTTTCACCCAATCCCATCCTTCCGCATGCCAAAATTGAAAGTCTGAATATCCCCCAGCTTGTATGAAATCAAGATACTGTTTATTTGTGACAAGGGTATTCTCAATTTCGAAATCATCTAGGTAGACTTTGTGCCTTCCCTGTTCGTTATCGAAACAGAAACCTTGCCCCTCGAATCCAATTTCATAAATTCCGGCCTTAAACCTGACATACTCTCTATCATGATTTACATATTCAGCTGATTTAATTTCTTTGCTATAGGGAGGAAAAAGAGGATTATGTCCTAATATGTATTTTATATCTGTAAGTAGCAATTCTTGGTGTTGTTGCTCGTGATTTAAACCCAAAACAAACATATCAACAAGATTTTGTGTCAAAAATTCCCCATCTAAAAATTCGATCATATGCTTGTCAACGTATCGTCGGTAATTATAGATGTCTGCTACTGATGGCCTGCTGAGATTACCTCGGTCCGTTCGAATCACCCGAGAACCTATTGTTTCGTAATAGCTGTTGAAAACGAAGTTGTATTCGTCATCAAAGACTTGATAATTCGGTAAGTGGGGAATCAATATAAAGGTTTCAAAAAACCATGTAGTATGCCCAAGATGCCATTTTGGAGGACTAACATCAGCCATTGGCTGAACGACATAGTCCTCAATTTCCAACGGCCGGCAAAGTTCCTCAGAATAGCCTCTTACAGTAAGATATTTTGCATATAACACTTCTTTTTCTGGCAATACGCTAACTGCTAAATTTATATTTTTCATAAACGATTATAATTACGCCACCCTCCAAATGGAATCCACAAACCAACCTTTGTTATCATTTAAATTTACCAACAGTTCAAATCCGGCCAAAGAAGAAAGACGTTGAATTTCCTCAAGCGAATATTTCTGTGAAATCTCCATGTCAATCAATTCATTTTCCTTAAAAAAAATAGAATCTCGTTTAATGTGTACATACTGGTTGGTTAAACTAACTAGAAAGCTTCTACAAGCGCCAGAAATAGGATCATAAGTTTGGTAATGCTGAAAATATCGTGTATCGAAGTTTGCGCCTAGTTCCCGATTTATACGGTGAAGTAAATTAATATTGAATGCAGAAGTAATTCCAGATTTATCATTATATGCAGAGAGGATGGTGTGAGGATTTTTTTTTAAGTCAAAACCTATAATAAATAAATCTCCGGGACTCAATCTACGACGAATTTCAGCACAAAACAGTTGTGCTTCTTCCATATCCATGTTGCCAATATTTCCCCCTAAAAATAAAACTACTTTTCGACGTTCGGATATTTTCATTGCCTCATTCAGCATCTCAAAATATTCACCCTCCAGAGGAACAGTATCTAAGTTTGGAATTTCTTCGGATAATTTTTCACACAATACCGTAAGGATATTGCCTGATATATCTATTGGCATGTAGGAATAATCGATATCACTTTTGCTAAGATGTCTTAATAAATGACTCGATTTAAGCGCATCACCAGCTCCCAGTTCAATGAGGTCGAAAGCAGAATAGTCAGCGGAGATGAGCTCAGCCATCTCCAATGTTCTTTTGCTAAAAATCTCGAGTTCACAGTCTGTTAGGTAATATTCCGGCATTTGCATAATGTCCTGAAAAAGCCGGTCGCCGATAGGATCATAAAAATATTTTGAATATAATTTCTTGGGATAAGTATTTAAACCTTCTATCACGTCTTTATGAAAATTACCTTCATAATTTTCTATCTCTTTGACGACACTATCAACTTGTAGACTCATAATTCGCTAAATTTTCCTATGGTTTCTTATGGAAAGATAACATTCAAACCGAAAGAATAGTTTCGTAATTGTATCTGCTTTTATGTTATCAAAAAACAAAGCAGTAGTAAATGCTAGAACTGACAAAAGCATTAACTACTAATTCACTTTCTATTACTATTTAAAATGTAGAGCCATTTTAATATAAAGGGCTTTTCTTTAATAATTAATATCTTTGATGTATGAATATTGAACAGATCACACAACCTTTCCTTAAAATATTTCCTGGAGATTTTTCCAATAGCCCGTTACCGAGAGCTACGCCAAAAGTATTATTTGCAACAACTGAAACAGCAGGATTTGAACAACCCGAACTAATTGCTTTTAATGAGGCTCTTTCGACGGAAATAGGCCTTGGAAAATTTGAAGAAAACGATGTTAACTTTCTTGTAGGCTCCCAACTACCCAAAAATATTCAGACGTATGCGACAGCTTACGCAGGGCACCAATTTGGTAATTGGGCGGGTCAGCTCGGTGACGGACGGGCAATTTTCGCTGGAGAAATCATTAATTGTGAGGGTAAAAAAACGGAAATACAATGGAAAGGTGCTGGTGAGACGCCCTACTCAAGACGTGCAGACGGAAGGGCAGTATTAAGATCCTCTGTACGCGAGTACCTCATGAGTGAAGCTATGCATCACTTGGGCATTCCCACTACGAGGGCATTGAGCCTTTCCCTCACTGGTGAAGATGTAATACGGGATATTATGTATAACGGCAATCCACAATACGAAAAAGGTGCGGTAGTGGCAAGAACTGCAGACACGTTCCTTCGGTTTGGCCATTTTGAATTTCTATTTGCTCAAGGAGAACACAAATTATTACAAGATCTGCTTGATTTTACTATTGATAATTACTTCCCCACCATAGTCCCCTCTAACCCATGTAAATATAAAGATTTTTTTGAAACTGTCTGTCGAGCAACAGCAGATCTAATAGTAGAATGGTTGAGAGTTGGTTTTGTACATGGCGTAATGAATACAGATAACATGTCAATTTTGGGATTGACCATCGATTATGGTCCTTATGCAATGATGGAAGAATATAATTTAAATTTTACACCAAACACCACAGATCTGCCGGGAAGACGATATGCATTCGGTAGACAAGCACAGATCGGACAGTGGAATCTATGGAAATTAGCAAATGCGCTCCACCCGGTCATCAATGATGAAAAATTTCTTGAAAATTCATTGAGCAATTTTGGTGTATATTTTTCAGAGGCCAATAACAAAATGCTTTGCAAAAAATTTGGATTTAATGAGTTCATAAAAGAAGACGAATTATTTTTCTCAAACTGGCAAAGCTTGATGCAAGACCTTGAAATGGATCACACCTTATTCTTTAATCAATTGGAACAAATAAAAGCAGATACTGATGTTAAAGATCATTTCAGTCCCATTACATACACTGCTCTGAATGAAGAAAAGCTCAAAAAACTAAAAGATTTCATTGACCAGTACCAATACCGTTTGCGTTTAAATTCAATTTCAAAAGCAGAGTCACTAGAATTAATGAGAACAACAAATCCGAAGTTCATACTAAGAAACTATTTACTTTACCAATGTATTGAAGAAATCAGTAATGGAAACACAGCAATGTTATTAAAACTAACACAAGCTTTAGAAAAACCATATCAAGAAATATTTCCAGAGTTTTCTGTCAAGCGTCCGCCCATCTACGACAATATCGCAGGATGTTCTACGCTTTCATGCAGCTCTTAATTATAAAAAAATATGCCATTTGATTTTGATAATCTGTTGATTGTAAAAATCAAATGGCGCATTTCTCAATTCCTCTAAAATACCACATGTAAATTTTAAAAGCTAAGGTCTAAGCCAAAACTGATGTATCCTGGCAATAGTCTGTATTCAGTGCTAGAATTGTACATATCAGTCAGCTCAACATTTCTAAAAAACTTCGTATTAAAAATGTTTTTTGCTATAATGTTAAATCTCGTTCTGTGCTTTTTCATCTCATACGATAAAGTGAAATCCGAAAAACAATAGATCTTGGATCTCTTCCCCATTAAACTTCCGAAGCGATAAGATTCATTTTTTAAATTGCACTGAATATTTTTCGACATGCTGAAAAATACATTCAGGAACCCCCGGCTATTATTTAGTATAAGTTTACCTTCTGTTCGATAGTTAACGTGCTGAAGGGTATACCCCATATAGATATTCAATTTAGAATTCCACGCGCTTCTAAACGATAGTCCATAATCATAACTTGCTGCACGGATTCGACGGCTGCCCACTCCTTCTACCAGGTTTGCATAATCTGTGGCATTCATTCCCAGATCTAACCGAAAATTTCCATGTACAGCTCTCAGATAATAATTAAAGTCGCCCTTAAAATAGCTGCTTTTTTTATCCTTAAGTAACACCTGTTGAACAAGGCTGAAATTCGGATCTAGTCTGCTTGATATACCCACATAATCAAACAAAATTTGATGTCCGGCAGAGAAATTGGCAAAAAAACGATCTGTCAGACTACCATAAGTATATGTTAGCGCTGCACCTGAACTACTTAGAGCAGCAAGATTATCCATTCCCCGGATAAAATTACGTACACCTGTTGTATAGTAATTGGGAACTAGTTGAGTGCTTGTAGCATTCTGTTGCTGAAAATAAAAGTCTGCTTCCAATCGCCCTTTTTCATGAAGCCCCCATTTACCCGACAATCCAGGAGAAAGCACTACGTTATTTTTACTTTTTGATTTTCCAAAATCTATCAATATGTTTTGTACCATACCAACCTCCAAACGTGGCGTTAATTCCCATAGACCTCGTTTAAAAGTATATTTGGTATTAATGTTAGTCTGAAAAACGTTAAAATCCATTGCATTAGAAAATCCCGAAGGAGAGGATACTGAATCACCTAAACCTGTTGGATTAGACAGCAATTTCAATTCGGTGTTGAGCTGCTGTTGTTGGTAATCCATATTGAAGGCTAGTTGAAAAAAATCGCCATTACTTCTACGGCTTACATAATGAGTGGTGGCACCTATGTACATTAAATTATTCGCAATGTGCTGTTGCACCGCATAGATGTCTTTAACTCCAAAGAGGTCTTCATAATAAAATTTATTAATATTATAATCTATTGGCGTCTGCTGCTTAATCCAGCGTAATGAGCTAACTAGTACGTCACGATTAGAAAATTTGTGACTATAACTTATATTTTGGTTGGTGACGTAACCATTGCTTTTGGTCCTTTCCTCACTTTGGACACCATTGAATACTAATGTACCGAGATCAATTTTACCAAGGGAACCGAGGGTACCTGTATAGGTCAATATTGCATCCTTGTGAGGCTCAAATTGGAGCTCCAGTTTTGTGAAATAATTATCGATTTTTCTCTTAAACTGGTGATCTTCGGTATTGGTAAATTGATTATCCTGTAGATGATAGTCTTGCACCGTATTTCGATAAAATGTTTTTTTGGTAGGATTTGCAAAACCGAGCCATTTAATCTTTAGCTGCGCTGTAGGATTTAAAATGGTATTTAACGAGAGCAATTTATCATTATTGAAATTGGTCCGCTTGTGATCAAATCCAGGAATATTTGGAGTATTGTCTATCAAGGTGGGTGTTGTTATTCCCACACCGATCTGGCCTGGTTCATGAGGCGATCCAGATTGAATCAGGTGATTAATACTGCTGACGGCATCAAATCCATTGTTATTGGTAGTTCCCAATAAATAATACTTGTTTTTTTTTCCGAAGTTCATCAAATTGGCACTAGCCTGATGATATTTGGGCCCAATCGGAACGATCTGAGCATCTAAAGACCCTATCCACTGTGCCTTACTATCCTCTTCCAATTCCAAATTTAGTGCGATCTTGTTCGAATTTTCAATACCTTTAAGTTGTTTATTATGAGAATATCGCTGCAAAATCTGAATTTTTTTTAGGGGCCTAACAGACATGCTCTGCGTTAGCAAACGGTAGCCTTTTTCAAAAAAATCGTCCCCCTCAACCATTACTTTTTGCACCTCCTTATCTCCTATTTTGATGCTGCCGTCGGTCCCGACCTGAATACCCGGAATCTTCTTAAGTAAATCCTCTACGGTACGTTCGTCCCCCTGCAGAAACGATTTGACTGCAAGCTCAATGGTATCTTTCCCTAGACGGTAAGGACGTTTGGAATGGACTATTACTTCTTGCAATCGCTCCACACCTCCAGCCGATAACTGAACATCGATCAACGTATCTGCCCGCAATGCCATGATAGGTAGCGAGACGGGCTTAAAGCTGAGTGCAGTGAACAGTAAAGAGAATGGTCCACTCCGCACAGTTTGCAAATTATATTTTCCCTGCCCGTCGCTGAACGTATATGCCAACATTTTGTTATCGCCTTCGTCCCGTAGTTCAATACGGACTCCTCCCACAGCTTTTCCTGCAGCCCAAATCCTTCCATGGATAGCGACCTGACCACGAGTTGCTATAGCGAATAATAGAATACTAAATAAGGTCGCTATCTGCTTATTGATGTTCCCATTCATAAACTTGTTCTACACCGCCTCTAACTTTTTGCTTCTCTACACTAACCCCCTCCATCATTGGCATTTTACTATATAGCATACGCATATGCTCTTCGTTAAATTGGTCTTCTTTCTTGACAAACTCTTCAAGACTCAATTTGCTCAAGGAATGTATATACTTATCATCAATTGGGATACGTCCATTATATGGGTAGTTGACCTCCTTGAGATACCAGTAGTTTGGATTAGCGCTTTCATTATAGAGCATAACAATTATTCCTGGTAGACCGCCAAACTTCGATGGCCCTACAGGTACAGGAATGGCATTTGTATAATAAGCCACCAGGGTCGTTCCCCGATAAGATGCTGTCGCCTTGTGGCATACATATTTACCCAAAGTATCAACATCACCATACGCTGTGTTCCATTCTAATAACGGAAATTTGTCAGTCACTAGATAATTGACCCCTTGAATGGAACGGGTTTCCAACTGTTGGTTGGCATTATTTTGATGCATTACGACCCTATTAAACTTCTTGCCGGAACCAATTGTGATAGAATATGAAGGCGCTACTTCATCGTCCACATCCTTATCAAGTACTTGAATCTGCTGCGGAGTCGAATCCCGAACAGCGATCTTCACCATTCCATCATAATAAACATTTTCCTTAAAAGTAGCCATTGCAGATGGTATGTATTCGTAAACGGCGTGAATCCGCTGCGCAAACGATAACCTAGAAAGGAATAGAACTAAAAAAAATATATAATATTTATACATGATAATTTGTATTTTAAATAACGGGCCTAAGCACCGCTTTTATTTGTCGTAAAAGATTGAATAAAATGTTATTTGATTTCAAACAAATCGTGCATTACTAAAAAAGATCGCACAACCCCTAGTTGAAGAAAAGTTATTTACGAAGTCTAAAGTGACGATACCGTATTTGCTTCCGTGGTTTACTATGTAACATCAACCATATTTTTGGCGATATGATAACTAGATATTTGCAATTTTGAATTTCTTTCGACTGCTATTGCAAATGTCCTAGCCGATCTAGCAAATTTTAGCGTGACCAAACCCTGCTTACTCATCATTAATTTTTTCATTGTTTTTAACTTTATTTGTTAAACCATAATATGCTTTCTTGGCATAATCTTGAATACGACTATAAAAATAGAGACACATTCAATGACTGAAATGATGATTAAATATCTGTCGCCAATCACTTAGAATTCGTAGCTGATCAGTTACTATTCGATCTAAGCAATATAACCTTCCAGATTGTAAGCGTAAAAGCTATTTAGGCGGATTCTTTTGTCATCTCAACAAGCAGGTGAAACGACTCTTATAAATGCAAAAAGAGAGTATGAGTTAATGGAGAAATCGCAAAAATATAAACTCGAAAAAACAGAGGGATCGTTTAATTGGTCAAGGCAAAATTATGCAGTCCGTGCCTAGGAGCAATCAGGCGTATAAAGCTCGTTCTAGTGATTCTACTGCGCCAATATGCCTAGGCAAAGTAAAACCAGTTTGCAATATACTTTACATAAGATATAAAGGGTACATCCAATCCTATTTATTCGGGCTGTATAATTACATAATGTATAAATTTAAATTTGGTTTTTATGGTTGTACGAATCCGATTTATCGCCTCAGTAATATCTTCAGTATCCAAGTGATCCTTAAAATCGATAATAAGCATCAATACAACGTCCTCGGGTGACTGGTAAGTGGATAAAATGTTTTTTGTTTTTATCACACAAACATCTTGTTCCACCAGTCTGGCAATTTCAGTTCTTGTTTCAGAAGCAATGCCTTCGCCCATGAGTAAACTTCTGCTTTCCCTAGCAAGGATAAAGGAAACGAAAACCAATAGTAAACCGACAATTATGGATGCCAATCCGTCCAATTCCGGAATCTGCAGTGCATGACTTAAGGCCATCAGAATCATGACGGTAATAAGACCCGCCACCGCTGCTCCATCCTCAAAAACGACAAGAAAGCTTGAAGGGTCTTTACTTTTGATCATAGCTTTCCACCAGCCCATGCCATTCCGGGTCTTATTAAATTCTTTCATCGCAATGATAAAGGAAGTCCCCTCAAAAATAAGTGAAAGGATTAAAACGACGTAATTCCAAAAAGGATTCTTCATCAGTTCCGGATTCCGTATATGAATAACACCCTGATAAATAGACAACGCTCCCCCCAAACCGAATATCAGAATAGAAACGACAAAAGACCAAAAGTAAAGCTCCTTTCCATAGCCAAAGGGATGGGACTGATCCGGTGCCTTTTTACTACGTTTTAGTCCATATAATATCAGTATCTGATTCACAGTATCGACTGTTGAATGAATACCTTCCGAGATCATGGAAGAACTGTTTGTAAAAGATCCTGCTAGAAATTTGGTGAGTGCTATTAGAAGATTTGCAACAAGAGCACTATAAATCGACTTTTTATTATTGTTCATTTTTCATAGCTTTTTAAACAATCTTATCTCATTCTGTGACGATATGCTCCTTTTTGCTATAGTCATATTTAGTATTTGCATTCTTATGTTTTTCGAGCGCGAAGACCATATGTTTTCTTGGAATTACTATAGTGACCTTTCGGCATTAATTTCCATCATTAAAAACTGATCAGCTATAAGGATTAAACAGCAATGTACATGGGTTGGTTTCGGAATCTAGCGATTTATCATGTTTTATTAATTCGTTGATAAACATTCGTGTCGTATTTTTTTGATCGGCCATGGAACTTGACAATCAATAAACTTTTTAAAAAAAACGCCACATCCAAGACCAATCATTCCAGGCCGATGTCATTAATTAAGCAAATCTCCATAGAAGACACAGTTAAAAGCGTAAAGGTTTCATATAATATGATCTCTTGAAGCGAGCTACTTGGCTTTCAAGAACCTACAAAATATTAGTATTCATCATTTTTGTGAACGAATTTGCTTTTGACTACTATTTGCCCAGAAATCTAAAATCATAAAAAGAATACTTTTGACATTAGCAACTTAAATCTGGGCTTTACTTACTTTTGCCGACCTAACAGTCAATCTATCTAATTGCTATTCAATTTCCCTATATAAAGCATTTCGAGACAACGCATTAACTTTCAAGCTTCATATCGAATCATTATCACTATCACTTAAATTGTACTGCCAACGATATTTATATCTGATCACATATAACTAATCGTTATAACTCTGGAAACTAACACTCTTTGCATTTTTAACCTTAAAAGAGCAATAAATAATAATTCAAACTATTTTAACAATTAAGCAAGAAGCTGCGATATCCCAGAGTAAGCTTATGCATTTTATTTTAGATAACCATAATGATTTTATTTAACTTTAGTATTAGAATAAGACACATCAAGTTTTAGCCTAAAATAGGATCAATTGCGACGCATTTACAATGATTCAATTTACAAAGAATTGATATTTAAAAAATCTTATTAAACCTAAGAAAATAAGACTACTTAAAGTTTGCTAAATGGAAATCACTACTACAAAAATCAGAAAAAAACTTCAGCTAGATGTCTGCTGGATGATATTTGTCATCACACTCTTTACATTTACCGGAGTCGCTCATGGCGCTAATTTAAAAGTTACCAATAAAATACACCATACTGTTAAGATAGTTTATTTTTTTGGTGCCGATTCAAGGCTGTCTTCTAGTTGGAAAAATCGTATCGACCGAACCTTAAAAGATATCTCAGCCTTCTATAAAACTGAGCTTGAAAATGCTGGTTATGATAATGATGGTATTCCATTTGAGAAGGACAATTTGGGCTACAAGTACTACGTGGTCCAGGGATCGAAACCCTCAAATGATTATACCATATATTCAGGTAATGAAATAGAAAATGAGATTTTTGAAAAATTGCCGCCTACTATCACACCAAGTAAAGAACATATACTTGTTATTACAGCTTTAAGCGAGAAAGATGAAAATGATACCTACATCTTCCATTCGCCTTACTATGGCAGGGGATCGGCCACCTCCGGCTTGTGCATGGTTGCAGACTGTGATCTCCTAGACCCGCTGCTACTCGCTGACGCAACTACTAAAATAACTTTCACAGAGATGTTCGCTACAAACAGAGCATGTTCTGTTGGAGAGTTCAATAGTTGGTACCTCGGAGGTATAGCCTATGAAATGGGACATCTATTCGGATTACCACATGATAATGGTTTTAAAAATGAATTCAGTTTAAAAACAATATCTATAATGGGAGAATACGGTAGTCGACACTATAAAGTGGGAAAATGGGGCGGTGAAAAATCAGCTAAATTTTCACATGCTTCCCTATTACAATTAAGTCGGCATCCCCTATTTACTCAAAGAGCAAAACCGCTGCTCAATAGAAACGAGTTTCTATTGCAATCTTTTAAATTATACCAAAATGAAAAGACAACAAAAATAAAGCTACATTACCATTCAGGAACAAAACTATATGCTGTAGTTGCCTTAATCCGTCCTTACGATATGTCGGAGTATTTAAGCAACAGCTTTACGTCGGTAGGCAATCAAAGCGATGATACAGAGATTGAAATAGCTCCATTTGAGAGCAATGCACCACATGAAATAAGAATGTTGTTTATATTCGCAAATGGATCAGTTAAAGAATACCGAAAAATGGTTACTCAAGGTGAAGGGGGGCATTTTTTCACAGTTAATAACTTCGGTCAGACAAGTATCAATGACTTGATCAGGGCAGTTGAAAATGACAGCAAAGATAGTCAAAGACAGGTTAAGTTAGGCATCTTAAATCAATTTTTACAAGACAGCAAGCCAATCAACCTTAAAACCACTCAAAAGGATAGTGTATTTCTTTCTGATGCAGCATGGAAAGAAGCTTCAGTTGGTTGGGAAAATCCTGCTCGGAATTATTACACGGCGGAATCCAACAGCTTATTTTTTTTAGAAAGTATGGGCAACCTATATCGAAAAGGTTTGTACGCCCATACTCCATCCCTATATGCATATAAGCTTTCAAAAAAGTGGCGGAATTTAAAAATCATAGCAGCATTGCGTGATGGTGCGCAAAAACCAGAGGGTATTAAATTTATTATCCAGGGTAATGGGAAAACCCTTTCTTCTTGTACCGTCAAACCTAATCAACAGCATCTTTTTGAGATAGATATCACAAATATTGACGATCTTGAGCTTCTCACACAAGATCCAGCCGGAAACAACTTTAATGCCTGGTCAATTTGGTGCAACCCATTGCTAACTAAATAAAAATAGCAGCTATTAGTCATCAAACTCGTACAGGTATTTCCAGGAAGTTACATACTCCCAAAGCTGGCCCGGCAACTTGGTCTCATCTCTATTTTCTTTGCGATTCATAAGCTCATCGAAATCTTTATGCATTACAAAGAGCCGAACTTTAGCTTGATCAATGAGTGCAAGATGATGTGAAAAAACCTTACTTATTTCTACTGGTGTCTCCTGATCACTCAAGGCAATATTGTTATCAACTTCGCGATCAAAAAGGGCATCTGGAATTCCCTCAACGACCAATGTAATCACCTTATTTCTATCATACCAAGTAATGGCAATATTGGAATGGATACCTGAAAATTCACGATAATTATATCTTTTCGGTAAACCAAATGCTTTCATTTTCGCGGAAGGGAATTGACTCGTTATTTTTACGAATAGTTCTTGCATAGCGCCTTTAGACATTTTTTCCTGACTCATCGCCATACCCTGGTTAAGGCTACCAGCATCGATATAGAATTCGAGATGATTAAAAGAAGTCATCCCTATTTGCGCAGCTATCTTGTTTGAGAAAGACGGATATTGAATACCGAGCGTTCTGAAATGCTGCAATGAATCATTTTTACTGACGATAGTAGATTCATATACAACTTTCGTTTTATCGAACGTTTGAGTGAGTTCTAAGGCAAGCTGCATCGGATTGATCAAATCCATGACGGTTCTGTCCGCTAAATAAGGTGGTCTGGTTGTATTTAGATCTAGAGCTGAAGCGTCCCAAGAAACCATACTTTTTAAGAGTTCATGGCGTCTGCTCTTTAATTCGCCGACAGCTTGTTCATATTTCGCCTTCGATACTGGGACATAGTTAAGTACAAAACGTTTACCCACCTCACCTGTACCATGATAATAAAAGTTAATGCGAAGTGTATCTTTACTCTCCACCATTTCATAAATACTGTCCAATAGTAGATTGTCATAATCTTTGATTCTAACATTGGTAAAGGATTTGAAATCCTTCCTTTTTATTGTCTTATCCTCCGGATATGGAACAGAGATATCATCACCATTTAAAGCAATATAAGGTTGCGCCTTTATCAACATCTCCATATAACTTAGCGTGATGCCACGCATAGGTTCCCAATTAATCTTATTGGATGATATCGCCATCCAATAGGAACCATGATCATGCGCACGGCAACCCGATAAAAAAATTAAAGCATGCAACAGTATTATTCCAATATATTTCATGAGCATAAGGATTGTTTGCGACAGTTATTTAAATAGTAAGTTATTGCTTTTTTTGATTGCCTTTCTAAAGGCGATAAATTCTAAAATGGTACAGCCTAGGTAAATAAACGTAAACAAAAGGAGTGTTTTTAACGGTTCAATTGCCATATTATAGTAGCACACTCCCACCAATATATAAACAATTAATATAACTAAGCATACAGCAGGTATTCCTGAGAAAACCAAAAAGCATAATGTTTTACTATTTCTGACTTTTTCTATATGATTTAGAAAAAACAGTAGAGAACACAATGCTATGGAGAAAAGGTAAACCGCTGAAAAAATAAGATTGACAATAATGTCCATTATAACAATAATAGTATTCAGAAATCCTGTATCAACAGTATTTTTTTCCGCAATAACAAGTCGATATAAGATAAATAGCACAATGCTTATCAGCACATTAAACAACCAAAATTTTACTATGATTTTCCCCATTTTTACCTGTTGTTATAATTTAATTCTGTAAAGCTTTCGTCTGATCTAATTCTTCTTTCTCTTTACGCACTTATCTGTTCAGCTCTCGCACTGTCCTCCTCCTCTCACATAAGCATTAAAACCGATAGCATCTAAACTATCCCGCTAAACGGGATGACACTTCCTATGATCAGTAGCAAAGAACGCTCGTTTAATCGTCGATTATTCCTTCTTGTTCTCTTACAAAAATATTAAGTTATTTTCCGAGAGGGATGCACGAATATAAAGTTTGTTTCGGCGAATAATGATTGCTTTGTTTTTTAAAAAGCAAAATAGTAGCTAATACCACAAAAAATGGGTTCATCACCTGATTAGAGTTGCATATATCCAGGGTTATAGCAGAAAATCGTATAGACAATTAAAACTGCTATGTTACTTGCTACAAGATGGTATAAATTTTAATTCACTGGATCTTTTCACTGAATTCCTAAGTTGAATAAGAGTCGCCTTCTAATCAAGTAGAGATACAATTTCATTATCTTCAGGGTCAGTTTTTGGTGAAAAATGCTTTATAAGCTTGCCATTTTCATCAATTAAATACTTCTGAAAGTTCCATAAGACCGCTGAACTTTCTACACCGTTCAGGCTTTTATTGGTCAACCACTGATAGATAGGCGCCTGTCGCTTTCCTTTCACATCAATCTTTGCCGCCATCGGAAAAGTTACTCCGTAATTTCGTTGACAAAATGCTGCTATTTCGGCGTCCTTACCTGGTTCTTGATCTAAAAAATCATTTGACGGAAAGCCTATAATAACTAGCTTATCATTGAATTTATTATATAGACGTTCCAGACTCTCGTACTGTGGCGTAAATCCACATTTGGAAGCGGTGTTTACAACCAGAATCTTTTTACCTTTAAATTTCGCAAAGTTTATGGTCGAGCCGTCCAGGCCGTTGACTTTAAATTCATGGATAGTAGCTGATTTCAATCCCATATCTACTTTAACGTTACCATTGGTGAATAAATAATAGGCTACACCGGCTCCCACTGCCGCCACAATAAATAAAACTATAAAGACCATTTTTCTCATTTTTTTCAGACATGCCAATAATTATGAACCACTTTGAGATCCGACTAGGCCAAGTTAAAGGTACTAAAGTTTAAAGAAGAAATCAACTCTATTTTATAGTAGCAAAACCTTGAGAATGAGTCGGGCAGAATACAAGAATTTCTCAAGATCACCTTCATTAATATGAATAATTGACTAATATAAACTCAACCAGATCTTCGATAAAAATTGTCCTAACATTCATCCTCATTGTATTCGCCCAAATTCTGTTCGCCCAGCGGTCTCGAATGCCTCACTGGCAATCTGAAACACTAAAATCTCCCTAATCCATTTATGGAGATTCTAAAAACAAATTACTCTATGTTGCCAATACGGTCGCTTTTGAACCCAATACAGCTGCATCAATTAGTAAACTAGATATGGATGGTAATTTTTTTAAAAGAAATCCGGATAAAAAGGCTAAGATAGTATTGGAAGAGGGATTGGATGGCATTGTGCAAATTAAACCAAACGAATTTCTAACTTCTGGATGGCAGGGACTGGTTTATCATGTTAATCCTAACAGTTAAAATGCAGTGTTATTTTACAAAAAGATCAATGCAGCCGACATCGGCTATGGAAAATCCTCAAGTTTGCTTTATGTTGCTACCGTCAGAAGTAACAGCGTTCAAGCTTGCCACCTTGACGATATTCAAGAATAATAACATTAAAATTAACTAACATAGAAAGCAAAGAATTGCCTTTTTTGTTATGGTTGATGTGTTTTGTGAAATTATCTCCCCATTTGATGTCTATTATAGCGAATACGAGAACATTTAAAACCTCTGATTTTACATACAAATTAAATATTCCCATTTTCACATAAAAAAGGATGATTTTCATATTTTTTCTGCGTCCAATCTAAGTTACATTTGTCAAACAAGTAGAATTGATTCGATTGAGGTAAGTGCTAAACTAATTCCTAATTGATTCAATAAAAAATACTGTAAAGACCCTACAATACTACAATGAAAAACATGATGTGGAACGACAATGTCGTTCCACATTTCTAATTAACCCAACTATTTTCTATTGATCAAATATACTCAACAGCTGATACTTACTATGCCTAAATTCGTACCCCACTTTGGGAAACAAAATAGCATTATGATAAAAACTTACAAATTGTTTCTTAAATATCCCTGAAAATTATCCTGAAACTGCAGTCCGGTTCCAACCCTATATTTACTTAATTTTTTGTTTAAAGTGAGCCCCCATAAAACAAATTCGGTTAAAAAGTGGATATCCTCAGATTTCGTCTCTGGCTGATATTGCTGTATCAAAGCCTTAATAGGTACCACTTCATTCAGAACCCTAACATACTCCAAATCACTAAGCTCATCAGATAATTCAATACCCTCGGATTCCGAAAACCAACGAACAATATCATCGTAAGGGTAACGTTCGTTTTCTCTTTCCAGCTTCTCAATTTTAGGAAATAAGACTGGAAAAAGGTTTTTGACAGCATTTTCAATCAGTTGCAATGCGACAGTATCGGCTCCTTCCTGCTCACCCTCATAAACAAGCTCAACTTTGCCAGTTATTGCAGGTATAATACCCATAAAATCACCCAATCTCACTGCGGTTGCTTGTGATCCGTTTTTAAGCATGCGCAATTCAGCGGTGCTTATTAAGTTTTGAAATGCCGTAATACTCATACGTGCACTAACACCACTTTTATCATCAACATATTCGCTATTTCGAGCTTCAAAGCTTATTTGCTCTATTAATTCTCGCGCTAATTCAGGGATATATATTTGCTCTTTCTGCGCCATTTCCAAGTTAGATTCCTGGGCGGTGATTGCTTTTGCTATCTCAACAGAGGTCGGATAATGGGTAAGTATCTGCGATCCTATGCGATCTTTCAACGGCGTCACAATGCTTCCCCTATTGGTATAATCTTCGGGATTCGCTGTAAATATAAATTGCACATCTAAAGGTAAGCGTAACTTAAAACCACGGATCTGAATATCTCCCTCCTGCAATATATTGAAGAGAGCTACCTGGATTCTAGCTTGAAGATCAGGCAGCTCATTAATGACAAAAATAGAACGGTTTGCCCGAGGAATCATACCAAAGTGAATCACGCGATCGTCTGCATAGCTCAGTTTTAAATTTGCGGCTTTGATCGGATCTACATCACCGATTAAGTCGGCTACAGTTACATCTGGAGTGGCGAGTTTTTCAGCAAAACGATCACTCCTATGAAGCCAGCTTATCGGTGTTTCATCGCCTTTCTCCCTCAGCAGTTCCAGGGCATAACGTGATATAGGATTGTACGGATCATCATTAATCTCTGAACCTTGAACCACAGGCACATATTCATCCAATAAGTTGACCATAAGCCTAGCGAGACGTGTTTTCGCCTGACCGCGAAGGCCCAAGAAATTAATGTTGTGTTTGGAAAGTATTGCTCTTTCAAGTTCTGGAATAACGGTATCTTCATAGCCATGTACTCCATTAAATACGGTTTCGCCCGCCTTTATTTTTGTAATCAGATTCTGACGCAATTCTTCTTTTATTGTTTTAGGTTTATAACCCGAAGTTTTTAATGCACCAAATGTTGTAATCTTCGTGTAATCCATATATTCTTATCGTATTCTTTTTTTTCGATTTTCTTCGTAATCCTCAAAGATCATTTCACCTAAATCCCCAAGTCCCGTGTAAAAAGCCTTCCCTTGATTTGAAGCTGTAAACTCGTCGACAAATTGCTGTAGATAAGGATCTGTAGCAATCATAAAGGTTGTAATTGGTATCCCCAACTTTCGGGCTTGCGCAGCCATACTATAGCATTTGCTGGTGATAAAAGGATCCAAACCCATAGGATTTTTATAGTAAGTGCCGTCCGGCATATTTAAACAGCTCGGTTTGCCGTCGGTTATCATAAATATTTGCTTATTCGCATGCCGCTTTCGCCGTAGTAAGTCCATCGCTAGCTTTAAGCCTGCGACCGTATTGGTATGAAATGGTCCAACTTGCAGATAAGGCAGATCTTTTATCGCAATAGGCCATGCATCGTTTCCGAAAACAATGACGTCAAGTGAGTCTTTCGGATAACGGGTCAAAATAAGTTCCGACAAAGCCATCGCCACTTTTTTTGCAGGTGTTATCCTATCTTCTCCATACAAAATCATACTGTGGCTAATATCAATCATCAGCACTGTACTCATTTGTGATTTGAACTGCGTATCCTCAACAACAAGATCATTTTCAGATAAAGCAAACTCTCCTATTCCATGATTGATTTGTGCATTTTTCAAACTCTCCGTCAAAATTATCTTCTCTAGACCATCGCCATACTGATAGTTGCGGAAATCACCCATATTTTCGTCGCTCCGCCCTTGGCGATTTGTTTTATGATTGCCAGACCTTCCTCTCCGCATCTTTCCGAAAATTTGGTCCAAGGCGTGCTGCCGCAAGGCCTTCTCAAGTTTTGAGGTAATATCTACACCGCCTTCGCCATCAAATTCAACTTTTTCTCTGATGTATCCTTTATCTTTCAGATCCGCAATGAAATCGTCTATCGTGTATGCAGGGGTCGTAAGCTTAAACTCTTTATCCAACTGCCTAAGCCAATCAATAGCTTCATCAAAATCACCGGAAGTATGGGTAATCAGTTCTTTAAAAATGTCAAATAATTTATCAAAAGGCGTCTGAAACGGCTCTTCAAATTGCCTAAAGAGAAAACCTTTATTTCGTTTCTTGCTTTTCATCCATTCCTTTTATTTAATATAAAAAAGCGATTAAAAATTGCTATCGAACGCTTTGTAGGATGAATTTACAAAATAATAATCCTTATGCGTGCTAAATGTAGATTTAACTTTAAAAACTGGCTATAGTATGACTTTATAATAGCTATTATAGAAAAGAAATGAAGGTCTATCCCTATATCCAGCACACTGATACCTAATTTTGTCACATGTGGTTGTAGGGGCATCTCCAAAATAAAAGATGCTGCTTAGCAAATAAGCTAAGCAGCATATGGATTCCTAATCACAAATTAAATAGTCCTAATTACTACTTCCAACCCGGGTTCTGGACCAAATTTGGATTCTTATCTATCTCCGTTTGTGGAATTGGGAACCAATAATTCTTTGCTGTAAACATGCGCTTTTGATAAACTGAGCGTTTGAAAAATGCTTTTGGGTTAGATTCATTGTCATCCTTTTCTGTACCAGAAAAATTCATTCCATAGAAATTTCCATTTAACACAGCTTCACCAATTTTCCAGCGTCGCACATCACGATACCGGATACCTTCATTATTTAGTTCTACCCGTCGCTCATCTCGGATTGCTTTACGCATTGCCTCCTGCGAAGATGGTACTGGTAAAGCATCCTTTCCTACACCATATTGTGGTACGCCTGCGCGCACCCTTATCAAATTGACATACTTTAATATATCAGGATGATTAGCCTCGGACTCATTTAATGCTTCGGCATAGTTCAGATACACTTCGCCAAGTCGATAAAGTATTCCTGGTCTATAGGGATTTGTTCCATTGCGGGGGTCGTGATCTGGATGGACTTTCTTACGCACAAGGTACCCATTTTGTGGGGCGTCATGCGTAGGTCCCCCATCCCAGTTACCACTATAGAATTCGGTTGTCCGATTTTCTCTTCTATACCAAGCACCATTATACAGAACCGAAATATAAAATCGTGGTTCACGATGGGTATACATATTATAAGTGCCTTCCAAAGTCACCTTTCCGTTTCCCTGAGATTCAGCCCAGCGTGTATTTCGCACTTCTGCGGTCTTTGAGAATCCTTTTTCCTGATATCCCGATAATGGGTCATCAATCTTCCGACCATTCTCCATGAAAAAGGCATCCACTAAGGATTGTGTAATTCCCAGTCCCCCGTTTCCCCCAGTACCTCTTGGTTGTGCGTGCCTATCATATTCCCAGATATTGCAATCAGGACGAGCAAAAAGAATCTCCTCATTCCCATCTTGAGGTCTTCTAAACAACATATTTTGATAAGAGAGAAACGGATCTATAGACCCATCAGCATTATACTCAATATATAATTTATGACCAGCTGATTCTGCTTTTTCCAATAGTAATTTTGAAGCCGCTGCTGCAGTTTTCCATTTATCTACACTATAGTTTCCATTGAATATGGTTTCTCCTTTATTATTTACAAAACCGGTGTATGCGGTGTTACCATTGACTAATGAGCTTGCAGCAAATAGTAGAAGACGAGCTCTGACTGCCAAGCACATAATAGACGTCGCGCGACCATATTTCTGAGCGGCACTATATTTAGCGGGTAAAATAGCAGACAAATCCAATAGCTCCTTTTCTGCCCATTGCACGACCTGATCAAATGGTGTCTGTCCAATCATCAATTCTTCGGCCGACGCATTCGGATCGGTCAATCCAAGATGGAACGGTATAGCACCATAGGTTTCTAGCAGAAGTGTATAATAATAAGCGATCATAAAGCGAGCCTCAGCTTTCATAAGATTTACTTCCTCCTCGGTCACCAACTGCGCAGGGTTTGGTTTTACATTGTCCAGAAAAATATAAGCTGAACGAATACGTTTGGGAAGTTCAACCCAATAATTAGGATCCCATGAAGTACTGGGATTCCAATTGCCGGTCTGCATCCCTATAACTGACCAGCCAAATTGCTCCCAGCCCGTAGACGGTGCCATATCATCCGAAAGTGGATCCCAGCCAAGTGTTCGCGTATTTCCCCAATATGGATCTGGTACATTGCTATATATTCCTGCCAGCCAGTCCTCTGTTCTGGTTTTGTCTTTAAAAATCATATCTAAAGTAAGTTGATCATCAGGGCTCTTGTCCAAATATTTCGAACAAGAGGTCGCTGTAAAACCCAGCGCAACAAGCAGTAATATACGGGTAACATTATATTTTATAGTCTTCATTGTATAGGTTATTTCTATTTAAAATTCAATTCCAATCCCATGGAAACAGATTTCATGATCGGATAGCGCATACCATTATTAACCCCAAGCTCTGGATCCCAAAGCTTAAAACCACTCACTGTCAACAGATTATTGCCGCGCAGAAATATTCTAAAATTACGGATAGCGAGATGATCAAGAATTTTTGATGGTAAGCTATATCCCACTTCAATATTACGTAGTCTTACAAAACTCATATCTCTAAGCCACCAAGTGGAGGCCAAATTATTATTCGCACTTTGATAGTCAGAAAGCCGTGGATAGAAAACGTCCTGTCTAGGATTATCCAAGGTCCATCTATCGGAAACATTGTCGAAAATATTACCCATTGCTCCGTTGGCACTTCCGGGAATAAAATTTGAACCACCAATGATCCTGTAAGTTCGAGAGACTCCCTGAAAAAAGAACCCAAAATCAACAGCTTTGTACCTTAGGTTGGATCCGAAGCCAAATACAATCTGTGGATCCTCCGTTCCACCGATAGCAGTTCTATCGAGGGCATCTACCACACCATCACCATTCAAATCCCGATATCTGATATCACCGGGACGCACTGGTCCAAAAGTATGTCTTGGTATATCTGATCGAAGAGTACCATTAGCAATATCTGAAAAATCTGCATCAGTAAATAGGCCTTCGTCAATAAAGCCAAACAGTTGGCCGATTGGCTTTCCCGTAGAAGACCTTGAGGTACCGATCACTGCGCTAGGTTCGTCCTGTTCTAAAATCTTGTTTAAGGCATAAGTAAATGTGCTCCGAACAGAAAGGAATAGGTTTGGATTTAATTGCTTGTTCAATTCAAGCGACATATCGATACCTTTATTGTTTACGCGTCCAAAATTTGCCCAGGGCGCATTGGTAAAACCACTCGAACCGGGTATAGAACGACGTTGCATAAATATATTTTTCCGGTCCTCATGAAATAAGTCAAGCTGAAATTCCAGTGCTTTCCATAAGCCTAGCTCGAAACCGATATTGGATTTAGCAACTGTTTCCCAAGTAAGTCCACTGTTACCTTGATCACCTTCCATACGACCACTGCGTTTAAAATCGTTATTTAGTCCCCATGAATATCCACCGGTCTCATTAATGGTTGTGATATAGGCAAACCGACGACCATCTAACTTATCATTCCCCACCAATCCATAAGATCCGCGCAGTTTGATTTTGGAAAATGTATTTTTAAGATGCTCCATAAAAGGTTCTTCGGAAATATACCAGCCTAAAGCAAAGGAAGGAAAGAATCCATAACGTTTTCCTGGAGCAAAGTTTTCGGATCCATTATAACCAAAATTAAATTCCCCAATATATCTGTTGCTATAATTGTATGAAAATCTACCTGCGATTCCTTGATTCCGATAAGGCAAAAGATCTCCATTATCGTAATTTCGCAGATTGTATAAAAACATTCCCTCTACGTTATGGCCACCAAAAGATTGAACATAGTTAATAGCTCCCTCAAGATACATGCTCTTATCGCCCCAGTCTGAATTTTTTTCATAGCCTAAAAATTCCTGTCCATAACTATCAATGACTAACCTTAATTTTCCATTTTCGTCCCTTCCGATAGCTGGATTATAGTAATCGGGGCTTTTACTCCTAACGACCGAGGTGTTAGAGTATCTATCAAAGGAAAAAAGCCCCCGAGCCTTTAATCCCTTTAACCAAAACGATAAGTCCTGTTCTACTGCAAATAAAGATTCGATTTTACTCGCGCTAATACGTTCATATCCGCGTTGAGTCGCCAATGCCCAAGGGTTTGTCCGCTGGGGTGTCCGAGGTATTTCACCAGACGAATAGATGGTAGGGTGTACATACGGAGGGATCGTGAAAGCCTCCTGAAATAGCTCATCAACACTTTGGGGAGCTCTTGTTCTATCTTGGAGATATCCACCAATATTCAACCGGAAGAGAGTGGTTGGGCTCACATTGATATCTACATTGGAACGCACATTATACCGGTTTAACCGTGAAGATGAATTCCAAGCCTGTTTTTCATCGCGTTCGATCAATCCACCTTCCCGATAATATGAAGTTACTAAGGAATAACGCAAAATATCAGATCCTCCGTTGACACTAACATTCGCCCGTGAATTTCCAGCTTTGTCCCGAAGTACTGCGTCCAACCAATTGACATCCGGATAGAGGTCTGGATCCGTATGATTACGGATATTTTCGATCCGCTCTTTCGAATATAAACCTTGCTCCCCACGTTCCTCCCGAATGCTATTCATTACCTCCAAATAATCAGCCGCACCAACAAATTTAGGTAGCTGTACTGGTGATGTGATCCCCTGCTCAAAACGAGCAGAAACATTGGGTTTACCTACTTTTCCTCTCTTTGTATTGATCAAAATCACTCCATTTGCCCCCCTTACACCATAAACTGCACTCGCTGCCGCGTCCTTCAATATCGAAAACGATTCAATTTCTTCGGGGTCCATATTGTCCAAAGACCGCTCCACACCGTCCACAAGAATCAATGGGCTTCTGCTTCCACCGAAAGTACTGATGCCACGTATCCAAAAGTTTGAATTATCGTAACCCGGTTCTCCGGATCGCTGTACGGCAATGATACCAGCAAGCTGTCCAGCAAGATTGTTACTCATAGAACGAGATGTTCCTATTTGCAAGCGTTTGGGTTCTATCGTCGTGATCGCCCCTACCACAGAGGCACGCCTTTGGGTACCAAAACCGACAACAACGACCTCGTCCAGTGCGCTGATACTATCAGCTAATATCACCGTATATTCTCCGTTTGTCTTGAGTGGTACACGCTGACTTACATAGCCGACAAGACTAACCACAAAATAACTGTCCTGCGGGTCTAGCTTGAGTGTAAACTGACCTTGGTCATCTGTCGATGTGCTATTCTTGCCAAGGCCTGTCGCGACAGTAGCATTTGCCAGGGCCGTCTGTCGCTTATTAAGAACCCGACCCGCAATGACGCGGCCTTCTTGTATTGAAGCTTGTTGAAGGCCACGCTTCACAATAATTGTATTGTCATTTAACGTGTAAGAAATCTTTAAACTTGAAAAGATCTTATCTAGAACAGTCTTTATCGGCTGCTCTCTAAATGTCATGGATATACGCTTCGAGTCGTCGATGTCATTTGGGGAATAAATAAATTTTAAACCGGTTTTACTATTTAACTCTTTAAAGACCTGCTTAACCGGAATATTATTAAAATCGATTGTTATGTTTTTCTGTACATCAAAGATTGGCTTGGCCGAGCTAAATAACCAGACAAGGCTGCCAAAAAAAAGGCACAAAAAATTGCGTGCAAACTTATTTTGTTTGCGGGATGTCATAAGTAATTTATACATTTGAAAATTGATTAATAATTGATCATTACCAAAAGCCGTTAAGGCGCGATTAGGAATGTAGCAGCATTCCTAATTTTTTATGGATTTGCTTCTGTTACATATATTGTTCCTTTCCTTTCTATATAGTTTATATTATTGGTCATCTTAATGATTGCCAAAACCTCGCTGATATTTTCATATCTGCTGATCATTCCTGTAATGGGAAGTCCTGCAATTTTTGAATCTATAACAATTGGAATTCCGTACCATTGTTCAAATTCAAGAGCAACTTCAGCGAGCTTCTCATTATCAAAATAAAACAAACCTTTGCGCCAGGCATTTGCTTTTTCGATATTTTCAGATTGAATAAGTAAGATTTTAGGTTTATCTTTTTCCAAAAAAGCCTGCTGCCCCGGCTTAATAAGTACCTGTGTTCCATAGCGATTATGCGTAAGACGAATACTCCCTTCTGTAAGCAATACATTTTCTTCGGAATTGCCCGATGTATTTACATTGAATTTTGTTCCCAATACCTCAATGGTCTGCAAGGCAGAGTGGACTGAAAACGGAATCCTTTTACCTGCAGAATATTGTTTATGAACATCAAAATAAACCTCCCCAGTAATATGGACAGAACGGTTATTCTTATTAAAATCAGGTTCAAGTTCAATCGTTGCCAAGTAATTAAGCCACACTTGTGTGCTATCGTTCAGTAAAACAGAAAATACATTTCTCGAAGGATTTTCTATGCGCAGTTTCCCCAAATCTGTCCCATTGGCAACCGTGCTTAATGCTAGTACTTTTTCATCATTGATGGTCGTGTAATGAGCTCCTTGCGGCAAGGTATCTAACAAATCAAACCGTTTCTCTTTCCCGATTATTAACGACGGATTATGATTAGTGACATGAAGAACTTTTTCACTTGTTTTTGAATTATCGATGAGCCTATAGGATATAAATATCCCAAAAAGGATCATAATGCTTGCTGCAGCATACCCTATTTTGGGTATATGAAAACTTAAAGTACGCTTTTTAATACGATGATGAACCTTTTCTTTAATCTCCTCTCCGATGCGGTCCATATCATTTTGCAATTCTCCCTCCCTGTCCATTGCATCGTACAGGTATTCAACAAATTGTCGTTCTTCAGGATTGGTATCTCCCGAAATATACCGATCGAGAAGATCTTTTAAGACTGTGCGAACATGACGTTTCCTTTCAGACATATAAGATGGTTTATATTGGTTCCTTTCTTATATGTCGTTGTGACTAATGATAATTCCCAAAAAAAAATTAAAAAAACATAAAAAGAATTTTTTGGATTAGAAGCTTAAGTGCATTTGTTGTATTAAGCAATTGATTTTGAACAGTTTTCGTCGATAGACCTAATAATTTCGCAATTTCCTTAACAGTTTTATCCTCATTGTAACGAAGCAAGAATATTTCTCTGCGTTTTTGTGGCATACGTGCAATCCAGTTATGCAGTATAGATTCTAATTCAGTTTGAATATAGTTGCCATCGGCGGTTGATCCATCGCTTAGCTCTTCAACCATTGTTTCTAATTCTTCAAAATATCTCTTTTCCTTTCGAAACCTGTCAATCACTTTAAAACGGACGGCTTGGCAAAGGTAATGATCGACATCTTGAATTGTTTTGCGATGCCGCTTCTCCCATAAATCAATGTAAAGATCCTGAATAACTTCTTTTGCTGTATTTTCATGTTGCAGGCGTCTGAGAGCAATTTCATACAATTTTTCCCAAGTTCGATGATAAAGTTCGTCAAATGCATCTTCATTCGACTCTTTCACCAAAAGAAAAAGATCCTCAAGACTACTATTGCACATAACTGAAGATTTATATTGTTGAGAAATTAAATGTTGGTTTAAAATTGATAGATGCAATATATAAAATCTAAACGGAACTTCCTATAAATGTCATAGTACAACAATAGGTCCGAATCGATACAAAATACGTTCACAACACGATATTAGGGCAGCCACAGAATCATACCACCGCGAGAAAATCCTGAATAATTTCTTTTAAGCAATCCTTAGCCATAAGCTTTCGAATCTTTTTTAAGAATAGATGCATCTAAATCAAGAAAATTGAATATTTTTAGCTAACAATGACAAGCCCATATGGATGATCAAATATTATTGGAAATAGATCAGTATATCAATACACTTTCCGACACTGAGCAACAGGTAATCCGTCAATTCCGGAAAGCGATAACAGAAAATGACAATACCGTTTCCGAGAGCTTTGGAAAATTCATGTCAAACCCTAATGCGATTAGCTTTAATGAACAGGGCGTATTTAAATACGGGCTAACAGTCGCAAAGAATTACATTTCATTCCATTCCTTGGTTATCTACACTAACCCCGAATTAATGGAAGAACTAAAATTAAAATTACCCAAGGCCAAATTTCAAAAAGGCTGTATCAATTTCAAAACTTTGGATGAATTTCCCGCCTCAGTATTGGCAGAACATATTCAGGTTTCATCCAAAATAGATTTTAGCCCCATGATAAATCGTTATTTGAGAAAGAAATAAGTATCAGGTCGGTTCCCAGAATTTTATTTATTCACTTTTACGCGCAACAATAGCGTAGACCATCGGAATCTTGTTTCCCAAATGGGCTATTCTGAATTTTTTAGGTTCTAGCTCTGTCATGTTTTTAAAAATAGGATAAGGTGAATAGTCAAATTCGTTCAGGTCTTGTATGTTCAGCCCATTATGAAGTAAAGCACCAACGACCTCACTCATACTATGATTCCAGGTGACATAGGACTGCGAAATAGCAGCATCTTTATCGGCATAGGTTCCCTGCTCTGTTTCAACAATTGGAGCAATATTAAAATAATTATAGCCAATTTTATCAAAATTGTCATCGAACATCCAAACAACTGGATGAAACTCGACAAAAATAAACTTCCCTTTCGGTTTCAAGAAACGTGAAATTATTTTCGCCCATTTATCTAAATCAGGTAACCAAGTAATCGTTCCGTAACTTGTAAAGACTAGATCAAATTTTTCATCAAGATGATTTTCAAGCTCATACAGATCACAACAGATAAACTGCACATCAGCATGCATATCTTTCGCAATTTCGCGGGCGCTTTCTATAGCCTTGTCAGATAGGTCAACACCAGTAACTTTTGCGCCAAGTCTACTCAAAGAAATTGTATCTTGTCCGAAATGACATTGTAAGTGTAATATTTTTTTCCCACTGATATCACCCAATAATGCTAATTCAATTGAATTTAGTGAAGTCTCCCCTTTTAAAAATCCTGTTAGATTGTAAAAATCTGATTTTAAATGCGTATCCGTTCTGTTATTCCACGAGTGTTTGTTTATTGCGATGTAATTCTCTTCCGGGTTCAAATCGTTCATTTTGTTTTTTAATTAAACGGTTAATTACCTACTAAATTACAATAAAAATCAATTTCTATCGGATTTATCGTTTCCTCAATCTAAAAATAAGTATTTTAAGAAATAAAGCTTGGTGAAAATTATCATAAAGGTTCTCTATATTTAAATCGATTATCAAATACCTCCAAGTTTAAAAGGATGAGGCAAAAACAACGCCTATTTACATGAAGAAAGAGATGACGATAAAAATATATAGACCAGAGAGCTTACTCCTAAAAAAATATATTGAATGCTTCTATATACTTGAGAAAACTGACGAAGAAAAAGCAACGGCATATTTTACGTTTCCGAGTATTTACACCATTGTGACGATAAGTGAGCAGACCCAAACGATGGTAAGCCCAAATAAGGTGATTACGAAGCATTTTCCATCCAATTCGATAGAAACAAACCTTGTATGCAATTTTAATGGACCTGTTTTAGTGCGTTACGAGGGGAAAATAAATGAAATTACCACTTACTTCAAACCTCTTGGGATAAATGCTTTTATACCCAATGATTTAAGCGATTATAACAGCGGAACATTTCCCGATTTTAACCCACACCTGGATTATAAAGATGCTATGAGATCCATCCTTTCCATAGACGACCAGGACGAGCGAATCAAGGCATTAGAACACTATTGGATATCAAAATTTTGGCCATTTGAAAATGCGTTGCTGGAAAACATAATTACCAAAATGCTGGATACAAGCAACCTCAATCAATCAATGTCAGAATTTTCGATAAAAACAAGAAGATCGAGAACAACCATAAATAAGCAATTTGATCAACATATCTGTAAAACCCCCTCCCAATTCAAAAATAATCATCAGATTTCGAGCTGCGATTCAAAGCCACCTCGAAGATAGCAGCAAAATAGGTTTGTCTTATAACCTGGATTATTTCGATCAGTCCCACATGATTAGAGATTTTAAAAAATTAACGGGATTTACGCCAAAAGTTTTCTTTTCCAAAATAGCTAATCTTGAACGGAGCCAGATAAAATGGATTTTTATTTAGCAGGTTTACAAAAATACAATCACACTATTTTATTAAACAGTAACATTGCTCCATAATTATTTATACAATACATTATGAAGCTTTTAATCCTACTTATGCTTTGTCCAGTTTTTCTTGTAGCCCAAGAAAAAACATCAGCCAAGCTTGCAGCCTATATGCAGGCACAAGCTGATGTAAATAATTTTAGTGGAACAGTTCTTGTTATGAAAAATGGCGCTATTTTATTAAAAAAAGCCTACGGTTTGGCAGATTATGAATGGAATATAAAAAACACGTTAGACACTAAATTCCAGTTGGCATCCGTCACAAAACAATTTACCGCAGCCGCTATTTTACAGCTCGTCGACAATGGGCGGTTATCCCTAAATGATAAACTCAGTAAATTTTTCCCCGATTATCCAAAAGCCGATAGTATCAGCATCCACATGTTGCTGTCACACAGCTCCGGACTTGCTATGGGTTTCAAAGAAATCGCGTTGAGCAGCATAAGTCGCGATTCTGCTTATGCCGCCATCAAGAAAATTCCTTTCGAATTCTCACCGGGAACAAATAGCGCCTATAGTAATATCGGTTATTATTTGTTAGCAAAGATTATTGAAAAAGTCTCCGGTGAGCATTACGCTACTTTTTTAAAGAAAAATATATTTGATAAAGCTGAGATGAATAACACCGGAGTTAGTAACAATGAATCCATCGTGACGAAAAAAGCAAAAGTATATTATCATAATGACGAAGGCTTTATCCATAACCCCTATATCAACTGGGAGATCAACCTAGGTCACGACGGTATTTATTCAACCGTGGAAGATCTAGCCATTTGGGACCAAGCACTTTATGAAACAACGATCCTATCAGCCGCGATGAAGGAAAAAATGTTTACACCATATAACTCCGAAAATTGGGGCTATGGATTCATCATCAATCCATTTTATAATCACGGACATTATTTAATTGCACATGACGGAGGATTCTTTGGGACAATGACTTCTTTTAATCGATTTACTGACGACAAACTCTTTGTCACTGTCCTTTCTAATAACGGCTCAGCCTCCCATATCATAGGTTACGGACTTTCAGCAATTGCCTTTTGTAAAGAAGTAGAAATGCCCTACAAACATCATCGCGCCAAAATAGATACGACCATATACAATAACTATGTAGGTGAGTATGGAAAAATACGGATATTAAAAATTGGTGGCAAACTCTATTATAATGATGCGGATATTGAACTCATTCCCGAGTCTAAAACAAAATTTTTCAGAGCAGACGACAACGACAGAACGATCGAGTTTGTTGAAGACAAAACATATGGCTACAATTCCATTATTTTAACAAAAGGTGGAGTTAAGGAAGTTTTCCCACGATCCAATAGAAATGAATGAAACGCTATGCATGCTGCTAGAATAACGATTTTAATCTATTATTTGAAACCTTAAAGAAAAAAGTTAAATTACACCTATATCGGGTCCAGCGTTAGATCCGATATAACGTATACTAAATCATAAGATATTGCAACAGATAGATTAGGAACCGAAGAAAGCCAACTAACGCAACAAGCTTTATTTAATCACAAAGAAATGATTTGTAGCTTGGTACCGCTAAATTTCAGCAAACATTAACCGTTCAAAAATACAAGCCTACTTTTGGCTATCCAAAATAATGACTATATTACAACAAATCGCTTTTTTGTGAAAATATATCCAATCTAGTAGCCATTGGATCCTAGTTAAAAATTAAATTCAGGAATAGTAGAAAATAAATCAGATGAACAAAAGGTATTTTTTCTATATTATCATCGTTATCAGCTTGTTCACTTCGTGTGGCCTTATCCATAATCTTCCCGATTCGGCTACCCCCAATACCGGCGTAGATCCTAACTTATGGTACTCATTTGTGGATCAAAATGGTAATTTCTACCCCGACAATTGGAAGAAGAATTATGGCATTCCTTCCAATAAAGCTGCTCGAGATCCTTATTCGCTTATGAAAATTGCCACCGACAGAGGTGACCGCGAACAATTACTCGCTTTTGAACGCGGTAACATGCTGCGTTTGTCTAAACGTATTGCACCAAAAAAACGTGTATTCATTTTAGTCCATGGCTTCAATGCTGATGAAGAATCAGTTTTAAAACAATATAAATATATTTCCGATCATATCGTTACAAATCCTAAAACCGATGAAATCATTCGATTTTATTGGGATGGTTTACGATCGACCTCGCCTTTTCGATCAGCGAAAAACTGGTTTTCAGCAGCATCTTTCAGCCAAATGGCTGGTGAATTTGGTTTAAGGAGAATTCTAAATAATATGTCTAATAAAGATGTTTACATTATCTCACACAGTCGGGGTGCATCTGTAGTGATGAGTGCAATTTCAAATCCGGAATTCAACAGTTCATTTTCCGCACAGGCAAAAGATATTCACAATGTTGATATCGAGCGGGCAAAGCCTTTGCTGGAAAACAAAAACAGAATTACATGCATTATGCTCGCGCCGGCAATAGGACTCTCCGAGTTTCAGTATACAGATACACTAAGCGACACAAAAAAATTTGTGGAACTGAGCCCACAGGTTAAGAAAATACATATCACGATAAACGGTACTGACAAGATGTTGAAAAAGTTTTTCGGATTCTTATCTAATAAACTTAACCCAACTGATCTTGGATATAAAGCAGACAGTTTTAATGCCCTTAAGAAAAATTACGCCATTTTTTCTACGACCGATTTCACTGGAATGTCGAGTCACGCCTTTAGTAGCTATATACGAAATCCCAAGTTTAAACAAATGCTAAGGGAAGAGTCCATTCAAGTACAATGAATAAGGTGTTCTTAGTCTAGATGTAGACACACCGGAAAGAAACTATTAATCAAGAAGTTGAATAAACAAAATTCCCGAAAATTAAAAATGGCATTAGAACAATATAATCCAATATTAAAGATATGCTCTATTTGAAATATTTTACCTATTCAACGTTGTCAACTGAGTGTGTCTTTTTCAATACGCCTTATAATTTTTTGATCGTAACTATCCGTTCAAAACGTCCGTGGTTACTTACGGACACCGGTAAGACAACATTTTGATCTTTTATGCTAATGCCCGGAATTCCAAATGAATCTTTAGAGATTTCATCTCTTGTGATTTCTAAAATATGTTCCAAATAAATTAACTCCTCAACCGCTATGGTATGTATAAAATCTGAACAAATAAAAGTCTCAGTGTAATACCGATTTCCCTCACAGGCAACTTCACCAACAGCGTAACAAGGAGACGATTCAATAACTGAACATCGGAGTCTTTTAGGCATATACATTCTGATTCCTGTTTGTCTATTCCATATCTTATAGGCAGCCTCTTTCATGCTCCATAGGAGCCAAACTTCGATTTCGGGATTCTGGCTGTTCTCAATCAAAATCCTTTCATGCGTATTAAATAGTTTTGAGACAAATCCCTGACGTCTCCAATTACTATCATTTCTGGACTTAACTAGGTCAATCACATCATTACCGATCATTTGTCTTTCAATTTGCTTTCGATAATATCGACCGCAGCACCAACATTTAGCATACGTTCCATATCAGGATTTTCAATCAATATATCGAACTTTTCTTCAATATCTAGGACAATATCAACCAAATTGGCCGAGTTAATTTGCAGATCACGCATAAAATCGGTCGCTTCATTAAGCTTTCCGAAAGCTTCTTGGTTTGTAGTGTATGGTGATATGATTAGCTTTAAAGCATGGATCAATTCTTCTCTATTCATCAGTTTAGTTATTAAAATTCTTAAATATTAGACAAGCATTAACATCACCAAATCCAAAACTTGCCTTGGCAATGATGTTAGTCTTGACATCAAGAGTCTTTAAAGGGATACGTGTTGAATGTATCAATGCAGCAATCTCCGGATGTAGATTAGAGCAATTACTGTTTCCAAATAAAAATCCATGGTATAACTGCAAAACCGTCGCCACGCTCTCTATGCTACCCGCCGCACTGAGACAGTGCCCAGTCATTCCCTTTAGAGAGTTTATCCATGGAAAATCTTTACCCTTGCGATTCAGAGCTATGGTCCAGTTTTCTATTTCAAAAGCATCTTTGGTAGTTGCCGTTAAATGTCCATTTATAGCATCGATGTCTAAGCCCGAGATATTTGCATTTTTTAGCGCCTCCTGAATACATCTCCGCACAGCATCCGCATTAGGGGCTGTCATACTTCCCGTTCCGCGTTGTCCGCCAGAATTTACGTGGCCACCCAATAATTCTGCATATATAGTTGCTTTTCGCTCTAGCGCACTTTCCAAATCTTCCAACAATAAGGCTCCAGCCCCACTACCAGGAACGAATCCGGCGGCTGTTGCACTCATAGGTCTGGAACCTTGCGTAGGATGGGCATTATATTGTGAACTACAGACACGCAGTGCATCAAAACCGCCCCAAATGTAAGGTCCACTATCTCCTGTACTCCCTGCGAGCATGCGTTTTGCTCTTCCGGATCTAATCCGATCATAACCCATCAGAATTGCTTCAGTTCCCGTAGCACAGGCAGATGAATTCGTTGTCACCTGATTACCGAGACCCAATTTTCCTCCTAAGTAAGCACTAATCCCACTGTTCATGGTCTGGGCTACAACCGTACTCCCCAATCTGCGGGTTTGCAAATCATCGATTTTATAAATGCTTTCCCGAAATTTATCGATACCCGAAGTCCCTGAACCAAATACAGTTCCACTATCCCAATCAGGCACGGAATTCGAAGTAATAGGGAGCCCCGCGTTTGTCCATGCTTCCATTCCGGCGATCACACCGTATAATATGCCTGTACTATTAAATCCTCTTAATTCCAGTTCGGTGAAATATTTCTTTTTTAGCTCTTCCGACAACTGTGGCATTCCAGCAATCTGGCAAGAAAACTGCAATTTTTCCAATCTCTCATCATGTCTAATTCCGGATACGCCATCCCTAATAGCCTGTGTAAAAGCAGGTACTCCCACTCCATTTGGGGAAACAACACCAATTCCTGTAATGACTACTCTTTTCATAGCTCTTCCGTAATCATGCCTGCCAATATCCCTTTGCAAACCTCCTGCCCAGCTTCATTTTTCATGATTACCTCGCATTTTAATTTACCAAACCTAAAATATATTTTTTTTGAAAACACAGTAACTTTCTCCTTTGGATACACCGGTTTTAAAAATTGTATTTCGGTCGACGTCAGTGCTATTGCCGAGCCATGCGTCAACTCTTTATTTAACAGAAAAATCCCCAAACAAGCTAAACCTATCTGAGCCATTGTTTCGATCAAAATAACACCCGGAGTAATCGCTTTTTCATAAAAATGGCCTCTATAAAACTCCAGATCTTCATTAAAAGTATAGTTACCCACAATACCTTCTGCATCAACATAAATCAACTCATTGACAAATAAAAAGGGGTCTCTGTAAGGCAATTTTGATAGTATATCTTTCAAATCTACGTTCATAATTTTTTGGTTACCATTGTAATAAAACGCGCTGTGCCGAAAACCCTGGCCCAAAACTCAGCATCAATCCTAATTCACCGGCCTTAGGGTTACGTTTCATGATACGTTCAAGCACATATAATACAGTAGCACTGGACATATTGCCATATTCCGACAATATTGCTTTAGTATCGTTAATATCTTTATCAAATTCAGCAAAAATCTGTTCAATTGTCGCCACGATCTTTTTTCCGCCGGGATGAAAAATCATGTAATCAATGGCGTCGATTTCCAAATTATTTTTATTAAGAAATGGATGTATTACTGCTCCGAAATGGGAAGCAATCACATTGGGAACTTCTACATCAAGTATCATCTTCATACCAGTGTTTGTTAGCTTAAAACCCATAATATCTTCGGCATCATAAAAATGGTACATCTCTTGGTCAAGGATTGCAGGCCCACAGTCGGAATCGTACGAGGAAAGCAGGCAGCAAGCCGCACCATCTCCAAATATTGCGGCACTGACGATATTAGACATCGAAAAATCTTCCAGTTGAAAAGTCGCTGTTGGCGCTTCTACGGAAATTACCGCTGCACGTTTACCCGGGTTGGCCTGAAGAAAATTTTTAGCATAGATTATTCCTGAAACGCCGGCAACACATCCCATCTCAGTGACTGGTAAACGCACAATATCCTGACGGAGTTTCATCTTGTTAACGAGATAAGCATCGAGCGAAGGGATCATAATCCCCGTACAGCTCACTGTAATAATATAGTCTAGAGATTGTGGGTCCCATTCTACTTCCTCAAGCGCTTTGCGGAGTACCTCTTCGCCGAGAGATGTTGCTTGCCGGCAGAATACGTTATTCTTTTCTTCAAAGGATGTTGAAGTAAAGACATCGATCGGATTCATAATGGCATATCGCTTTTCCACTGCCGAGCCTTCGAACAGCTTCTTAACCTTCTTAATAAAACGGGAATCCTGTCCTTCCAGCCAAACATCCAACATTGGGAGTATCTCCGCTGTAACACAGGAGTAATTAGGCAGTTGTTTTGCAACATGTATTATCTTAACATTCATATATTGGAAATAATCCACTGGTATCGGAAAGCCCATTTCCATTGGACAGTATAATTTTCTAAATGTAATTTCTTTGCGAATTGTACAAGCTCATCCTTTTTAAATCCGCGTCGTATGGAGATAAGTCCATCTTCTCTTGTCATTCTGTTTAACCTGAAAACAACAGCAATTGTTTGAAAAAGTCGATAAGCAATTTTACTCCTATGTAGGTCGTTGATGATAATTCCTAACTTTGACATTTTGATCAGTCTCGCTATCAGGTTCAGTATGTTTTCATCGTTAAAATGGTGGATGGTTAGCGTACACAAAACGATGTGAAAACTAAGGTCTTCAAAATCTTCTTCAAAAATATCAGCGCACACATACGTTATGTTAGTATAATTTTTAGATAAGGACCGAGCATGATTGATGGTATACCGATTTGCATCTAAACCGAATAATTCAAATTGAATACCCTTATTATCAGCATAATCACTTAGCATACGAAGCATATCTCCATTACCACATCCGATATCGACAATCCTTATTGGATGGTTTGAATTATCATTGGAAAGCATTTTTTTTACACCATCTAGCGTGATACTGTTTCCCCCTAGAAAGCGATTGATTTTGGAGATCTGATCCAGTGCGCCACGAAGTTCATCGCCTTCGAGTAGAAAATCGTCCATGATTTCATTTTCCGAGGTTCTCTGTGTTAAATCTATCGCCATTTTATTTCGCTTGCATTACCATGGGTCTCTTTAATTATCAAGCTTAAGAGTTTAGGAAAAAATATGACCGTTTTCATTAATACTGCGATACCTACTTTGTGACGTAGTATACGCGATAAAAGTCGTCCGAACAACAAACGCTTTTTAAAGGTCCTATTCCATTGGCTGACATATGCCTTTTCCAATTGATTACGTGAGTGTATATGTCCATGATAGTAATCTATAATGAGCTCGGAAGCTATTTTAGCACCATGTATTGCCATTGCCATCCCATTGCCGCAGAATGGATGAATAAGGCCGGCCGTATCACCAATCATAAGAATATGGTCTTCTACGGCTGATTTCTTATCAAATGAAAACTGACTAATGGTCAGTGGTTTATCAAAAATTAGTTTACTATGTTCAAAAAAGCACTTGAGATGTCTGTTTTTAGACAAGACATACTTTTGAAAATCTTCGATATTTTTGTATCGTTTAAAGGTATCTAAATCGGCCAAATAACACATATTTACCTGGCTATCTTCCACTTTAGAAATACCACAATATCCGCCTTTAAAATGATGTAATGTAATAAGGTCGCTTGGAAAATCCGCGTAATAATGTGCTTTAACAGCTATCCAAGGGGATTTTTTCTTCATAAAATCACGAGATAAAAGCTGATCAATATTACCGCGTTTCCCAAAGGCTCCTAGTACAATTTTCGAATTTAAAGTATAATCCTGACAAGAAACATCAAATGTATCGTTATTGAATGATATACCCGTCACGGTCGCAATGATAATCTCACAACCATTACGCTTTGTCTGTTGATACAACAAATCGTCCAACAGATAGCGACTGACACCAATGCCCCCGAGCGGCAATTTAATCTTATTCATCTTTCCATCTGCTGTAGTGAATTTAAACTCTCGAATATGTGTAGGTAATAAAGTTTCCACGTCGACTTCCAGCCATTCCAAATAAGGTAAGACCTCATTCGACAAATATTCTCCGCAGACTTTATGACGTGGGTAATCGTGTTTTTCAATTAAAGTAACTTTGAATCCTTTCTTAGAGAGATGTAATGCACTTGTGAGTCCCGCCAGACCACCACCAATAATAACCACATCAGGATTTATGTTCATACATCAAAATTTATTCAAGCAGAAAATTAGAGTCATAATTTCCTACAAATTATGTCCTCACTATATGGACAATAACGTCTTTTACGAAAATTTTCAATGATAACACCTAGTAATGATAAATAGTTTTTTACCTAGTCTGATTATTCATCAAAAAAACGTATTTATCTGTTCCTGTAAAATTAACAGATCTATAAATCTATCTTGATGTGTGTTCATGATCAACAAAAAATTTATCCAGAAAGAGATATCTATCCCGAAATTCTTCAGTAGATGATTTCGTATCGATATTTAGATTCAAAATATTCATACGCTTATCTTTTGCGGTTGTTTTTGGCCAAATAGCAAGGCCCTTACCGTTTGGATCCCCGGTTTTGATAAAATTAATAAAATACTGCTGACCAAGTCTTGACACCCTGTAATCAGCCTCCGACCAGGCAAACACATCATTGCTCTGGAGATTTCCTAATAAATATTCGATATCACTCGCATGAAATGCTCCCGATATAGGCGGAGGATTCTTCTCCTTCTGTTCTTGATTCAATTTTTTTGTGATTCCCCCAGCGAGCCCAGATTGTACATCGCTGTAGATGGGCCGCATAGGTGGACGCGGCTTACCAAATATATAAACGAAGGTTGGCTGTCCGCTACTCTTTCTTTGCAGGTCAAGCCATTTCCAGGTGCTATAAACGATAAAATTATCACTTGCTAGTGCAGTTGCGGACTTAATAACCTGTGTATCAGTCCTTCCGGGATAAAGCTCGAGTGCTTCGTCGGCATTTACGCCATATTGAGCTCTTACCAATTCCTCATAATTCTCGGGAGATGGATAAAATTTACCCATATAAGCTGTATATGGCACTTCCGTAGATGTCCACCCGGCCAGTAGTGGAACTCTTGACTGCTCCCCATCCTCAAAAATGGCTAGAGGAGATTTAGGCAGAAAATAGCCATCAACAATCAAACGGGCTGTAAAAGCCCCTGGGTCACTCGCTTTATCAAGTAGTTCGGCGGCAGGAATTTCCCTAAGCTTATCAAGTCCATCAGCTTTAATACGGGTAGCGAAAGCCACCCCCTGTTGCTCTTGCTCGGCAATAGAGGCCGTACCGTACCTCAGATTAAAAATACTTCCGCTTTGGCCTATCGCGCGCCTAAACAGTCCTTTTGACAGCGGACTCGCCATTTGAGCCGACACAGACATGCTCCCAGCAGACTCACCGCCAATGGTAATTTCATCGGGATTCCCGCCAAATGCAGCTATATTTTTTCTAACCCAAACTAAAGCGGCATGCTGATCGAGCAATCCATAGTTTCCAGACGCGTGTGTCGGCGACTCTTCCGTCAACGCAGGATGCGCAAAAAAACCAAAAATACCAAGACGATAGTTGATGGTAACGACAATAAGCCCTTCTTTTGCAAAACTTTCACCATCATAACGACTTTCTGACCCATCGCCAGCATTGAATCCGCCACCGTAAAAATAGACTAAAACTGGAAGCTTACCAGGTCCAATGGAAGTCGGGCGCCAGACATTCAAATAAAGACAGTCTTCGCTTATTCCTGGCGACCGAAAACGCATATCCCCATAGATCGGCTTCTGCATGGGAGAATAGCCAAAATGATCGGCCTTTCGAATGCCAGACCAATGTTCAGCGGGCTGAGGTTCTTTCCATCTAAGGACACCCACTGGCGGTTTTGCAAAAGGAATTCCTCGAAAAGATTGTACCCCACTTGGTAGGACAATTCCCTCCAATATTCCTTCTTCCACCTTTACCCGAGGCATCTGAGCATAAACAATTGAAGCAGTTAATAAAGCAAAAAAAGTAAAAAAAATATTTTTCATGATGACCTCCATTTAAAGCGGCATAGTGTTGTTGGTTAGTCAAAATACAAAATAAAATCTATAACAAGGTGAATATCTATTATTTATTAATAGATAAAAAAAAGGATAGAAAAAATTAGCATCAAATGATCTTAGCAACATGCTTAAAGACGATGGTCCTCATTCAGCTTAATAAAAGGGGATTCTATAAGGACAGTCTAATTCATTTGATGAAACATACAAAAAACAAAATAAGCCATTGAGCAAGAAAAGATATCCAAAATGGTCTATTGTTCGATTCGGTCAGCGTCTCAAGTGCAGTCACAAACTTAGACCTTAAGATTTCATAAAAGCTATCATTATTCTCCAAATCCAGGCTATCAAACTTCACTTTGCTCAGACCAAAAACAACAATGCGGCTCACCCAAGGGCTCTCGATTTTGTTGCGCTTTAATTCATCGATCAATTTAAGTTTTGCGAATGAATAATTAGCCGCATTTTGGATAATATCGGGCTGATTGGATTGAAAAATGAGCAACACTTTATCCACTATGGGGAGAATAAGATCGTCCCGTCTCTCTAAAACGACGAGACTTGCAATTTTTGAAAAGACATATTTGTTACTAAAAACAAAGAGTAATATAGGAAGCAAGATTAATCCGATCAACCAAAGGGATTTTGTAATCGTCTGCGTATGATTGGAAATTGAAAAAAAAGCATTATCGCTGTTCATAAATTGAAAACTGCCGATCACAATGTAAAGCATAGTAGAAACGATAGTAAGCAAATAATATTTGACTAAGTTTTTCGTCCCTAGCACACTCATTTTTGTTAAATATGACAATTTCGCTTTCATAACATTAAAATTAACTATTTTAAACTAGCATTATTTCATTAATATTGATCATCATGTCGACTTTCGGTATATCGTACTTTAACTTCGTTAAGTTCTACTTTTTATTGATTTATACACTAGTATTTAAATGCGTATTAACTAAGTATCAGTCTGAATACTAAAGCGTTTACTATTTAAACATTTTTAGCTGGCCTACATAAATAAATGCCCCCAGAAAGTATTCACTTTTGAGGGCAACAATAATTTTATATATTTTTGTTAAAAAATTATCAAATCGAAGTATAACCGCCATCGACTAAATAATATCCACCAGTCATGAAGGACGATTTCTCCGAACTTAAAAACAGAACAAGTTCGGCAACTTCTTCCGCCTTTCCCAAACGTCCAATAGGGTGTTTGCTTATCAATGTATCGATATGTTCTTTATCCAGCTTAGCTAATAAAGGTGTATCAATATATCCAGGTCCCACGGCATTACATCGAATGTTTTTCTGACCATATTCAGCGCCAATATTCTTTGTCAACCCCACTACTGCGTGTTTTGCAGCCGTGTAGGCACTCGACATAGGGGCAGCGACAGTACCGTGTATAGACGCCATATTTACAATCACACCACCACCGTTCTTTTCCATCGCCTCAATTTGATATTTGCATCCATAAAACACGCCGTTGAAATTAATATCAATCACTTTTTTCCATCCATCTAAACTATAAACCCCAGTGAGAGCCGCCTCACCGCCAATACCAGCATTATTGCAGGCGACATCAAGCCTACCAAACCTTTCGACAGCAAAACTAACCAACGACTCATTATCAGCCGGAGATGAAGTGTCTGCTTTAAAAAATACCGCCTCTCCACCTATCGATTCAATTTGTTTTACGGTTTCTTGACCCGCTTGCTCGTTGATATCCGAGACAACAACCTTGGCTCCTTCTTTACCATAGGCCAATGCAACAGCGAGTCCGATCCCCGAACCAGCTCCGGTTACTATAGCTACTTTATCCGCTAAAACTTTCATATGATATAAATTTTGATCGATACAATTTAATCAAAGTAACCTGAAACCAAGCAAAAATGTAGGTCAACTTTCTATAAAACTAAATAATATGACATTTATCTAATCTTGACTCTGCAAATGCGGATATTTTTCATAAAACCTATCTAAAAACAACCGCCCCATCAGTTGAAGTTTTGCTTGTGTTTCAAACATGCCCGCACCTGGAGAGATAATGCCATGTGGCATCCGCTGTACTACACCATAATATATAATATCTAGTCCAGTTCCATTAATATCAAGATGCATTTTCTTTGGTTTTAAACCTATAACAGATCCCATACGTGTTACTTTTTCAGAATTGCTAATCTTGGCGGTGTGCGCATCAATTAAGGTTTGATGATCGAACACAAAATGGTCTCTCACCTGCCCGTCGTCAAAAAATACGTAATGCAATTCGTTATTACTTAGCACCAGATAAGAAACATTATCCCGTTCATTATAACGTGCCTTCACACCAACAGCTGCCCATGCAACAGTTTTCGCCGCTGTGGCCGCTGCTGCAGCGACCTTATCACCCACTGTCGCTATATAAGCACATTGCGTAAAAGCGTCTATCGGAGCGCCGTTCAATTGTTTTCTCAACTTTACAAATTCATCCTTTAGCAATTCATCTCTTACATCTGGAGCTAGGTGAATTCCAGATTCACCTTCATACTTTCTAGCGGTCTCTTTTTGCTTTTTCATCATTATGAGAGAAATCAATATGCAGACCACAACGATAATGGCGAAAATGCCGATATACAATATCATAGTATAAAATCTAAAAAGGTTTAGTCTTTATCACTAGAATCAAATAGTAAATATCTATCAAAATATCCTATTATAATTCAACTTTACAAGAGAAATTTTGCTAACTAAAAAACTGTTTTAAAGCTCCTATTTTCTGATAAGATTACCGCTCTCGCTCCTTCAGTTCCAATTGGAGTAGAATATCACGCTTTTTGCCCTCTATTAAAGACAGATTGCCAGCAACAAAAACGCCCTTCTGCCCCGCTTCGTTGCTAATGCCATACACAGATGATTCATCATCAGGATCAGATGCACCCTCATAACGAAATAAATAGTCAATTTTATACTGATCTGCATGAGCCAATAGATCATCAAATTCAATATTATAGTCAATTGTATAGCCCATGTTGCTTAATTTTTCCAAAGCAACGCTGGCAGACGAGTAACCGTGCATTCTTTCCATAGTTGAGTGTTCTAAATTCGATCTAAAAGTTAATTTTTATTATAAAACGACTGACAAAAGGGTTTTGTTTTCCGCAATTTGAAATAGTTTATTCGAAATCATATTTCTATTTTTGTGCTAGAAAACACGATGATATATGGCAAATCTTTCAGCACCGGCTTATCAGCATACCCCTCAATTAGCATTTCAACGATTACTCGACGTGTTATATACATTACGCACGGAATGCCCTTGGGATAAAAAACAAACGATGGAAACTCTTCGGCATTTGACAATAGAAGAAATGTATGAATTGACTGACGCTATTTTGGAACACGATTATCCTGAGATCAAAAAGGAACTTGGTGATGTGCTGATGCATTTAGTTTTTTACGCACGAATTGCAGAAGAAGAAGCGCAGTTCAATATCGTAGATGTACTTAATGCAATCTGTGATAAATTGATTATCCGTCATCCCCACATCTACAGCGACACCGAAGCTGATACAGAAGATCAAGTTAAATCCAATTGGGAAACAATTAAGCTCAAAGAAGGCAGTCAATCTGTACTTGCTGGCGTGCCAAAGGGGTTGCCAGCTTTGGTAAAGGCCTATCGTATTCAAGATAAGGTTCGAGGGGTGGGCTTTGACTGGGAAGATAAAGAACAAGTATGGGAAAAAGTTGAAGAAGAGCTTGCTGAATTTAAAGCGGAGTTTAATATTGAAACGGCAAGTCCAATAGATCGCGAAAAAGCAGAAAGCGAATTTGGTGACCTCTTATTCTCCCTGATAAATTACGCACGCCATATTGGTATAAACCCTGAAAATGCACTTGAACGTACCAACAAAAAATTCATCGAACGTTTTACGTATTTAGAACAAAAAGCTCTTGAAAACAATCGGCAACTCCACGAAATGACTTTAGAAGAAATGGATGTTTATTGGAATGAAGCTAAAAAAATAAAGCAAATTTAAAAAGAAATCAACAACGGAATTTAATTCGACTTTGTGAAATTTATGCGTAAATTCGCAGGAATATGGAAACAGTTGTCAGCGGTATCAGAAGTACCGGAAAATTACATTTAGGAAATTACTACGGCGCATTGAGCAACTTTGTGAAGATGCAAAACGAATATAATTGCTTTTTTTTTATTGCAGATTTACATTCACTGACGACCCATCCCACTCCACATGGATTACAGGGTACGGTTCGTCAAGTTATTGTTGAATATTTAGCAGCAGGAATAGACCCTGAAAAATCGACAATTTACGTCCAATCAGATGTTCCAGAAGTTGCGGAGCTCTATCTATACATGAATATGAATGCTTATCTAGGTGAGCTTGAACGTGCCACTGCGTTTAAAGATAAAGTGAGAAGCAATCCAGACAATGTGAATGCAGGCTTATTGACCTACCCGGTCCTGATGGCCTGTGATATATTGATCCACCATGGCACAAAGGTGCCCGTAGGAAAAGATCAGGAACAACATCTGGAGATGACACGAACTTTTGGCAATCGATTCAACCGTCTATACAGCGTAGACTATTTCAAAGAAGCCTTTGCTTTCTCTTACTCCGACAAGTTGGTTAAAGTACCTGGACTCGCAGGGCAAGGAAAAATGGGCAAATCAAATGGGGAGGCCGATTGTATTTATTTATCGGATAGCGAAACGGTTATCCGTAAAAAAGTAATGCGCGCGGTGTCTGATTCTGGTCCGACTGAAATGAACCAACCCAAACCTGAATCTATCCAAAATCTCTTTGATTTGATGAAGGTCGTATCTACCGCAGATACGCTACAGCATTTTGATGAACTCTATAACAAATGCGAAATTCGTTACGGTGACTTTAAAAAGCAACTGGCAGAAGATATGGTACTTGCAACCAGCGATGTACGCTCCCGTATTGAGGAGATATCAAACGACGATGCCTACATTGCTAAAGTGGCAAAAATGGGCGCTGAAAAAGCAAGTGAGTCTGCGCGCAAGACATTAAAAGAAGTCCGTGAGATTATTGGTATTAAAAGATTTTATTAAGCTAGATTAATATGCACATAGCTATCGTAGGTAACATAGGAGCTGGAAAAACAACATTAACAGAATTATTAGCCAGTCACTTTAAGTTTGAACCTCAGTTTGAGGCTGTAGATAACAATCCCTATCTCGAAGACTTTTATTCAGATATGAAACGCTGGGCGTTCAATCTTCAGATTTTCTTCCTCAACAGCCGCTTTAGGCATATTGTAAAATTACAAGAAACGGGTATTGATATGATACAGGATCGTACCATTTATGAAGATGCTTACATTTTTGCCGAAAATTTGTACGACATGGGTTTGATGAGCGCACGCGATTTCGAAAATTATAGCAATATCTTTCAAAGCATTATTCACTACATCAAACCTCCGGATCTATTGATTTACCTTAAAGCTTCAGTACCAACTTTGGTTAACAATATCCAAAAAAGAGGGCGCGATTATGAATCAGCGATTCGTCTTGATTATTTATCCAAGTTGAATGATAAATACGATAAATGGATCAATAATTACAAAGAAGGTAAAGTAATGGTTCTAGACAAGGACAATTTGGATTTTACAAAAAATCCAGAAGATCTTGGCGGTATCATCCAAAAGATCGAAGCTGAATTATTTGGACTGTTCGAATAGCTAACTCCAGAGGCCTGTTAAATTCCATGATTTTGCAGGCTTTTTGATGAACAGCAATAATCCCATCTACTGTAAAAAATAACGAATGAAATTTTTAGGTATTATCCCTGCTCGATATGCATCAAGCAGATTCCCTGGAAAACCCCTGATCGACATCGAAGGGAAGACGATGATTCAACGCGTGTACGAGCAGGTCAAAAAATCAACAAAATTAAACGATGTGGTTGTTGCAACCGACGATCAGCGGATTGCGCAGACTGTATCATCTTTTGGTGGTAATATCGTTATGACCGCAGAGCATCACCAATCTGGAACAGACCGTTGCGCCGAGGTCATTGCCCAAGTAAATGGCTATGATATTGCCATCAATATACAAGGTGACGAGCCCTTTATCAATCCAATACAAATTGATCTCCTGGCAGATTGTTTTAAGAATCCACACACAAAGATTGCAACTTTAGTAAAAGAAATCACACAGGAGGACGAACTATTCAACGTGAATATACCCAAAGTTGTTCGAAACATCAAGGGAGAAGCCATCTACTTCAGTAGACAAACCATTCCATTTTTAAGAGGCATGGAAAAAGAAAACTGGCTACAGAACCAAACATTTTACAAACATATCGGAATATATGCCTATCAGATAGAGACATTAAAAGAGCTGACGAAATTGCCAATTTCACTGTTGGAAGAAGCAGAAGCATTGGAACAACTACGCTGGCTTGAAAACGGCTACGCTATTCAAACGGCAATTACAGAACATGAAACTGTCGCCGTAGACACTAAAGAAGACCTTTCGAAAATATTAAAACTATTTTTTAATAAAGATTAAAAACTACCGGTGTTCGGTATAATACAACGACCGGACACCTTCCAATAAAAACTGTTTATCCAGGTCACTTAAATGTATCGTTTTCTCTTTTGCCCTGATCAATTCGTCCAACTGTAATTTGGTACTCACTCCGACTACCGCAGTAGAAACTGCGGAATTAGATAGCACATATGAAAGTGCAACGATCATATTATCTTTTCCGATACGTTTGGAAAGATTTACCAAATTTCTGAAGATATGTGCCACCTCACCCGAGCTATACTGAAGAAAAGGTGCTATGGGTTTATTAATAAGAACACCTTTTGCTAAAGCGCCCCGTACAACAATACTTACCCCCATCCTCTCCAGCAAGCCACTAATTTCCTCTTCGGGTCTTCGATCCAATAAACTGTATTGCATCATCACGGAAGCGATATCAGATTTGGACAAAAATGTCTTAATAACGTTCGGACGGATGGATGAAAGTCCATACGCCCGAATTTTACCTTGGCTTTTCAACAGCTCAAAGGCTTCAACAATCTCCTCAATCGGATCTTCCAAGGTACCACCATGTAACTGATACAGGTCGATATAATCCGTTTTCAACCGCGACAACGACCCTTCTATAGCTTTCATAATATAATCTTTTGAGGCCTTCCAGTCCCAGCCAGAGCCATCGGCACGCCAAAGATTACCAACTTTTGATGCTAAGACAATATGCTTCCGAAAACTTTGCACACTCTCTCCCACAATCATCTCGTTTAAACCTTTGTCGTAGAGATCAGCCGTATCAAAAAAAGTGATTCCTTCTTCATAAGCTTTATGAATAATGTCTTTGGATTGTTTGGACTGATTACTCTTTAGAGACATGCAGCCTAAACCGATTTCCGACACCATTAAATTTGTATGACCTAATTTATGTTGTTCCATCTGCACTGATATCAATTAATTCTACCTCAAACACCAACGTGCTGTTGGCGGGAATTTCACCCGTTGCGCGTTCACCATAAGCTAATCTGCTTGGAATAAAAAATTTATATTTCGACCCCTTAGACATTAATGGAATACCAATCTGCCAGCCCTTAATCACTTGGCCCAAAGATAGTTTCAAAGGCTCATTACGATCATATGAGCTATCAAATTGCTTCCCACTCAATAGGGTTCCTTTATAATGAACTGTGACTTTATCGTCACTTTTAGGCTTTACACCATCAGTCTCAGTCAAAATAAGATATTGAATACCCTCTGCTGTCGAATTCATCCCGGTAACCTTTGCATTTTCCGCAAAGAATTTATCTTCTTCAGCCCTATTGGCAGCCTCCTTTTTAGCACGGACGTCCATAATAGCCTGCTGAATGACAGCTCTTCCTTGACCTTCCTCTAATAGCGACGTGTTACCTTTCAATACGTCAGCAATTGCTTTTGCAATAACATCTGACTTCAAATAATCGATTTCAATAGACTTTAGTGAATTTCCGATATCAGCACCAAATGCATACGACACAGAATCGGCCTTTGTTCTCAATTGATTTGTTACGCTCGATTTACTGTTTACGACCTTCTTCTTTACTGTCGTGTTTTTCTTTTTTTGTTGGGCAAATCCTGTGACAGTTGTCAAGGATAATAAGGCTAATGCAATATACTTCATGTTTGTTTAACGGTGCTTCTGCACGATTTCATTTATAATTTCCTGCGTGATATTAGGGTAATCAACTTCAACCCTAGATTTACTGTTCAGCCAGGCTTCTATCGCCAACATATTTTTATGTTTCAGGCTCGAAATTACAGGCACTCCCATTTCTTCCAGTGACGCGGCATTCAAATGCTGTTCATATTGGTTCTTCATTGGGATAACTAACAGTTTCTTTTTCAAATATAATGCTTCTGCCGGTGTTTCAAAACCTGCTCCACATAAAACTCCTGAAGAAGATGCCATACTATTTATAAAAGATTGGTTATTTATGGGCCTAATCGTTACATTTTTCATTTCGAATGCCTTTGAATTATGTTTACTAAAAACATCCCACTTGACATCTGGAAACTTCATTAAGTGCTTCAAAAGATGCGCATCGTCGTATGCAGGTAGATAAACCGTATAATGTCCCTGATCTGTTACGCCCAAGTCACGAACAGCATTACGGATAACAGGCGGATAAATATTCTTGCCATAACGCTTGAAATGGAAACCGTAAGAATATGTGGAGGGTGCATAGTTTTTCATGATGAACTTACCCAGCATATCACTGTCTTCCGGTTTGGGACTCGACGGATCTAAGGCAGCAATCTGATGACTCAATCCAATGCATTCTAAATCTTTTGAATGACAGGCCCAAGCCGAGATAGGTTCAAAATCGTTGATCACCAAATCATAGTTTTCAATGGGCAAGCTCTTAATTTCATTTGTAAATTTACGAATAGTCGAACTCATGAAAGTCTTCCACAAATCGACCCCACCAGACTTACCAAAGATAAAACTCAGCCCGTGAAAACGGTATTTCACTTCAAAAGGTAATGATAGATCTGCTTGAATTCCACTAACCAAAACATCAACTTCTCCTAACTCTCTCAAACAGGGCACAATATCCATTGCACGACTAAGATGTCCATTTCCTGTCCCTTGTACGGCATACAATATCTTCATAATGACTGTATTTTGTGTCGGCAAATTAATCAATTTTAACGATTATCAATATTATTTTATTGTTTTGTTAGGTTAAGAAAATATAAATTAACATCAATAAAAAACCTATTAATCCCATTTTAACTTTCTTTTTTGTATATTTAATATCAACAATTAATTAATAGCCAGTTCAATAAACCATGAAATTTCTATTGTTTACTATGCTTTCGCTAATTGGCATACCTATTTTTATCTCTTGGGGATTTTTTGCACATAAAAAAATTAATCATTATGCCGTGTTCGCCTTGCCAGCCAAGATGGCGAAATTCTATAAAGCCAATATCGATCTGATTACCGAGAAAGCTGTTGACCCAGATAAACGCTGCTACACCGATAGCACTGAAGGTCCACGGCATTTTATAGATATAGAAGATTATGAAGAAGAGGGTGAAAATGATTCCATACCCATTCATTGGTCAAAAGCGAAAGAAAAATATCAAGAAAAACAGTTGTTAAAAAATGGTATTGTTCCCTGGCAAATTAATTTAACCTATCAAAAGCTAGTGAAAGCTTTTCAGTCAAAAGATTATAATCGGATCATCAAGCACTCTGCAGAACTCGGGCACTATATTGCCGATGCGCATGTCCCTTTACATACAACTAAAAATTACAATGGACAATTCACCAACCAAATTGGAATACACGCATTTTGGGAAAGTCGCTTGCCAGAAATGTTTTCAGAAAAATATAATCTTCGCGTTGGAAAAGCAAACTATATCAAAGATCCTTTAGCAGAAGCATGGCTTATTGTTCGCGAAAGCAATCGTCTCGTCGATTCTGTATTGAATATCGAAGCCAAGCTCAATCGTCAATTTAAAGATTCCCAAAAAAAAACATTTATTGAGCGAAACAATCAATTGGTATGGACGTACTCGGATCGCTATGCCAACGCGTATCACGATGCCATGAAAGGAATGGTCGAAAGAAGGATGCGGAAAACGATCTTACGCGTCGCTTCCTATTGGTATTCTGCTTGGCTTGAATCTGGCCAACCAAATTTAAGCAACATTGAAAAAATAAAAATCAATAGCAAACAGGATCAAATCGATATCATCGGGAGAAAGCGGATTGGCCGCGAAGAGTGGATGTAGAAACGAACCATACACTTGGACTACTTACATTATTCATGCCGGACTATTTGTATTATTGTCAACTAAGCTACTTTTGCGGTGTAAAATGTATAAGAGCATGTTGAATAGAAAATTTACGTTGACAAACCTTGCACTAACTTTAAGTATTGTATCTGCAACTGCGCAGATTCCAGATACAACGGCGTTAGGGGAAGTTATCATTAATCAAAATCGTTTACAAATTCCTTTTTCAAAGCAAAGCAAGAATGTACAAATATTGACGCAGGAAGATATACAACGCCTCCCTAATCGATCTATAAACGAATTACTCAGCAATATCCCAGGAGTTGATATTCGTCAACGTGGACCATTTGGTTCACAGGCTGACATTAGCGTCGATGGCGGCTCTTTTGAACAAACGGCAATTTTACTCAATGGTGTTAAAATTACGGATCCACAAAGCGCTCACCACAACATGAATCTACCGGTTCCACTTGAAGCGATAGAGCGCATCGAAATCATACGAGGACCAGCATCACGAATTTTCGGCATTAACGCGCTAACGGGAGCCATTAATATCGTAACAAAGAAAATTAAATCGAATCAGATTAGTACCCAGATATATAGCGGATCCTCATTCAAAGATAATGAACAGACGAGTACAGGTATGTATTATGGTAAAGGTATTCAGCTTGGATCACAGTTTCTAACTAAAAAAACAAGCCACGGATTATATTTTGGACACGAAGACTCCAATGGACAACGTTACAACACAGCATCGAACAGTAATAAACTATATTACGACGGAACGTATCAACCTAATACAGGCAATATGGTAAACGCTAATATTGGCTATATCAACAATCAATTTGGTGCTAATGGTTACTATGCTGCTCCTAGTGATAAGGAAGCTTATGAGCAGGTTAAGACCGCTTTCGCCTCCGTGCAGTCAAAGCATCAATTAACATCGACGTTTTCTCTCAGTCCACGTCTCAGCAATCGCTATAATGAAGATGAATATTGGTATCTAGGAAGGGAAACGACAAAAGGAAGAGCCAAACACTATAGTAATGTTTTTGGTGCAGAACTAAATGCGACATTGGAGCAGTGTTATGGAACCTTCGGCATAGGGCTGGAAGGTAGATTTGAACACATCAATAGCACTAGTATTGGCCGTCATAACCGCGAGAATTACGGTGGTTATCTAGAATTCAAAACGGAAGCGATCGAAAAACTGATCATCAATGCTGGAACCTACATCAATTATAACTCGAGATTTGGCTGGCAGGTCTTTCCAGGTCTTGATTTAGGTTACGATATTACCGAACATTGGAAGATTATCGTTAACGCAGGATCAAGCCAACGTATCCCTTCTTTTACCGATCTTTACAATAATCAAACGGCGAACATCGGAAATCCAAACCTTACCTCCGAAAATGCCTATCAGATTGAAGGGGGGATCAAATACCTATCCAATCGAATTGTGGCCCAAGCAGGTTATTTCCACCGTAAAATAGACGATTTCATCGACTGGCAAAAAGACGATGCCAGTGCCGGAACTGGAACAATTATTCCTTGGAAACCAACGAATATTGGAAAAAACAGTATCGATGGATTGAATGCATCATTCCGATACAATTTCAATGACCCCGGCGCTACAACACGCTATTTTACAAACCTTAGCTACAATTATCTCCATCCTAGCGTGATATTAGCCGATGGAATACTGTCAAAATATGCCATAGAGAGCCTAAGGCACCAAGTTATCGTCAACTTTACAATAAACCACAAAAATTGGATGTTAACCACTTCCAACCGTTTTAATGAACGTATAAGTTACAAATCTTATTTTATTGCAGATATGAGAGCGGCCTACCAATTCCATGACTTAAATATCTTTGCAGATGTTCAAAATATATTTGATAAGCGTTATATCGAAGCAGCCGCTGTTCCAATGCCAGGACGTTGGCTTAGTGGTGGTGTAAAATACAAACTGAACTATTAATCAAATAGCCAAATTAGTTCTTCTCCGGTTTGTTCGCGAATGATAAAAGTGCCCCAAAGAATCATTCCGTTTGGGGCATTTCATTAGGCCGTTTCAAACCATTATGTCCTTTCAGAAAGAAGCCTACCGTTTATTGAGTTTAAAAATAAGCGATAATAGCTTACTATCTCTTAGGAAAAACAGATAGAATTCCACCGACTAGATGTTTTTGAAATTCAGGTTCATCATAGGATTCATCGGTATGACCAAGTCCAGTATAAAAAACCCTACCCCCATCATAGGTTTGAGTCCAAGAAATCGGATGTTGATCCCCCATTTTTCCTCCTTGATAGCTTTTTTCATCGAGATTCATCAAAACATGCAATCCATCCTTCATATCCTTAAAGTTATACCATTCATCTTTATGCAACCAAATCGAATCGAGGTGTTTTGTAGCCAGATGGTTTCTATCTAACACATCGATTTTAGCTTTCTGTACTGCAGGATGTGATGCAAAATATCCTCCCACAAGACCGTTGTACCACGGCCAATCAAACTCTGTATCCGTCGCGGCATGAATCCCCACGAATCCTTTTCCCGATTGGATAAAGCGCACAAATGCTTTCTGTTGTGCATCGTCGAGAATATCGCCGGTTGTACTCAAAAAGATAATAGCATCATATTTTTTTAATCCCTGATCTGTAAAAAGAGCCGCGTCCTCTGAATGATCAGATTCGATCTGTTCTTTATCCAGCAATTGTTTAAGCACCTGCACTCCCTTTTCGATGCTTCCATGTCTAAACCCTTTTGTCTTGCTAAAGATCAATACTTGTCGTTGTGCCTGAACGGCAGCTGATATCCCCAAAAAGAGAAATAGAAAAATGAAGATTTTGTTCATAATATAATTGGTTATTAAGCCGTGATCCTCCCGAAACACGACTTGTATATTGGATTATTATGCGATTAGTTCGCGGTAAAAATTAAGGCTTTCGATAATATGTTCCTCGGAAACATAGATATCGTATCGACAACTGCCAATTTGATCAAGCAGTGCGAAACCAATCTGATTGGACACATTCTTCTTGTCATTTCGCATCAGTTCCAATAACTCTGTATCAATGGAAGAATCAAATTTGTAATCTTTAAAATATCTTCTGAATGTTTGAATCAAATCATTTAATTCATCCAAAGGCAGCCCATTCAATTTATGTGATAGATACCCCTCGCAAATCATTCCAGCAGCAATAGCCTCTCCATGAAGCAAAGGCGAACCGTCATTCAACAAAGAGTATCCCTCAATAGCATGACCAATAGTGTGTCCAAAGTTTAAGATTTTACGCAGTCCTTTTTCTTTTGGATCTTCAAGAATCACTTGATTTTTTATCGAAACAGAATGTTTAATTATTGAATTATCAATTTGATCGATATCAAGCACCTTAACACGATCATAATAGCCTCGATCGAAAATTAGCCCATGTTTGATCACTTCCGCAAAGCCAGATATTAACTGCCGCTGATCTAGCGTTTTCAAGAACTGGTTCGAAATAAATACAGCTTTGGGCTGTGCAAAAGTGCCTATAATATTTTTTACACTTCCCATATCGATACCCGTTTTGCCTCCTACAGAGGCATCTACCTGGGAAAGCAGAGTCGTCGGGACTTGAACAAAATCCATCCCTCTTTTGAAAGTTGATGCTGCAAATCCCCCCATATCAGTGACGACACCGCCACCGAGATTGATCATCAGTGAATGCCTGTCAGCTCCGAAATCGAGCATATTATGCCATACACCAATGCAAAAATCAATATTTTTATTTTCTTCTCCCGGATCTACCTCTATCACATCATAATTCGTTAAATTGGATAGGGACTGCTGAAACAAAGGCAAACAATTATCCAATGTATTGGTATCTACCAAAACGATGATCTTTGAATAATTACGCTCAGCCAAAAACCCCTCCAGAGAGGATAATGTATCATCAAAATATACCTGATATCCCAAACTTTCTATGACTTCCATTTTACTATTATTTTAGGTTTAAGTTTTCTATTTACCAATATTGTTTAATATTACACCAATTTTATTTGCATCCCATCAAATTCAACGAAATCTCCAGGTCTCAATTTGAGCCTTTTTCGATAATCAACTCGCCCATTATACTTTACATACCCCTCAGACACAACCCACTGAGCCATAGCGCCGTGCTCTACCCAATTTAAAGCTTTAAGTAACTGTATAAGCTGTATATATTCACCCTCAATTTTAAATTCTTGCATTCCACAAAAATAGGGGTTTAACCGAGTAATGCAAGAATAATCATCGTTTTAATGCTTACTAAATTGCTACATTTGCCTAATTGCAAATAAAGATTATGATTGAGAATTCTGAGCCCAAGACATTATCCTTTGATAATACAGAGATAGCTTTTAAAAGTAAAAGCGATAAGGATTTGGAAAGAGCATATTGGTTATTCAAAATAATAGCGAATAACTTCTTGACAAAAGTCGGTCCTTCAATGACCAACTTTGCATTGAACATCGGATTACCCATCCAAGGGATAATCCGTAAAACAATCTTCAAGCATTTCTGTGGCGGGGAGACCATCGAAGGTTGCGAAACAGCAATTAACGAATTGGGAGAGAATGGTGTAGGAACTATATTGGACTATTCAGTTGAAGGAGAAGAAACTGAAAGTGCATTTGACGCTTGCTGCAATGAGGTTTTGCGAACAGTGGTAGCGGCTAGTAAAAACAAATACATACCATTTTCAGTATTTAAACCCACTGGATTAGGCCGATTTGAATTGTTTGAAAAAGTCAATGCCAAAGACACCTTGACAGAAAGTGAACAAGCAGCATACCAACGTATGCTTGATCGTACAGACCGTATCTGTAAAGCCTGCCATGATGCCGGTGTAAAGGTACTGGTAGATGCTGAACATTCCTGGATTCAAGATGCAATTGACGATATTGCTCGTGAAATGATGGAAAAATACAATATGGAAAAACCTATTGTCTATAACACCTACCAATTGTACCGCAGCGACAAACTTGCTTCATTAAAAGCGGATTTCGAATATGCAAAAGTGAGAGGCTTCCACATGGGTGCCAAAATCGTTAGAGGTGCATATATGGAAATTGAACGTGCTCGCGCCGCCGAAAAAGGATATGTAGATCCAATCCAACCCAATAAAGAAGCTGCCGATATTGACTACAATGCAGCTATTGAATTTATACTGGACCATCTAGACAACTTTGGATTGATGGCGGGTACCCACAATGAAGATAGTAGCATGCTCTTGGCTAAAGAAATTGACAAACGTGGTATTGACAGGTCTACAGACCGCATTTACTTCGCTCAGTTATTGGGGATGTCTGACAATCTAAGCTTCAATCTGGCTGCACATGGTTACAATGTTGCCAAATACATGCCGTATGGACCAGTCAAAGCAGTGATGCCATACCTTTTTCGTAGAGCACAGGAAAATACTTCTGTTGCAGGCGCGACAGGTCGGGAGCTAGGTCTTTTGATTAAAGAAAAACAAAGAAGAAAAGCTAGTCTATAACGACTAGCTTTTTTTATGATCAACAACATCCATTCTATTATTGTCAAATCGATTCTAACATAGTATATAGAAAGTCTCCCACTCTCGTTTTCGGAATGAGCTAATTACAAAATGATTCCAAATTCTTGAAACTATTATTTAAGTTTGCAAACTTTTTCCTTGAAACAAAGTTCATAATGGAAGGGCGCTCACCTGAGCTTAAAAAGAATACGATTTTAAATGGAAGAAAAACTTAGACTATTTGATCTTGCGCGTCAGCAGATGGGTAAGTACCCCGATCTCGATATGTTTGCCCACAAAGTGGACGACAAGTGGAACTATATCAAAACAGCAGATTTTCTTGGGCAGGTAGACGCGCTTTCCAAAGGGCTAATTGAACTTGGCGTACTCCCCAATGAAAAAGTAGGTCTTATAGCCGGCAGTAGCATGGAATGGCACCTTATCGATTTTGCAATCCAACAGATAGGGGCAGTTGTTGTTGCCATTTATCCTAATATCACCGACGCAGATTATCAATATATCTTTAATGATGCAGAAATTAAAGTTTGCATCGTAAGTAATAAAAGTTTATACGATCGGCTGATGAATTTAACAGATTCAATTTATACATTAAAGTATATATTTTGTATCGCCGAGCATGAAGATACCCGCAGCTGGAAAGAACTTCATGCCATAGGCGATAGTTGCACGACCGACAATTTGATAGCATTGCGCGCTCGGGTTAAACCCGAAGACCTTGCGACTTTGATTTACACATCGGGAACTACAGGCAAACCAAAGGGAGTTATGCTTTCGCATCAGAATATTTTTTCCAATGTATTGGGCGCAGCAGAAATCACCCCCTGTAAAGCTTATGATCGCGGACTTACCTTTCTCCCCCCCTGCCATGCTTACGAGCGTATGGTTTTATATACCTATATGTATCTTGGCTTTACAATCTACATCGCAGAATCTTTTGAGAAGATTGGCGATAACCTGAAAGAAGTAAAACCGCATATCATGACAGTTGTCCCACGTATTCTTGAAAAGGTTTACGAGAAAATCATGAAAACAGGCCACGATCTTACGGGTTTCAAAAGAAAAATATTCGATTGGGCAGTTTCTGTAGCCGAAGATTATGATCCCAATTCAGCAAAAAGAAGCCTTGCTTATAACATCAAACTTAAGCTGGCCAAACAGCTTGTTCTCAACAAATGGTATGAAGCCCTAGGGGGCCAATTGCTTACGGTAGCTTCTGGATCAGCTTCGCTTCACAGTAAATTAACACGTGCTTTCTTAGCTGCAGGAATTCCTCTTTATGAGGGTTATGGTATGACCGAAGCCTCCCCACTCATCTCTGTCAATCATTATATCAAAGGGATACGCATCGGTACTGTGGGTCTTCCTGTCCGTTTTGTTGAAATAAAACTCGCCGACGATGGAGAGATATTGGTGAAAGGCCCTAATGTCATGATGGGATACTATAAGAATAAGGCCGAAACAGATAAGACAATTATTAATGGATGGCTGCATACAGGAGATATCGGGAAATGGGAAGAAGACAAGTTTTTAAAAATCATTGACCGGAAAAAGGAAATGTTCAAAATTTCTGGCGGGAAGTACGTCATCCCACAACCTATAGAAACCAAGCTCGTCGAGTCTAAATTTATTGAGCAAGCTATGGTTATTGGTGATGGGATGAAATTTGCTTCCGCCTTTATTGTACCAAACTATGCACATTTGCTGGATTGGGCTAAAACAGATGCTCCTGAACTCGCGAGCATGGATAAAGATGATTTTCTGACAGACCCTGCAATTGTTAGAAAAGTCAATCAGGAGGTCCGCCGTGCCAATCAGCATTTTGGCAATTGGGAACAGATCAAAAGACCAATTATTTTAACAAATGAATTCACGATTGAAAATGGAGAATTAACGCCGACATTGAAGATGAAACGGAAGGTAATCCTCCAACACCATCAAGAGGCGTTCAACAATCTCTATCAAATGGAAATGGACGAATAGGAAACAAACGACACGTTAACCCAGCATGCGGTATTTTTAGGAGTAAAACATAAAATTATTGAAGGATACTCGTGCTAATTCTGTTGCTCCTAATCTTTTGAGGTTAGTTTTAAAAAATTGAAGCATAAAAGAAAAGCCTCATCTTCCTAAAGATCGAGGCTTTTTATTTGAAAAAGATAAATTACTATTAATCCCAACGATAGTCATTATAAAAGTCTTCGGGATGCCTACTGATCGGCACCTCTTTGACCACACGAATATTAGCTGCTCCCAGATTGACATTCAACATAAATGAAGGTACATTTGCTGAAAAATTCCAAAGACCATTCCGCATATAGACATAACCACCTCTATATGGATCGTAAAATGTTTTATAGTCTCTAAAGTATACATGATGCCTATTATCATAGCGATGCGCCCTAGCCCAAGCTGGCGTTCTATGACCATATCCTTTTCGATAGGACTTTGCGACTTCTTTACGATATTTACGATCGTCTTTCTCGCGTTTTTCTAAATACTTTCTATATTCTTTATCTCTTTTCTCCTCATATTTCCTCCGCTCTTTGTCCTGCTTCCATTCTCTTTCATGTACACGGTGTTGAGCTGAGGATCGTTGGGGTGCCAATAAGACCAAACCACCAATTGCAACCGCGAAGTATATCATCTTTCTCATACAGTATAAATTAAATTTAGAAATCAACTATTTCCGGCTTGTGTTTTAAACCCGTTTTTCACAAGCGTTTCTATGGGTATGACTTCAATGTTTGAAAAAAGGTTTAACCGATCACACCGAATTTAATTTGTCCCGCAATATAGAATCCATTACTTCAATTTAATGTATCTTTGCATCATGTCAAATACGGGATATATCACTGAAGATACCATTGTTGCATTAGCAACATCTTCGGGAACAAATGGAGCCATTGCCGTCATACGCGTTTCGGGTCAGCATGCTATAAAAATTACAAATGAAATATTTAAAGGAAAGAATCTGCTTCAACAGGCTTCTCATACGATTCATTTTGGAACCATACGCGATGGTGAAGAAATTATAGATGAAGTCCTTGTTTCTTTATTTGTAGCCCCCAACTCCTATACCAGAGAAAATTCGGTGGAAATATCAACACATAACTCCAAATACATTATCGAGCGAGTTGTCGGCTTACTGATTAAAAAAGGGGCACGTGCTGCTCGTCCAGGAGAATTTACCTTGCGTGCCTTCCTCAATGGAGGAATGGATCTATCTCAGGCAGAAGCGGTAGCTGATTTAATAGCGTCCAATTCAGCTGCCTCCCACCAAATAGCCATGCAGCAGATGCGGGGCGGATTTTCCAATCAGCTTAAATCCCTCCGTGAGGATCTTATACACTTTGCATCACTTATAGAATTGGAACTTGATTTTTCTGAAGAAGATGTTGAATTTGCGAACAGAGATCAGCTAAAAAATCTAATCAATAAAATACAGGTCATTGTTCAAAAACTAATACAATCTTTTGAACAGGGAAATGTACTTAAAAATGGTGTTCCTGTGGTTATTGCAGGAAAACCTAATGTAGGAAAATCGACCCTGCTGAATGCATTCTTAAACGAAGAGCGGGCCATTGTTTCTGATATTGCTGGAACAACGCGCGATACTATTGAAGATGAAATTAATATTCACGGTGTTAATTTTCGATTTATTGATACTGCCGGTATACGTGAGACGGCGGATGTGATCGAAGCTAAAGGTGTTGAGCGTACGCGTGAAAAAATGAAACAGGCACGATTGATCATTTATCTTTTCGATCCAACGCAAGACAGAGTTGAAGAAGTACAGTCTCAGCTACCTGAAATTGAGAATTTCCACATCCCGTTTGTCACTATTATCAATAAATCCGATTTGCTTTCTGAAGAGCAAAAAGCGTCCTATCGTACCCTCAATCCACTTTACATCTCAGCAAAGGAGCAGACCGGTGTCGAGGAATTAAAGGATGAACTCATCAATCGAGTACAATTAGGAAATCTCAATACAGATGACGTTATGGTGACCAACATACGCCACGTGGAAGCGCTGCAAAAAACAGCATATTCACTAGAACGGGTGATATATGGTATAGACAATCCGGTCACGTCCGATTTTCTCGCTATGGATATTCGCCAAGCCTTATATCACCTTGGTGAGATCACTGGAACTGTGTCCACAGACGATTTATTGGATAATATATTCTCGAAGTTCTGTATCGGTAAATAAACACCATAGACAAAACAAACTAAAACAAACCAAATATCTGATTACCAATAAATTAAAATAATTTTAATATTGTAATACTTTTAGTTATTTTGGTTTGTTTTTTAATTTTTTGTCCCCCATATGTCCCTCAAAACCGCGCTCAAACACGGAGAATTAACTTCGCTGAAGGTATCTTAATTGTTATCTAAATGTACTTTATAGTATATTATGTGCGGTATTCTCCAATCTAAAAATATTATGTTCTGACGCCTCCTTCGCCGAATACTTTTGAAAGTATTGAATGAGTTCTAAGGCTGCGCTGATAATCTGTTCAGTTTGGTTATGATAAATAGTCATAAAAAAATAATGGACTAAGTGATCAAAAGAACTAAGGTGATCTTTTATTGTTTTCATAGAGCTGGTGTTTAACGTGTTCAAAATTCCACTATATTAGTAACACGCTAATTATTTGTTAGTTACAACTTTTAAATTGTTGTTGTGGAAAAAGTAAAAAATAAAATTATGTGGCAATATTATATAATCTTAGGACTAGGGGTATTGTTCTTGGTATGGGCAATTTACAGTTTCCGTAGTACAATGGTATTTCTTAAGAAGGCTGATAAAACTACAGCGACAGTAATCGACCTTCACAAGTTCGAATCTGAAGGTGAAGTATTCGCTCCAATCTTCACTTTTCGGACAAAAGATAACCAATTAATTACATATGAACTAGCTGAAGGGAATAATCCTCCCGCTTGGAAAATAGGAGAACAAACCACTGTTATCTATGATCCATCTGATCCATATAGGGTTTCCTTATATAGTTATTTTCGGGTATTTATGTGAACATTGGTCCTGCTGTCAGTAGCGCTTCCCCTAATAGTAATCGGTGGCGGTTATTTTATTGCTGCAAGATTTCTACTTTGATAGTAGCGTTAATGGCAAAGACAGTATCAAACACATCAGTCTCAGGAGTTAAAGAAGTTTATCAGCATAAATTTTATTAGTATTCGCAGAATAGCACTGTATATGAAAAGATAGAAAATCGTTAACAGAAACTGACAGCTCTAAACTCTTCTTCAATTGAAAGCTTTGGTCCATTGCTTTGTATAACATCTGGGACACGATTGAGAATCGGTATCAAAACTAAACACAACTTGGCCGCAATACATACATGCAAATGGTCCTCCAGAATTGAACACGCCAACCATTTTATAGAGGAAGTAGATAAGGATAGCGCCCGTATCTCACATCATCATCAACGTAGAACAAAACGCTTAATCTCCTGTCAATTTCGAGAACTCCCTCTTTAATCTGGCCCAAATATTCAGCATTTAAATTTCTGAGTTCAGAAAAAAAACCATTCTCGAAAAATTGTCATCATTTTCATGCTTTATGCGAAATACTCCGTCCTTCACTATCGGTAAAACTTCATCCATTTTTTGTTTCGTCTCTGAGATCGGAGTAATTAAGATGCTCCAGCAACACAGATTCAGGAGCCGTAAGTAATTCTTACTTTGCCAAAAATGAAGTAAATTAGCATAAGAACAATTAGTATTGGGCGGCATAAGTAAACAAATGAGAAATAGAAATTTCATTAAAGGATTTTTAGCATTCGTTGCCGTCCTATTCATCGGAGTTCTCATCATACTTGATGGATTGAGCAATATGGAAAATTCAGACGTAACTAGGACACGTGATTATCCTTATTTTAGACCCACAGAACGTCTAATGGCCAGAAATTTAAAATTGCCAAAAGGAACAAAACGAACCTATGAAGAAAGCTTTCTCAAAGAAGATGAAGAACAGCAAAGATTCCTGCATACCCTACTCAAATAATTGGAATTCAACGATAAAAATCAAATAAAATGAAAAATATAAAGCTGTTTTCCTTGTTTATTCTAATGTCTGTTCCAATGTACTTATCAGCTCAAAAAGGCAAGGTTAAGGACACTTATACCTATCAGGTAAGGGACGAATATGGCGATTTAAATAATGATGGAAAAGAAGACAAGATAATAGTTAAGATGGATACCATAGATGAAACAAGCCCCGTGAAATTGCAGATCTTTCTTTCCCGGCCCGACGGAAAATTAATTTTAGCAGTATCTTCTACTAAGATTATCGAACCTCAATATCCTGCAGAGAAAAAAGGGAAATTCAATGGTTTTCAGATTCCAAGTTTTTTTATAGAACATGGAATTTTACAGATGCGGAGTGAAATAGAAAATGGAAATATAACCTATGGCTTCAAGTATAAAAACGGAAATTTTGAGTTGATTCATGTCAGCAAGCTTACCAATAATTCAACAAAAGCTTATGTTGATGAGTATACGACATTTACGGATACTCAGTTTGACCTGGTGACAGGCATCAGAACTGAAACTGATGATAAATTAGGTTCAGAAAAACCTTTGGCAATACGGGAAAAGAAAGTCTTGATCAGGCCATTGCCGAAAATACAGGACATGAAATTTTCTGATAAAGCCTTATATTAAAAGCCATAAAATCGAATTAATCAAACGAAGTATAACTTATGAAAAGCATCATCATCTTACTTCTTTTACCACTGCTGATAGCCTGTCATACCAATAGTTTTGATTTGGATAAATTATCATTTCCTGCCGACATAGCTTCCTTAGCGAAAAAATATGAACTCCGTACGAACAGTGATCTTTCGGGCATTATTGTTTACAACAGTACAGATCAAGCACTGCTTCAGTTTTCAGGATATTCCTTTTCTGGAACGCTGAACAAACAGGATGCTTCCATATTATCAACCAATTCCGTGTCTTTTTACGACAACAGGACAACCAAGAAGGTCAATGCCTACAGGCAGGAAATTAAGACCACTAAAAAAGCAGAGGAATTTGAAAATATGTTGGTGAAGAAATTCGGAAAAACCGAATTCTATTACAGGGATACAGAATTTTCCTACAGAATGATTGCTTGACCGAGAACTACCAAAGTGGTTAATGAGCATGGAAATAATTTGGCTGGGAATATTTTATTTATATTTAAACAATGAAAAAGGAAGAACCCACACATCGAAAATTTGATTCTTTAAATGATTTCCATCGGGTTCTGGGGCTTCCAAAGCCGGTGCACCCGATGATCAGCATGATAAACCTTGACGATGTGAAAGTCATTCAGGATGAACTACCCGAAATGATGGTTCTGAATTACTATAAAATTGCCTACAAAACGAGTATCGCTTCACAAGTTAAATATGGTCAGAATCATTATGACTTTAGCGAAGGCGGTTTAATTTTTACTGCACCAAACCAATTGTTTGAAAGCCCGGATAAAATAAAAAAATCGGGATATGTATTGCTAATTCACCCTGATTACCTTTTGTCATACCCCTTGGCAAAAAAGATAAAGGATTACGGCTATTTTTCGTATGCAGCTAATGAAGCTCTTCATTTATCTGATAAAGAAAAGACTGTTATCCTGTCCATTTTCGATATTATTCTGGATGAACTTGACAGCCGTATTGACGATTTCAGCCAGGATGTGGTTATTTCACAGATTGAATTATTATTGAATTATTGCAACCGTTTCTACAAACGGCAGTTCATTACAAGAAAAGCTGTAAACCACAGTTTGCTAGAAAGATTGGAAGTAATTTTAGATGATTATTTCAATAAAGAAAAGACTAGTACGCATGGTATTCCTACTGTTCTATACCTTTCAGAGCTTTTAAACCTATCTCCAAGCTATCTGAGTGATATGTTACGCTCGCTAACAGGGCAAAATGCGCAACAGCATATACACATTAAAATGATCGAGAAGGCAAAGGAATTTTTATCTACAACCGATTTAACAATTTCAGAAATTGCGTATCGATTAGGTTTCGAACATCCGCAATCCTTTAGCAAACTCTTTAAAACAAAAACTAAACTTTCTCCAATAGATTTCAGACATTCATTTAATTAGTTCTAATAGCATTTACCATCAAAAGGTGATAAACGAGAAACAGATTCCATTTCGGAATTTTGTTTCTCGTTTATTATAAATTTTAGAAAATCAGCTTATTTATTTCAAAATTCATTCTGATTTTGACTACACAAATCCTCAATTAAGCTACGTGAGCTTACCGCAATATATCAACCTTTGTGTATTGATAAGCTAAAATATTTAAACGATGAAAAATCAAAATTCAGTTATTGGATTGAGTACAAGTCCTGTTTTGACTTACAGTCCTTTAGTTATGCAGGTCTCTGACAGACCAGTTGACATGCATATAAAGGTATCAGCACCTGTCAGCGGAACTAACCTCCCTATTTTAATTCTTTCGCATGGGCATGGTCCCTCAACCTATCTTTCTTCATTAAGAGGATTAGCACCAGTGACAGAGTTCTTCTCTTCAAAGGGATTTATTGTAATTCAGCCGACACACTTAGATTCTAAACTTTTAGGTCTTGACATGACTAGCCCTGAAGGACGTTTATTTTTGAAATCAAGAGCGACGGATATTCATTTTATCCTTGATAATCTCGATAAGATATTAGCAACAGTTCCGGGCTTACAAAATCGTGCCCACAAATCGCAAATATCCATTATTGGACACTCATTGGGCGCTCTTACAGCTGGAATGCTTGCAGGTGCGGAAGTTACAAACAACGTAACTGGAGAAACAATAAATTTGGCCGAACCAAGGTTAAAAGCCATAGTAATGATCGGAGCTCCAGGACTTCCGGAAGGACTTAACGGAGATTTTGCAGTTACAAATTACCCTATTCTAAAAGGGATTAACTACAAAACCATCTCACTCCCAATACTTGTAATGAATGGTGATAAAGACATTAACCTCAATTTTTCAAGCATTGAAAATTGGCGTGCCGATGCGTATTATGATAGTCCGGTGGCTTCAAGCTTACTTACTGTATTTGGTGCCGAACATATCTATGGCGGTATTTCCGGATGGGATGTCGCTGAAACCTCAGATGAAAGCCCAGAACGTGTCGCCTTCGTCTGCGAATCTATTTTAGCGTATATCCGTTCTGCAATGGATTCAAATGACAAGAGTTGGAAACAATTAGAAGAGGATTTTGAAAATGATCCTAATGCAAAAGCACGTATTGACAATAAATAATACTGTAAACCACATTCAGTAGAATTATGTACTAACCCAAGGTACTGTTCTGAAGTAAGGCAGTACCTTTTTTATTTCTATTGATGCGGCCTCCGATATTCAACGGAGTTGGCTACTTTTTCCTTCTATTTTGAAAATAACAGAGCATCATCAATAGGGTTAACATTTTTCTAAAAATTATTTAGACAGAAATTTAACGGCTTGCTCTTTGGGCCACCAACTCGGTTGGTGCATACCCAAAATGCTTTTTAAATGCAAACGAAAAATGCGATAAGTTTTCAAAACCCGTTTGGTAACAAACTTCGATTGGTTTAATATTTTTTTCTGCAAGTTGGTAGTGTGCTAGCTCCAATCGCCTTTGAGTTAGCCAACGTTGTGGTGTAAGATTAAAGGCTTTTGCAAAATCACGCTTGAACGTTGTAAGGCTTCTTCCTGTCAGGTAACTGAACTTTTCCAAAGGCATATTGAACATATAGTTTTTCTCCATAAAGCTGATTAAATCAACTTTATGCGGGTCGTCAAAGTTTGACAGTAAACCGTCAATTTCCCCATCAATTACCCTTAGAATACTTATTGCTTCTGTTATTTTAAGCAATGCCAAATTTTCGGGAATAGGTGCTTTCATATCAAAGTAAGGGATTAAGGACGAAAGAAAACTTTCAAGCAATGGGTGATTACTGAAACTGTGAATTCTTGACATTGGTGTAACCTTTATTTTTACCTCTACGCTACTGTAAAACTCGCGAAGAATTTTTTCAGTCAACAGCATTACAACGGTTTTATGCGGCAATCCATCCTTAGGATAATTGATAATTGTTGCAGGCTTATTCCTTGGAATGAGAAATATATCCCCCGTCTTAAAAATGTGCGTAGCGTCTGATTGCACAATTTTGGTTTCACCAGAGATGAACCAAATAAGCATATGGTGATCAAATACTATTTCTGTTCTTGAAAACTTGTCTTCGTAACAAGACAATTTTATTTCGGGTGTTATATATTTTGATACGTGCTCCATTTTTTTTGAATAAGTGAGATATAAATTTACAAAATCCAATTTCGGGATTAATTCATTTACGCTCAATGACTGTTTAAAAAATTGGATAGTGGTTTTCAGACCAATACCCTTTTGGACCATCACTTACATTTAAATGTGATGTTCGCCAATTTTTCACTTAATTCCCACAAACGTCTTGCGTTAGTTTCATCCAGCGAATAAGGTTTAACACCACTAGCTGAAACATCTTTTCCCGCCGACAATTCAGCGATGTCGGCATCTTCACAAAACACACCGCCAATGTTGTTTAGTAGCGGACTAGTAGCACACCAAATTGTTGTAGATGCACCCTGTGGAATGCTTTTGAGTGAAGAAGCAACTTCAGATAAAATATTTCCTTGTTCATCGCAAAAACCCATCTGTATAAATTTTTCCAAAGGAGCTTCTCTTGCCAATTCTGTTCCTGCAATAGAACCTGGATGAATGGAATAAGCTCTTACCCCAAACTCTCTTGCACGATTATCCAATTCTATTGAAAATAAATTGACAGCAGTTTTAGATTGACCATATCCCACGAGCGTTTCGTATTCCCGATTTTCAAAATTTGGATCATCAAAATTAAAAGGTGCAAATTGATGCCCTTGTGATGAAACATTAAGCACCCTTGCACCGTTGGCTTTTTTAAGTGCAGTCCAGAGTTTTGCAGTCAATTGAAACTGTGCCAAATAATTAACGGCTAATTGAGATTCAATACCACGAGCGTCTCTGCGTAGCGGAACCCACATGATGCCTGCGTTATTGATAAGCAAATGCAAAGGTCTTCCCGAAGCCAAAAATTTATCTGCAAAAGCATCAATGGAAGCAGGATCGAGCAAATCCATTTCTTCAATTTCTACATTGTTATTTTCCTGTAGATTTTTCTTTGCTTTTTTTTTATCCCTTGAAGGTACAATGACGGTTGCACCTGCAAAAGCAAGTGTTTTAACAGTTTCCAAACCAATGCCTGTATTGCCGCCAGTTACAATGGCAATTTTCCCTGTAAGATCAATACCTTTTATTAAGTCCATTGAAATTGATTTTGCGTTAAAACCTGAACCGATTGGGTGTTGTAATGCTCCCTGATAATTATTCTGTTCCATTTTTAGAAATTTTAATTGTTATGTCGGAACAAAAGTAGAGTGTATTTCTTAGGATCACTTTGTTTAAAAGTCCGAATTTACTTTGTACAAAAGTTCAACGACTGAAAGACGAACCTATACCTATCATAGATGATAGACTGTATCGAAAATGAACCAATCCATTTATTAATTGAAAACTATCTTACCAAGGAATTTCTCCTATCACCGGATTACTTTCTTCACTAAAAAATTTACCAGTTGGGCCATCATTATCAATCAGGACATATTTGATAACTCTGTTAGCAGCAACGCAGACTTCGCCGCCATTAAAGAATGTAAAGTCGGTTTTCGTAAGTCCCGGACAAACAGCATTTACTTTAAAATTTGTATTACGCAATTCATAGGCTAACTGAATGGTGTACATGTTAAGAGCTGCTTTTGATATAGCGTAAACCCCATATTTAGCATAGTTGTAGGCAGGCCATTCCGGATTACTTTGCAATGAAAGAGAGCCTACGCTAGTACTCAAGTTGACAATTCTTGGTTCTGAGGACTTTTTAAGCAAATCTATAAAAGCTTGTGTAACGTTGGCTGTACCAACCAAATTTGTTTTAAATGCAGCAATATACTCTTCACTCGTAGCTTCCAGTACGGTGTAAGGATTGCTACCGCCGTTGATTCCTGCGTTATTGATAAGTACATCTAAAGCCGAAATCTTGTTGCCTATTTCTTCCCGTACCGTCCGTACCGATGCTGGGTCAGTAACATCTAGTTCTACCGCTTCCACATTTGAAAAACCTTCCGCTTTAAGTTTCTGAACTGCATCCAAACCGCTTTGGATACGACGGCTTCCAATGAATACGTAAAATCCTTTCTCCGAAAGTTGTCTGGCAGTTTCAAAACCAATGCCCTTGTTTGCTCCTGTAATTAATACTGTTTTCATATTTTGTAATTTTAAGTACAAAATTGAAGCATTAAATAGTGGAATCATTTACCAAATGGTAAAAAGTGCATCAGCGGACGTTTTTCCGGATTCTACTAAGAGATTGTTGTGTTACACCTAAATAGGAGGCGATGTGTGATAATGAAACACGGTTGGTCAATGAAGGATAATTTTCCAAGAACTCAAGGTATCTTGTGGTAGCATCCTGCGAAATCACAGGGCCTTTTCTGGACTTTTGGTACATGCAAAGCTGTACCATTTTGTTTTTAATATTGTCCCAGCCCACTATAGTATGTGATAGCTCTTCCCAATTTTTCTTTGAAAATACAATAAGGCTACAATCTGTAATCGCTTGCAAGTATTCGGAAGATAAAGAATTTGCCTCGAAGTTGACATAATCACATACCAAGCTGTTTTCGCTGATGAAACAACGGGTAATCTCTTCGCCTTTATTATTATAATAGCAGCCACGGACAACACCTTCTGTTATAAACCCAACCTCCTTTGGAATTTTACCCGCCTCAGAGAAATAGTCCTCTTTTTTTATTTGCAGGATTTGTCCCTTACTTATCACAAGCTCAATCTGTTGCTTATTAAGACTTCCAAATTGTAGAATATATTCAATCAGTTCTTCCATTTGTGCAAATTAAAAAATAATATCCTTTAGCTTATTTACCATTTGGTAAAAAAACAATTTTGAGTGACAGTGCGTGGAGTATTCCGCCGTCATTTGAGCTCGAAGTGTATAAAAATGCTCGGTGTTTTCCATCCCAGAAAGTTTTATTATCACATCGTCAATATTGCCGGTGTAAAAATGGAGTTTGTAAGTGAGGGCGTCTCCGATATCCTCAAATATTCTTGCTAAATCACGCAGTTCGTCTTTGGCTGAGCTAGGATCAAAATCTGCTAGAGAAGGCTGGATATAAAGTATAAGTATGCTTCCTACATTGCAATCTATGGAAAGTGCATTTAACAATTTGCACTATTATTCTTAAAAACAGCTCTTTTAAAATATGATGCTAACAGAATCACCGGAATTTTACATAAACATCTTCAACAGCTTTGCCATTGAAGATGTTCTACGCTATAAACCTATCCTGACTACTCCATGGCTGGATTAAATGACCCGCCCCAATCTTTATTCTGTTTTACAGCTGGATTCTTATCAATGACAGATTGTGCTATCGGAAAGAAATAATAGGTATCTGGCACCAGATTCACTTTATTACCTGTGCTTGGCACCTGTAACACACTGTATTTGAACTGGTTTTCTTTCAGCGAATATGCTTTGGCCAATACATTTGCATCATCCAGATTCATCTCCGTTCCATTGGCATTTATGGCAATAGCTTCGACCCCATGTTTGGTGGTATTGTTTAGTATATTGAGTTTACGCAGTCTTCTCAAATCCCAAAAGCGATGCCCTTCAAAACAGAACTCAATATTGCGCTCCGCTAAAATGGCTTCACGCAATTGCTCCTTTGTCGTTGCTGTTATACCATATTTATTATCTGCACCGGGCTCAATTCCCGCCCTTTTTCTTATTTGCGTAACCAATTCTAATGCTGTTGCAAAGTTTCCTGTTTCATTTGCTGTTTCAGCATAATTTAATATTACTTCGGCGTAGCGCATTAAAACAAAGTCCACATCATACTGCGTTTCCACTTCTGTTTGCTTTAATGATAATTTGGAATTTTTTAAGATAAAAAATCCACTATACCGGTCTAGATTGGAAGAAGGTGTCTTTGCTTTGAGGTTTACACCAAAATCGTCCAACGCTGGAGCAATACCTACCGAAGTGTATTGCCGTTTGCCAGTCTTGCCTGACACTTCATAAACCTTTGCATTCCATACGATAGATTTTTCAAAACGTGGATCCCGGTTTTCCCAATAGGAATGCAAAAATTGATCTTCTGTCTTATAATATTTCCCTCCTAGATCTGAGTACAACTTTCCATCCTTCATTGGAAAAGCTTTTACAAATTCCCAAGATGGAACAGCCCCCGCTGGCCCCCTACTTTCAGAACCTGGCCGTACACCATTATCCCAACTGGCAACCTTATTTGGATAGGTATTAATCACGGCAAATACGACCTCTGGTCCTTTTTCAACTAGGGCAATGTTGGAATAATCTGAAGTCAAACTATAACCATCCGTTTTAAGCTGATCATAAGCCCATTTATTTGCTATATTGGCTTCCTGCCAATATGAATTTCCATAAGGATTGGAAGGATTAAACTGGGGAGATGCTTTATATAACAGCACCTTTGCCTTAAAAGCTACAGCGAAATCACCATCAATTTTGCCATATTCAGCAGCCCCTTTTCCAATGGTTTTTGGCAGTAGCGAAATAGCCTGATCCAAATCTTTAATTATCAGATCAAAACATTCTTTTGTCGAATTGCGAGGAACATTAAGATCATCGTTCTTTAAATCTTGCGCAACAATAATGTAAGGAACACCACCGTGAATCCTCACCATGTTAAAATACATAAAGGCGCGCATAAACAACGCCTGCCCAATTACCGATTTTTTAAAATCGCCTTTTAAAAAAGTACTCTCAGTAACTTTCTGTATAGCTGTATTGATTTTTCGGATAGTCGTATAATCCCATGATTTGTAAGAGCTATTGTTGACTGTTACCGCATCCAATGGAAAAGAAATACCAATCAATTGTTCAGAATTCCCATCAGCACCCGAACTCCAATTGCCAAATAATGGATATAAATTAGCAAGATAACCATTGACTAGATTTGGATCAGCCCATACTTTAGCTTCATCCAGCGAGTTGAGATCTTCAATGTCCAATACATTTTTACAAGAGGACATACATAATGCCAAGGCGATTAAAGGATAATATATTTTTTTCATCTTTTTTTCATTTAAAATTTAACATCAAGTCCAAACGTAAAGGTTTTCATGACTGGATAAGAATCATACAGTTTTTGCTCTGGATCATGAAACTCTTTCATCGGTGAGAAAACAAACAAATTTGTTCCATTAAAAAACAAATTGACATCTTTTACGCGTATCATCTCGGTCATACTTTTCGGCAATCTGTAGGACACATTAATATCACGCAATCGTAGATAGGCTCCATTTTTTATCCAGAATGACGAAGGCGCCGCACCAGACTCGGCCCAACTGGAATAGCCTGTTGGACGGGGATATTTAGCATCAGTATTGTCAGGTGTCCACACATCTGAAGCCCAAATCGGATAATATGGACGGAAGGTATCGCCGTGCTGGCGCATGCCGCCACCTTCCTGATTACTGATCATACGATCATAGGCAAGAACCCCTTGAAACAAGGTAGAAACATAAAAACCTTTCCAGCTCGCATTGAATCCAAATCCATAATTGATCCGCGGAGAATTATTGTCCGATAATAACTGTAGGTCATTATCATCAATTTTTCCATCTGGCCCACTTGAGTAGTTCGCTCCCTGAATATCTTTATATAAGATCATTCCGGGAAAAGGATCTCTTCCGTAAGTTTTAAATCCCTTTGCCTTCAATTCATCGGCTTCTGCCTGCGTCCTCACTAGACCCAGCGCTTCTAAGCCTATAATTCTATTTTCCGGCCGTCCAATCCTGGAACGAAAGTTCTGCGGTTGTCCAAATGCATAAGACGGTTCTTCATCAAAAATATCCCAGCGGTCCTTCGCATAGCCCAGATTTGCATTGAGCCCATAGGCCACTTCACCAACCCTGTCATTCCAGCCCAAAGAAATCTCCCCGCCTTTGTAACTTCTCGCCGCATAATTCTCTGGAGCAAGCAAACGTCCATAATTGTCCGGGACTTTCAGTGATCTTCGGCCAAGAATATTGGTTTCCTTACGGGAAAACAGATCTAGGCTACCTGTCAGTTTATTATTGACAAATCCAAAATCTAAGCCCATATTGACGCTCTTTGAAGTCGTCCAGGTTAGATTCTGCGTTGGCGTTGCTCCATACGCTATACCGTTATAATAGCGGTCACCGAACATATATCCACCCGAGGTCGTATACTTTTCTAAATAGCCAAATTGATCGATCCTATCGGCATTCACATCCAAATCATTACCCGTTGTACCATACGATGCCCTGAACTTCAAATCCGATATCGTATTTCTTATATCCGTAAAAAAATTCTCGTCCGACACACGCCAAGCCGCTGAAACCGATGGAAAAAAACCCCACCGCTTATCCGTCGGAAACAATGGTGACCCATCATAGCGGAAAGAAAATTCAGCAATATACTTATCTGCATAATTGTAATTAGCGCGACCAATGATACCCCGTCGTGAATCAATTGTTTCATTAGCAGATGTCGACCTAAAATTACGATCAGTAGGATAAATAAACATCTGATCTAGCGCTGTGATCGGGTTTTCGGCCCGTGAAGTGACATAAGTTCCTCCTTTTTTAGACTGTTCATAAACCAATGTCCCATCAACCGCATGTTTACCAAACTTGCGACTGTAATTTAAAAACCAGTTCACCTGATATTGCCACAAGCGCTGCGGGCTGTAGTCCATAAATGGCTGGCTCTGACTAAAAGTAAAAATATTAATGTTGGCTTCCGAAGGTGGTGCTGGTATAAAACGGTTGTCATTCGGATTCAGGGATGTAAAAGTATAGTTCTTTTGAAAACTCATATAGCGCTTGCGCATATAATCTTCAGCAATATAACTACCTACAATTTTTGTCGATAGTCCTTGTACCAACTTATCAAGCTTCAAGTTTAAGGTCATGATTGGATTGACCTGTCGAACTTTACGGTCAATATATCGATCCCCGATAACTTGATCGATAACGTTCCAAGCCTGCCAACTTCCCATGGGGGTCTGTACAGGATAAGCCGTTGGTGTGTTGCTAGGGGTACCATCTGCATTCAGATAAAAAGGATACATCTTTGGCCAGTTGAAGGTAACGCGATAGAAATCCGATACATCAAAATCATCGTCATTGGAAGACGTGCTAAATGGCCAAAAAAAGCGTTTCGAATTGGTTTGATTAGCTGAAATATTAAAATCCATGCTAAAATCCTCTGTAATCTGTGCAGAGATATTGCTTCGCAGATTAAATTTCTCATGGTCAAGCGATTTATATGATCCATTTTCTTTACGATAGCTTAACAAACTATAATACGTGATCTTGTCGCCGCCACCATTGACAGAGATGGATTGCCTATGCGTAAAAGGATTGCGCCAAATCACCTCATTTACATTGTAATTTTTATCCTTAAAATAATCAAACTCTTTTTGTCCATTTGGAATAGATAGACCACGGAACTCGGCAACTCTGTTTTGATAGGTCAATTCATCCACTGCAGTGGTTAAATTAGCAAGCAGCTCTTGGGTTGGTGTATTAAAGGTATAATTACTTTGTACATTAAAAACTGGTGCTTGTGCTGTACCTTTTTTAGTCGTTACGACAACAACGCCATTACCTGCCCGTGTACCGTATACTGCCGCAGTTGCTGCATCCTTTAAAAAAGTCATCTGTTCAACTTCGTTCGCTTCTAGCACATCAAAAGCAGCCTTATCCCGAACTATCCCATCAATTACATAAAGCGGCTCGGCAAAACTCCCGCGAATGCGTAAGCTCGACGACGCTCCTGCCATCCCCGAAGTATTCGTTACATTGACTCCTGCGGCCCTACCGGCAAGCGAATTGGAAAGATTTGAACTGGGGATATTTTTTAACTGTTCCGCATTTACGGTAGCGACCGAACCGGTAATATTCCCTTTCCGCTGCTTACCATAACCGATGATCACAACCTCTTCGAGAGCGTGGTCACTCGATAACATGGTCACTTGAATGCTGCCGCTGGAGACGGCTACCTCTTGCTTCGCAAATCCCTGGTAATTCAAAATTAAGACATCACCGCGATTCGCGCGAATGGCAAAAACACCTTGCTGATTGGAAGATGCTTGAACGGATGTTCCTTTGACAGTCACGGTAGCGCCAGCTAATACCTGCCCTTTCTCATCTTTAACAACCCCTGTGACCAGATCCTGAACTACAATAACGTTGGTCCGTTCTAGATTTAGCCCATAAGAACCAGGCTGGTTAAACAGCAGGCAAAGCCCCAAAAGACTAATGGGTCTCGCTTTTCCATGAAAAAAAAAATTTCTCATCATAATTATAAATTGGTTTAAAATAATAAAGAACCCATAGGTTCAAATTTGGTTTATTTAATTAGCATGTTTTTCTTTTTATAAAAAACAGTAAAAGTTTATTAGATTATGTATTAAATTTAGATAACAATATCCTATTAACGAAATAAAAAGGATTATTTTAAATCAACATGCATATAAACGTTACATGTGAGAGATAGGAAAGGGAAAGTGTAAAAAATTGAAAACTGGTATCCAAGCAGATCACTTTAAAAACATTGTTAGGGCAAAAGTTGACTTGGACATGGGGCCACTGAAGGGCCGAATGAAAAAAAACAGGAGTTTAAAATTGTAAGCTGGCATTTAGACAAAATTGTCCTCCAGTATAGATTGGTAATATCACATAGCTTTTTTTTGGATTTTGTAATCTATTGTCCACAAGAGGTAACAGCCAGTAGGCGATTTTGGCACTTAATATCCCTACACCCGCTCCCATAGCTATATCTGAGAACCAGTGCTTATCGTTGTACATACGAAGATACCCCGTTCCAGCCGCAGCAGCATAGCCTGCGATACCGTACCAAATTGACTCTTCTCTGTATTCCTGCCACAACAATTCGGCACCAACAAAAGCGGTTGCCGCATGTCCTGAAGGAAAAGAATTATTTGCCGACCCATCTGGTCGCCAAACAGGTATGGTAGATTTCATAATCCTCGTGGTAGCCGTCATGATCATATTAGAGACAGCGGCCGTAAATAGGCGTTGTTTCAGGTTATGCTTGGCAGGTATCCCGACAGCATCCAAAGCAAAAACTCCCGCAGTTCCAGCGAAACGACTGAAGTCGTCTAATTTAATCTGTGGATTGTTACCTCTCGATACCCCATTTCTAATATCTTCATCTATTCCTTTAAAAAAAGGACTTCCTTTGGAAACAATACCATACGAGATTAATCCCGCAGGAATTATCAATTCGCTATACTTAATTTTGTTAAAAAAATGCGACCTTTCACTCGAATCCGAAGATTGTGCCGAGTTGATTTGCGCGAATGAGAGAGCCGGAAATACAAAAAGTAAGACCAGTATGAAATAAAAAACAATGTATCTCTTGAAGTCGATCATTTATCCTTTATCTATTGTACGGTACGCAAAGATAATATTAATTTAGCAAGTAAATAGAGCAGCATCCGCAAATACCCGCGGTTATCGACGGGTTTATTTCGATACTGACATAATATTTATTTAACTTGCTCATGTATAAGGAAACAGATATGAATTCTTCATTGTTAGATGGAAACTATTGGGACGATCGTTACAAGAACAAAGAAACGGGATGGGATATTGGATATGCCTCTCCTGCAATCGTTAGCTACGCTGAAGAATCCATTGCCAAAAATGCGCGTATTTTAATTCCTGGTTGTGGGAACGCGCATGAGGCTAAGGCTCTTCTGGATAAAGGATTCAGTCAAATAACATTATTGGATATTGCACCAAGCTTGGTTGAAAAAGTCAGCGAAGAATTCGCAGTCAGCCCTGATGTTCAGATAATATGTCAAGATTTCTTTCAGCATCAGGGCCAATACGACTACATTATTGAACAGACCTTTTTTTGTGCTCTCCACCCATCATTACGTCCAAGCTATGTACGGCAAATGCTTACCCTGTTGAAGCCTCACGGTATCCTTATAGGATTGTTGTTTAAAAGGGAATTCGCTCAGCAAGGGCCTCCTTTCGGAGGGAATCAAGAGGAATATCAGCAGCTATTCCAATCCGAGTTTGACATTTTGCAGCTAATAGATTCTTCCAAAAGCATTCCACAGCGACAGGGAAACGAATTATTTATTGAATTACAAAAAAAGTAGCAGTCTAGGTCCGCGGCATGACGTGATAGGTTGGATCTTCCATGATATTAACCACCACAACACCAGTAGCATTTTTCAATAGAGAGCGGCAGTCCTCACTGAGGTGCCAAAGTTCTATTCTTTTCCCTTGTGCGGCGTAGCGCTCGGTAACTTTGTTAAGTGCATCCACAGCAGACATATCCACTACCCTGCTTTCCTTAAAATCTAATATAACACGTTCGGGATCGTTTAAAACATCAAATTTATCCAAAAAATTAGCTGTAGAACCGAAAAAAAGTGGTCCATATATTTCATAATGCATAATACCTTCCGAATCCATATATTTTATTGCCCGAATACGCTTTGCATTATCCCAAGCAAATACAAGTGCAGATATGACTACACCGATGAGCACCGCAAGTGCCAAATTATGCAAGATCACTGTAATCGCTGCGACAAGTATCCCCACGAAAATATCTGATTTGGGAAATTTATTGACAATACGTAAACTCACCCATTGGAAGGTTCCAATCGCTACCATCATCATCACGCCGACCAGCGCTGCCATTGGTATCTGCTCAATAAAAGGCGCTCCTATTAAAATAATCAGTAAGATGGTCATTGCTCCTATAAAAGAAGAAAGCCGTGTACGTGCACCAGCATTTAAATTGACCAATGTTTGCGCGACCATGGCACATCCCCCCATTCCGCCAAAAAATCCATTGATTGCATTCGCTATCCCCTGTGCCATAGATTCACGGTTCGCATTTCCTTTTGTCGCTGTAATTTCATCGACCATGTTCAGTGTCAACAGCGATTCCACCAGTCCGACTCCTGCCATTACCAATGAATACGGAAAAATCAGCTGCAAGGTTTCCCAATTCCAAGGAACCATGGGCACATGTAAACGCGGTAAAGTTCCACTGACGGATGCTATGTCAACGACTTTCTTTGTTGGAATACCTAAAAGAGACACTACGCCAAATACCATCAGAATAGCAACCAACGAGGCGGGGATGGCCTTTGTGATACGCGGAAATCCAATTACAATCAGCATCGTCAACAAAGTAAGTCCGCCCATGATGCACAACGTTGTACCCGACATCCATACCGCGTCGCTTCCAGAGCTTACTTTAAATTGTACCACTTGAGCCATAAATATGATTATGGCCAAACCATTCAAAAAGCCATACATCACAGGCTGGGGAATTAAGCGCACAAATTTTCCCCACCTAAATAGCCCTACCAAAAATTGAAAAATGCCAGCCAATACAACTGCAGCAAAGAGATAATCTATTCCATGACTTGCTGCAAGCGCCATCAAAACAACCACAGTGGCTCCCGCACCCCCGGATACCATTCCAGGCCTACCGCCCAGAATGGAAGTAACCAACCCCATCAAGAATGCAGCATAAAGTCCAGTTAAAGGTGGCAGTCCCGCTAAAATAGCAAAAGAGAGCGACTCCGGAATCATCGTCATTGCAACTGTTAGTCCTGCGAACAGCTCATTCTTAAGATTGATCGATTTTATATTAACTATGTCGAAGGTATTGTTCATTTCTAAATTACTTGAACCACGATAAAACGCATCAAAGGTACTAATCGCACAAACACTTTTATGCTATATTTGTTATTCTTTACAAATTTTATTGCAAAACAGTATGTTTATCTCTTTCAAACTACGCGCGATTAGCTTTCATTATAGTCTTATTATATTTTTCTATCTCTTGCTTGTTCAGCTCGGGAGCAGCAGAGCAGCAATTCTGGCCGATAGCGATTCGCTAATACCTTCAGAACGTCTGTCTCGATTTAAACTTTTCGATAAATATAACGTGTTCCACGATAACAATCCGCAATTGTGGGAACACCATCCCATTTTCAACACACAACAAACTGACAGTATATTCGATTATCAGAAAAAAAACTTTTTAAGAGCTGGAATTGAATGGTTTTCCATCCAGGCCATTCCAGCCTCCGTAAATTACTTCATCCGTAAAGATCCTGTTTCGCATATTTCTTTTAAAAATTTTTTCAGCCATTTAAAACTCTCAGCGTGGACGTGGGATGATAATCTTTTCGCAACAAACCAAATGGCACACCCCTATCATGGGCAGTTTTATTTCAATTCGTTTCGATCCAACAATTATAGTTTCCTGCAATCAACAGCTGCCACCGTTGCCGGTAGCTATATCTGGGAGACTGCAGGTGAAACCGAGCCACCTTCTATCAATGATATCATCAATACAAGCTTTGGTGGAACAATTTTAGGTGAAATGACCCATAGACTATCGCATCATATTCTTTCCCGCCCAAGTTTGACCAAAGGACAGCGCAATAAAAAAGAGCTACTGGCGATGCTGATCAATCCAATAAATGGGCTTAATCGGCTTCTGGATGGGCGCTGGGGCAATAAGGTCAAAGGTGCCGTTATCGACAGTTCCTTGGTTCACACCGAAGTTGAATTGGGGCTAAGGCGCTTTGACGCCAAGGAACACGATGTATTAAATAAAGGGAAAAATGATATCTACGCACGTATCAAATTGATTTATACAAACGATAATTTAGATAAAAAGAAACCTTTTGATGACTTCTTCCTCAACTTAGAACTTGGATCAGATGATAGTTCTATCGTTAATGCTGTCAATGTATATGCCTCGCTATATGGTAGTCGTATTCTATCTAATTTAACAGGCCGCCACCGTGGCATAGTGTCTGCACATTTCGACTTCCTACGCAACGAAGCTTTTTACTATGGATCACAGAGTATCAATTATAATGTCTTTTCCAACTTCAATATCGGCAGCCGTAGCAAGCTAACAACCATTCTTGGCGGTGGGCCTGTGGTATTAGCCGCTGTACCAGATCCCTATCTCCATTTTGGTGAAAGCCGTACATATGATTATGGTCCCGGAGCAGATGTTCGCGTTTCAGCCACATTGAGCACATTAAATCGCTTTAAATTTGGTGTAGACTATCGTGGTGGTTATTTTGTAACCATCAGTGGCAATAAGTCGCACCATTTTCTACATACTGCATCCACGAGCGCTTCCATGCGTATCTGGAAAAACTTCGGTGTAAACCTTTACTCCGGCTACTTCAGATTGGAAGGTCACTATCAAGACCATAACAATGTAAACAAAGATTATCCTTTTGTTCGGATAGCACTTGCCTATAACTCCCAATACTAACTAATAGCAAAGGCTTAACTCGACGTGTTAAGCCTTTGCTATTAGTTAGCCCAATATTTCTTTAACGCCTCTTTCAAGCGCGGATCATAACCATAGATATCAGGATATGTAACAATGTTCCCTCCATCATCCAACCAAGTCGTATAATAGGTGATGTAAACTGGCATCTGGCGTTTAAGAGTGACCCAACGAGACTTCGAAATGGAATCTGTCGTAATTTCCTTCGCAATTTTTTCGGCCTGTTTCTCATTATTGACGAGGTAAGATGCCAAATCCACGGGTTTTTCCACACGAACACAGCCGTGGCTGACGGCTCGATTACTTTGCCCGAACATTTGCTTTGCCGGCGTGTCGTGTAGGTAAATGGAATATGGATTCTCAAATAAAAATTTCACATTCCCCAAGGAATTATCCGAACCGGGATTCTGTTTAAAACGAAAGTTCTCGACAGAATCGGAATTCCAGTTGACAGTGGCAGGATCCACTTGTTTACCTTTGTAATAAGCAACCATGTTGCGCGACGCCAGGTAGTTTGGATTATTTCGGACGCTTGCTAATATCTCCTTTTTAACAATACTATTTGGAATATTCCACACTGGATTAACTTGCATGGCATCCAACATGCCCTGCATAACAGGAGTTTCATGGTTCTCGCCTTTTCGTGAATAGGCGGGATTTTCTGTTTCACCTACGCATACATTCATTAATTGGATTGTCTTTCCATCTTCCATAATATGCAGACGCTGTTCAGGGATATTAACAAAGACATATCTTTCTGGAAAATCCTGTCCCATCCAACGCAATTTTTCCAATACCATTAGCACTTGGCTCCGTTGCGTACCAGATAAATTTCCACTTTGCAACAGATTCTGAAACTTAACGTAGTATTGGTTTTTAGGTTGGATATCGGTCAATACAGTTCCAATTTTCACACTGTCCAGCAAGTGCACAACTTTGCTATAGTTCATACGCTTTTGAGGAACAAAATATCGTCCATAGAGCCGCTTGGGGTTGACAACACCATACTTTAGGCTACTTACATAAGCTACCAGTCCATCTGTACTCAATAAATCAAGCTTAGCTAATAAAGGGTAGACCTCCGCAACGTCTTTAGTTTTCAGCTTCCGCAGAGAAAACAAGGTTTCTTTAATGGCTGAAGTATGGAAATAACTAGTACGAATGCCATGTTCCTCACTTCGTTCAAAATACGCCAGCAATGTATCAATGCTACCATCAAAGAGATGTTCCGAAATTAAAGTCATGCCGTCCGTGGAATCAGCTAATTCCTTCATCCAGCTTGGATTAACCAACTTCGATTTTTCCTTACTGTACACTTCATGGAAGATTTTTACATACGCAATTGTATCAAAATCTTTATAGGATTTATTTTCAAACCCCTTCGCCAAAACATCGCCATATGTAGGAGGATTCTCTTTACAAGAAAAAAACACTACTGAAACAAACGAAATAAACACTAAAAAACGTAACATACGACAAATCATGAAAAGAAATGGCTTGGCAATAATGAAGCCATTTTCTGAGTGTAAAGATAAATAATTCTTATGGTCTAAAGAATCTTACCTGTCATTGAATTACTACAGATTCAATCAATGTATTTTTTTAAGAAATCTTCCAGTAGTTCGACCATATCGGTATTACCCAAAAAAGCAGCTGATCGTTGATGCAAAGTTGTAGGTTCAATATCCAGTATACGCTGAGCGCCATTAGAAGCTTTGCCCCCTGCCTGCTCAATAATGAATGCAATGGGGTTGCATTCATACATCAATCTCAATTTGCCATTAGGATGTGCAGAGGTTGTTGGATAAAGAAAGATTCCTCCCTTAAGGAGATTGCGGTGAATATCCGCCACCATTGAGCCAATATACCGCGAAGCATATGGCCGCTGCGTTGCACGATCTTCCGTTTGGCAATATTTAATATACTGCTTTACCCCGTTCGGAAATTTAGAATAATTACCCTCGTTAATCGAGTAGATCTGACCTGAAGCAGGAATTTTCATATCTGGATGAGATAAACAAAACTCACCGATAGAAGGATCCAATGTGAAGCCATTTACTCCCTTTCCTGTCGTATATACTAACATCGTCGAACTACCATAGATCACATAACCAGCCGCTACCTGCTTTGTCCCGTGCTGTAAAATGTCATTGCTATTGCAGGAAACGCCCGTGTCAGATATCCTCCTGTAGATAGAGAAGATTGTCCCGACAGACACATTTACATCAATATTGCTTGAACCATCCAATGGGTCAATACATACAATATATTTCGCATTTTTGGAAATCCCAGATTGGATATACACTGGATTTTCATGTTCCTCGGACGCAACCACACAGCACTCTCCCCCACTTTGCAACGCATTAATAAATTGTTCATCCGCATAAACATCCAGCTTCTTTTGTCCTTCACCTTGTACATTAACTTGTCCGGCGTCGCCTAAAATATCAACTAATCCGGCCTTATTAACCTCTCTATTTACAATCTTTGCTGCGATCCCAATATCGCGTAAGAGACGGGAGAGCTCACCTTTGGCATATGGAAAATCAGCCTGTTTTTCAATAATAAATTGACCTAATGTAGTTATACCACTCATAATATTGTTTTATTGGATATTTGTTGCACAAAGCTAAAAAAGTTAAACAAGTTTTAGCTAACACATCGCTTTAATAGCGAGCATTTTAGCAACATAAATACGCAATCGTTTGCACTTAATTTTGCAAACTTTTTTTGCTAAAACGTTTGTTATCTATAAAAAAAACAATAAAAAACAGAAAGCAAGGACCAAATTTAAAATAACAACGTCCAGAAAAAAAGCAAAAAATGCTAAGTATTTAGTAATTTTGGCTAAATATTTTAAAACAATGCAGCAACTTTTACAAGTTATAGAAAAGGAAAAATTAGGCAGTCAGGTGGCAAAGCAACATACTTTGATCATTGACGATAAACAGATCGTACACGGTGCCCTTTTTATGATAAAAACTGCTCGAAAAACATTTAAACTGATGATTCCTGCTCCTTTTCATGATGAAATCCTGAAAAATGAAGCAACCATCAGCACCTTGATCAAACATCCACATGCAATGCTCCTATCTTAATCTCATATACTGATTATCTCATCGACAACAAGAAAGCCCTACTATTCTGCGTAGTATAGCGTGAATTCAGTAAAATTCTTTTGACATCGCAATCTACCACCTTAAGGCGATAAATAGTTCTGCTGACAAGATGGAAGCCTACCGAAAAATACCTATTAACCTGCAAAAATTTTACAATAGATCCTGATAATAATGTAATTCCCCAGCTAAAATAACCGTTAACTTTATTCGACAAAGATAACGCTATGCAACACCACTATAAACTTTCCGGTATGTCCTGCGAAAAATGTAGCACAACGATCGAGCACACGAACCATCAATATACCTGTCCCATGCATCCCGAAATTGTACAGGAGCATCCAGGAAATTGTCCCATATGCGAAATGGACTTGGTAACTATGGCGAATGGTAGTGATGAGGCAGAAGATCAAACATATCGTGATCTACGTATGAAATTATGGATTTCCATACTATTCACTATTCCTATATTTGTGCTTTCCATGGGCGAAATGCTTTCCGGCAATCCAGTAGGAAAAATTATGCTTCAAAGTTGGTCCGGATGAGTACAGCTCATGTTATGTTTACCAGTTTTCGTTTATACCTGCTGGTCTTTTTTTCAACGGGGTTGGATATCTTCCCTAACGTGGCGAATTAAAAGGCCAAGGCAAAGCTTCTAAGTCACAAAATATTGCATAATATAAGGAAAATTTAGGTTTTGCCTTTCTCTATAACGTACTCGGTATTCCAGTGGTGTCAGGCTGCTGTATCCATCGTTCGTAATTCTACTGTCACCGATGATTGCTGCCGCTGCCATGAGTTTCAGTTCAGTTTCGGTTATCTTAAGTTCACTACGCTTAAATCGTGCAAAGATCGACATCAATTAAAAACAGATATTCCCTATATTCGCTGTTATAATAATAATAATAATAATACATAGTCTATAGAAACATGCGTAATATCTTTTTAATTTTCATAACGGTGATCGTCACAGTGGTCTGTGTCAAAAACCCACAATCGGTGCCGCTCAATTTTCTCGGAGAAACACAGGTCGCACTATGGAAGCTGCTATTAGCCTTTTTTATTGCCGGAATCGCATTTGTATTCGTCCTAAAAATCGGAAAGAAGAAACAAGAGGTGTATGAACAGGACAATATAGACGAATCTGACGAAGAGAGCAACGAACGAAAGCCCCAATTATCGGAAGAAGACCGGGAATTCCTCTCCTAAAACAAAAAATAAATCACTAAAAATGAAGCCGTAAAGAGCTAGACCGCATTTTTATCACATAAATACTTGCGAGAAATAGGGATTAACCCTATCTTTGCATCACTTCAAACAAGGAACGGTAGTTCATCAATAAGAAGTAAGATTCCGTAGCTCAGCTGGTAGAGCAATACACTTTTAATGTATGGGTCCTGGGTTCGAATCCCAGCGGGATCACAAAAGAAAAGCTAATCTTACGATTAGCTTTTCTTTGTTTAAGCTCGTCGGTATTCGTAATTGATTTTTCCTAATAAACTAAAACTTACTGCTGCATTCAGTGACGAACCGCTCAAATTTCCGATCTGTATTTCTCATAACGGGGCCATGACCAAAACAGATAATGGATGGGGCCAGTTTTGCTAACTTCTCGAGTGATCTAATGTTGAGCTGTTGATCCGAAGTGAATAAATTTGGCGGCAGGTGCAAACCAGACTTTGTCGTAAGCAAACTCATATTTGTTGCTGCATCACCGATGATAAGTACACCATCATGTTCGCGGAACAAAGAAATATGCCCAGTAGAATGTCCCGGCGTCTCTATTATCCTAAAGTTTCCAATCGTATCATTTTCAACAACTGTACGGCTCACGGCATGCCCCTGACCTGCCCAATACTTCTGCTGTAGCTTTGCTATCCAATGATGCCGATTGGGATAGTCTTTAGTGACCAAGCCCGTTTCGGTCCTAAAAACTTCATCGGGATGACATAATAAGGGGATCGCAAACTCAGCGCACACCTGATCCGAACAGCCTTGGTGGTCCGGATGAGCATGGGTGAGTACATGCTGGTAAACGGGGATTTCCTGAAGTGCTTTCTGGATAGAGCTATAGGAGTTCCGTATTCCGGAGTCGACCAATACACCTTCGATAACATAGCAATTGACACTGTTTCGTGGTAGCAGTGACAGCTGGAATACTTCTCGAGCAATTTGACGTAACATAGTTTTTTTGTGCAAACCTACACCGCATATCAGAAGAATTAAAGGACATTTGTCCTATAAGATACCCAATCGGAATATTTGATGTTTCGCCCGGGTAAGCGATCGCTGTGTAATACCTAAATACGATGCCAGATCCTGCGTTGCAGTCCGCTGGATCAGCATCGGCTCATTCAATAGCACATAGCGATACTTGTCTAAAGCTGACCTATTGTTATAATTTAACAGATAACTTTCCTTTTGGCTATACTCCCGCTCCATCACAGATTTTACAACTCCATGCCAACTATTCACTTGGCGTAGCAGATATTGGTAATCGGCGTAGTTTATGCTAAAGATTACACTATCTTCGATTGCCCTAATACTCCTTCTAGATTCTTTTTGCGCAACAAACTCCGAAAAAGAAGTGACAAACTCAATTTCAAATTTAAAACAGGTTATATTTTCTGTTCCTTCGCGATCTAAAGCGTATGCTTTTACAGCACCGCTAGCGATAAATCCAATATAACGGCAGGGTTCATCCTCACGGATAAAAAAATCACCTTTTCTTAAGTAAGTCGGCTTGAAAAACTGTACAGAAAAGCTAATTTCTTCCACAGACAGTTCTGTTATAGATAACAGATAATTTGTTAAAACATGAGTCATATTACCAATCTTTCTCACTTAATTTTTTTCGAACTCCGTGGATCTAACGTACAATTCGGTCCTCAAATCTAACAATTCTTTTACAATACCAAATTCCAATCGGTCAATGTTTAGATGAGTCTTATGAAAACCCCTATTTCCATGGATTTTTTCAAAAAGGCCAATTTAATAATCTTGTTATGCGCGCTAATTATGATAACCGATGAAAATTTTTGCATTATTTATTTTGACCATTTTGAACCTGCCTAATCTTGCCCCAAGATAAATCAGTGGACACTGATTTAGCCTATCCAGATTTAATTCCAGTACTCATCGGTAACAGCCTATACGGTTACTGTGACAAAGTCCTAAATATGAAGACAAAAGCAGTTTTTGAAAAAGCTGACCTATTCGAAGCTGATTACAACTTCCAGCTTTTCCATGTTAACAGTCTAGATATCATTAAATTTGGAACAAAAGACTACGCATGGGTACAATTCAACGGCGAACGATACCGCGTTGACAAATCAGGCACAAGGGTATAAGTACAACACTGCCGATTAAAAGGGGTAAAACAACAGTTTATCTGTACAAAATTCAACGGTTTATTATAGCAACAGCATAGATCAAAACGCGCTCTTGCAAGAAATCGAAGATAGCAATACCGGAAAAACAATCTTTCCGGAGGAGCACTACTCTGCAAGAGTTTCGCGAAAAAAATAAGGGCTTGATTGAAGAAGGTACTAAATTGGTTTTTCGCCCCAGCAGAAAAAAACACCTTGTACAGATTTCACCAATGAACAAACGCTCTTGAAGGCAATATCCTCTTTTTATCGGCTACCGTAACGACTTAGATAAAGAAATATACAATCCACTAAAAAGTGTTATTCATGCGATCATTTCATTAACTTTGTCCATTGGCTTAACAGGCATTAAAAACTAACAGCCGCTCCTGATGATAGAAAAACTCCTCTTCGAAATGAATAGCTATGCGGCGCTTAGCCCGGCCACAACAGAAGTTTTGAAAACGATCTTTCATGTAAAACAGTTCAAAAAAAACGAACTCATCCTACGCGCTGGAGAATATGCGAAATACTATTACTTCGTCTGCAAGGGACTATTAGGCTATTATAGACCGGATGCTGACGGCAATATCGTCTACAAATTATTTTTCGAGGAAAACAGCTTTTGTGCTTCTACTGCTGCAATCATCGAAGAAAAACCAAGTAAATTCAGTATCGTTGCACTCGAAGATGTCCAATTGATCCAGTATTCCGCTAAAGTGTTTCGCGAACTTATAGCAACCCGCCATGATTTAGCACTTTTTCAGATTGCTTATCTCGAAAAGAATTGGGTCGTAAAAAAAGAACCACTTGAAATTGAACTCAAATGGAAATCTGCCAAAGAGCGGTATATAGAGCTTTATAAAAATCAATCGCTTTTTAAAAGACTGAAACAACACCATATAGCGTCTTATCTAGGAGTAACGCCAACACAGCTGAGCCGAATCCGTAAAGAATTAAAATCATAATTCCATCAACATTTGTACATGTTTTCTACATTTAAACTTTAGAATTTTGTCCTATAAAGATAAATTATTAGGACATGAAAATAATATGCACACTCCTACTCTCTGCTCTTATCCTACCGCTAACAGCTCAACAGATAATCAGAACAAAAGTCCATAGTGAAAAGATGGACAAAAATATAGAGACCATTATCGTTACACCCGACATCCAACATGGAGTTCAATATAAAACGGTCTATATTCTTCATGGTTATAGTGGCAATCCAGACCGCACTTTGCAGGACGATATTCCCGACTTACTTCAAAAAGCAAAAACATTTCAAACTATTTATGTCCTGCCCAATGGAAATTTCAATTCCTGGTACGTCGATAGCCCCATAAATCCTCATTCACAATACAGCTCTTTTATCGGTGCCGAACTCGTCAACTACATCGACCAGCACTACCCTACCTTACCGTATAAAAGTGCTCGAGGGATACTCGGCTGGAGCATGGGTGGTTATGGAGCACTACACATCGGTATAGCTTATCCGCACACCTTTTCAATTGTCGGAAGCTCCTGCGGTGCCATAGATTTCGATCGCTTCGGAAAAGGATATCAAGGCTATCAGGTAGACCAAGTACTGGGAGATTTAAAAGCTCTAAACGACAGCGAACGGATTTACAGCAATGAAGATAGGATGATGCAAAATGAGCAGCACTATATTATCGATTGTGGAACCGAAGACCAACAAATCCTGGTAATGAACAGAACATTTCATAAGCATCTGACCAGCAAAAATATCGAGCACTTATATATGGAATCAAAAGGAGGACATGATACAGCCTACTGGAGCAAATCATTATCACAGCAATTGGCTTTATTTCAAAACTATTTTCAAAATGAAGGACTATAAATCAACACTCTATGTCGCTGCTGGTGCTTGCAGTTACGGACTTCTTGCAACAATTGTAAAATATGCCAATCATTTAGGTATACATACCAGCTTGTTGACCTTTTTGCAATTTATGTTCGGATTTCTCGTTTTGCTGGCATTGAATCTTTTATCAAAACGCAACGTAGAAGAATATAGCGTCATCAAATTCTCATCGAAAATTAAATTGATGATCTGGGGCATTTCTCTAGGGCTGACCACAACACTTTATTATCTATCCATTCAATACGTTCCAGTATCCATTGGGATTATTCTACTGATGCAGTCTATTTGGATTAGTTTAGTTGCAGAAGCATTGCTTCTAAAAAAATTCCCATCACGTGGAAAAATAATAGGTGTTATTATTGTCCTAGTCGGAACTGCCTTTGCTACTAATATATTGCAAAATGATATTGCCCTTAACTACAAAGGAATACTATTAGGTTTCGGAGCCGGGATAAGTTATGCACTAGCGATTTATGCGTCAAGTTCTATAGAGAAGCAATTACCAAGTCTAGTGCGCAGCCAATTCCTAGTTCTCGGCGGACTATTACTCATCGTGGTATTTTGGAATATTGATATCGTCCGGTATATGCAAATTGAAGCATTACCCTGGGGACTGCTTATTGCGATTTTTGGCACCATCCTTCCGCCTTTATTATTTACAAAAGGCATACCTCAAACTGGAATAGCAATGGGTAATATAATTTCAAGCCTAGAGATTCCTATTTCAACACTCTCTGCCATGTTTGTTTTGCAGGAAGTCGTAACGGGATTTCAGTGGTTTGGCATACTGCTTATTTTAACGGCTGTAATCATCATCAATCTACGTAATCAGCACGAGCTAACCAGCGCGTAAATTTGTTATATCCCCATACTTTTATTCAATAAACCTTCACGAATACTTGCTATGCCTGATCCGCACAAAGTGTCGATATAACAAAGAAAGCAAAAACGTACATTCAAAATGTGGTGGAATAACTATGAAAAATAGGTGCTAAAAAAAAAGCTTAGCATTGGTCGGGCGACCTGCTAAGCTTTTATAAATACCTCTTTGTAGAGGCAATCAACCTAAACCTATCACAAAGATAATGGTTCAAATGATATAAACAAAAATTTTGTTATATTTTTTTTCAACTCCCATAAATTTGCTTTAGGACAGCCTTCACAAAAGGATTAGTAAGTGTAAAATGTACACTACAATCTTTTCACATTTTTTTAATGCTATACTCATGAACTTTACTGCCCATTTTTGTAGGAGCTAAACATAGATGATTCATTTAATTATTTAGTAACTTTGAATCAATCAAAAAAAGCATCATGTTTACTGGAATTATAGAAACGCTAGGAAAAATAGAAAATATCGAACAGGACAAAAGCAATCTTCATTTTTATGTCAGTTCCGCTATTTCCAATGAACTTAAAATAGACCAAAGTCTGAGCCACAATGGGGTATGCCTTACCGTGGTGGGATTGAACAACAATCTTCATCAGGTAACGGCAATTGACGAAACGCTGCAAAAGACAAATTTGGCACAATTAAAGGTGGGAGACTTGATTAACCTAGAGCGCTGTACCTTGGCTGGTGGCAGATTTGATGGACATATCGTACAAGGGCACGTTGATCAGGTTGCCTGTTGCATAGCCAAGCGAGACGAAAATGGTAGTTATGTTTTTACCTTTCAATACGATATCTCTAAACAAAATATTACCGTAGAAAAGGGATCCATTACTGTAAATGGTATCAGCTTGACAGTCGTAGATTCAAGAGACGATCAATTTTCCGTCGCGATCATTCCCTATACACTCGAACATACCAACTTGCAACATGTGGAAGTAGGTAGCACAGTCAATCTCGAGTTTGATATCATCGGGAAATATGTCAGCAAGATCATGGCTTTGCGTGGTTAAGAAATTCTTAAAGCTTCCTCGGGTCTAAATCTACCCGAGAAAGCTTATACCGAAGATGACGTGTTCTAGCTATTCCAAATAATGTCCCTGACGTATCAGTAATGCGCGGTACTTATTAAATACACTCGATTTGGAGACGAAGCCCATATATTTGTTTTCGGCCCCTAAAACAGGAAGTATCCAGGTATCATCCTTATTCATTTTGGCCATCACAATTTCCATATTTTCATTGATTCCTACTGTATCATTTGGCTTCTGAGCTAATTTTTCAAAGGTCGTATCTCCCCCCTCTACTTCGCCCAATAACGCTGAAAATAGAAACTCGCTATAAAGAAGCCCAATAAATTTGCCCTCGTAATCGACCACCGGAAAGATATTACGCTTACTATGGATAATGTCCGTTTGCCTACTTTTAGGTGTTTCATCAGGACGCAGGATGACAAAATTAGTTTCCAATACATATTTTATTCGCATCATACTTAGTACCGATCGATCCTTATCCTCATATGAAATCAGATCCCCAGATTCCGCCAATACTTTAGTATAAATGGAGTGTTTCAATACGGTCCGATTGATCAAATAAGAAATTGAACATACCAACATCAACGGGACCATTAATGTGTAACCTCCGGTCACCTCTGCAATCAAAAATATACCGGTTAACGGAGCATGCATAATGCCACTCAAAGCACCAGCCATTCCCGCTACCACAAAATTTGGCACATTTAACTCGGCAATTCCAGTCAAGTTTATACCGTATGAAAACGCAAAGCCCAACAGGCCTCCCATTACCAAACTTGGGCCAAAAACGCCCCCGTTGCCTCCCCCATTCAATGTAAACAATGCAGCAAAGGATTTTCCAAATAACGTCAATATCGTATAACCAAAGACTACTAAGCCAATGTCCTTATAATTCGAAAACAAGCTGTTTTTAACAATCGAGTTAAACTGCCCGTTGAGAATTTGCTGTATGGTAATGTATCCCTCACCGTACAATGCGGGAAATATAAAAATCATCAGACCTAAGGAAATACCACTCACCCAAACTTTGTTATAGGGATTCTTAATGTTTGCAAACCATTTTCCAACAGTTCTGGAAACACGCGCAAAATAAATAGTATAAAGACCAATAAGTACCGCCAGCAGCAAATAAAATAGTAACGCCGAAACCTGCCAATCGGAATTAAACGTACTAAATAGAGGTTCATTGTACAAGACTCGCGACACTACTGAAGCCAGGGCCGAGGAAATTAATAAAGGAATAAACACAGGAATAGAAAATTCAGGCAGTAAAATCTCAATCGCAAAAATCATTCCCGCCAAAGGGCTGTTGAACGCCCCTGAAATTCCCGCTGCGGCTCCGCAAGCCAATAACATGGTGACTTCCTTATACTGTAAACCAAAAAAGCGGGCTATATTAGAACCAATAGAAGACCCACCCAAAGCAACTGGAGCCTCCAAACCACAAGATCCACCAAAACCCACAGTAATGGCAGAGGTGACTACCTGAGAATAAATATTACTCGGGTCTAACCGGCTTCCCTTGCGACTAATGGCATAGATGATCGGTGTAATACCGTGCTCCATCTTCTTCCCTTTTAAAAACTTGCGGACAAAAAATACACTAAGCAAGATCCCGATCAATGGAAAAATCAAATAGACTGAGTACTTTACCTTCCAATCAATATCATCTTGTATAGTTGCCGCAATAAAATGAGTCAGCCTCTTCAGCACAGACGCCATGATACCGCCAACAATTCCCACCAAAAATGCCAATAGAATGATAAAATTTCTGTTCGAAACTTTTTTCATCCGCCATTGGTTAATTTGGTCTATCTTTCTAAAAAAACGTCCTTTGAGGTTTCCCATATCATCTTATTGAAAGCTCAACACTTCCTTCTTCTTTTTTGTTTTAAATTTATCAGGCACTACGGCTAGTATTTCTTTTTCTAAGGCCTGGATTGCATGTCTTTTGACATAATTTTGGGTCGTTACCAAGGATATTTCCCGTACCGGTTCTGGCGATTTGAAATAACGGATCCGATCCAATTGTTCATCAGAATAATCCCAAATCGATAATTCTGGCAATATCGTGATTCCGTCGTTGACATCCACCATGCGCTTTAACGTCTCTACACTACCCGTATTGTACTCGAATCTTCCTGTAAGATCTTGATTGTGCTTGTGGTGACAAATATTAAGTACTTGACCGCGCATGCAATGGCCTTCATTAAGTAACCAAAGCTTATCGTCAGCAATATCATCACCACTAAGTATTTTCTTTGAAAATAGGGAACTATTGGTCGAAATATAAGCAACAAAGTTTTCATAAAACAAAGGCGATTCCAATATCCCAGGGTCATTTAACGGAGTTGACAACACACCACAATCCAAAAGTCCGACTTTCAATTCATGGACAATTCGTTCTGTCGTATATTCCCATATCTGCAATTGTAGTTTCGGATACTTCTCCATAAATGTGGCCAACACATTGGGAAGTAAATAAGGGGCAATTGTTGGAATGACACCGACCTTTAAGGTGCCTTCAATTTCTCCTTTTTTATCTTGAACAATTTCATTGATCTTCCGGCTTTCTGTTAAGACTAGTCGAGCCTGAAGAATAATTTTCTCGCCGATTTCTGTTGGAATAACAGGCTGTCGACTGCGATCAAAGATTTTCGCTCCTAAAGACTCTTCAAGTTTTTGAATTTGCATGCTCAATGTTGGCTGCGTGACAAAACATTTTTCGGCAGCTGCAACAAAACTTCGGTAGGTATCAACAGCTACAATATATTCCAATTGGATTAAGGTCATCTTACTATCTTTAAAGCACAAAACTACGAATCCTGTCGTAAACCATAGTCAAATCCTTTATAATTAAACTCAGCATAAGTATTTGGCTCGTACATTATACAATAAATACCTTGCCAAAAAAGCCCTATATATCCACTATTGTTACATTTGTTCGCATAAAAAATCGATTTCATCAAAATGCTTTTCTTAAATTTGGAGATTTACAACAGTTGATAGTTAAAATCCTATGAAGTTTATAAATCATACGACAATTGCGCTAGCTTTATTCTTAACCGTGGCAAATAGCTCTTATACCAAGGCGAATCCGGACGAGGGAATGTTTCCATTAAGTGAATTAAATAGGGCTGGGTTGAAGAAAGCTGGACTAAAGATCAGTGAGAAAGACATTTACAACCCTGGCCAGATCGGTCTGGTAGATGCCCTTGTTCAAGTCAGCGGATGTACAGGATCGTTTGTCTCCAATCGTGGACTGATCATAACCAATCACCACTGTGCCTTTTCGGCTGTGCAGCTTGCCAGTACAGCAATAAACAATTACCTGAAAAATGGTTTTGTCGCGCAAAACCAAGAACAAGAGATTGAAGCTAAAGGATTAAAAATCAGAATCACCGATTCTTACGAAGATGTTTCAGCCAAAATATTGAATGCTGTGGCCAATATCAGCGATCCTGTAGAACGCATCAATACCATAAAACGTAAACAACAGGAACTAGTTAAACAAGCTGAAAAAGAGGATCCAACCATTAAAGCCGAAGTGTCGGAAATGTTTATCGGAAAAAGTTATGTGTTGTTTCGCTATAAAACGATCGAGGATGTTCGTCTAGTTTATATTCCCCGTCAAAATATCGGCGAATTTGGTGGAGAAACAGACAACTGGGTATGGCCTCGCCACACTGGAGATTACTCTTTTTTGAGGGCATACGTAGACAAAAACGGAAAATCTGCTCCTTATTCAAAAGATAACGTTCCCTACCAGCCCAAAAAACACCTTAAGATCAATCCAAATGGCGTACGGGAAAATGATTTTACTTTTATACTCGGCTATCCCGGAAAAACATTCCGCCACCGCCCAGCGCAATATATCCGATATCAACAAGAATATCTTTTACCTTACGTATCCAATCTATACGACTTCCAAAATAGACAAATGGAAGAAGCTGGAAAAGACAATACTGATATTGCATTATCCTTAGCCACTCGTATAAAACGCAATGCCAATGTATTAAAGAACTATCGTGGCAAACTCAAGGGTTTAAAAGGTATCAACCTGCTTTCGACAAAAAAACAGGAAGACGAAGCATTGGCGGAATTTATTCTAAGTAAGCCCGAACTTAAAAATAAATATGGAAACCTCCTTGCTGAAATTGACGCTTATTACCAGCTGAGTGATCAAGATGCGCTAAAGGAGCTTTGGATCAACAACATTTACAACAGCACGAGCCTATTGAAAGTCGCTCGCGATATCAACATGTTGAAAGCCTTCTTGGCCAAGGAGAGGTCACCCCAATCGGCCAAACAATTGTTCGATCTCAATATCGAAAAATTAAAAACGGCTCTCAACGAAACTTACGAAAGTTATAATAAACAGGCCGATAGGCGGATTTTCGCTAAAATGTTGGAAGATGCCGTTGCCTTTCAGGGCAAAAATCAACTTGCCTCTATTCAGAAATTGCAAGTCAACAATGAAAAAGCGCAGCAGTTTGCGACTGAAATCATTCAGAATAGCAAACTTGGCGATCAACAATATGTACTGAATACCGTCTTGGCCAATGCCGATGCGCTTCTAAAATTTAACGACGAATTATTGGATTTCCAGGATAAGCTACATAACGATATCTTCGAGTACGCGGCTGAGCAGAAAAGACGCGAAGGAGTACTCAACAAATTAATGGGCGATTATGTCGCTGTTAAGGAAATCTTTCAGGCCAAAAACTTTATTCCGGATGCAAACTCTACCTTACGCTTGACTTATGGTCACATCAAAGGTTATTCTCCTGCTGACGCAACCTATATGAAACCGTTCACCACGATCGAAGGAATCATTCAAAAAGGAAACCTGGGCTTACCTGAGTTTGAATATCCACAAGAAATCAAAACAGCTTATCTCAACAAAAATTTTGGACCTTACCTGCAAAAAGATCTCGGATCTGTCCCTGTGAATATTTTATATGATATGGATACGACCGGAGGAAATTCAGGATCTCCAATTATGAATGCCAATGGCGAATTGATCGGCGTAAATTTTGATCGTGCCTATGACGCAACAATCAATGATTTCGCCTGGAACGAAAGCTATAGTAGATCCATCGGCGTAGACATACGTTATGTCCTTTGGGTTGCCGATAAAATTGATAATGCACAGTTCATTCTGAAAGAAATGGGTATTTAATATGCACTGAAACAAGTCTCAAAAAAACCGCTGCATCGTCTAATGTAGCGGTTTTTTTGTTCGTCCCGACACGATGATGTCAACACCCGCGCGAATAGCTTACTTTCGTGTCGGGATGACTATCCACTATTGCCCAGCTTGCAGTAACGGTAAAAAAACTGTTTTTAACCGCAATAAGCCGCTGGTTAAAACATCCCTTGAACAGGCAATATTTAGCCGGATAAAGGTGTCGCTCCCTTTTCCGTACATTGCTCCTACGTTAACCTGAACATGCACTTCTTCCAATAACAGCTGTCCCAATTTTCGACTTGAAACGCCCAGAGCACTACAATCTAACCATACAAGATAGGTGCCTTCCAAAGGAAGTACATGCAAAGCCGAAAGATGCTCAGTCATAAAATCTTTTAAATACAAATAATTGGCGTGAATATAATCTAACGCCTGATCCAACCACTCCCCACCCGATTCATATGCGGCGATCAAACCTGTTATGGCGAAGGGGCTTACACTACTAATCTCATTCGCAAGAAAAGCGAGCTGGACCTTCTTCTTGAGCTCAGGATCTGCTGCAACGACCGTAGCAACCTGTAAGCCTGCCAAGTTAAAGGTTTTGCTCGGCGCAATGCAGGTAATTGAATTTGCCAAAAAGGAAGCGCTGATACTTCCAAATGGAATATGCGTATAGCCATCAAATACCAAATCACAATGAATTTCGTCTGAAATAACTAAAACATGATGCCGCAAGCAGATATCTCCTAAACGTTCTAATTCCGCTCGAGTCCAAACCCGTCCTGCGGGATTATGGGGGCTGCAAAAGATAAATACCTTAACTCTCGGGTCGCTTGCCTTAAATTCAAAATCCTCAAAGTCGATGCTATACTGCCCATCGTGATACTTTAAGTCATTGGATACAACCTCCGCCCCATTACGTTCAATAACGGAAAAAAAACAATGATAGACAGGTTCCTGAACCAGAATCTTGTCACCAGGAGCGGTAAATGCTTTAACTAAAGCCGAAAGTGCCGGTACAACACCAATAACAGGGAGCAGCCATTCCTGCTGAAGGGCAAATTTATGCCGTTGAAAAGACCAGTTCATAATCGCCCTGTAAAACGCAAAAGGGACAGAAGCATAACCATATATGGCATGCTGAACCCGTTCTGACAGTGCATTTACGATAGGTTGTGCTGCATGAAAATCCATATCTGCCACCCAAAGCGGAATCAAATCTTCATAGTTCTGCTGATTCCATTTGACTGAATCGGTACCACGACGAACAATTGTTTTGTCAAAATTATAGATCATACAGCAATTTAATGAAAATTAGGAGGCATTCGAAAGAAAAGGAGGACAAAGTAGACTTAGATTTAAAACACGAGATAAAATGAATAGTATAACAGGGTTAGCTTGGTGTAAAAAAAGACTAAAAATCGTGCATCCTAGACCCTCATAAAGCATTATCTTTATATCAAATAGAAATGACAACAATGGCAAAAGATAGCTTTTCATTTAGTGCAAGATTAAAGAGTTTTCGCTATGCTTTCAACGGAATAAAGACTGCTTGGCAGGAGGAACACAATTTCAGGGTGCACAGCGTAGCGGCTGTTATCGCCTTAATTCTCTCCATTATACTTAACATCAGTGTAAACGAATGGATCGCCGTGCTATTTTCCATTGGCTTCGTGTTCGTCTGTGAGCTATTAAACACCGCGGTGGAAAATATAGCAGACTTTACCTGTAACGAGGAAAACCCAACCATAAAAAAGATTAAAGATGTAGCCGCAGCTGCTGTGATGATAAGCAGCATCACAGCATTACTAGTCGGCCTACTAATTTTTATCCCAAAGCTAATCTCATTTATCTCCAGATACATTTCTTAGCGGGAATTTTTCATCAAATGCTAGCTTGTTTATATCAACAAAAGACATTTTTCCAGCTTTTTCCTCCATTGCGCCATAACCTTCCAGCGCATGCTCCTTGGAGAGTTTAAACGCTACCTGTCGGACAGATTCCTGTCCCTCAGAAGAAAAGGTATAATCAGCCAGTAATAGATCGCCTTTTAATTCCCCTTCAATATGTCCCGTGTTACGGTCTTTTTCCTTCCAGGCATAGCTTAAATCACCATTTACCTTCTCCCCGTCGATAACGACTGCCAATGAAATTGTATCGCCATTTTTAAGGTATTGATAAGTACTCTTTCCGGTAGAAGGTATCGAACCTTCCAATGGTCGAGCATCATACACAGTAGTATCCCGCTTCGTTGAAGACTCCTGGTTTTTCTTTTCTTGGTGGCAAGCAGTGCTACACAGCAATAGTATAAATCCAAAATTGATTATTCTCATATTGTATTTTTTATCTACACTATAAAAAGCAATTCAAAATAAATTTTGTTTTAAATAACTAACATTTAGAATTTTAAAATTCACAAAACAAAAAAATGTAAAAATTGTTTATCTATTAAATAAAATAGGCTATCAATGTTACCGATAAGCTATTAAAAATAAACAATTTAGTAACAATAAAATTATCGAAGGCTTATTGTAAAGCTAATTTTTATTAGTAAATTGTACGTGATAAAATTCAGGAATTCTTAACCAATATTAGTATGAAAGATGTAAGCTTTAAGAAATTTGATAGTGGATGTAATTCACTCACAAAATTGTCGATTGAAACAGACTTAGCTATTATTGTTAATGAGCAAGTTGGAATTTCTCCAGAATCGAAAATTGAAAAACTCAGACGCTGTAAGGAAGAGTTACTGAAAAGCCTATGGTTTGTTCAACGTCAATATTAAGATAATATTTCTTCCAAATTCTACTTTAACACAATGCCCTCGAAGCTGATTTTCGAGGGCATTGTGTGTTTCTTGACCAGTTTCTCAGCAATAACTAAAGCGACTTTAAATGCTTATAATTCGACTTAATGGTATCCCATACTTCTTCAAAATTACCCGATAACATCAACTTAGCCATGCTTTCTGTCATGCCTTTCATTTGGCTAAATGATATTTTTGGGGGCATGGCAAGCGCATTCGGATTGGTATAAATATCCAGCAAAACGGGCTCATCGGTGATGTTGAGTGCTTCGTTAAGTACCCTATCCACATCTTCGGGCTGCGTTACTGTAAATGCGCGGATACCCATCGCCTGCGCAATCAGAGCAAAGTCGGGGTTCACCATATTGGTTTCCTGATCTTTCAAACCTGCCACCTGCATTTCCAACTTGACCATACCAAGTGAGCGGTTGTTGAAAACAACGATTTTAATAGGTAAGTTATATTGCTTTATTGTTGCAAGATCCCCCAGTAACATAGACAATCCCCCATCACCGCAAAACGCAATAATTTGGCGTTCGGGATGTGTCAATGCTGCTCCAATAGCCATCGGCATGGCATTTGCCATAGAACCATGATTGAAGGAACCCAACATAATACGGTCCTTGCGCTGGTTAATATAACGCGCTCCCCAAACACAGCACATTCCTGTATCCAGCAAAAAAACAGCATCATCACTGGCCTTCTGATCAATTGCATGGGCAACAAATTCAGGTTGAATAGCACATTCGCTACCCCGATCGTCTACGTAAGTCATTAAATCTTCCTTCACCTTCGCGTACGACTCCAACTGCTTATCTAGAAATTCCGTATCGGATCGCGCCTCTATAAAGGGCAATACAGCTTTTAAGGTATGTTCGATATCTCCTACCAGCCCATAATCTACTATAGATCGACGTCCTAGCTTTTCACCTTCAATGTCAATCTGAATAATGGTTTTATTCGTAGGTATAAAATCCTTATAAGGAAAGTCGGTCCCTAGAAGTAAAATAAGATCCGATTGATGCATACTTTGAAAAGCCGAAGCCATACCTAACAGTCCGGTCATACCAATTTCGTTGGGGTTATCGCGCTGAATATCCAGCTTTGCTTTAAAAGAATAGCCAACTGGCGCTTGGATCTTTTGCGATAATTCAACAATCTGCTTTTGTGCTTTTTTTGCACCTACACCGCAAAATAAAGTCACTTTTTCGGCCTGATTGATATACTGTGCAAGACGACCGATTTCCATGTCCGAAGGTCTCACCTGAGGCTCAGTAAAAAATACTTTCGACGATGTATTCATATCGACCGCCTCCATTTCAGAGACGTCCCCAGGAAGCCCGATAACAGCAACATCCCGTTTAGATATGGCTTGTTGAAGCGCATTCTGAACCATGCGCTGCACCTGCTCAGGCCGGGTGATCATTTGATTGTAGCAAGAACAATCATCAAACAATTTGATTGGATTGGTTTCTTGAAAATAATCTGTTCCAAACTCGTATGTAGCACACGTCGACGCAATCACAAGCATCGGTACACGCGTTTTGTGGGCTTCATACACACCATTGATCAGATGCACATGCCCCGGTCCACTGCTACCGGCACAACAGGCAATCCCATGTAAATCTGCTTCTGCTGTTGCGGCAAATGCTCCAGCTTCTTCATGTCTTACATGTATCCATTGCATCGTTCCATCGGCGTGGACCGCTTCGTTGAAAAAATTTAAACTATCGCCCGTTACGGCATAAATACGCTTAATTCCCGCATTCTTTAAAAGGTCAACAATCTGATGTGCTACATTTTTCATACGCATAATATAATTTTAGAATGTAATCAAGCGATTTGTGCTGTTTAGCCAACCGCTACATGTTAACAACAATATTATAGGGGTAATGGTTTGCCAATTTCCTCGGGCACAACCCATATTGGCTATTTGCCGCTCGGTCTGATTTCTTGGGACAGTTCATTCACAAAATTCTTTGCGTCATTGAGGTCTTTATTCCAGTCTGCATAGCGTTTCGCTGTATTGAGTTTTGCAATTTTCGCATTCAGTTTCGTTAAATTAAGTTGATCATTTGATTCCTCCAACATTTTGATTAACATGTTCACTTTTGTGTAGTCTTGTATTCCCTCTAGCATGCGCTCATAGCGGATCGAACTTCTTCCCTGTGGATAGACAATATAGGTATCTCCTGCTGGCCACGTGCGAAACCTAGAATCACGCAGAGGATCTAGCACCCATGAATTAAAAGCCCAGCGCAACGCGCCATCGAAGCCAGCTGCTAGGGCATACCAAGCCATATAAGTAGATTCTGCGGGGTCGGAGAACGTAAATTGATTTGGAAATTCGTCAGAACAACACACATAGAATGTCGTTACATATCCCTTCTTTCTTCTGGCAATGAGATCTTGCTGATCAAAAGGATCGCCAGCAGCAACGCTGATATCGATACTTTTGGGATAACGCTGGTAACTTTTGTGGTTATCTGCAAACGCGATGTTAAATTCAGGAGTGACCTTCTCCAACAAGGCGACGGCAGCATCCATTTCCTCACGGCTCCGTTCATCCATGGCAATATTGGTTATCTTCAACCAGCCTCTCACACGCAGATGTTTACTGAAATCTTTTAAGAAAGACGACCATAATGCTTCGAATATCGCTGTTCCTGGCTTTGCTGTAACATTGACCAATTGGTTTTTTCCTTCGTCAAAATAATGAACCTCATTATTCCATGGCAATAAAGAGTAACAGTTGATCTCCTTACTGATCCCCAGCCCCATCATAAAGGTGACCCAACGGTCGAATACCGAATAGTCGTAAGACCAAGATCCATCCTTACCCTTTTTCCAGATGATCATATCGGCGTAGGGATCATAGGTTTGTACATTCCAGGGATCTTTGTTGAGCGTAGCTGTAATGACCTTCTGCCCTGCTGCCGCCAACTGCATCATCGTCGGTTTCAAAGTCTCAAAATGTGCATCGCTCCACATCTTCACCTTGTTCACGCGAGCAACTGCCGAAGGATGTTGCCACTGATCCAGATGGTAACTCCACTGAGACGCGGGAGGCAGCACATGGTTTTGAACGATAACTGTCAGCTGCAGCTGCTCTTTCACGATACCATTTTGATGAATCGAGAGTGTTGTATGATAATTTCCCCCCGTTACATCATTGGGCACTTTGACAGTAACCCAGACAGGACGAACTTTTTTTGCTTCGAGATCGTAACTTTTGAGGTTATCCAACATATCTGCAGAAAGCGAAGCCTTAAAATCCGCTGGTTTACGGTACCCACATCCACTCGCAAATTCGTCTGTCATGACATACCGCACAAAGCGCGTCTGTACCACATCGCCAGGAATCGATTTACTAGTGGTGGACTTTAAATCATCTGCAGAAACAGTTACATGAGGTGCAGCAGCTGAAGTCCATAGAATAAACTGAGCTGACACCTGCTCGCCTTTCCAGGCGTATACCGTTGCTGCGCGTTGGGCAGTCAAATTGGGATTTAGGGATTTGGGATAACGTTTATCAATAGATACAAAGGAAGCGTGTAATCCCTCTTCAACATTTGACCAATCGGATAATGTATCTTTTGTTGGGTCGGCCATTTCCGTAAAGGGTGGCGCTGGAGTGAAACGCTGCTGGGCCAGCCCCTGATGATTACTACAGAGGAGGATGCAAACTAGGGTAATCGTAGAGTAAAGTGTAGTTTTAGGCATAACAGTTATAGTTAATAAAGAGAGTTAACAAAACTTTAGCGAAGCTCCCAAAATAATGAACAATTCATCGAATAGTCCTTTCTTACACCTAAAATTTCAATTATCAATTATTAGGTTTGTTCAAAAATTTCCGAAAGCGCCGCATAAAGCTCCGGATGATGCTGTTTAAATTTTTCTGGATTTTCAAAGAAATATTCCGATGCAACAGCAAAAAACTCTGCCGGATTTGTCATTCCATACACATCAATATCCGATTTATTGGCTTTTATATTTTCAATTTCTGTTCGTATTAAGTTCATAAAAGGGAGTACCGAAGCTTTATCCATTAATTGTGTTGGAATACCATCCACTGTACCATCGGTTTTATCGAGGAGATGAACAAATTCGTGAATGGCGGTATTCTGTCCATCATTTGGATTTCTAAATCCATACTCCAAAGCAGACTTGGACAAAATCATCTGTCCGTTCATGGCGCCTTCCCCGACCATACCCATAATATGGCGATCGGCATGCCCTTCAAATTCATAAGCCGTATTGAACTGTGAAGGGTAAACCATAATATTCGTTAGGTTGGGATAAGTCCATTTTTTAAAGGAAAATATAGGTATAATCGCACTTGCAGCAATCATCATATAATCTTTCAGTTCAATCTCTACCCCCACACCTTCCACTTTGACGGTATCCAAAAAATTTAAACAGCGCGCTTCAAATTCCGCTCGGTCAGCAGTGGACAATTTGCGGTAGTAGGCGACTTCTCTTTCGAGAATTTCCTTACCTTCGTCACTCAATACACGTTTGATGGCTTTGCTATTTTTGGCCGTACGATTTAGCAGATAATATACGACATAAATCGTTACCGGTATAAGCAGTACAATGAACAGTTTTTCTAACATACTATTTGATCTGTATCCATTTGGGATCCCGAGCTTGCAAATTACGCAAAAAGCCTTTAAAATGTGAGGTTCCAAATAAGATTAAAATCTTTTGCTGCGGAGCATCAGCCACTAAAGACGCAAGATTCTCTTCCCTTTTTTTCATGATAAATTCTTTATCAAATTTATTTTTTAACGCTGTCTTCATGGGCTTACAGGAATAAGGCTCATTCAATGGCGTTTTAAAATCACATGCATCCAGATTGATGGTACCATACAGGTATTCAAACTCGTCAAGCAATTTATTTTTGGGAATATCGGCATTCACGGCTGTCTCATAATCTACCCGGAAAAACAAATAATCGGGCTGACTAATAATTCGCTGCCCCAGCTTACGGTACATGGGCGCCCGGAGTACTCTTGAAGTATCTCCAGGTGTTTCAATGCATTGCTGCAATGCGAGCCGATTGCCCGTCAGCTTTCTGAACTTGCGGTCATAAAGATCACGTTGCGCAGCGCTATCTACCTGATAGGCTATACTTTCGTAAAAAACGACATATCCTGATTTTTGAAGAGAATCGACGGTGTTTTGGATCTGATCATAGTATACCCGTGTGCCCAAATGCCGCATCGGAATATAAATCACCGTCCTATTGCCATTCCGAAGCTCAAATTTACGCGCTGCATCGCGCAATACGCCAGTCCCCTGCACCATCAAAGACGTATCGCAGTTGACCAGGGTAAACAACACAAAAAAAAGGGAGATAATCTGTCTAAATCGCATACTATTTTATGATATTATATGTTCCTTAACAGCAAAGACAGTACCATGTCACATTATTTTCCACTAGAGGTAAATTGTGTCCGGGTGATTGCTTTTAAGAGACGTGTATAAGTATAACATAAAATGATACAACTAAATTATCTCCCTTGTACAATAAAATTTAGATGGACGTCAATCCTATCGTCGTACCATTTGGAATAACCGCATTCTTCTTGACGACCACGATCCCATCACAAATGGTATAAGTTGCGTGGTTAGCATTTAAAAGATGCGGGCCGCCGTTAATACGCACATCATTGCCAATACGGCAGTTCTTATCCAGAATCGCATTTTCGATATAACACCGCTCACCGACACCTACTACGGGAACATTTTTCCGCTTGGCCTCCTCCATATCAACAAGATCCTCATAATAATCGGATCCCATCATATAAGTGCCTCGCACCACAGATCCTGTCCCGATACGCGAACGAACGCCAACCACCGAGCGGTCGATCTTATCGGCCTGAATAATACATCCATCGGAAATAACCGAATTGATTAATGTTGTTCCGGAGATTTTTGATGGTGGTAACATCCGCGGACGCGTGAAAACCGTATTTTTGTCAAATAGGTTAAAGGCTGGGATATTATCGGTCAGACCAATATTCGCTTCATAGAAAGACCCTATTGTTCCAATATCAGTCCAATAGCCCTCAAATTGGTAACTCAGCACCCTATGGGTTTCGATCGCATCCGGAATAATTTCTTTACCAAAATCCATCCCTTCATTTTCCTCGAGCATACGCTTGAGCACGCTCTTAGAAAAAACATAGATCCCCATGGACGCCAGGTATTCTCTCCCTTCACGCTTTAAATGATCGCTCACTTCGGAATTCCAATCCACCAATTGCTCCGTCTTCGGTTTTTCGATAAAAGAAGTAATGTGATTTTTTTCATCCGATTTCAGAATCCCAAAGCCCGTCGCGTCTTTTCCATTTACAGGAATGGTCGCAATCGTCAGATCACCCTCATTTTCGACGTGGAAGTCTACCAAGGCATCAAAATCCATTTGGTACAACTGATCGCCGGATAAGATCAATATATAATCATAATCAATGCTCGCCAACTTGCGGAACGAGCGACGTACCGCATCGGCTGTCCCTTCAAACCATTTGTCACCATCGTTGGTCTGCTCTGCAGCCAAAATATCGACAAACCCCTTACTAAAAATACTAAAGTTATAGGTGTTTTTAATATGAGAGTTGAGCGATGAAGAATTGAACTGAGTCAATACAAAAATCTTATTGAAACCCGAATTAAGACAATTCGAGATAGGAATGTCCACCAAACGATATTTCCCTGCAATGGGAACTGCTGGTTTAGACCGCTGATCGGTCAATGGATACAGACGTGAGCCCCTTCCCCCGCCCAAGACGATAGCTACTACATTGTGACGTGACATATCAAATTACATTATTTGGTTATATAGACTTATATATTTTGCAGCAGATTTATCCCAAGAAAAATCCAAGCGCATCATTTTACGTTGATTCTCTTCAAACTGCTTTTTACTTGCGTAAAAAGTGGTAGCACGAATAATAGCTTCCGTAATTACAGGTATTGTCAGACCGTCAAAACCAACACCATAACCGTCGTTATCAAGATCAATTACAGTATCTCTTAGTCCGCCCACGCGATGCACAACCGGCAATGTGCCATATTTCATAGCATAGAGCTGGTTAAGCCCGCAAGGTTCCACCCGGGAAGGCATTAAAAGAAAGTCCGCACTCGCGTACAGCCAATGTGCCAGGTTTTCATCATAACCAAAGAACACGTCCAAATTTTCTACGTCAGCATCAACGAGCAATTTCACACGCGACTGGATCGCAGGATCTCCGGCACCTAGTATAAATATACCTAATCTACCTTGATATTTGGCTGTTAATTCCAAAATTATATCCGGTAGTAAATCAGCACCCTTTTCAGTGGCAAAGCGACCAATAAAAACGAGCAATGGCAACTTTGGATCGATTTTATATTGCGTTGCCAAGGCCTCTTTATTTTTCAATTTACCCGCAAAAGCTTGCTTGGCATCATAATTCGCGATTAGCGTATAGTCAGTCGCAGGATCCCATATCTCCCAGTCGATACCATTGACAATTCCGACCGATTTATCCCGCTCATCATAAAAAAGCTGCTGCAAACCATTTGCTTCTACATAAAGCTCTTCCAGATACCCTTCAGATACTGTCGTATACGCATCGCAACATTTGATCAGGGCGGCAAGTGGGTTAATTAAACCATCCCAATCCAACAGCCCCCATTTCCAGCTATCGTAAGCAGGTAATAAAACTGCCTTGTTCCACGTAGTCCAACCTTGGTATTGCCCATTATGTACAGTAGCCACAGTTTTTACATCGGCGAGATGAATGTAGTCATGGCTATATTTCATCAAAAAAGGTATTAAGCCGACATGATGATCGTGACAATGCACGATATCAGGCCGTATAGCTTTTGCCTTAAACCAGCTTAATACCGCATGCTGAAACGCCATAAATTGCTCACCCTCATCCGCATAGCAATACACTTCCGGACGATCGAGTTTGCCTGGAATCTTGATTAAATAGAGTTCAAAACCCAGTATATCCTCCGCCTGCTTGTAAACAGCATAGTTCAACAATTCGGATCCTTGATAAAAAGACCCCTCGTGAACAACCGTAAAAGCGTGATCCCGAACAAACGGGCGGTCATACCAAGGCATAACGACTGCTGCTTCCCAACCAAGCTTGGCCTGATACTTGGGCAGTGCCCCTACGACATCCGCAAGCCCGCCAACTTTGGCTACGGGATAACATTCTACACTTAAGTGAAAAACTTTCATTAGAATAAGTCCATATTTTATCTGTGTTAAAGGCAAAAAGCTGCCTTCCTATTAGTTGTAACAACGCATTATAACGAACCTGAAAATCAATACCAAGTTCCCATCTAAATCTACACTTATTCCATTACATAATTTTTTGCGCGCTGTGCTAAACAGCGCTAACAGCCTTTTCTTCCGCCGAATTGACACCCTTTAGTTCTTTCTTCCTTTGAAGAACATAACCACCTAATGGCGGCAAATGAACTTGAGCAGACTGTATCTGATTCATCCAGTGCAGGTGTTCAGTATGAATATTTGGCTGATGAATTCCTGAGCCGAAATAGGTCAAGTCGTCAGAATTGAAAACCACTTCCCATTCTCCAGCATAAGGCAGACCTATGCGAAAATGCTCGCGAACAACGGGTGTTAGGTTCAGCACAACGACTGTATCATCCCACGCATCAAATCCCTTGCGCCAATAGACCACGACTGAATTTTCACGGTCGCCTGCATCTATCCAATCGAAGCCTGATGCTTCAAAAGCTTTTTGATAAAGGCTCGGTTGCACCTTATATAAGGAGTTCAGCTCTGCTACAAATTGTTTCATACCCTGATGCGGAGCATAGTCCAAAAGATGCCAATCCAGCGATTTATTAACGTTCCACTCTGCCGTCTGTCCAAATTCGCCCCCCATAAACAATAATTTTGTTCCTGAAAAAGTATACATGAAGAGATACAATGTGCGGAGATTGGCAAATTTCTGCCATTCATCCCCGGGCATTTTATAAATCAGCGAATGCTTTCCATACACCACCTCATCATGCGACAACGGAAGCATAAAATTTTCGTGAAAAGCATAGACAGTTGCGAAAGTCAGGCGATCATGATGATATTGACGATTAATCGGATCCTCCTTAAAATAATCCAACGTGTCGTGCATCCACCCCATCATCCACTTCATACCAAAACCTAGGCCATCCGCATAAGTGGGCCTGCTCACCCCAGGCCAAGAAGTAGATTCCTCAGCGATTGTCTGCACATGTGGAAAATGACTATATACCGCCTCGTTTAGCTCTTTTAAAAACTGTACCGCTTCTAAATTTTCATTGCCACCATATTCATTGGGAATCCATTCTCCCGCATTTCGGCTATAATCCAGATACAACATAGACGCAACAGCATCTACCCGAAGGCCATCAATATGAAAACGATCCAGCCAGTAAAATGCGTTACTGATCAAAAAAGACCTTACCTCATTGCGGCCATAATTGAAGATATAGGATTGCCAGTCAGGATGAAAGCCTTTCCTTGGATCTTCGTGTTCATATAGACTGCTGCCATCAAATCGATAAAGACCGTGAGCATCACCCGGAAAATGAGAAGGCACCCAATCCAACAACACCCCTATACCTGCTGCATGAAGCTCTTCAATCAAATACATCAAGTCCTGTGCCGAGCCATACCGCGAGCTTGCCGCGAAATATCCTGTGATCTGATATCCCCAAGAAGGATAATAGGGATGTTCCATCAATGGCATAAATTCCACGTGCGTAAAATTCATCTCCTTGACATAAGAAACAAGCTGCACGGCTATTTCCCGGTAATTCAGCAAAGTCTCAGGACTTTCCGGATCGCGCACCCAAGATCCTAAATGTACTTCGTAGACAGACCACGGTTGATCCAATCTGTTTTTAATGACGCGCTCCTGCATCCATTGCTTGTCTTGCCACGCGTACCAAGTCGAATGTACCAGCGACGCAGTCCTGGGTGCAACTTCCCATTTAAATGCAAATGGATCGCCTTTTTCAAGCTGTTCGCCCGAATAGGTCTGAATAACATACTTGTATGCCTCACCATTAGCTAGGCCAGGAATAAATCCCTCCCAGATTCCGCTGCCGTCCCAGCGCACATAAAGCGCATCACGCTCTTTATTCCAAGAATTAAAGTCGCCGGAGACAGCAACAGATTTTGCATTTGGAGCCCAAACCGCAAAATAAACGCCTTTCTCACCGTTGACTTCCAGTTCATGTGAACCGAACTTTTCGTATAATTTAAAGTGCTTACCCGACTGGAATAAGGCGACATCAAATTCAGAAAATAGACTATGCGGAATTACTTCATTGGCCATGTTTAACCTTCTATCAATATATTATCAAATTCACGTGCGACATTAATCCAATATCGCCCCTTTTCATCTTGTTGTACTTTTGTGTCTATTCCATCCGTCTTAACTTTCTTAATACGGAATGGCAAGCCAATTAACTGTAATTTATATTCTTCGTACCGTTCGGTAAACAAACCATCTCTGGTTTGCTTGATCGATAAAGAATCGTTGAGTCCGGATACCGTAAAGCATTTTTCGAGATAAATATCCTGCTCATAAGCAAAAGTGTCGCCGTGGTCTGAATACACATACGAACGCGTCACACCATCAGCGAAGTAAACATTGAGCTGCAGCTCTTCAATTTTCTTTTCACCAGTATATTGCATCACTGGATATTCCGGAATCACAGATCCCCCACGAATGAAGATCGGCATTTCGTCGATCGGCGTAGCGACTGTATGTTCTTTACCTCCGGCATAGATTTCGTTGTTGAAATAATAGTACCAACAACCTTCCGGCAAATAGACAATTTTACTCTTTTGTCCCGGCTGCAAGACCGGGGATACCAATATTTTATCTCCAAAACAGAATTCTTCTTCACGCTGCCAGTTTGTTGGTATATGTTGCTCAACCATAGAAATTGGACGCAGTATTGGATAACCATATTTTGTCTGCTCCCAAAAGCACGTATAGATATACGGCAACAGCTGGTAACGGAGTTCAATAAATTTCCGGTTAATCTGCTCCCAGTCCTCCCCAAAACTCCACGGCTCGCGATCCCGCGTATCGCCAGCGGAATGCACACGCATAAACGGCGAGAAAACACCAAATTGCATCCATCGAGTAAACAATTCTCCGTCTGGTTCGCCTGTGAATCCACCAATATCCGTCCCACAAAAGGACATTCCGGAAGTTGACAATCGCTGCAACTGTAAGGTTCCTAATTTGAGGTGTTCCCAACTAGCCAGATTATCACCTGTCCAAACCGAAGAATAACGCTGTGTACCGGCATAAGCCGCTCGGGTAATGGTAAATGGGCGCTTGTTTTTATACAATTTCTTTAAACCATCATACGTTGCGCGCACCATCTGCATACCATAAATATTATGTGCTTTACGATGCGACCCCCGATGGCCGTCGTATTGATGGCGTACGTCATCTGGAAATGTTCCCCGACCAAATACAGCCGGTTCATTCATATCGTTCCAGAAACCTGCAACACCATCTTCCACAAGGCCCTGATACAATGTACCCCACCATTGCCGAACCTCCGGATTGGTAAAATCAGGAAATTGACAGCGTCCTGGCCAAACAAATCCTTCCATAAAATAATCATCTCCTCGGCGACAGAAATACCGGTTCTCCTTCCCTTCTCTGAACACCCAATAGTTCTCATCGACCTTAATTCCTGGATCGATCATCACTACGGTTTTAAAGCCATCATTTGCCAAATCACTAATCATACTTTTTGGATTTGAAAAATACTGCTTATTCCATGTAAAACAGCGATACCCTTCCATATAGTCGATATCAAGATAAATGGCGTCACATGGAATCTGCCGCTTTCTAAATTCTTTAGCGACCTTACGCACATTGGCTTCTGGATAATAACTCCAGCGACACTGATGATAGCCGATTGCCCATAATGGTGGCAGATAATGTGTGCCAGTCAATGTATGGTAACGACGGATAACATCAATGATACGCGGACCATGAATATAATAGTACTGCAGCTCTCCACCTTCCGACCAAAAGCTCGTTTTCCCCGGGTCTTCGGCAGCAAAATCAAAATATGTTTTAAACGTATTGTCAAAAAATATTCCGTAAGCTTCCCCATCTTTTAAACCAATATAAAACGGAATAGTTTTATAAAGTGGGTCCTGATCGTAAGCAAAAGCATAAGTATCTGAATTCCAGTTTTTAAGTCTTTTACCTCTCAGATTCAATTTGGTGGCCTTATCACCTAGACCATAAAAAGCTTCATTTGCAAAGGCCACTTTGGTACTATATACATAGTAGCCTCCAAAATCTGGGTTTTCCTCCCAATGCATTGGTGCCAGATCGGCGTTAAACAGCTTACCGGAACGATCCGAAAAAGAAATTAAAAAGTCGCTTTTATTGATCTTACAGGAAATGGTGTTCGTGTGGACTAAATAATGGTCTGTCTCTTCCTTACATTGGTGTATGCTTACACGGTGATCTTTTTTGGCTAACGCGTAAGAGAAGTCTTCCAAAAAAGTTCCTTCAGGCGCGAGCCGTACCCGTACGATCTCGTCGGTTACAATCTTAATTTCTACCTTCGCTTTGCTGTCGGAAAAATAATAAGATTTATCATTCTGACTATGGTCAACTATGGTTTCTAGGTATTTTTTCTCAATTTTAGGTAGATCCAATACTGGATTATTCACATGATGCATACTCTCCAAAGTACCATCATTTTCCTCCTCATTTAGTGTGGTTTGATTTAGGTTGTCGTCTTCAAGCATAGTTGTAATATATTAAAAAGTTTCTGAAGGCTTAATTCCTCTTTAAGATAGAAAATTAATCCTGTGTCGACAACAAAACACAAAAAAAATCCCGCCAATTTCTTGTAAGCAGGATTTTTTATACGAATTGTAGTAAAGTGACTACAGCCTATTTCACAAAATGTGCACGCAGCATCCAAGCCATTTTTTCATGCTTTTCCAGCAAACCAACCAAAAAGTCCTCCGTACCATTGTCTGCGGTCTGTTCAACTGCCGCAAGATCAGCACGAATCGACATCGCAATTGCTTCATGATCAGCTAACAGTTCCTTATAATAGGAAAGGCTATCTGTCTTTTCGGAAGTAGACTCCGTTAAACGGGTCAACTTTAAATATTTGTCAAAGGTGCCAACGGCATAATGCCCCAGTGTACGCACACGCTCTGCAACCTCATCGATTACTTCAGCAAGTTCATCGTATTGCGATTCCAAAAATAGATGAGCAGCATGAAAATCCGCGCCCTCCACATTCCAATGCGCATTACGTGTCTTCATATAGACAACATGTTCATCTGCCAAAAGCACATTTAGCAACTTGGCGACTTTTTTCAAGTCGGCATCTTTAATTCCAATTGAAGTTTTCATTCTGTATTTTTTTTTGTTAACTAATATGTTTTAATTGCTTGATTAAATTTACCGAAACAATGCGATAAAAACAAAAAATACAGGCGCCAAATTTGAACAAATTATCGCATCCCCTATTGACATAAAAAAACGATCAAGCAATTATTTAAGACATAATGTTGTATTTTTGCCGACATATTTATTTTGAGGAAACGCCCCAGACCAAATGGAAAACAACACTTATTTTCACACATTCAAACAGGATATTTCAACAATCGAACTTCCGGCACGATTTACCTTTCCGTTTTGTTATGAGCCACACCCTCTTGCCGCAATGGCGGCACAAGAACTTCAACATTACATTGAAAAGCAGAACGAATGGACACACAATTTTGGCTTGGATAGCACTGGAGAGGGACTTCCCATTGGAAAAATGTTTGGCGTTTTGGTGGTTAAAAACCAGGACGAAGAACTTGGTTATCTCGCCGCTGTTTCCGGTAAGTTGGCGGGAAGCAATAAAAACCAGCATTTTGTACCGCCAATTTTCGATATGCTCGAAGATAATAGCTTTTTTCTAAACGAAGAAGTACATCTTAATGCGCTGAACCGAAAAATTGAAAACCTCGAAACAAGTGCCGAGCTGGAAAATGCCAAGCGTAACCTCGACCTGTTAAAAAGTGAATGGGGGGAGTCACTTGACGCTCTTAAATTAAAATTGAAGGCGCAAAAGAAGAATCGAAAGGAAACACGTACGCTATTAAAGTCCAGTTTATCGGATGCAGATTATGCATTACTCATGGAAGATATGCAGCGCCAGAGTTTAAAAGACAAACAACAGCTTCAGCGCTTTCAGTATGAAATGCATATCGCCATGAAACAGGAAAGCGATCACCTGCAAGAATTGCTATCGACGATTACGTCGCTTAAAGAAGAGCGAAAAATACGCTCGGGCAACCTTCAAAAGCAACTTTTTGAACAATATAATTTTCGCAATGCAAAAGGACAATACAAAAATGTAGTGGATGTGTTCCAAGATTTTGACAACACAACGCCCCCAGCTGGGTCCGGAGAATGTGCCGCACCTAAGCTTTTGCAATATGCCTATGAAAACAAGATGACACCGGTCGCCTTAGCCGAATTTTGGTGGGGCTGTTCCCCTGCCTCCGAAATACGCAGACACAAAAACTACTACCCTGCCTGCCGCAAAAAATGTGAACCAATTTTAGGATATATGCTCGAAGGCTTGGTCGTAGATCCTAATCCCATGCAGCAGGAAACTACATTGGCGATAGAACTTCCTCAAATTTACGAAGATGAAGATATCATCATTATCAATAAACCCGCTGAATTTCTGTCTGTACCTGGCATATATGTTAAGGATTCAGTCTACAATCGCGTTCTCCAACGCTATCCTGAAGCAGGTCCGATTATTATCCACCGCTTGGATATGTCCACATCCGGCCTGCTGATTGTTGCCAAAAACAAAGCGTCCCATAAATTCATTCAAGATCAATTTATACAGCACACCATCAAGAAAACATATATTGCTTTGCTCGATGGCATTATCGAAGCGAATTCGGGTTTAATCGATCTACCCCTGCGCGTTGACTTAGAGGATAGGCCCCGACAAATGGTCTGCTATACCTACGGCAAACCGGCACAGACAAAATGGGAAAAAATGGCCGTCGAAAATAACCAGACAAGAGTTAGATTCTATCCGCTGACAGGCCGAACCCACCAACTTCGCATGCATGCTGTGCACCCAAAGGGATTAAACACGCCTATCGTTGGCGACGATCTGTATGGTAGAAAAGCCAATAGACTACATTTACACGCTGCTTCTATTACTTTTATTCATCCCAGTTCAAAGCAAGAAATGACCTTCGAAATTGAACCAGATTTTTGATAGGACTGACTATATCGTTACAAAAGTCAATAAATAAGACAGCGGAAAATCATCGCCAAGTCAAAATCTAGTATTAAAATTAGTACCCTAAATCAATAATTTGATATAAACATTTAGTAAACAATATTTTACACCAAAAAAGTACGCAACTGGTCACTGCTATTATATTACAATAAAATTTTAATTATTCTTAATTTTTTATTTCCTTTGTTCACTGATTTTTTGATTTTAATACCTATAAAGTCAAAAATAAAGTTGGAACAAGAAAACAATTTTGAATTTTCAAGATTATAGCAATATAATGAGAGCTAACATAGACGCAAAGACCTTCATAACTAAATTCTTTTTTTCGATAACACTCGTGCTAACGGTATCTTTGGCCCTTGCCCAAAATAAAACTGTTACGGGTATCGTTAGAGACGCAAAGACCAAGAGCCCTATACCTTACGCCACCGTCGCCGTAGTAGGTGCTCCAGCTTCTGCCGGAACCACGACATCGACCAACGCCAATGGTGAATTTAAACTCGTCTTTCCGACATCTTATGTAAAAATTAGAGCAAGCTATATCGGTTATGACAGCAAAGACGCTTTTGTAACGAATGATGCAACGCAAACAAAAGAAATTTTAATGGATCAGCAGGACAATATGCTGGAAGAAGTTGTTGTCAAGGCCAAAAAGAAAAAATATAGCAACAAAGATAATCCTGCCGTTGCACTGATCCGAAAAGTCATTGAGAATAAGGAAAAAAATAGACTTGCAGGTCAGCAATATGCGCAATACGACCAGTATGAAAAAATGTCCTTAGGATTAAGTAATCTTTCGGAAAAATTTGTCAATAAAAAGATCTTCAAAAACTATCAATTTCTTTTCGAAACAGACGATTCGGCTAAAACGGCCAACAAATATGTCTTGCCAGCTTTCATCGAGGAAAAGATCTCAAAGGTCTATTATCGTAAAGACCCAAGCAAAACTAAACAGTATATCCTTGGGGATCAGCGCGCACAATTTGATCCTAAATTTATTGATAACGATGGTTTGACAGCTTACTTCAATAAACTTTATGAACAAGTCGATATTTATGATAACAACATCTCCCTGGTTACTAATCAGTTTTTGAGTCCGATTGCCAATTCAGCACCCACTTTTTATAAGTTTTTCATTACGGATACCATAAAGACTGTACAACCCTGGGTAGTCGAATTAAGCTTTTTTCCACGCAACAAAGCAGATATGTTGTTCAAAGGCCAACTCTATGTCACATTGGATGGCCACTATGCCGTTCAGGGCGCCAACATGACGGTTGCTGATGATATCAACTTAAATTTCGTGCGTGATCTTCAGATACAACTTAAATTTGAGAAAGATAGCAAAAGCCGCTTCTACCTAAAAACAAGTACGCTGGGTATCGATTTTTCGTTAACGGAGAAAGGTATGGGAATCCGCGGCAGCCGGACAGTGGATTACAACAATTATAAAGTAGGCATACAACAACCCGACAGTATCTATGATGGTCCGTCAACGGTAATCGCCTATAATGTTGAAAACAAGAAAGCAATGAAGACTTTATTTGAAACACAGCGCCCACTTGCCCTTGCGCAAAACGAATTGAACATCTATCATAACATTGATACCTTACAAAAGATTCCTTCATTCCGTACATTCATGGACATCGCCGCGCTGGTACTTTCCGGTTACAAACAGGCTGGTCCGGTTGAAATCGGTCCTGTGAATACGTTCTATAGTTTTAATCCCGTAGAAGGTTTCCGTTTGCGTGTCGGTGGCCGTACCACGGAATCGCTGAGCAAGCGTTTCTATGCTGAAACTTATGCTGCTTACGGATTTAAAGACCAGAAATGGAAATATTTTTTCAGTGGAACCTATGCGTTCAATAACAAATCTGTCTATTCTTTTCCTATGCACTACATCAGGGCATCTTATAAAAAAGACACCAAGATTCCTGGGCAAAAGCTCGAGTTTATTCAGGAAGACAACTTTTTACTGTCTTTCAAACGTGGGGATAATGATCGATATATCTATGAGACAAATTATGGTTTAGAGTACAAAAAAGAATTTTTAAATCACGTGGCGGTCGGAGCGGCTTTCAATATTAACAGACAAACGCCAGCCGGAAGCTTAACCTACCAAATGATTGATGCCAATAACGAGAGCAGGTTATTTAACGAATTGAATTCAACAGAATTGTCCGTTAATTTTAGATATGCCCCTCATGAAGAGTTTTATCAAGGAAAGATTTATAGAACACCTATTTTCAATCAATACCCGATCTTTACATTCAACTATACCGCGGGAATCAAAGGCCTGGCTAAAGGTGAATACAATTATCACAACTTCAATGTTGGCGCCTTTAAGCGCTTCTATTTTAGTCAGTTTGGATTTGCAGACGTCACAGCTGAGGGGAATTATATCGCAGGGAAAGAAATTCCATTCCCTTTCTTAACAATTCACCGCGCCAACCAGACTTATGCCTATCAATTGAATTCGTATAACCTGATGAACTTCCTTGAGTTTGTCAGTGACCATAACGCATCATTAAATGTACAGTACTACATGAATGGTTTTCTTTTGAATAAGATTCCTTTGATCAAAAGGCTTAAATTACGGGAGGTATTTAGTTTCAAGGGTGTCTACGGTGGACTGCGCAAAGAAAACAATCCTGACGACCCTAATTATGGTTCGAAAGTATTTACTTGGCAGCACAATTCGGATGGTGTACAAAGCTCTTACACCTTCGGCTCACAACCGTATATGGAAGCCAGTATCGGTCTCTCCAACATTTTCAAAATATTGCGTGTAGACTACGTAAAACGGTTGAATTATCTTGATCACGTCGATGCACCAGCTTGGGGAATTCGTGCCCGTGTCAGATTTGACTTCTAATAGTTTCCATAATCTATCGTATACAAAGAAGCCTTGTCCCAAATGGACAAGGCTTCTTTTTTTGACCAAAGCTTACATCACCGCACCCCAGCAGAACCGCCCCATTTTTCATATTCGAATAGCCCCTAACCAGCCACTTTTTAGTCAATATTAACAACAAAAAATCCCCCTTGCCTATGACAACAAGGAGGATAAAATTAGAATATGAGGAGGGTTAGTTTTTTTGTTTAAAGGCATCTAAACCACTTTGAAGGAAAGCTTTATACTCCGCTACATTATAGTTGGCTCCACTTTGAGGCACCAGTTTTTTGCCCATTGGATCGACAATTACATACAGCGGTTGCGAATTACTATCGAATGTAGCTGCTTGAAAATCGCTGTTCTTCTTACCGATTGTATTAATCTTTTTACCACTGTATTTCGAAACAAATTGTTCGTTTGCAGCTAATGCTGTTTTATCGTCAACGAAAAGTTCGGCCATAACAAACTCTTCCTTCAACAATTTGGCTACCGCTTTGTCCGTCCAAACATTCGCTTCCATTTTACGACAATTAACACAGTTCCAACCCGTAAAATCAATTAATACCGGCTTATTTAATTCTTTAGCCGTCGCTAATGCCTGTTCATAATCGTAATACGGATCAAATCCTTTCGGGGTACCCCTTTCATGAAAGATTTCAGCATATTTTTTAATTTTCCCGTCCGAATGCGCAGTCCCGGTACTTACACCCGAAGATAAATCAAAGTCTTGTGTTGCCGATGGTGGTAAAAAAGCAGAAATCGATTTTAAAGGCGCACCCCACAAACCTGGAACCATATACACCACAAAAGAAAATACAACAATAGCCAAAATAGTCCGGGGAACCGATAGGAATTTCAAATCACTGTCATGGGAGAATTTGATCTTACCAATTAAATATAAGCCCATTAGCGCAAAGATAGCAATCCAAAGCGACAGAAACACCTCTCTATCCAACCAATTCCAGTGGTAAGCTAAATCGACATTGGATAAAAATTTCAACGCTAAAGCGAGTTCCAAAAACCCAAGTACCACTTTTACACTGTTCAACCACCCACCCGATTTAGGTAAAGATTTAAGCATAGAAGGAAACATGGCGAACAAACCAAACGGAATCGCCAAGGCAATAGAGAATCCCAGCATACCGATCGCTGGCCCTAGCCTTTCGCCTTTCGAGGCTGCCTCCACCAGCAGTGTGCCTATAATCGGTCCTGTACAAGAAAATGAGACCAGTGATAAGCTGAAAGCCATAAAGAATAAGCCCACTAAACCACCTTTATCTGATTTTGCATCCATTTTATTGACAAACGAACTTGGTAATGTAATTTCAAATGCGCCAAAAAAAGAAGCCGCAAACCCGACCAATAACAAAAAGAAGATGAAATTGAAGATACCGTCGGTCGAAAGCGCATTGAGGGCATCTGAGCCGAATGAGATCGTGATGAGCATCCCCAAAGCCACATAGATCACTATAATAAACAATCCATATAATAGGGCTTTACTGATGCCATTTGCACGACTTCCCGACTGTTTGGTAAAGTAACTCACCGTCAAAGGCAGCATCGGAAAAATACACGGCATCAATAACGCCGCAAAACCGCCTACTAGTCCCGCTATGAAAATACTCCACAACGACTTTTTGCCTTCGGCTGCAGGCTTGGTCGCCGCTGCAGCGGCCACTGTGGTCGGCTTATTTACATCAGCCTTGACCGAAGCAGTATCCGGCGATTCTTCAAAAGATAAGGAGTCGGGACTTATGCTGCCGTCCGTAAATTCGATTCCTTCCATCGAATTTGTTGTGTCAGACTGGGCAAACATACCAAGCGGCGCAATCAGTAACAACAAGAGGATAAATAGTTTGAAATTGACTTTCATGTTGTATTATTCTTAGGTATTAAATTGGTTTTTCAACAATGAAACCCGAGGAGCTAGAGACTCCCCGAGTTAACTATAAACATATGAAACTAAATCTTTTTTTAAGCACCAAATACCGGGTTTGGCAATCTGCAAATAGGTTGAAAACCTGAAAAATCTATGTCCGTAGAAAGGTATCCTTCTTTTACAGGCTCCTCTTTCACTAAATCAGTACTTAGGTATTTTTTATTGTCATCACATAGCAGGGTCACTACAACCGCGTCATCGCCCAGTTCACGCTGTAATTTAATCGCTCCGATAACATTTGCACCTGAAGAGATTCCAACAGCCAGTCCCAATTGCCGCGATAACTTCTGTGCCATGATAATGGCATCGCCATCATTGGCACAAACAACAGCATCAAGTTCATTTAAATCCACAATCGCTGGAATAAACTCATCGGAAATTCCTTGGATACGATGCGATCCCACCTTATGCCCTGTGGTTAATGTCGGACTTTCTGCAGGTTCCAATGGATGAACGCGGACATTTGGATTGAGCTTTCTTAAGCTTCGGCCTACCCCCATGACCGTACCACCCGTACCGACACCAGCAACGAAAGCATCCGCCACCAAGCCTTGCTCTTCTAACTGCTTCACAATCTCGTAGCCTGTGGTTTTCTCATGCGCCTCAGCATTATATTGATTTTCGAATTGTCTTGGCAGAAAAACTCCACCTTTTGAAGCAAGTTCCTCACTTAAACGGATACTACCCAAAAAGCCGCCTTCTTCTTTGCTTATCAGTTGAATATCGGCTCCCATACTGCGGATAATATCAGTACGCTCCTTGCTCAGCCAGTTTGGCATAATAATCTTTACTTGATGACCAAGAGCTTTACCGATTGCTGAAAACGCAATCCCGGTGTTCCCACTTGTCGCTTCAATCACCACATCACTGGGGCGGATCTGACAATTCATATACGCTTTATACAAAATATACAGCGCCATCCTATCCTTTATGCTGCCCGTTAGATTGTAATTCTCACATTTTACGAAAATTCGCCCTGGTTTACTTCGATAAGTATACTGCAATTCCAGCATAGGCGTATTTCCTACCAATCTCCACAGATGTTTAAATCTCTTGTCCAATGTAGGCGACAAACACGCGCTTAATAATTCTTGTTCAGCCATTTTAATAAATGATTATTCTGTTGCAAAATTGACTATTGACAAGATAATATTCAATATATAACATTAATTTCGATAAAAATTAAGTAAAACAACATTAAAAACAGTAAATAATACAGAACAATAGTGTATTTTTACAGCAGTACCGAAAATATTCAGATTATGGAATTAGATGAAATCGATGTAAAATTATTACGTCTCCTACAGCAGGATGCATCACTGAGCAACAAAGCGCTATCTTTTGAACTCAATAAATCTATTGCAGCCGTTCACGAACGCGTTCGAAAGCTCAAGCGTTTAGGCTATATTAAGAAAACAGTGGCTATTTTAGACCGTCATAAGATAGGTATTGGGCTGATTTCATTTTCTCAGGTCTTTCTTAAAGCACATACATTTGAAGTGTTGAATGAATTCGAAAAAGAAGTAGCTAAATTTCCCGAGGTGATGGAATGCTACCAAATGGCGGGTTCTTACGACTTTATGTTGCGTATTGCCACCAAAGATATGGATGCCTATCATATTTTTTTGCGACATCGTCTGGCCGTATTACCTCAAGTGAACACCGTACAGACCTACTTTGTATTATCGGAAACTAAAAGCGAGACCGCTTATCCTCTTTAACGCACGTAATAAAAATGAGGCAATATCGCTGTCATGTATCATCATACGGTTGCACATGACAGCGATGAAAAAATGATTAATCGAATAGCAAGGTACCCGTTACATTCCAGCTGCTAAAACTTGTTCCTTCAGGAGCTCCTTGTGGAATCTGTACCTGCATCGTATAGTCACCAGCTTTTAAATCACCCAAGTCGATGTAGATGGGCGGTGTGACAGTACCAGGACACCAATTGGAACGGCTCAGATCAGAGGACGACAAACCGGTAGCGAAATTGCCTGAAGCTGGATTAAACAACCGATAAGACCCGCAGTCGCTGCGCCAAGGTGTATATTTGAAGAGTAATGAATCGTTGAGGAAAATACGGTTTTCCTTAGGCACAAATTCATCACCTTTACCCCAGCCGCCATGCCCTGTGGTAATGTAACGTAATTGCACATTTTTAGCGTCTTGGTCCAAATGAAAAGATACTTTCAAACCCTTCTCCTTGTCAAACATAGATCCATACTCCTGCCCCCCCATTTCCATGACATTGGTCGTCGTAAATAAAGACATCACCTTTTTCAGATTGCCCTGTGAGGCGGCATCGAAGCCGGGATGTATCGTCAACTCAACACTCACTTCATGACCCTCTTTATCAAAATTACCAATAAAGGTACCCACATAAACCTCCTGTCCGCTCAGCATGCCTGCTAATTCAGAAACATCTTGACGGTACAGCACCGAGTCCTGCCAAACTTTACCCTTTAACTGAAGGTAGTTAAATTGCTTAACACCAAAGGGTGTAAAGAAACGCATCAATTCCACAATAGGTTCAAAGGAAGGTGTTTTCACAACACCTTGATAGGTCTTACCATTTCCATTCTCATACTTCGGCAGTGTGCCCATGCCATTTTTCATCCCATCCAAAAAGTGCTGCGCCTTATTGGTCGGGATAATAAAAACTGACCCGGTGCGATCGTAAGCGTCACCTTTGGATTGTTCCACCAACTGTACAAATACATTGTCACCGCTCTTTATTTTTGGAATTTTCACTTTTTTAACAATAACTGTCCCATGAGCAAAACGCAAGATAGAATCTGACCTGACATCATCAGCGAAACGTACGCGTTCCTTTCTAAAAATCGGTATTTGAACAAAACGATTCTTCCAGATGAGATCCTTATAGGTGAGCTCATCATAAAGTTGCTCATTTCCTGTTAACCTCAGTTGCTCAGGAAGAGCCTTTACCTTTTCTACCTTGGTTGCAAAGGTGCGCGTGTTCCCGTTGCGGATCACTTCAAGTACCAAACCAAGATCCTGACCCAGTTCCGTAGGCGCAGCCTTTATTCCCAATTTGTCGGTATACCAAACTTCTATTTTATTAGAGTTGATACTCGTTTCCACTTTTTTACAGGGGTAGCCTAAGATTGTTTTAGTCTCGTTGGTTGCATTAAACTGCTGCTTTCCAAGTGCAAGAGCATCTTTTGTCAGGATGATTGATCCGTCTTTGAGTTTAGCAATTTTAAGTAGGGAATTGCCCGCATCACGCTGCACTAAAACACGTTCGTAGGGTGCCGCCAACTGTCCCTTCATTTCTTTCTCTGAACTTACAAACGTCTCTTTCTCGTTTGCATAAACCAGAATGGCATTCTGATTAGCAGCTGCATTTCCATTGAAACTTTGGTTATATTGAATTACATAGGCCGGCAGCTTTTGTGCCCGTGAGGTTAATGATACACCTAAAATAGCGGCAAAAAGGAAATTTTTCTTCATTTCATCTATATGGGTTTAGATGCAAAAATAAGAAAGGCTTTAGGAAATCCTAAAGCCTTTCTTATTTTATGCTAAAACGTTTATTTAATCAGCCAAATATCCAAGAGGTAAAACAGAGCAAAGAGTACCGAGGCATAGCCGTTAGTGGTCATAAAATCACGGTTGACCCGGCTTAAATCTGTTGAAGAAAACAAGGTATGCTGGTAGATGAGCAGTGCGGCGTAAAAGATCACCCCTAAATAATAAATCCAGCCTACGGGCATCAAAAATGCCGGTATTAAGATAAAGATAAAGGACAATACGTGCAGGCATTCAGAAACGCGCATGGCACCTTTCGTCCCTAACCAAACCGGTATAGAATTGAGCTGATTTTCCCGATCAAACGCTTCATCCTGCAAAGCATATATAATATCAAATCCACTCACCCAGGTCAGCACTGCAAAGCCGTAGAGCACGGGTACTGTTGCAAACTGCCCGGTAATCACCATATAGGCGCCTATTGGCGCCAATCCCAGTCCAGCCCCCAAAACAAGGTGACATAAGGGTGTTATACGCTTCGTATAAGAATAGAAAAGTACCACAAAAAGTGCTACCGGCGACAGCATAAAACAAAGAGAATTGATAAAATACGTCGCGCCTATAAAAATGAGGCTATTTACAATCGTAAAAACCAATGCATTACTCGCTGAAATCTTTCCTGCAGGAATATCACGCATGGCTGTCCTCGGATTTATCGCATCAATATCTCTATCCAGATAGCGATTGAATGCCATAGCGGCATTACGAGCCGTTACCATGCATACAAGCATCAGCACTAATAATTTCCACGAAAAAGCATACTCCGTTGTATGCAGAGCTAAAAAAAAACCTATAAAGGCAAATGGCAATGCGAATACACTGTGGGCAAATAAAACTAAAGACAAATATTTTTTCATCCGAACTTAAAATCTAGGCTGAAACTGTTCGTTTCCATCCAGCTCAGGGCGAACAAATCGGCTGTTAACTTCAGCAATAGTATCCAAAATAGGCTCATGCCCCATTTTCTTTTCCGCCGAGGTAAGGAAAATCTGTGGTACCTCTTCAAACCATTGTAGCAATGATTTTTTAAACTTCGCAACATTAGCATCAGATTTGACAGCCGATTGCTTGTCGGCTTTTGTAAAAACCAACATAAAAGGCAACCCGCATTCTCCGAGCCAATAGCAGAAATCCAGGTCGATCTTTTGTGGTTCAAGCCGGCTATCCACCAACACGAAAACGCATTGCAAATTATCCCGGTGAGTAAGGTATCTGCGGATGAACTTTTCCCATTCATTACGACTTGTCTTTGAGGCTTTGGCAAAACCATATCCTGGCAAATCCACCAAATACCACGTGTCGTCGATGATAAAATGATTGATCAACTGGGTCTTACCTGGCTTTTGAGAGGTTTTGGCAAGTCCTTTTTTGTTGGTCATCGCATTAATCAATGATGATTTACCGACATTCGAACGTCCGATAAAAGCATACTCCGGCAAAGTTGGTGCTGGTAATTTGTCAACTCTCGTGTTACTACACACGAATTCGGCTTTTTTCACTTCCATGGAGCAAAGGTACGTTAAATCAATCCCTTTGACAAGATTTGTGCAGCTTCTATTCCATAAAAAAGCTTTATGTCCCATTTTATAAGATGAGGATCAAAATGTGCGCAATTATTTCTAACTTTCCATTCTAGCAACTGTCAAAATGAGTACGCCAGCGCTGAAGCTGCCCTATAGTTGGTAGAATATTTGCCATCATGCCAATACCAGAAGCCGTTGCACCAGTACGATTGAAATAGCACTCAAAACAAATTTTTCAGCGGTGCTGTAACAATTCACTGGTAAATGATACTAACCTATCAATAGACAGCAGTCATTGAGCGATAGAATAGCTTTAACAAACTCAACATAAAAATTAAACCTTCAATAGATGTTACTCGAAATCAATCATGTTACTAAAGATTACGCCAATCACCGGGCATTGGACGATGTTTCCATTCAAATTCCCAAGGGGAAAATTTTTGGATTACTAGGGCCGAACGGTGCCGGAAAAACGTCCCTAATCCGTATTATCAACCAAATTACAGCCCCCGATTTTGGCGAAATCTTGTTTAATGGCGAGATTTTAGGACCTAAGCACATTGCTCAAATCGGCTATTTACCAGAAGAGCGCGGGTTATACAAAAAAATGAAAATTGGCGATCAAATGCTGTATTTGGCACAGCTGAAAGGGCTTTCCAAGAAAGAAGCACTACAGCGCATTCAAGATTGGTGCGAACGCTTAGACATCACATCCTGGTGGGACAAAAAAATAGAAGACCTCAGTAAGGGAATGCAGCAGAAAGTACAATTTGTTGCTACAGTCATCCATCAACCGCAATTGATCATCCTGGATGAACCCTTTTCGGGATTCGACCCTGTCAATGCCAATATCATAAAAGAGCAGATTCTCCGTTTGAATCAAGAAGGTGCAACCATCATCTTCTCTACACACCGAATGGAAACCGTTGAAGAACTCTGTGATAATATTGCGCTGATCAACCGATCAAAGAAAATATTGGATGGTGCTGTACAAGCCATTAAAAAAGAATACCGTAATCAAACCTATAAACTAGAATATACAACAACCGAAGATAATTTTCTTCTATCCCATAACACCCAGTTTGAAGTCATCGAGACAAAAATGATAGATAAAACATACATCACTACAATTCAGCTAAATAACAATATCCATATCAATGAAGTGTTAATGCATTTAATACCGCAGATACAGCTCAATCAACTGATAGAAATCGTCCCTTCCATGGCCGATATTTTCATTCAAAAAGTTACCCAAGCCTCACCTATAGCCAACAATCATGCATAAAATATTACTTATTATCCAAAGAGAGTACCTGTCTAGAGTCAAGAAAAAATCCTTTATTGTCATGACCTTTGCCGTGCCACTGTTTTTCTTCGCCCTATATGCAGGCATGTTTTATCTCACCAAAAAGAGCTTTAAAGATTCGCACACCCAAGTCTTTGTCTTAGATGAACAAGGCGACTTTGCAAGCAAACTCCAAAGTAATAAAAACGTAAGTTATACAGTTAGCACACTAGGTCTCCAAGCACAAAAAGCACAGCTTGCCAAAAGTGAAGCAAAACAGTCGATTCTTTATATTCCCAAAGACATTTTATCCAGCCAAAAAGCGGAGCTTATTACGAGTGGAAAGACCAGTTTTGTCACACAGGAGATCATTACTGAGCAACTAGAAGAAATCATCCGTGAAAAGGAGTACAAAGCCAAGGGGATCGACCTAACTATCATCCAATCGATTAAACCCAAAGTGGCCATTGATGCCAAAGAAATAACAGCCGACGGTGAAGAAAAGAACAGCAATACCGCCATCGCAATGGGGCTGGGCGTTGCTTTGGCCATCTTAGTATATCTATCATTATTTCTATATGGAGCGCAGGTAATGCGGGGCATTATCGAAGAGAAAAGCAGTCGCATTATCGAAGTTATTATTTCCTCTGTCAAACCCTTTCAGCTCATGATGGGCAAAATTGTCGGGATCGGTATGGTTGGCCTGACACAATTTGTCATGTGGCTGTTGCTTACGGGTGGCCTATTTATTACCGCAACGATCTTATTCGTCAATCCTCAGGACATGCAGGAAGTAGCAGCGAGCCAGCCTGCTGGAGGTAACATGAGCACGGTATCAAAAGCAATGGCGCAAAATGGATCAGCCGCCATCCTTAGTTCAATACAAAGCTTCAACTTTACCGAAGTTATCATTTTCTTCTTTCTATTTTTTATCGCTGGTTATCTATTGTACAGTGCAATTTTCGCAGCCGCCGGTTCTGCTGTCGATAATGAAACCGAAGCCAATCAATTCTCCATGCCCATTACCATGCCGTTGTTATTAACGTACATCCTTTCTTTCGGCGTTATTATCAATGACCCCAATGGTCCAATTGCAACGTGGTTGAGCTTTATTCCGTTCACCTCACCTATTGCCATGCTGGTACGCATACCTTTCGGTGTCCCTTTGTGGCAGATCCTCACTTCATTGGCGCTCCTCATAGTAACCTTCCTATTGGTAACCTGGGTTGCTGCACGGATCTACCGCGTAGGCATCCTGATCTATGGTAAGAAGGCAAATCTTAAGGAAATTATCAAATGGTTTAATTACAAAAGTTAGCTGCGGACAGCAGCAGCTAAATCGCGATAAATGCGATACAGGCATCGCCAAAGCCCAAAAAGCCAAATTGCAAGCAATTTGGCTTTTTTGATAGTTTCGCGCATTAGGTTTTAATCCTATTGCGCAAGATCAGCACCTCAGGATCGTTCAACTAGTATCTTAATTTCAATTTTTTAAATACAAAATGCCAAAGCCAAATCGGTCCAACCAATAGAAATTGGAGAAACTGCTGCCCGGTTATATCCCTTTTCTCCTTCCCCTTTCCGAGAAATAAGGCTATAATAGAAATTAGTGCGATGCCAAGACACACCCAAATGACCGCTGGTCCACCATCCCGCTGCACATGCTCCAATTGTACGATAAAGTAGCTCATAGCCCCTATTGTGAATAATATCGCATACGATAAGGTTGCCGACAGCTTTAAATAATAATAAATGACAATAGCAATGAAGAAAGAGCCCCAGTTTAAAAAAGTATGCCAATTAAGTTTAACCAGGAACTCGAATTGCGGAAATGGAATCATCCAGATCGCACCCATGATACCAAAAAATAATAACGGTAAAAAGATGGCCTGAATCAGACGGTTGGTCGGATCCTGAAAATTAGCATCCAGCTCCGCAAAATACTTGTCTACGGGGCGTAAAGGTTCGGCTTCTTGCACTTTCTTCTTTTGTTTCATTTGGCAAATTTAACAAATATTGCGCATGCCTTACCCCTGTACACTAATAATATTCGCTATTTTTAGGTCTGCCATAAGTCATTAAATACTTTCGTGCCCTACAGACTCGCTTACTCCTATACTATTCCGTAATATTGCAGTATGAAGTCTTACAAACATATCTTATTCGATCTTGACGGAACACTCACCGACCCCGCAGAAGGTATCACCAAATGTATTGCTTATGCGCTGGAATCGAAAGGAATCCAGACAGCAGACCTCAACAGTCTCAAACCGTTGATCGGCCCGCCGCTTAAAGATTCCTTTATGCATACTTTTGGGTTTGAGGAAAACGAAGCGATCAGCTGTGTCGACAAATATCGGGAACGCTTTTCAACAATAGGATTATATGAGAATATACTGTTCGATCGGATACCCGAACTTTTGGAACAGCTAAAATCAAAAGATTACCACGTCTACCTAGCCACATCGAAACCTGAAATATTCGCCCGAAAAATATTGAGTCATTTTGCAATCGATCAATATTTTGATTTTGCAGGCGGAAGTGCTTTGGATGATTCCAGACCGACAAAGACAAGCGTCATACAATATGTGATGGAAAACAGTGCGCTTTCCAATCCCCAGCACTGCATCATGATCGGCGATCGTAAACATGACCTGATTGGCGCCCGTGAGACGGGAATGGATGCGATCGGAGTGCTGTATGGATATGGTAGCCGGATGGAACTCGAACAGGAGTCGCCCGCCTACTTGTTGCATAGCATAACAGATTTAATTGAATTTTTCGGATAATAAAAAAGCTCCAATCAGCAGATTGGAGCTTTTTTATTCGTGTTGCGCTTGACTGGTCTATTTTGCGTAAGACACCGATCTCGTCTCGCGGATAACAGTTACTTTAATTTGTCCCGGATAAGTCATTTCCGTTTGGATACGGTTGGAAATATCCGCTGCCAATATTTCCGATTGCGCATCAGATACTCTCTCACTTTCCACGATCACACGAAGCTCACGTCCAGCTTGTATCGCAAAAGTTTTTTCAACACCAGGGTAAGATAGCGCCAGATCTTCCAGCTCTTTCAGCCGCTTAATATAGCTTTCTACCACCTCGCGGCGTGCACCCGGGCGTGCCCCAGAAATCGCATCACAGGCCTGAACGATCGGAGATATTAAGGCGGTCATTTCGATTTCATCGTGGTGAGCGCCGATGGCATTACATACATCAGGATGTTCTTTGTATTTCTCAGCAAGTTGCATCCCCAAAATAGCGTGTGGCAACTCAGGATTATCATCAGGCACTTTACCGATATCATGCAGTAAACCTGCGCGCTTTGCGTGCTTAACATTCAGTCCAAGCTCTGCAGCCATTGTTGCCGCAAAATTAGCCACTTCACGAGAGTGTTGTAAAAGATTCTGTCCGTAAGACGAACGGTAACGCATACGTCCTACCATACGGATCAATTCGGGGTGCAAACCATGTATTCCCAAATCAATCGCTGTACGTTCGCCAATTTCGACGATCTCATCTTCAATTTGTGTCCGTGTTTTTGCGACCACTTCTTCAATTCGGGCTGGGTGAATACGACCGTCGGTTACCAAACGGTGTAAAGCCAGACGCGCAATTTCGCGGCGTACCGGATCAAAACCAGAGAGGATAATGGCTTCGGGGGTATCATCTACGATGATTTCAACTCCTGTTGCAGCTTCCAGCGCACGAATATTACGCCCCTCGCGACCAATAATACGGCCTTTGATTTCGTCGTTTTCGATATTGAAAATTGAAACGGTATTTTCGATTGCCGATTCAGTAGCGGTCCGTTGGATCGTTTGGATTACAACCTTTTTAGCCTCTTTAGTCGCCGTCAGTTTTGCCTCATCCACTATATCCTTGATTTGAATCATTGCTTGTGAACGTGCTTCTTCACGTAAAGAATCTACCAATTGATTTCTTGCTTCGTCGGCAGTTACGCCAGCGATGCTCTCCAGTTGCTTAATCTGTTGTAATTTTAAGGACTCTACTTCTTCGGATTTCTTTTCATTCAACTCAACCAACTTATCCAATTGCTTTTTCTTTGTATCCACCTCTTGCTTATCGCGGTTGATGTTTTCCAGTTTTTGGTTAATTGACTGCTCTTTTTGTCTCAACGTATTTTCCTTTTGGTTGATGGCATTGTTACGTTGGTTGACTTCCTTTTCATGTTCAGATTTTAATTGAAGGAACTTCTCTTTAGCCTCCAACAGGCGTTTCTTTTTGATGAGTTCCCCTTCCTGCTCTGCATCTTTCAGTATGCTATTTACCTTATCTTTGGCTTCCTGTTCTTGTTTTTTAAACAACAGAACCAATAGATAACGACCTATAACAACACCAACAATCAGAGAAATTATGCTATAAATTGCGATGTCCATGTATGTATAATTGTATTATTTATGTTTGTTTTTATTAATTATATCCTAATTTGTGTTTCAATTCTCCTAAAATCATCAATTGCCCTTTTCAATCCGTAAGGTTGATGTAGCCAATAGACTACGAGCTCCATGCGCTCCGGAGGATTTCATGACAAAAAAAAACCGCAATTAAATTTAAACAGGTATCATGTATTATTAAACTTCGAGATTACATAATTAGGCTTAGATTGTGACCCAGATGGCTTTCGCAAAATGGCCTATATCTTTTTGCGCCTGTAATATTGAAGCGTTAAGTTTAAAATAGTGACAACCCGAATTTAATTGCGGCAAATTCGTCGTTTAAGCTCTAAATACAAAGAACGTAAATTTATTTTTTAAAGAAATCCGTCAACAACTGATCAAGTTCCTGTACTGAATTTTCCAAGCCCACTTCGTGGTTTTGGGACTGTCGCTCGGCATTGAGCATACGCGTCGCAAATTGCAATACACACATGGACAACAAATCCTGCTTATCTCGCACAGTATAGTTTTCCTGCAATTCCTTTACTTTTTCATTTATCAATTTCGCAGCATGTCGAATTACTTCCTCTTCCGCGCTCTCCACACGAAGCGGGTAAACACGATCTGCGATATTTATTTTTATGGAAATCTCTCCCATTTCTTTGAGCTTTTTAACGTTGTATTCGTTTGAATGAATCCGACTTCACGTATCCTTACTACTTCAGCAAACTAATACACTTGTCTATTTCCCGCACAAAATCGTTAATTTTTTGTTTTGTGTCAAGTATTTTTTCATTAATTGCATCTTTATCCGTTTCTGAATCTAAAGTACGGGCCACTGCCAGTGCTTTAACCTTCTCTTCCAACTGCTTGCTCTTATCGTTGCTCGCATCGAAAGCTACTTTTAAAGATTGTACCTCTAATTTAAGCAAATCATTTTCTTCTTGCAAGACTTCGCACAATTGAATTAAATTTTTCGTTTTCTCAACGATCAGATTCATTTGTGAAGACAATGTTGCCATATTATAAATTGAATATTACCAATTAATGTTGTATCTCGCATTAACCACGCACTTCCGCGCCTAGTTCCTTCTCAAAATTAACAATTAATTTTTGAACTATCGCATCAATTTGCTTATCATTGAGTGTTTTTTCTTCATCCTGTAAGATAAAGCTCAGAGCATAAGACTTTTTCCCTTCCGGAATTTTGTCACCTTTATACACATCAAACACATTTACATGCTTTAAAAGCTTGCGTTCGGTCTTCTGAGCAACAAATTGTAGCTTATCAAAACTCACATTCTCATCAATCAAAAGTGACAAATCTCGACGTACAGCAGGGAATTTAGAAACTTCCTTATATTGAATACTATTTTTACGGATTATTTTCATTAAAACATCCCAATCAAAGTCAGCAAAGAACACCTGCCCCTCTACATCGGCTTTTTTCAAATCGCGCTGGGCTACCGCACCAAAAGAAACCAGACATTTCTGGCCTTTCATATAGTTTAAGCCATACGCAAAATGCGCACTCGATGTATCTTGTATTTGAACACCTTCTATTTTCAGCCGTTTGACAAGGGTATCTACGGCTGCTTTGAGATGATAGAAATTGACCGCATCTTTCTTGCTATTCCATTGCTCTGGCTCATTTTTGCCTGCCATCGCAAAAACAAGGTGCTGTGTTTCTTTATAACCTTCACCATCCAATGCATAGGTCTTACCGAACTCAAAGAATTTTAGATCAAAATTTCTGCGCTTCTGGTTATATTCAATCGCATTCAACATCGAAAAAACCATATTTTGACGCATCGTGTCCAAATCCGAACTCAATGGATTATACAACTTAACCGCTGTATCGCTATCATCAACATAATCTAGCTTCGTCAATGAATTAGATAGGATCTCACGAAATCCATTGGCGATGAGCAGATCGGCCAATTGATTTAAGACAACTTCCTTATCCGGCTTTTCAACCGTATTCAAAGAGGCCTTAATTTGCGACTTCAACGCAATATTATTATAGCCATAAATCCGTAATACCTCTTCGACAACATCCACTTCACGTGTTACGTCAACACGATAAGCAGGTACCAGCACATCAAGGCCCTCTTCCGTTTCAGCAGCTACCTCAATGCCAAGTGCAACAATAATGGATTTAATTTCTTGCGTTGGAATCTCCTGTCCGATCAAACGAATCACGTTTGCATAGCTGACGTGGAACGAAAACGGTTTGATCTCGACGGGGTACTCATCTTTGAGCGTCGATGAAATTGTTCCACCCGCGATTTCCTGAATCAATAATGCCGCACGTTTCAACGCCTCAACCGTAATATTCGGATCAGTACCGCGTTCGAAACGGAACGACGAATCCGTCTTTAGGCCATGCCTTTTAGCGGTCTTCCGTACAGAAACAGCATTGAAATATGCAGACTCCAAAAATATAGTCGTTGTTTCTGCACTCACACCCGAATATGCGCCGCCAAAAACACCGGCAATACACATCGGTTTTTCCGTATCCGCGATCACTAAATCCTCAGCAGATAAGATCCGTTCAACACCGTCAAGCGTAACAAATTTTTCACCTTCCGTCGCCTGGCGAACAAGAACTTTATTCCCTGCAATTTTATCGGCATCAAAAGCGTGAAGTGGCTGCCCTAAGTCGTGCAGGATATAATTCGTTACGTCGACGATAGTATTGATCGGACGTACACCGATCACGTTTAATTTCTCTTTCAACCAATCTGGAGATTCGCCAACGCGAACACCAGTAATATTAATACCGCTGTAACGCGGGCAGGCCTGCGCATCTGCCACGACGACTGTCGTTCCCTCAGCCTCTCCGGCCTCGAATGCAGAAACATCTGCCTTTAAAACTTGCGTACGGAAATGTGCAGCAATGTCCCTGGCAACCCCCAAATGCGAAGCTGCGTCTGCACGATTTGGTGTTAAACCAATTTCGTAACGGTAATCATCCTGAACATTGAAGTGTTCTTTCACCAAAGTTCCTACAGCCACTTCAGCCGGCAACTCCACAATTCCTGCATGGGATGTACCTAAACCAATTTCATCTTCCCCGCACAACATACCTTCGGAAACTTCGCCACGAATTTTGGATTTAGTTATTTTAAAAGGCTCCCCTGTCAATGGATGACACGTAGTACCTACCGTCGCAACAATAACTTTCAAGCCTGTACGGCAGTTTGGAGCGCCACACACAATGTGCAACAAGTCCGGCCCACCGACATCAACCGTAGTTACGCGCAATTTATCTGCGTTAGGATGCTGTTCACAAGTTTTCACTTCACCAACCACCAAGCCATCTAATCCACCGGGGATACTCTGTACAACGTCCAAAGCCTCTACTTCCAATCCTGTATTTGTCAAGATTAAAGAGAGTTCTTCCGGAGTTGAATCTATATTAACATGTTGTTTTAACCAATTATATGAAATATTCATCTCGAATTTGATTTGATCCACAAACTTAGATAAATTTGCGTTTATATCCAACGTCAATTTACCGTTAAACGAATTTATAACCCGACGTAACAGGGGAAATATACACCTATTTTTTAATCAAAATTCAATCATTTCCACCAAAATAATATGTAACTTTGTGCTTTAATTTGAAGAACGTTCAAAACAAACATTTATAATGATTCATTTCTTTGAGAACCCATCGAACACTATATATGGTGTTCAAAGCGTAAACTCTTTATCACAAGAAGACATTACTAAACTCAACTGGCTATTCGGCAACGCCAAAAAACTAGACGACCAAAACCTTAACCATTACTTTGTAGGACCCCGTGCTGCGATGGTTACTCCTTGGAGTACCAATGCTGTAGAAATCACACAGAACATGGGTATTGACGGCATTGTTCGCATTGAAGAATTTCAGCCGGTGTCAGAAGATTTCAATGACTTCGATCCAATGATTTCCCAAAAATTCAGCATGCTGACGCAGGATATGTATACTGTTAACATCACGCCAGAACCGATAGTGGAAATCGAAGACATCGATGCCTACAATAAAGCTGAAGGACTAGCGCTCAATGCAGAAGAGGTTGATTACCTTAATCAACTTTCGGCCAAGTTAGGTCGCTTGCTCACAGATTCTGAAGTATTCGCCTTTTCACAAGCCAATTCAGAACACTGTAGACATAAGATTTTCAATGGTACCTTTATCATTGATGGCGAAGAACAACCGACTTCCCTGTTTAAAATGATCAAAAAGACGTCTGAGACCAATCCCAACGAGATTGTTTCGGCGTATAAAGATAACGTTGCTTTTGTTAAAGGTCCACGTGTGACACAATTTGCCCCTAAATCTGCCGACAAACCTGATTTTTACGAAGAAAAACCTTTTGATTCGGTTTTATCTGTTAAAGCTGAAACGCATAATTTCCCAACTACAGTAGAGCCATTTTCTGGTGCAGCAACAGGATCGGGTGGCGAAATCCGGGATCGTATGGCGGGCGGCCAAGGTGCAATTCCATTGGCGGGTACAGCCGTATACATGACTGCTTATTCGCGATTGGAACAAAATAAATTGGATCTTCAGGCAGGAACTTTAACTGCGCCAGCAGAAGAACTCAACAAGACGCGTCCATGGGAAAATGCGATGCAAGAGCGTCAATGGTTGTACCAAACCCCAGTTGACATCCTGATCAAAGCATCCAATGGTGCTTCTGACTTCGGTAATAAGTTTGGTCAGCCCCTAATTACGGGTTCTGTATTGACCTTCGAGCATGAAGAGGATGGCCGTAAACTTGGTTACGACAAAGTCATTATGCAGGCCGGCGGAGTTGGCTATGGAAAACTGGATCAAGCGAAAAAACATACACCGAAAACCGGTGATAAAGTCGTTATCCTGGGTGGTGAAAATTACCGCATCGGAATGGGTGGAGCTGCTGTATCTTCTGCAGACACAGGGGCATTTGGTTCTGGAATTGAGCTCAATGCCATTCAGCGTTCCAATCCCGAAATGCAAAAACGTGCAGCGAATGCTGTTCGTGGATTAGTGGAGTCTGATCATAACCCCATTGTCTCTATCCACGATCATGGTGCAGGTGGCCACTTAAACTGCTTATCTGAACTTGTTGAAGAGACCGGCGGTTTAATTGATCTGGATGCACTTCCTGTAGGCGACCCGACACTATCCGCAAAAGAAATTATCGGTAATGAATCGCAAGAACGTATGGGGCTTGTGATCGCTAAAGATGATATTGACACCTTAAAACGTGTTGCCGATCGCGAACGTGCACCAATGTACACCGTAGGTGATGTTACTGGCGACCACCGCTTTACTTTCGAATCAAAAAGTACGGGTGAAAAACCAATGGATTATGCGCTCGAAGATTTCTTTGGCTCATCGCCAAAAACTTTTATGCGCGATAAAACCGTAGTTCGTAACTACGCTGACCTTGCTTATGATGCAGCCAACATTCCAAGCTACTTAAACCAAGTATTGCAATTGGAAGCTGTTGCTTCCAAAGATTGGTTAACCAATAAAGTAGACCGTTGTGTTGGAGGCCGTGTTGCCAAACAACAATGTGCTGGTCCATTGCAATTGCCGTTGAACAACGTCGGAGTGATGGCACTTGACTATAAAGGTAAAGAAGGTATCGCGACAACAATAGGTCACTCCCCTATTGCTGCCTTAGTGGATCCCGCTGCGGCAAGCCGAACGGCTATTGCCGAATCGCTTTCCAATATTGTATTTGCTCCGATCAAAAATGGCCTTGCAGGAATCTCCCTATCGGCCAACTGGATGTGGGCAGCCAATAATGAAGGTGAAGACGCCCGCTTATACCAAGCTGTTAAAGCCTGCTCGGAATTTGCCATCGCATTGGGAATTAATATCCCGACGGGAAAAGATTCCTTGTCCATGAAGCAAAAATATCCAAACGGCGAAAACGTCATTGCTCCAGGCACATTGATCATTTCTGCCGCCGGAAATTGTACGGATATCACCAAAGTGGTTGAACCTGTACTGAATAAAACGGCTGGATCGATCTATTACATCAACTTATCAAAAGATCAGTTCAAATTAGGCGGTTCGTCATTTGCACAAATCATCAATAAATTAGGTACTCAAGTACCGACCATTCAGGATCCTGCTTATTTTAAAACAGCTTTTAATACCGTACAGCAATTAATTCAAGAAGGACAGATCGAAGCTGGTCACGACGTCGGATCGGGTGGCTTGATTACCACCTTATTGGAAATGACCTTTGCTGACACCAACCTTGCTGCCAACTATGACCTTTCGGCGTTAAATGAATCGGATACCGTAAAAGCGTTTTTTAATGAAAATATCGCACTGGTATTGCAAGCGAAAGACGATGCGGCCTTCGAAGCCAGTATGCAGGATGCAGGTGTTGATGCTGTAAAAATTGGCCAGGTGATCGAAGGAAATACGGTAACAGTTAAAAATCAAGAGGCTTCTTTTAGCTTTGATGTCGCAGCGACCCGTGATGTATGGTTTACGACATCATTCCTTTTGGATTCAAAGCAATCTAAAAATGGAACGGCACAACAACGCTTTGACAACTATAAAAACCAGCCTTTAACTTTTTCTTTCCCAAGCCAATTCAATGGTAAGAAACCAGTGATCGACAGTACTAAGGTACGTCCAAAAGCTGCCATTCTTCGTGAAAAAGGTTCGAATTCAGAACGTGAAATGGCTAATGCCATGTTTTTGGCCGGCTTTGACGTGAAGGATGTCCACATGACAGATTTGATAACTGGACGGGAGACATTGGAGGATATACAGTTTATCGGTGCAGTAGGTGGTTTCTCTAACTCCGATGTACTTGGATCAGCAAAAGGCTGGGCCGGAGCCTTCCTCTACAATGAGAAAGCGAAAAAAGCGCTAACAGATTTCTTTGCTCGCCCAGACACACTCTCTGTTGGTATATGCAACGGTTGCCAATTATTTATGGAACTCGAAATGATCAATCCTGAGCACGAAGTACATGGAAAAATGCTGCACAACACTTCAGGAAAACATGAGTCAAACTTCGTTTCCGTAAAAGTGCAAGAGAACAATTCTGTGATGTTATCGACGTTAGCCGGAAGTACTTTGGGTGTCTGGATCTCACATGGTGAGGGAAAATTCAACCTTCCATATGCTGAAGACCAATACAATATTGTCGCAAAATATGGATATGAACACTATCCGCACAACCCAAATGGTTCAGATTATAATACCGCAATGATCTGTGATAAAACCGGTCGCCACTTGGCTACTATGCCACATATCGAACGCTCGATTTTCCAATGGCATTGGGCAAATTACCCGAAAGGACGCCAAGATGAAGTTTCTCCTTGGATTGAAGCATTTGTCAATGCGCGCCAATGGATTGACACACATAGCAAATAGTAAAAAGAAAAAACTCCTTCCATACATGAAGGAGTTTTTTCTTTTTATGCACCTTATCAATTAGGGAAACAATATCCGAATGGCAAAGTCCCAGCATAAGGTGGTCAGCAATCCGGCGACGATACTAAAGCCAATGACCAGGTTGACCAGTTTCGTATTTAAATGATATTGCTCGGCAATAATACCTGAAGTTACCAAAGTTGGCATGGCTGCTTCAAAAATGCTGATCCTTGCAATGGAACCCTTTACACCCAACAATAAAGCAAATATACAGACAAGCAGGGGTGCTAAAATCAGTTTATAGATCATTGCTGTGCTAATTTGCGAGGCCTGCTGCTTCCAGCCATCAAACTTAAGCTGCAACCCAATAGAGAATAGTGCCAAAGGTCCCACTGTGGCAACGAGCTTATCGAAAAAAGGCTCGGCAACGGACAGATCAACAAATTGAGATAGCAGCAATGCGGCAGTGCAACCGATTAAAGGCGGAAAGCTAAGCAGCTTTCGCAGCATAAATTTCACATCAATTGTCTCGCCCTCATGTACATTCGCTTTCAGCGCATTGATAATTCCTGCTGTGGAGAGCAGAATAAAGGTCGTTTGGTCGCAAATAATCGCTATGGGTAAGTGTGCCTCACCAAAATAAGCAATAATCAGCGGGAAACCGATAAAAGAAGTGTTACTATATCCCGCCGCCAATTCCAAACTGCTGCGCGAACGTTGCTTATAATTTTTACGTTTACAGTATAACTCCATAAATAACCAGCTACCTGCCCAAACGAGTATGGCCGAAAATACAGGAAACAGCAATTGCGAAGACCATACGATCTTTGGAATATATTTAAAAGATACTGCTGGCAGTGCAAAATAAAGAATCCAGGTATTGATGCCCTTATGTGCTTCGGAATGAATTAAATTTGTTCTCCGCAACAACATGCCGGCCGCGATGCAAAATGCAATCATTATAAAATTGACCATGTTTTATACCGTTTTATCCGACACAAAGGTGCAATAGTACAACAGGCAAAAACATGTATAAATACATTATTTTTATGTATATTTAGGGATGTACAAACCGAAAAGTAATGCGTAAAAAACAGTTTGAACCGCTACGGATCAGTGAATTTGTTGAGAATAGCTTTCACCTGCCACCGCATCAGCAGAATTACTATGAGCTCGTTTATATTCGTTCGGGTAGAGGAACACATGTGATTAACAAATTTGAACTGAATTATGAACGTGGCGATATCTTCTTGATTAGTCCAGCAGACATGCATTATTTTAAAATTGAGAAAAAGACACATTTCTTATTTATTTTGTTTACAGACGGCTATTTCCTGCAGAACAAACGGAACCAAAAGCTCTATTCCTGGATCATGGAGCTGATGAACGATAAAGGCCTCAAGGAGCGCAAATTGAATATTGGCGAACATTATCGTCTGATTTTTTCCCATGTGCTGGAAGCTGTCCGACTATATGCTGATATGGCGATCAGTCAGCATGCTGATTGGCTATTTGACCAACTCGTTGCCATATTTGGGCTTTATAAAGAGATATCGGAGGCACAGCGTTTGCCCCAGCAGCCTGAATTATATATTGATCGATCAATTTCGGCCTACATCCATCGCTATATCTTTTCACCCGAAAAACTCAAAGTCAGTATCCTGGCTCAGAAATTCAATATCGCTCCATCCTATTTTGGTATCTATTTTAAGAAAAACTTTGGCACGAGCTTAAGGTCATATATCAATACCTACCGGATCGAACTCATCGAAAACCGACTGAAATCCAAGGCTTACACACTGAAGCAAATTGCTGCAGAACTCGGATTTACAGACGAGAGCCATCTTTCACATTTCTACAAACGTGCCAAAGGATTCAGTCCGTTATACTACCGAACGCAGCTGATTAAATTGTAAGCCTTTACAGCACACGATTAAATACATCCGTCAATAGAAAGTCAATGGATTGGATTAGCTTTTGGGCGGCATGACACTGTAGAACTTCAAACCCTCGGCTTCAAACTTTTTGTATAATATAAGTAATACATCATTTTTAAAGGCTGAGGTATTGGCCGCAAAGTTTACCCAGCCGGACACGCTCAGATAAATCATCTCTTCACTGATATCCTGTATACTGATGCCGCTATCTCTATCTTTGATAAAATGGGCGCTACTTTCCATCGCGTCCTTAATCCACTGTTTAGCTTGATCCAAATCTGCTTTCCGATCGATGTGGAGGACAAAACTTGTCTTGCTGTATTCTTGGGATAACGTCCAGTTGACAACCCTTCCTGAAAGCAAATCACCATTTGGAATAATAACATCAGCCCCATCGCCCGTTTTTAAAACGCTGGCACGTATACCGATTTCTTTAACACGTCCTTTTTTATCGGCAAGCTCAATTTGATCCCCCACCCGAAACGGCTTGTCGAAAACCAAAATAATACCTGACACAAAATTATTGATGATATTCTGCATCCCCAGACCGATACCAACACTCAGCGCTCCAATCACAACGGTCAGTTTATCCAAACTCATGCCCAATGCAGAAACCGCCATAAAAAAACCAATCAGAATAATTGCCAACCGAAATAGTGGAAATAGCGTCATCTTCTGATTATAGGCCTGGCTAAGTTGGCCGTCTTCGCCTCCAAGTACGATTAAACTGATATTTTTTTGAAACCACTGCGCCACCAAAAGCAGTAAGATAGCCACTACAAGATTACCCAGTGTGAACGATATACTACCAATACTGCGCACTTTACCAAAAAAGACTTCACTAACGGCCAGTAATGTTTCAATAAACTGCAGATTATTGGCCAGCACGATGATTACTAAAAGTATACAAACGACCCGAAGAAACTGGGTGATGATCCCCAATGTGCGCTGCTCATTGAACCGCATCCAGAACCCCAACGTGAGGCGATCTTTTTTAAACTGATTACGCACATCAGCCTTAATCATGTCTGCGAAATATTGCAATGTAAACGACTGCACCAAACCGACGGCACACGCTATACTGAAACTCCGAGAGTGCTCGACATGACCAATGACATTCAATGTTATTGCCGTAATATTTAAAATAGCGAAAATGACATAGATAAAATTGCTGATGTATCCCGGACTTTGCGCATTTTTTATGCGTCGTTTTGTATAACTGACGAGCCCAAGGGCAATCAGATTAAAAACAATGCAAATGATCCTCGGGAAGAGATCGTCACTTACGATTATATTGACAAAAATATCAAGTACATAGAATACAATGAGAATAATGGCTATTTTACGCTGCCCCCCCGTCATACGATGTCTTAGTAAAAACATAAAGATCAACATGATGATCAACTGGGAAGCCTGCAAAATAAAACTCGGCGTAAAGAAGTTTACAAAAGGCAATAAAGTCAGTAGAAAAATGATTGTCTTCCCGACAATAGCGTCAATAGCAAATTGATGTTCAGGATCATGTTGTCTTAGAATATAGGACACCCGTGCTATCCAATAGCAATATCCCAAGCCCAGTATAATGAGCAGGATACGGCTTGCCCAGTCTGTCCGATTGACGTATTTGTCGATCGATTTATTATTACTGTAATTTGTACGGATATTATTGAGTAGCACATCCTTTGAAATTGCTATCGTATTCGCTTTCCAGATTGAACGCTTACCTGCTACGGTATCTACCTTCTTACTATCGCTTTTTAACTCATGTACGTCGTCTAACCGAACCAAATGCCGTTGATTCTTTAAGATCAGTTCATCGATGGTCCGATTGATCAGCTCTAGGGAGTCCATCTTAGCCGCAAGTTTAGCCTGCGCGTTATCGAGGTACTGGTATGCACGGCTATGGTTGTTAGCATTGATATCGTATTGGCTGATCAGGCGTCTGATTTGATCTTGCGTACCGTTGAGGCTGTTTGAATAATTACTGATGCTCCCTTTAATGGACTTAAGCTGTCGGATCTCTTCCTGAATACTATTTTTTATTGCAGCAATACTATCTTTCGCTGATCCCGCATTTGTGCCCAAATAAGCGTTGGACTTTTCATTCAATTGCGCAACAAATTCGGCTAGCGACGATGTGCGGATGTTGGATAAAAAAGTCAGATTAACCTTCTTCAGGTCATTCCGCAAAGAATCGTTTCCGACACGGGTTGAATCGGAACTGGCCCGTCTATCCAGGTTGGCATGTGACGTCCGATCAATGCTCGAAGTTCTTCTTACTTGAACTGAATCTTGCGCAGAGACCTGCAACTGGAAAGCCAAAAGGCTGACAACAAAAACTAAATGCTTAAAAATCCCCAATTTCATACTGCTTATTTTATTATCCTTTTTTCCGCTCCGATCTACAAGCCGAGTCCCCCCAACCAGCTAGAAAATCCAGAAAAGGACCGGCGTTCCTTTTTTCGACAAAAATAGCTTATATAACACTAAAATCGAATAGCGTCCGATAATTTAAGTTCTTCCAGACGCTTCAATTTATCATCACGATAAAATAAATTCATTGTTTCAAATGGAATTATCTTCAAATCTTTATTGACAATATGCACACAGGACTTTTTAACAGCGCGAACGTCAAAGTCGTAAGCATCCATAAAATTCATGATGATGATGCGAAAAAGGTTGTCGTAATCGAGGTCGGCAGCACAAACCTCCGGCAGACAGCAAAGCAGCTGATTAACTTTTGGTTTGACGCTGTCTACGGAAATTCCCGTACTAAAAATATCCAGCAACTGCATCTGTACCCCCTTGTCCTGCTCATAGACAATGGTGTTGCGGGATTGATTATTCAACAGCAAAGCGGGATCAATATGTCGGGTTAACGGTATCCGTTCATCTCCTATCTTCAAGATATAGCCCATAGCCAACGCATCTGGATTACAGGGTACAGGGATAATATCATGAGGATCCAACAATGAACACTGATTCAGTATTTCTTGGCGTACTTCAGTAAGCGTCATTTTATGATGGTACGCATCGGTCGCATTTCTACCCGCAATTTCCACCGGCTGGAAAGTTACCCCCCTAACGCATTGCTGCTTCAATGCAAAGTCCAATATATCGCCAATTTCATCGTCATTAGCCCCTCTCTCCAGCACCACCACCAGTGTTGTACTCAAATTCAAAGCATTTAATTTGTCAATAGCCTTTTTTCGAATAGCTGTCAAATCCTTGCCCCGAAACTTTTCGAGCACCGATGGGCGAAAAGAATCAAACTGGAGATAGATTTCAAATTCGGGCGCATAAGTGGCGAGTTGCTCCGCAAAACCGGGATCATTGGCAATCCGGATCCCATTCGTATTGAGCATCAGATGCTTGATGGGTTTCGTTTTTGCGATATCTAAAATCTTAAAAAAATCAGGGTGAATGGTTGGTTCGCCGCCGCTGATCTGAACGACATCGGGTTCACCTTCACTTTCGACGATTTTATCCAACATCAGCTCAATCTCTTGCAGTGACCGATGCCGCCCATAGTGGGGCGAAGACATCGCGTAACAGGTTGGACAGGTCAAATTACACCGGTCGGTCACCTCGATGATCGAGAGACAACTGTGCTGTTCATGATCGATGCATAGACCACAATCATAGGGACAACCATAGTGAACCTGATGATCGAATTTTAAAGGAGTCTCCGAAGCCTTATTATAATTTCGAATGTTTTTATAATAGTCCACATCGGTAGCAATCAGCGTTTTGAAAAATCCGTGCTCGGGACAGGTTTTTGTCATGAACACCTGCTCATTTTCAATAATGATTTTTGCGCCAACACGCGAAAGACATGTTGGACAGAGACTGATGGTATAGTCGTAATAGGTGTAGTTTCTAACGGGCATAAAGACAATTTCTAGTTCATAAAAGTCAGACCACAGGCAAGTCCTCCTGCCAACATCGCACCAATTCCACCCAAAAGTACTTTCAGCCAGGGGTTAACATTGAATTTTGACTCCTTATTGCCTGCTTTGATAATCGAACCGATAATAATCACCAAGAGCGCAATACCGATCACAATAGCCCCTATGGTAAGTAGAAACAGTCCCAACATTGCAGTACTTTCCGACCCAAATGATCCTTCAAGCAAATACATAGTTCCTATTTTTTGATGAAACGTTCACTTTTTAATAAATAAATATAATAAATTATCACCACGATGCACGTAATTTGTATGGTACTGAGGCCAAAAAGAATAATCGCCCGCGGTTTTATAAAATCCAACACAAAACGAAAGCTAAAATAACTGAGCATAAAAAGCTGAAATAATACCCCTTTATGATAATTGTAGCGTGTTTTAAAGCATTGGAGCGCTGTAAATAAAAGAAGGAGAAATGCAATTTCATACAGCGCCACCGGATGACGTTTATAAGCGTCACCGAGATACATCCCAAATGGGCATTCGGTAGGCAGACCATAGGTTTGTTCGAAGATTCCTGTATAAAAGCAACCAACTCTACCAATGGCGATGGCCACAATCAGGGGGAAAACCATCAGATCGCCCGTGCTCTCTTTTTTCCCCATGAGCTTTTTCATCAGTTCAACTGCAATCAAACCACCGGCTAAGCCCCCTATAATGGTATTATTTACCCAGATATAGGCCCATATATTGCTCGCGCTAAGCAATTCGTCCGGACGCTCCAGGGAGCCGATAAGATGTGATCCGATGAGCGCCCCTACTCCTGCTGCGATGACAATAAGAAGTGAATTGCTATGCCCCAGGCTTTCTTGATCCTTCCATTTGAGCAACTGATAATAGCGCATACCAATAAACATGCCCAGCCCTTCCATAAAAGGATGTAGGAGAAATGTTTTTCCAAACAGATCAATCGTTACTGGAAATTCGATGGTCATTAGCATAAACAAGTATACAAAAGACAATCAATAAAATGATGAACAAAATAGCACGCTGCACACACGCACACGACAGTATGGACACCAAAAAGCCAGTCCTTATTTTGGACTGGCTTTAAAATGAATTTTCTGTTACCGCAGTTTATAACTGCGTGTTATATACAAAACGAATTTCTTCCCGTAAGTTATACCGCGAAGCCATCACCTCTCCATATGCTCCAGCCGATCGAATGGCGATCAAGTCACCACGTTTTGAAATAGGAAGTGGAACTTCCTTACCAAAGCAATCGGACGATTCACAGATCGGTCCAACAACGTCATAGTTCACAGGCTCAGCCGTATTTGCGGCACTGATATTCTCTATTTTATGATAAGCCTGATACAAAGCCGGACGCATTAATTCCGTCATTCCCGCATCCAATACCAAAAAGTTTTTCTTTACACCGTTTTTGACATATAGCACGCGGCTAACGAGGCTTCCACACTGCGCGACCAAAGCTCTCCCCAACTCAAAATGCACTTCCTGCTGTGGCGTAAGCTCCAGGAAGCGATCGAAAATATCAAAATAAGCTTCAAAATCAGGAATTGCATTTCCGTCAGGATTTTTATAATCAATCCCCAGTCCACCGCCAACATTCAACACACGAATTTGTGTACCACGTTCCTCAAACCAGTTTTTCCATTCATTGACCTTCACACATAGACTTTTGAATACCGTCATATCCGTAATCTGCGAACCTACATGGAAATGCAGGCCTACCAATTCAATGAATTCGCATCTTTTAAGCACTGCGGCACATTTTTCCAAATCCGCATTGGGTACGCCAAATTTGTTTTCATCAAGCCCCGTGGTAATATAATGATGGGTGTGCGCATCCACGTTAGGATTAATCCGCAACGCAACATTGGCCTTCACACCTTTGTTGGAGGCAAGTTCATTGATTACTTCAAGCTCCTGGATAGATTCCACATTAAATGCAAAGATATTTTGATCGAGTGCATAATTGATTTCCTTATCGGATTTACCAACGCCGGCAAAGGTAATTTTTTTAGAATCAAAGCCACATTCAATGGCTTTCTTTACCTCGTTGCCACTCACACAATCCGCTCCAAAGCCGACCGATTGGATGGCTTTCAATAACTGATCATTAAAATTGGCTTTTAATGCATAGTGAACGTGAAATCCCCGTTTGTGGGATGCAACATGTGCAGCTTCCAAAGTCTTGTTCAACACATTCAGATCATAATAATAAAACGGCGTTTCGTTCTCCGCAAATTTCGCCGCGATATCTGTATTTATCATATAAAACCTAAACTTAAAATAAACGATTGTGCAGTGAACGTAATGCTTCAGTTTTATGATCTGAATTCAATAGAATCGACACGTTAAAGTCTGAACCCCCATAGGAAATCATACGGACAGGCAGGTGTTTAACAGCATCCAGTACACGAGCAGCATATCCGTGGCTATTCAATCCAAAATCTCCGACAACACAAACAATGGTCTGATCGCCATCCACGGTGACAGAGCCAAAATCTTCCACCTCTTTAATAATATCAGTCAAGTTTGTGGTATCGTCTATGGTCAACGATACGGCTACTTCCGAAGTCGTAATCATATCGATTGGCGTTTTGTAACGCTCGAATATTTCAAATACGCGACGTAAAAAGCCATAAGCAAGGAGCATTCTCGAGGAATGGATATGGATTGCCGTGATACCATCCTTCGCGGCAATGGCACGGATACAACCTTTTTGAGCACCGTCTTTACTGATCAATGTACCCTTGGCATTCGGTTCCATGGTATTCAACAACCGGACAGGAACATTATATTTCTGTGCAGGAAATACCGATTGCGGGTGTAAAATCTTAGCACCGAAATAAGCCAGCTCGGCAGCTTCATCAAAGCTCAGGTGTGCAATCGGTGTTGTACCTTTCACGACACGTGGATCATTGTTGTGCATACCATCGATATCTGTCCAGATCTGAACCTCATCAGCACGGATTGCAGCGCCGATCAAAGATGCGGTATAATCCGACCCACCACGGCGCAAATTATCGATTTCGCCGAACGAGTTTCTACAAATAAAACCCTGTGTGATAAATAACGTATTCGCTGGGCTTTGCGCCAGGATGTGGCTCAGCTTTTCACCAATATACTCGACCATAGGCTCATTGTCCTCGTCGATTTTCATAAAATCCAAGGCCGGCAGCAACACGGATTTAATACCGATTTCATTGAGGTAGAAATGCCATAAGGCAGTAGACATCAACTCGCCTTGAGCCAAGATCACTTTCTCTTCGATTGATGTAAATAATTCATTGGCTAGGGTAGAAATCAGATTAAAATGGTAATCGATCAATTCTTTACCATTTTTATATCCTTGTTCAGTGCTGAAAAGTTCTTTAATAAGGTCTTCGTACTTATCCTTATGCTTCTTGACCAAATCTTTAGCTTCGTCCTTCTTACCTGCTGTGTAAGCTTGACTTATTTCGACCAAAGCATTTGTCGTTCCAGCAACTGCGGACAACACGACGATCTGACGTTCAGCAGGGTTTACAATATCCAACAACCCTTTGATACGTGCTGCACTCCCCACGGAAGTACCACCAAATTTTAAAACTTTCATACTGAAGTTACAATTATTAAATTTCTGTGTGCCAATATAGGCAATTCATGAATTTATATTAAAAAAAATGCGGCACAAAATCATGAAAGTTTTGTGCCGCATATCTTTGTGTTATGCGGAAGAATTACTTCTTCAAGTTTTCGATCAACAGGCCGGCCAATTCTTCGCCGATCCGTTCTTGCGCTTCATTGGTTGCCGCCCCGATATGTGGCGTCAATGAAATTTTTGGGTGCGTTAAGATTTCCTCGCGTGGAGTCGGCTCATTGTCGAACACGTCTAAACCTGCAAAGGCAACTTTACCCGAATCCAATGCTTTGACCAATTCCAACTCATCAATAACACCACCTCTTGAGGCATTGACCAAGCCAACGCCATCTTTCAACAATGGGAACTCAGCAGCTCCGATAGCCGGTTTATCCAAGAATGGAACATGCAAAGAGATGAAGTCAGAAACTTTCAACAGGCTTTCCATGTCAACCTGTTTAATCGGAACCTCCACGTGTATACCACCTGAAAGTGTTACCGTCAACGCTTTTGGTCCCTCGAATAAATCCGTGTAAACAACATCCATACCCAAACCAATAGCGATTTTAGCCACTTCGCGACCGATACGGCCAAAACCAACAATACCGATCGTCTTGCCACGTAGCTCCGTTCCAGCACCGTACGCCTTTTTGAGTGCACCAAATTTTGTATTGCCTTCAACAGGCATTTTCCTGTTGGCATCGTATAAAAAACGTACACCATTCAATAAGTGGGCAAAAACCAGCTCAGCAACCGATAATGAAGATGCCGCCGGTGTATTGACAACCGCAATCCCTTTTGAACGGGCATAGTCTACATCAATATTATCCATACCTACCCCACCACGACCAATCACTTTCAAATTGGGGCAGCCATCAATCAGGGCTTGGCGAACTTTGGTTGCGCTACGCACCGTGATTGCATCATAGGCAGGTAGCCTTGCTGCAAGCTCCTCCTGTGGGATATGATTGGTATCTACCGTATGACCAGCATCCTCCAACATTTTTTTTCCTAGTGGATCGATACCGTCATTTGCTAATATTTTCATCTTTATAAATCGTTTTTAAAAGTATCAGTAACATTCAACTTATCCGAAGACCTATCATGTGAAAAGATTTGACCTCGTTAATTCTTCATCTAAACTAATGGTTTATTTGCCACTATTTAAACTTCAGCAACATGCATACAGCTTTAGGCAGTATGGGTGTCTTCAAATTCCTTCATCGCATCAATCAGTGCGTTTACACTACTTAGTGGTAACGCATTGTAGATGGAAGCTCTAAATCCACCGACCGAACGGTGACCTTTGATTCCAATCAAATTGCGTTCTTTTGCCAAAGCCAAAAATTCAGCTTCCAGCTCTGGTGTATCCATTACAAACGTCACATTCATACGAGAGCGGTCTTCTACAGCAGCAGTGCCTTTAAATAATGGATTACGATCAATTTCATCGTATAAAGCACGTGCTTTTATAATATTTTCTTGTTCCAATACAGGAACACCACCTTTTGCTTTTAACCAGCGTAGGTTCAACATCGAAACAAAGATGGAGTATACAGGCGGTGTATTATACATTGAACCACCAGCTATCTGCAATTGATAATCCAACATCGATGGAAGAACGCGTCCTGACTTACCCAGCATATCATCTTTGACAATAACAAGCGTAACGCCAGCAGGCCCCATATTTTTTTGCGCTCCTGCATAGATCAAATCGTAGTCTGCAACGTTGATTTCCCGTGAGAAAATATCTGAAGACATATCCACAACCACGGGTAACGTCGTGGCGGGCTTTTCAAAGACTTCCGTCCCATAAATAGTATTATTGGCCGTATAGTGGAAATATGCTGCATCCGAAGGAATAACATATCCTTTAGGAATGTAGGAATAATTTTTATCGATGGACGAAGCGACAACATCTACTGTACCAAATTTTTTGGCTTCTTTTAATGCTTTTGTCGCCCACACACCAGTATCCAAATATGCGGCTTTACCTCCTTCAGGTAAAAGATTCAAAGGTGCCATCGCAAATTGCAAACTAGCCCCGCCTTGAAGGAAAAGAATCGAATATCCCTGCGGTACTGCCAATAACTCTCTTACTAATTGTGTCGCTTCATCTATCACTGCTTCAAACTCTTTGGAACGGTGAGAGATCTCTAAAATTGACAAACCGGTGTTGTTAAAATCAATTACAGCTTCTGAGGCTTGTTGAAATACTTCCTTTGGCAGAATACATGGACCTGCTCCAAAATTATGTTTCATTGATGTTATAGTTTGTTTGATTGCTTTTGTTTAACCCTAGCTAAGCAATCTGTTGTTTTAAAAACCAAAGTTAAAATAAAATTATATATTTTTCAACTAATCTGTTTTTTTATTGAAAATTTAAAAAATTACAAATGATTTCAATAAAAAGATCGCACAAAAAATACCAAATTTAATGCAAAAAACATCAGATAAGCAGTACACGCCAGGCCATATCTAACTGATTCTCTTGCAAATACTCCTTTGCTTTTAACTGCAGATGAGTATTACGGGCGGATTGATCGCCAATAAAGGCATTTAACAATTCGTAAATTTCGGGGAGGCTCGTAATCTCATCTACCTCCTGAGGCGTCGGTAAACGTTCGATCTGAGCTAACTTAATTTTATCACTTTCAGTAAAAATATTCGATTCCCTTACAAAAACCGGCAGTTGATTATAATCCATAAAAAAGCAGAAATTTTATTCTAATTTCTGCTTAATATCTCGAAAAATAAAATGCTTATATTTTTTCAATCATCCGATCCGCAAATTCACTTGTTTTGACTAACGTAGCATCGTCCATCAAATTATAAAAATCTATCGTCACCGTCTTGGCTATTATTGTCTCACCCAAAGCCTTTACAATTGCGTCCGCTGCCTCGTTCCAGCCCAGGTATTGAAATAACATGACACCGCTCAAAATCACAGAAGAGGGGTTCATGGTATCGGTATTGGCAAATCTTGGCGCAGTACCATGGGTTGCTTCAAAAACGGCATGCCCAGTTTTAAAATTAATATTCGCCCCGGGTGCTATACCTATCCCCCCAACCATTGCCGCCAAAGCATCTGAAATATAATCACCATTCAGATTTAATGTAGCGACCACCGAAAAATCACGTGGATTGAGCAGAATTTGCTGTAAAAAATTATCTGCGATAATATCTTTAATTAAAATTTTCCCCGATCCCAGCGCATCTTTCTGCTCTTGATTGGCAGCCTCCTCACCCTTATCAGCTTTTGTGCGCTCCCATTGCCCCCAGGTATACGTATGATCGGCAAATTCCTTCTCAGCAACCTCATAGCCCCATAACTTAAACGCCCCTTCGGTAAATTTCATGATGTTTCCTTTGTGAACGATCGTCACGGAAGGTAAACTGTGATCAATAGCGTGTGCTATAGCAGCGCGAACCAATCGCTTAGAACCTTCCTCAGAGACTAATTTAACTCCGACTCCTGTAGTCGCCGAAAAGCCATAGTCGATATCAAGCTCATCGTGCAAAAAATCTTGAAGTTTATTGGCTTCAGCTGTACCCGCCTGAAATTCTATTCCCGCATAAATATCCTCCGTATTTTCCCGAAAGATAACCATATCCACATATTCCGGATGTTTAACAGGCGAAGGAACTCCTTTAAACCATTTGGTAGGACGCTGACAAACATACAGATCCAGATCCTTACGCAATGCAACATTTAACGAACGAATACCTCCCCCAACAGGTGTTGTTAGCGGCCCTTTGATGCCAACCAGATATTCTTTCAATATATTCAACGTTTCTCTTGGCAGCCATTCACCCGTTTCTTTGAAGGCCTTCTCGCCTGCCAACACCTCTTTCCATGTTATTTTACGCTGTCCACCATACCCTTTTTCTACCGCCTTATCAAACACACGAACGGCCGCATGCCAAAGGTCAGGACCTATACCGTCACCGATAATAAAAGGAATTGTTGGGAAATCTGGCACCTGTAAGACGCCTTCGCTTGACATTGTAATCTTATTTGACATAACCTTCAATTTTAACGGACAAATTACTATCCCTTATTAAACATATTTCCGATTTCTTTGCTAATCTTTCTAAAGATTGGAGCAGCTTCTACATCTTCATACTCATCGATGTGTGCATTTTCAATCCTACTAGGGAACACTAAAACAAGATTTTCGTTTGCATAAATCCGATCTAATTTCTTTGCTACACCATCCAATGAATCGCGATAAGAAACTTCACCATTTCTGGCAGAAACGAAAATGAACATCGCCCCTTCTTCCTTAAACGCTTTAAGCCCCTGCAAATTGTCCCAGGCATTGTAATGTCTAAAAGTAACAGGAACAGAATTTTTCAACTCAACAAGATATTCTTCAATGGCGGCAGCAGAGCGCTCATCGACAACAAACGTGATCGGAATAGATAACTCCTGAGCAAGCTTGACAACCTTTTCCAGCCAGTACTCAAAACCAAATTCGGCCTCACACATGGGCGGAGCAAAAACGATAATGGACTTGTTGGAGATAAAGGGTTTTTTAAAATGACATAACATCACATTCGCTGACGTTCGATTTAAAATACTTTCCGTTTTCTCCCCCACAAACTTATCCATAAAATTGGCTGCACTCGGCCAGCCCAAAACAATACAATTTGCAGAAACTTCTTTAGCAGACCTCGCCACTCCGCTGGCAATATTCAAGTCTATTGTTGCACTGATATTAACACTTGTCTCACTGCCAGAGGCATAACGCACCATGTTATCCAGATTTTTCCGTGCCTTTGACATGTTCAATTGTGCCTGTTCGTTATCTTTCACAACAGAAACAATACTGACGGGATACGAACACTTCTTACTCTTAATGTAGGTTGAAAAATCAAGAATAGGTTCCATATTATCCATATTAGCGATTGATATGAGAATGTTTTCGTCTTTTTCCTTCACTACATCCGTATGTTCTTCATCCTGTTCTCCGTCCATCACCACTTTACGTGAAGCATTCCCCGTAACCACAGTTGCGACAATGCAGGTAACCAAAATCAACAAGATCGTTCCATTAAGTACGTTTTCATCGATAATTCCATTCTTATGGCCAACCATGATTACAGCCAATGTTGCCGCAGCATGCGCACTACTCAACCCAAATATTAGATTGCGCTGACCACGGCTATACTTGAAAACAATCTGTGTCAACCAGGCCGCCACATATTTTCCGACGATCGCCACAACGGTGAGCGTCCCCGCGATTATAAGCGCTTGTGGACCTTTCAGAATCACACTCACATCGACAATCATCCCTACCGATATCAAGAAAAACGGAATGAAAATTGCATTCCCAATAAACTCAATCCGATTCATCAAAGCGGAGGAATGAGGAATCAGTTTGTTCAGGGCCAAACCTGCCACGAATGCTCCAATAATAGGCTCTAGACCGGCAATTTCGGCTAAAAAAGCAGCAAAAAACACCACAGAAAGAACAAAAATATAATTGGAGGTCTTTTCACTCCCCAGACGTTCGAAAAACCATTTTGCAATTCGTGGAATAACACCAAACATGATAAAAAGGAAGATGGCGAAAGAAATTGCCAGCGTTATCCAAAACTCATTTCCAATATTGCCCTGAGACACTCCCGTAATAACAGCAAGTATAATTAACACAGCCGTATCCGTCAGGATTGTTCCACCGATCGTAATGGCAACAGCTTCCATTTTCGAAATACCATAACTGTTTACAATGGGATAGGAAACCAATGTGTGGGTAGCGAACATACTCGAAATCAATAAGCTTGGCAATACACCATATCCGAGTAATAAGTGACAAACCGGATAGCCAATGCTGATCGGAACAATGAATGTCAGGAAGCCAAAAAGCAGACTTTTGTTCTTGGTCTTTTTAAATTCATTCATATCTAACTCGAGGCCGGCGATAAACATGATATAGAGAAGACCTATTGTTGAAAATAGTGTAATAGCCGAATTTTTCTCCAGCCAATTTAACCCATGCGGACCAATAATCACACCCGATATAATCAATCCTATAATACCCGGAACCTTAATTGGGCGTAGTACAATAGGTGATAAAAGTATAATAAAAAGTACCAGAGAAAATATAAGTACAGGATTTTGTAAAGGCGCTTCGAAAGCGTGGGAAATATGCTCAAAAGTTTTATTCATAAGTGCTTGTATACTAACCGTAAAACATAACTACTTATTTTTCTATACAGCTCGAAAAATAGTTAACAGCACTAAAAATACGATTTTTTTTAGAATGCGATGTCTAAAAACAGTGCTACTTAAAAGAAATTGCCTTAATTGGATTAATTTTGGTAATTAACATAGAAGGAATGAACAATGAAATCATCCCAATAAATACAACGGCCAAATTGACTAAAATCACATCAGACCACTGCAGCTTAACAGCGACATAGGAGATGTAATAGGTTTTCTCGTCCAATTTAAAAAAGTGGGTAAAGTCCTGGAAAAAGTAAAAGCCCAAACCGATCAGATTACCAATTAATAATCCAAGACCGATCAGGTAAAGTGCACTATACATGAAGACCCGACGAATTCCGGCATTGTGATAGCCCAGTGCTTTTAAAATACCGATCATCGATGTGCGCTCAAGGATTGTGATCAACAGTGCAGAGATCATATTAATGATAGCGACTACAGTCATCAATATAAAAATGATCTTGGTATTCATATCCAACAATTCCAGCCACTGAAAAATATCCGGCACCTGATCCTTAATATTGATGGCCTGCATATCGATAGGCAATAGATCTTCCACCTTACTGGTTGTCTGTGCAAGCTGACTAAAATCTTTAATTCTAATCTCATAACCGCCCACTTCATGATCGTCGAGGTTACTTAGTTTGCGAATAACATGGAGCGATCCGATCACATAAACCTTATCTAACTCTTCAGAACCCGTATTAAAAATTCCTTTTATGACAAATTTACGTTTACGGATTGGGTCTTGGACGAAATACATGATAAAATCATCACCAACGTTCAACAATAATCGATCTGCAAGATACTTGGATACCAAAATCTGATTATCAGCATCGTCCGATTTAAAGTCTATCATATTCCCTTCAATCAACATACGCTGAAAGGGCTGTTGATTATACAATGAATCGATACCTTTAAGCACTACGCCTTCAACCTCATTGTTTACATTAATAATCCCTGCCTTGGTCGCAAAAGAACTGATCGAACTTACTTCAGGAATAGCCAGTATTGACTTTTGAAGCTTTGGCGTAAGCGAAATCGCGGCATTCTCGTACGATTTATTGAGGTCGTAACGTAGCACCAATACATCTGCAAAAAAGCTTCTTTGCTTACTTATAATTTCGTCTTTGAATCCGCGCAATACTGCAATCGAGATAATTATCGCTGCAATTGCAAGAGCAATAGCACCAATAGTTACCCGAACGATCAATTTTGAAAACGTTCTTTTGCCAGAAAATGCAATCCGATTTGCTAAAAAATAAGGAAAATTCAAGCTTTAAATATATTTATGTAACTTCGCAAAGTTATAAAAATTTGTTAGTCTCAAAACTGAAATGACAAATAATTAGGTGTTTTGTAGCAGGTCATTCCAGGATCCATTACGACACCTGTTTAAAGAGTTTTAAAAAAATATTATGCGTATTATTTTCATGGGTACTCCCGATTTTGCTGTCGCTTCACTTGAGGCACTTATTCAATCTGGCGAACAAGTCGTAGCTGTAGTAACGGTTCCGGACAAACCTGCTGGACGTGGACAAAAAATACACGAGTCGGCCGTAAAAATATTTGCTAAACAACATCACATTCCAGTTCTCCAGCCGGTCAAGCTGCGCGAGGAATCTTTTTTAAACGAACTGAGGAGCTACCAATCTGACCTACAGGTTGTAGTTGCTTTTCGCATGCTTCCTGAGGTTGTGTGGAATATGCCTAAATTTGGAACAATCAATGTTCACGCCTCTCTGCTACCCCAGTATAGAGGAGCTGCGCCCATTAACCATGCAATTATAAATGGGGAGAAAGAATCCGGAGTAACTACCTTCTTGCTACAACACGAAATCGATACCGGCAATATATTATTGTCAAAAAAAGTGACGATCAAAGATACCGATAATGCGGGCGATCTTCATGATAAGCTCATGGTTGCGGGGGCAGAAACGCTTCTTCAAACTATCCAACAATTAAAAGCAGGAACTTTACAGCCTCAGCCGCAAGAGGTCGTTGTAACAGAAGGGCCTTTAAAACATGCGCCAAAAATTTTTAAAGAAGACTGTAAAATAAATTGGGATCAACCAACAGAAACTGTCTACAACTTCATCCGAGGCTTAAGCCCTTACCCTGCTGCATTTACGCTGCTAAATGAAAAGGTATTAAAAATCTATGATGCGAAAAAAGAAACTGTCCATACTGGTACAGTGCCGGGCACACTTGCCACCGATAAAAAAAGTTTCTTAAAAATTGCGACTCAGGACGGCTACCTTATTATCTCTGACCTTCAACTGGAAGGCAAAAAAAGAATGAATGTAGTGGATTTTCTAAAAGGCTATCGATTTTAGCCTTTCTAGTCCCCACCATCATCGTATTGCAGCAGATCACCAGGCTGACAGTCTAATGCTTTGCATATCGCTTCAAGGGTGTCTAATCGCAATGCCTTTGCTTTTTGGTTCTTAATGATTGAAAGATTAGACAATGTAATTCCGACTTTGTCACTCAATTGATTAAGTGACATCTTTTTCTCTTTCATTATTCTATCCAAGTGAATTAAGATTGGCATAATATAATTTTTATTCTTTAAAATTTATTAATGTCTTTACTAAAACAAAAACACACACAGTTTTGTTTTATCATAAAATTATCATTTTAAAATAAATTTCGAAAATATGAATTGGAACATAAATCAACTATCAGACCGTTAGATTGCGAATAATAAGAAAAAAAATTAAACCCTTTAGCGCTTTAGCAGTCAAATAGTTGAATACGATTAGTGGTAAATATAAGAAAAAAAACATTAAAATGGAATAGTTTTTGATAGCTTTAAATTCCATATCAAAAAAACCTAACTCATTAGATATGAGTGGTTAGTTAATCAATTTTCCATTAATAATTCAAAAATTTTTCGTATTTTCGCAAACATTTCTTAGAGAGGAGAATTAATAAAAATTAATGAGACAGCTCAAAATTACACAATCTATTACCAATCGTGAGTCACAGTCTTTGGACAAATACTTACACGAAATTGGTAAAGTAGACTTAATTACAGCAGAAGAAGAAGTTGAATTAGCACAGCGCATCCGTGAAGGTGACCAAGTTGCCTTGGAAAAATTGACTAAAACCAACCTTCGTTTCGTCGTATCAGTAGCAAAACAATATCAAAATCAAGGTTTAACCTTAGGTGATTTAATCAACGAAGGTAACCTGGGCTTAATTAAAGCAGCTAAACGTTTTGACGAAACAAAGGGTTTTAAATTTATTTCTTATGCGGTTTGGTGGATTCGCCAATCTATTCTTCAAGCAATTGCTGAACAATCACGTATCGTACGTCTGCCATTGAATCAAGTTGGTTCATTGAGCAAAATCAGTAAGGCTTTCTCAAAACTAGAACAAGAATACGAACGAGAGCCGTCTCCAGAAGAATTAGCGGATATTCTCGAAACTACGGTAGACAAAGTTTCGGATACCCTAAGTAACTCTGGGCGTCACGTATCTATGGATGCTCCTTTTGTTCAAGGTGAAGAAAATACACTTTTGGACGTACTGGAAAACCATGATCCAGACACAGACAGTTCTTTGATCGATGAATCACTATCCGAAGAAATCAAACGATCATTGGCAACATTAACAGAAAGAGAACGTGAAATTATCGTACTTTTCTTTGGATTAGGTTCCAATCACCAACTGTCGTTAGAGGAAATCGGAGAGAAATTCAGTTTGACACGTGAGCGCGTTCGTCAGATCAAAGACAAAGCTCTTCAACGTTTGAGACACACTTCAAGAAGCAAAATCTTAAAATCCTACTTGGGTTAACAAGAGATACTTATTAAAAATTTTGGCAATCCCAATCAGAAATGATTGGGATTTTTTATGTACCTCTTATTTTGAATCCGGCATCAAAATAAATTCAAAAAGTCGATCCTTTTTCAAATATTTTCCTGCAACATCCTGTACGGACTTTGGTGTCACCTTTTTCAAATTATCCAACCTGCGTGTATAGCGCATAAGATCGAGATCATTCTGATAAGAACTGGATATGTAGTTCAACCAATAGCTATTTTCACGAAGATTTAACTCGTTTTGTCGCAGTTGCTCTGCCAGAAATTTCTCCAGATCCCCTTTGTCGGGTCCTTGTTCCTGAATCTTTTTGACCTCATCCAATGCCGAAGCGATTAAGGCATCAGTCTTATCAACTGCTGAACCAAAGCCAATAGAAAAAGCATAGCGGGGTTTTGGTAGCTTATTGAAATTTGCCTGAGCCCCTACACCATAGACACCACCTTCTTTTTCACGAAGTCGTTCAAGTAATTTGATCGTCAACACACTTTCTAAAGCTTCCATATTGACATTTTCAGCCTCTCCAAAACTATAGTCTCCATAATACGCCAATTGTGTGCTCGCCTTTTCTTCTTTGCCTTTGTGAACAACTATGCGTTCGCCTTTGCTTGGCTCCACAATATTTAGATCTCTATAACTTTCGCCTCTTTTTTGAATCGGTAGCGAAGCGAGATACGTTTCTAAATAAGGCTTAATCTGATTCTCGTCAAACGACCCTACGATGGTAAACACAAAATCAGAGGCATCCGCAAAGCGTTCTTTATAAATTGCCAACGCACGGTCCCTATCGATTTTGCTGATCATTTCGACTGTCGGATTTTGACGACGGACATTATTACCGTACAATACTTCTTTCACTTTGTCGGAAAACACATTATTGGGGTTGCTTAATCTATTTTCCAAAGATCCTTTCGCTCTGGTCATTGTACTCTGGAAAATATCCTGATCTAAACGAGGTTCAGTAAAATAACCATAAATCAATTCAAAAGCGTTCTTCAAACCTTCTTTATCTGTACGACCTGAAATACCCTCATAACGTTCGGAGATGTATGGAGAGATCGAAACATCTTTTCCTGAAAGGTACTTTGTGAGCTCAATGTTGCTCATTTGCCCTACACCACTGGCATCAATTAAAGAAGATGCATTGGCGGCCGAAAAGTAATCGGCGTCGTTATAGAGCGAGGTTCCTCCCGGGCTATACGCCATGATCTGGATCTCATCGTTTTTAAAATTCGTAGGCTTAAGGATCACTTTTACGCCGTTACTTAGTGTCAATTCTTTTGCTTGAACGGCATCAATATTTTTAGACGATACAACCTTGCCTTTCACGGGTTCTTTTGAGAGTAGCGGAAGATCAGAAACTTTATCATCATAAGCAGTGACGGGGCTCTCTTCAACTGCTTTTACCCAGCCCATTACCGCAGATTCAGTCGGCAAGGTTGCTTTATCTTTTTCGGGCGCCATCACCAATACATCGCGGTTCAGATCGGTATAATATTTTTTTACCAAGCCGTTGACCTCAGTCAGTTTTAAAGTCGGCAGCAGCTGCTTAGTCAGACGGTAGGCATCTTCATTGCTTAAAGCAGGTTCGCCATCGATAAAATAATTGAGATAACGATTGACATAGCTATCCGATTTCTTTTTATCGCGTTCGATAAAAGACATCTCATTACCTTTTTTCATATCTGCAATAGCACGGTTCAGCTCCGTTTGTGTGAAACCATACTTTTGGATGCGCTCAAATTCGGTTAACATAGCTTTAAATCCCGACTCGAGCTCCCCGGGCTTAGGCACAACCAACAATGAAAAGGTATTGAGGTTGGCCACAAAATCGCTAATACTTCCACCGGCTTGCATAAAAGGAGGATTCGGCTGTTGCATCAATTCAGAAAAACGCCCAGCGATCATCTTGTTGAAAACACTTTTCAAAAGTTCGTTTCTGTAATCTCCTACGGTTTCCACTTTATCCTTTTCGCTTTTGATGAGAATCTGAGCCACCGTATAAGGTAACTCTGGATCTGAAATTGCTAAGAACTGGTTTTTGTTTAGCAGGTCTACCCGGTATTTTTTACGCTCCAATGCTTTCTTGGGCATTTTCATATCGGCAAACAACACCTTCACCCGTTCTTCCATTTCCTTAGGATCAATATCTCCTACGATAATTAAAGCTTGCAAATCGGGACGATACCAGTCTTGGTGAAACTGGCGTATTTCCGAATAAGGAAACGTTTTAAGTATCTCCTCCGTACCGATTGGTAAGCGTTTGGAATAAAGCGAACCATTCAGCAACATTGGAAAATATTGATCTTGGAGACGTTGTTGCACTCCTCTCCCGCCGCGCTTCTCTTCTAAGATAACTCCGCGTTCTTTATCGATCTCCTCAGCATCCAATAGTGCATCTTGGGCCCAGTCGCGCATGACTTGCAAACCATTCTTCAAAAGTTCAGGGTCATCAGAAGGAATTGGCAATTGGTAAACGGTCTGGTCAAAGCTGGTGTAGGCATTCAGATCCGAACCAAAGCGAACCCCGGCCTTTTGCAGATAATTGACCAATTCGTTTTTCGGAAAATGCTTCAGACCATTGAAATTCATGTGCTCCAAAAAATGGGCTAAGCCCAGTTGCTTTTCATTTTCCAGAATAGAGCCTGCTTTCATACCCAAATACATCGTAACACGGCCTTTCGGCTCGCTATTTTTACGAATAAAGTATGTAAATCCATTTTTGAGTTTACCTGTAACCACTTCATTATCGAAGGGTAATTTCTGATTCAAAGCCACACTATCTTGTGATAGAATCGCTCGCGCTTCCGCAGTTAACGTGGTTGGCATTGTTGCTTCCGCTACATAAAAGGTAGCTGGTAACAGAAAAGCTAATGCTAATGGTTTAATGAATTTCATAGAAAAAATTTCTTTTTTTTCAGTTATTTTTATCAATTGTTTGCTATTAGGGTAAACGGAACTGGAGATGAATGTTCCGATAAATCATAAAATACAGATCACTACGATTATTCTCCAACACCTTATCGAACAGCATACTGCTGCTGCTTTTACTGCATGTGGTTCGGATCGGTAGAAATCACTCTAAAAATACTGAATATCTTTCAAAAAGAACGACAGTTAATTGTAATTTTGCTGCAAATGGATTTTAAAAACTGGAACGTCATCAAAAAAGAATTCGAACAATTCTTAAAGTTCGAAAGAGGCTTAAGTGCAAATTCTATTGACGCTTACTTAAATGACGTATCCAAATTTCAGATTTATTGTGAAGACAATCATTTGGTTTTAAATAGCATAGCGAGAAAAAATATTCAGGAATTTTTGGTTTGGCTGCAGCAATTCAATATTTCACCTTTCACGCAGTCGAGATTGATATCTGGACTTAAAACCTTTTTTAGCTTTTTGATCATTGAGCATGCATTCAGCAACAATCCTACAGACCTTATTCAGGCACCGCGTTTGGCGCGCAAGCTGCCCAGTGTTTTAAGTATACAGGAGGTCGATCAATTGATTTCTGCAATCGATCTCTCTTCATCCGAGGGCCAACGAAATAAAACTATCATCGAAATCTTATACGGATGTGGCCTCCGTGTTTCGGAACTTACCACACTCAAACTATCCAATCTATTTTTAGATGTAGAATTTATCAAAGTTGAAGGCAAGGGAAGCAAAGAACGCCTCATACCAATTGGTCAACATGCCATTAAACACCTCCGCATCTACCTGGAAACCATCAGGCCTCACATCAAGATTAAACCAGGAAATGAAGATATTGTATTTCTCAACAGACGAGGAGCTGCATTATCCCGGGTCATGATATTTTTGATCATCAAAGAACTTGCCCTAAAAATAGGCATACAGAAAAACATTAGCCCACATACCTTTCGCCATAGTTTTGCCTCTCATTTGGTGGAAGGCGGTGCCGATTTGCGCGCTGTACAGGACATGCTCGGACACGAAAGTATCACGACTACCGAAATATATACGCATATAGATAAGGATTACCTACATTCCGTAATCACGCAATACCACCCACGGTCATAACCAACCTGCTGTCAACTGTCACCTTTTTCCGATCCGAAGTATGCATAAACAAATCATTAGCACCGACTTAAAAAAATGAGGAACTGCTGAAATCTAGAAGCAAAAAAACGGCGCTAATTATCGCTAAAAATTGTCTGCTAAAAGTTTCAATTTTATCGTAAAGATATTTGTTAGATCTAGAAAATAGTATATCTTTGCGGGACGTTCCCGTAGTTCAATGGATAGAATTTCAGATTCCGGTTCTGACGATGTGGGTTCGACCCCCGCCGGGAACACAAAAGGAGACATTTCAAAGAAATTGTCTCCTTTTTTTAATATACCTAATCCAGCCCTATGTTGACTTCGTCACTTTAATATTTCTCAGCATTCCTTAAAGCCAAAAATTCCGCAATGCGTGCGAATCGGTTGGCTATGTCATGGCAAAAAATAGCTAAGATACCAATTAGAATGAAGATATCCTAACACCAATTTACCCCTAAGCACAGCCTTAGAACAATTGTTAACCAGTTCTGGTTCAGTGCTTGTTCACTCGTCACTGAATCACCACTGAGTAAGCACTGAACGAGCACTGAACAAGCACTGCAAAAAGGCTCGAGTTAGTTACAAGTTAGTCTTCTTTTGGTACATCGAAAATTGGCAGCGGAAAATCTGTAGATAACCCAGCATTTGTAACAAAAAATTCTTTAAACTAAGCTTTTCTTTATATACTTTTTTGCAACAACTTATGCTGTGAAGCAGTAAAAATATTTCGGAAGATGATATTGATCTCTTGGTCAACGGTCGCCCCCAAAATCCCTGCATGAGGATAGAGTTTAACGGTATTCATTAAGATGGAAGACACAAAATCACGGCTTTGCGTCGCTATTTGCGCATAAATTAAGGCATTATCGATTCCATTACTGAGGTTATCCCAAGAATGATCAGCCAAATTCAGGATAGCATCCTTTTGTATTATGAAATCCTGTTGAAGTTCATCGAGCATGCCGAAAGCGGCTTTACTCGCTGCATACTCCCATTTGGACGCTTTACTTTTTAACACAAACAGTTTTTCAATCAAATCTAGAAATCGCTTATACATCCCGATAAAATTCGCCAGCAGGGTCAACTCAGCGAAAGGCATAAAGGGATATTGATAGCGTAGATCACTGCGTGTGCTTTTTGCCGCATTGATTTCGAAACACTGTTTACCATCAATCTGAACGTCCTGCAGCGAAAAAGAGTGCGAGGCTGTCACTTGTAATCCGAATGTATCCCAGTCATAATGAACCAGCGCATGTTCCCTATCGACAAAAAATGATTTTACAAGGGGATCTCCCCTGTCATCCAATACGGGATTGCCCTCTTCCTCAATCGTTGCATTCAACGTAAAATGGGTTAAATGGGGAGCTCCAGTGGCGTATTTCCAAAATCCTGTGAGTCGATAATGTTCACCATCGCGCGTTGCTGTGCCAGATGCCTGACCGCTACCACCGAAACAAACGCGTTCCGTTTTAAAAATTTGATCTCCTAAAACGGGGTCAATAAAACCCACAAAAAGATTTGCTCCCGAACATAATGTAACTGTCCAGGCCAGCCCGCCGTCCCAATACGCTAAATCAGCCAATACATTGAGACCTTCGGGCACCGTTAAACCTAATCCCCCCAATTCAACGGGAATCCAGATTTTGAACCATTTTCTGCGATAGATTAGCTCCAACTGTTCATCCGACAAGGATTTCTGCTGAATACCTTTTGCCTGACTGTCTTTCAGAATTGCAATATCCGCACTATTGAGTTGCATATCTCTCTTCACGTATGATTTTCCTCCAATTTAAATATCCACTAAATGCCATAACAAATAAAAACAAAGTCAGTCCGGAATAAAGAAACAATCCTTTATGGATCAATAACGGAATAGCCATTAGATTGCTAATATTCAACAGTATCCAATTTTCTATTTTACGTTTTGCCAACAACCACATTCCTGCCCAAGCGGTACAAGAAACGGCAGAATCCCATAGTGGAACATCCGAGTCGGTTAAGTGCACCAATCCAAAATAGAACAACAGAAAACCAGCGGTGCAGATAAAGCTTACTATCCACCAATCTTTCTTTTCACAATTCGTGATCGGCGTAGCGACGTCACTGCTATATTTCCAATACATCCAGCCGTAGATGCTCATGACTAAATAATACAGGTGCAACAATATTTCAGCATACAGTTTTGCATGAAATAATACATATACGGATATCAGTATGCCTATAATTCCAAAAATATAATGGATTGATTTATTTTGCCGTGAAAACCAGACTTGCAGAATGCCGAAAGAAACCCCTAGCCATTCCGCTATTGTGGCCTGCTGCATCTGTTTTATAAAAGCGTCGATAATGGATTCGGGAGTCATTCGAATTGTTTATTATTGCGTGTGATCTTATAATAAACCTTCGGGGAAAAAAGCTGTTTTTATTGAAATTAAATCCCTACGCCAGCATTACCTGGATCAGGTATATAAAAGCGATTGTACAAAGAGGAACAATCGCTTTTATTGGGTATAATCTCAGCCCAGAACGGCCAAAGCCGTTCGAAGCACCCCTCGAGTATATTGGCGGTCGAACTGATTAATCGATATCGATTAATTTCAACGCCTTATGTGTGCGTATACGTGTTTCTTTACAAAGCTGTGCATCATCGTTCAATGATTTACCGTGTGATGGTATCATCTCACGTAACTTCTTGCGGTATTCATCTGATTTAGCACGCTCAGGGAAACATTTCTTCAGCAAACTGATCATAATAGCAACAGAGGTAGAAGCGCCAGGAGAAGCGCCCAATAACGCGGCAATAGAGCCATCTGAACTAGAAACGACCTCTGTTCCAAATTCCAAAATTCCACCTCTCTTCTCATCTTTCTTGATCACCTGAACCCGTTGTCCCGCCTTCTCAATAACCCAGTCCTCCAATTTTGCTGTGGGCATAAATTGTTTCAATGATTCCAGTTTATCTTTCGGAGATTTCATGACTTCTGTGATCAAATATTTGGTCAAGGGCAAATTATCAAGTCCGGCAGATAGCATCGGTCGGATATTCGACAACTTGATAGAAGCCGGTAGATCGAAATAAGACCCCTGTTTGAGGAATTTTGTTGAAAAACCCGCATAAGGACCAAATAACAAAGCTTGTTTGCCATCGATATAACGCGTATCTAAGTGCGGCACAGACATCGGTGGAGCGCCTACAGAGGCTTTGCCGTACACTTTGGCGTGGTGGGCATTAATAATCTCCTCATTCACGCAACGCAGCCATTGGCCTCCTACCGGAAAGCCACCATACCCTTTTGCTTCTGGTATTCCAGATTTTTCCAACAACAGCAAGGAGTGTCCACCAGCACCAATAAATACAAATTTCGCTTTGATTTCTCTCTTTACTCCTGTTTTTAAATCTTTGACCTCCACTTCCCAACGGCCATCATCTTCACGTTCGATGTCAATGACTTCATGGTTTAGCGAAATGGATATATTTTCTTTATTTGCAAGATTAGCGATCAAATCACGTGTCAATGAGCCAAAATTGACATCTGTACCAAGATCCATTTTCGTTGCAGCAATCTTTTCGTTTTTATCACGCCCCTCCATCATCAATGGAATCCATGATTTCAGCAATTCAGCATCTTCGGTATACTCCATCCCCTTAAACAAGTTTTGGGTCGTTAAAGTTTCCCATCTTGTTTTCAGAAATTTAGCATCTTTTTCACCAAAAACCGCACTCAGGTGTGGAATACTACGGATAAAATTTTCAGGCTGGGTAATGATGCCTTTATCAACAAGGTAGGACCAAAACTGCTTAGATACCTCAAATTGCTCAGCAATTTTCACTGCTTTATCAATCTTTACAGAACCATCTTTCTGTTCGGGCGTATAATTTAACTCGCATAAGGCAGAGTGACCCGTGCCAGCATTATTCCAAGCGTCTGAACTTTCAGCAGCCACAACATCCAAACGCTCAAGAATTTCAATATTAACGTCTGGGCTTAATTCATTGATTAGAGTACCCAAAGTAGCACTCATAATACCGGCGCCGATTAGAACAACGTCAACTTCTTTATTTGATTTTTTGCTCATGTTTTTGTGATTGATGCAAATTTAATATAGTTTTTGATAAACGTCCAAGTCTTTTGTCAAAAAACTGTACTTTTTAGAAGCACTTATTCAAAAATAACATGGATTTATTAAAATTATATAAAGTGAGTAAACGCTTACTGTTAAACACTAAATCCGTTCGCTAAAAAAATAGCAAGCAACGCTTTTGTAAACATCAGCTGAAGGCATAATGTTCTGCTAATTTAGACCGTTATTTATCGAAAGATTTTGTGTTATAATATAGTTTTAACATTTTTGCAAAATGTCTATAAGCGACAGGGATAAAAAATAAAAAAAAAGAATCGCTGTGGCATAGCTAGATAGCGACCGAATGAAAGCGCCCGTGTCGTATTGATCTCCATAATGAGTAGGAAGAGCAACGCGGGAGGAAGTCGGAACGATGGATCTATATCGTATCGTAAATAATTAAAGATAAATAACTTATACAGATGAAAATACTCGAAGGAAAAATTGCTTTAATAACAGGAGCATCGAAAGGAATCGGAAGGAAAATTGCAGAAGTTTTTGCACAACATGGTGCTAACGTCGCTTTCACATATCTTTCTTCTGTCGAAAAAGGACAGGCGTTAGAACAGGAGCTTCAGGCTTTCGGTACGAAAGTAATCGGCTATCGTTCTGATGCTTCAAAATTTGAAGAAGCGGAACAATTAATCAATTCCATTGTTGCCGATTTCGGTGGACTGGATATTGTTGTAAACAATGCGGGTATCACAAAAGACGGCTTATTGATGCGTATGACTGAAGAAAATTGGGACGATGTCTTAAATGTCAACCTCAAGTCGGTGTTTAACGTCACCAAGGCAGCTTCAAAAATTATGATGAAAAACCGCAAAGGTTCATTTATTAATATGTCTTCGGTAGTGGGTGTTCAGGGAAATGCTGGTCAGGCGAATTACGCTGCCTCAAAAGCAGGTATTATCGGGTTCACAAAATCTGTCGCAAAAGAATTAGGTTCGCGTAATATCCGTGCTAACGTTGTTGCTCCAGGTTTTATACGGACGGAAATGACGGATGTATTGGATCCGAAAGTTGTTGCCGGATGGGAAGCAGGAATTCCGTTGAAACGCGCGGGACAGCCTGAAGATGTTGCTCATGCCTGTCTTTATTTAGCATCCGACTTATCGGCGTACGTAACCGGCCAGGTTCTTCCTGTTGACGGCGGTATGCTATAAACATAAACAAGCTCAGATGCTTTTTTACATTGGATCTGAGCTTGTTACAAGACATGTATGGCATGCGCTTTCCTAGCAGCTCCAGTACATACCTATCGTACACAATTGAACACGCGCGCTGCAGCTTAGCCCCAAGAATTCTTGCCTGCACCTGCTTATCGGCTATGCTATCGTTCAACTTCACTACGCATCCGATAAAACTGAAACAATAAGACCTGTTAATGTTTCCAAATTTTAGTTAATTTTGTCTATCAAATTTTTAAATGCTATGACGAATTGGAAGGATTTTTTTGAGATTAAAACCGAGTATGATTTTAATCAGCAGTGTTTAGAGACCTACCAATTCCAAAGCCAGCATTGCAAAATTTATCGGGACTATATCCGCATCTTGGGAAAGGATAAAGCCAATATTGAACACTATACCGAGATTCCTTTCCTACCTATTGAATTTTTCAAAACCCAACAGGTTATCACCGAAGGAATGGAGGCTGAAATGGTCTTTTCCAGTTCCGGAACGACGGGAATGCTGACCTCGAAACATTTTGTGGCCGACCTGAATATTTATGAACATACCTTTCGTCGGATCTTCGAAGATTTCTATGGCCCTTTGAGCAATATTGCCGTACTCGCACTTCTCCCTTCTTACCTCGAGAGAAGTGGATCGTCTTTGATATATATGGTTGACGATCTTATGAAACAAAGTGATCAGCCTGAAAGCAATTACTTTCTGTATAACCATCAAGAGCTATACGAAACACTTGTCCGGCTCAAAAATAAAGGAACGAAGACGATACTCTTCGGAGTGACGTATGCCCTTCTCGATTTTATCGAACACTATGCCTTCGATTTTCCAGAATTAATCATTATGGAAACAGGAGGAATGAAAGGAAAGCGCAAGGAAATGGTCAAACAAGAAATCCATCAGCTTCTTGAAAAAGCTTTCGGTGTGGTAGGAATTCATTCTGAATATGGGATGACGGAACTACTATCTCAGGGCTATTCCTCTGGTCAAGGAATTTTTCAGCTACCCAAATGGATGAAAATACTAATCCGTGATACCAATGATCCATTGAGTTTGATTCCTTCGAATAAATCTGGTGGAATTAATGTTATCGATCTAGCGAATCGCTATTCCTGTTCGTTTATCGCAACACAGGATTTAGGGAAAGTACATGAGGATGGATCGTTTGAAATATTGGGTCGGTTTGATCAAAGTGATATACGGGGTTGCAACTTGCTGGTTCAATAGGGATTTGAAAAAGCGTATATGGTAGCATTGTTGCGCATTACCGGTACTGAACTAAAAAAAACACTTGACCATGGTGTGATCAAGCGTTTTCATTGAAATCAACGATTATTTCAGGCTAGGATCCTCAAAGGTATTACCCGATCGCATATCCCCAGAATCATATCCTTTTTTAAACCAGGCCATACGCTGTGCAGATGTCCCATGGGTGAATGATTCTGGCACAGCATAGCCCTGTGCTTCTGTTTGCAGCTTATCATCGCCGACCGCTTCAGCAGCTTTCATACCATCCATAATATCGTTATAATCAATTTTTATATCGGTATACTCGTTGAGATAATGTGCCCATACGCCTGCATAAAAATCTGCCTGTAGTTCGGTCATGACAGAGATTTTATTATTTTCTCGTTCACTGAGCTTACCTCGTGCTGCATTGGTTTGGGGTAACAGTCCAACCAGTTGCTGGATATGATGTCCAACCTCGTGCGCTATCACATAAGCCATCGCAAATTCTCCTTTTGCTCCAAATTTATCTGACAATTCTTTACTAAAGCTCAAATCGAGATAAATTTTTTGATCACCAGGACAATAGAAAGGGCCATAAGACGCCTGTCCCATACCGCAACCGTCCGTTTGCGTCCCACCATCGTAAAACACAAGTATTGTTGGTGTATAGTTTTTCTGCATCTGTTCTTTAAATAGCTTTGTCCAGACGTCTTCGGTGCTTTGGAGCACAGTCAGTGAAAACTCTGTTAATCTTTTCTCTTCAGGATTTAGATCACGTGGCTGCCCCGACTGTTCGGTCTGCGCCCCCATATTCTGGGCTTGTTGTAAAAGTTGCGTAGGATCTCCTCCCATCAGAAATCCTATGACTAAAACAATAATCCCCCCTATTCCACCTAATGCTATTTTTCCACCACCCGACATCCCCCTGCGGTCTTCAAAATTACCACTTTGTTTTCCTCCTTGCCATTTCATAGTATCGCTAAATTATAGTTAATAATCGTTTCCAAAGCTGGACTAATACAAAATCAATACCAATGTTCTACATACAAAGGCTTTATTAAAAGAAAAATTGTAGCGCATTTGCAGTCCAACATTTTTTAACTCCATAAATTCACGGGTATTGAAAGATATTCATCATCCAAAGCAGTGCATTAAAATAGCAATAGAAGCGGCTAAATTAGTAAAGTTGTGATATTGGTCATTGCGTGTCAAAACAAATTTGGCTAAGTTTGGACTTTCAAAAAAAAGATATGAAGTTAGAAGAACAATTACAGGCGAGAGCTGGCGGAAAATGTGAATTAACGGGCAATGAATTGACTTTAGTTGCCTATACACTACCTCCAGAAATAACGGCAAATTTGGACAATACCTTACTGATTTCAGAAAAATTAGTCAACCAGCTTAATAAGACAGAACAATTAAATCCCGAAGACTGGAAGTTTCTTCCAAATGCGATGTGGTCTGAAAATCCGGCTGTACAAATTGTATGCTGGCGGATGTTAAGCCGATTAAAAAATGAAGGCTGGGCATCGGAAGCATTGGATATTTTATATTTGGACGATGAAACGTTGGCTGAAGCCAAAAAAACCGGCGACCACGAAAATGATGGCTATGTTTCTTTTCATGAAGATAGCATTGGTCAAAGACTCTTTGAAGGTGACACAGTTGTATTAACAAAAACACTCGACGTAAAGGGCTCTTCTCTTAAAGCCACGTTAGGTACAGTTGTGAAGAATATCAGATTGGTAGCTAACAACATTGAGCAGATTGAAGGAAAGATTGAAGGTCAGACGATCGTTATTTTAACCAAATATCTCCGTAAACAAAACTAAGTATTGCCTCTTTAAAAGCGAAAGGCTTAAAAAGAGACGGTCACTCCACTCTTTTTAAGCCTTTCGCTTTTATACCTTTTTATTTGTTTTAACTATTCTCACTATCTGGGGTAATTCCGCACAAACTCAAAGTGATAGTTTGGATGTTGTTTTAGGCTATCGATTAAATCTGATAAAAGTCGCTGTCCTTTTTTAGTCTGGTACATATTATCATGTGTCAACAGTACCACATTGTTTTTTGTATACGACGTTCCTTTACGAAGTAGATTCTTCATTTGGGTATACAACTGATTTACCGACAAGTCTGGTTTTCCCGTCACACCATTAATTTTCCATTCACAATCCCAACCAATGACCTTATAACCATTTTGATGCAGTAACTCGGCCGTTGATCCCCCTGTTTTCAAATCAACTTTCTTACGGTCTCCGATATACCAAATATTTCTTCCCGGCAATCGCACGATTTTATGCTCGAGCCCCAATGATTGCTCAGCATGTTCAAAATCTTCAAAAGCAGCCTGCGGATTGGAATAAAATACAGTATACTTGTCGTGCGCGTGCCAAAAGCTATGATTATAACAATCAACTAAAGGATTATTCTTGTAACGTTCGGTATAGCTGTGCAGCTTTTTACTCATTTTATCATGATGTCCAATCAGAAAAGTATTGATTTTAATACCCTTTGCAGTTGCAATGGAATCAAGATACTGACTTCCATTCAGAGGGCCATCGTCAAAAGTAAGATATATATAACGCGGAGAAACAGTATCGGTCAATAGTACGGTTGTATCTTTAGCGCTTTTAAAGGGCTTATCTTCTTCCGTTTTAGCAATGGTATCTTTTTGTAAGGAATCCACGTTACTGATCGAGTCCTGCACCGTAACTAAACTATCTTTTACGGCCGGGATGGAATCATCCGTAGTATCACCATTTTGAACCTTGCTCTTCCCACCTTGATCACAGGCATATAATCCTAAACTAACTATCCCCAAACCTATCCATACAGCACCTAAACGAATCCCTTTTCTCATTACAAAAATTAACTTACGCATTACTATTGTTTCAAAAACCTATCGTGAAAACTACATGCAGCTCATGTAGGTTTATTGTAGCGCAAAATTAAGATAATTTTTATGAATCAAGGTATTATGTTTCTTAATTTATTTAGGCGTAAAAAAAGAAGAATTTATGACCTTATAGATTCTTCTTTGTACTTCAATTGAACTTGTATTTCAATTGAACGATTGTATTTCAATGTAACGAATTAGTGCCTGTGCTTTCCAGGTCCATGCCCGTTACCGCGTCCATGATGACCAGGTCCTCTATCGTGTCGACGGCCTTCATTCCATGAATGTTTGCGGCGCTCGCTCGCAAATGAATACCCACCGCCATGATGGCTGTCGCGAATTGCTACCTGTCTTCCGCGGTAGCCCCCGTAACGACTTCTATATCGGTCGTGATGATGCCACGGTGTACGGTCGTTGATAACCACCTTGTGTACTCGGTAAAAATCATAGTGTCTATATCTTCTAGGAAGGTTAGCTCTCCTTACCCAGCCGCCATTGTCGTAATAAACATAACATCTCGCGGGCACATCGTAATACATATTATACTCTGGAATATAATAATAGCGGGCATAATCATAGCCTACTGGGCCCCAATTAGGCTGACTTCCGATGTTGACGCGAATACTGACTTGCGCCTGGGCAGCATTTGCCGTAAAAAGGCCTGCAATGATAGCAGCTGCATAAAGCAATTTTTTCATAAGTAACTCCTCCCTTAGTTTGTAATTTCTTCTTTACAATACGACAACAAACTGTATGCAAAAGATTAATATCGAAATGTTAATTTTTGTTAACCAATCGATAAAAAACTCATTATTAACAGGTTGAACACCTGTATTATTCGCAATAAAGTAAAAACATTATTGGATACTATGTTGTTCAAATAAATAGATAATAGAAACTTTAATAATAAATACGATGAGCATATATAACGTAGGTATATTGGTTGGTAGCTTAAGAAAAAACTCTTTTAACAAAAAGATTGGGGAGTATATCGTTGATCAGGAGGAATCTAAATTTCGCTATAGCCTGATCGATATTGGCGATCTCCCTTTGTATAATCAGGATTTCGATGATGAAGGCACTCCGCCGGCTAGCTATACAAGATTTCGTCAGGAGATTAATGCATTGGACGCAGTGCTCTTTATCACCGCAGAATATAACCGTTCAGTTCCTGCTGTGTTGAAAAATGCAATTGATGTAGGATCAAGACCTTATGGTAAGAACAGTTGGGATGGCAAACCTGCTGCAGTAATATCTTCTTCAATTGGGGCGTTAGGCGGTTTTGGTGCCAATCACCATCTCCGGCAATCCCTTGTATTCGTCAATCTCTTGACAATGCAACAACCCGAAGCATATATTGGTGATATTGAGTCAAGTATCGGATCTGACGGCAAAATTGAATCCGGAGAAACCAAGGATTTTCTACACAGCTTTAAACAAGCATTTGAGCAATGGGCTGAGCAGTTTATAACTAACAAAGGGCAGGATTAATTCCCGCCCTTTGTTAATTCTCGCTGCTCTTGGCACCACGACGCTATCGTACTAGTCTTGTTCATCACTGATATCATAGTTCCAGTTTAGCAGTTTTTCCTGCAGAATACGGGATATTTTATTGAAATAACGCTTTTGCTTATATCCCATCACCCATTGCACACCCTGTACAGCATTGGTACAGAAAATCTCGTCGGCCCGCTTCATAATTTCGGGGCTTATTTGGGCTTCAACTACCTCGATACCCTCATCTTGTGCCATGTCCATCACTACCCTACGCATAACTCCCTCGATACATCCTTCGGACAGCGCAGGGGTATAAAGTACTTTCTCATAAAAGACAAAAATATTGGATGTCAGTGATTCACATAAGTAGCCCTCCTGATTTAGGATCAATACATCGTCAAAGGCCATTTTCTTTTTATAAATACCGGCCAAAACATAAATCTGCGCATTTAAAGACTTAATTTTTGACAGATCGCTATACGGTTTTTTAAATTCATTGTACAAGCCTACGATCAGCCCCACCTTCTTATCACGCAGATTGGGTTCTAGACGTTGTACCTGCAAAACAAAACCGGGCTTATTACTTGTCGGACTATACAGCCCGCCCCCTGATCTAAATACGATCAATCGGATACGGACCTGTTGCCCCAACATATTATTTTTACGGATTAATTCTTCGGACCGCGAACGAATAAAAAATTCGTCGAAAAGATTTGAATCGTCCAGATGAATCAATTCCATGCCTTTCTGTAAGCGTTCGACATGAAAATTTAGAAAACGGATATCACCATCCTTATAGAGCATGGTTTCGAACAATCCATCCCCGTAACGAAAACCTCTATTCTCAATGCTAAATATTTCCTGATTTTCCGGCACTACATTGCCATTGAAATTAATATAGTTTGTTGGCATCTTAATTTTGTTCTAAATTTTAACCATTTTCTACAGCCATTGAATTTGCTGCGTATGCACGCCATTTTTCTAAAGCTAAACGAAAATCTTCAGGGTATGGTACTTCAAAGTACACATTTTCTTTTGTAGCAGGATGAATAAATCCCAGTACTTGCGCATGAAGTGCTTGACGAGGCAGCAAAGAAAAACAGTTATCGACAAACTGCTTATACTTCGAAAACACGGTACCTTTTAAAATCTTGTCTCCACCATACATAGCATCGTTAAACAGCGGATGCCCGATAGACTGCATATGCGTACGGATCTGATGTGTTCTTCCCGTTTCCAGCTGGCATTCGATTAAAGTTACATAACCTAAGCGTTCCAAAACCTTATAGTGTGTTACCGACCAACGCCCCTTGTCTTCACTATCATACATCGCCATTATGCGTCTGTCTTTTAGGTGACGTCCAATATAACCTGTTATCGTTCCATCTTCTTTTAAATCACCCCATACCATGGCGATATACTTTCGTGTAATACTGTGGTCGAAAAACTGTTTCGCCAAAAAGGCCATGGACTTTTCATTTTTGGCGATAACCAATAGCCCAGAAGTATCTTTATCAATTCGGTGTACTAATCCCGGACGATCAGAATTTCCTGGTAGCTGTGGCAGCTGCTGAATATGATAAGTAAGCGCATTCACCAAAGTTCCTGTATAATTATTATATCCTGGGTGTACAACCATTCCAGCTTCTTTGTTCACAATCAGAACGTCATCATCTTCATATTTGATATCCAAAGGAATATTTTCTGGATAGACTTCGTTATCACGCGGGGGATCAGGCAACACCAATGTAATCACATCATCGGGTCTAACTTTATAGCTCGCCTTGATTTCCTTACCGTTGACCATGACAGAACCTGCTTCTATCGCATGCTGAATTTTACTCCGTGTAGCATTTTCGACTCTGTTCATCAGATATTTATCAATGCGGAGTAATGCCTGCCCCTTGTCCACCTCTATCCGTAGATGTTCAAATAATTCTTGTTCTTCCTGATCTTGCAATCCAATTTGTTCTGTCATGCTACAAAAATAAACCAAATGAAACAATTTTCGTTAAATTTGTTTTCATTTAATGTTATGTTGCCGTTCAAAATCCACAGTCCCGAAACTGAATTGTATCTCCCCGCTTGGGAGAAGAAGCATGTAAAAGTAACGCTCAAGCGGGATGACCTCATACATCCTTTTATTTCAGGCAATAAATGGCGCAAATTAAAATACAATCTAGCGGAAGCAATACGGCTTCAGAAGAATCATCTTGTTACATTTGGTGGTACCTGGAGCAATCATCTTTTAGCTACAGCCTGCGCCGGAGCGACCTTTAAGTTTAGAACAACCGCTTTTGTCAGAGGGGAAGAAGGAGTCAACAACCCTGTTTTGGCCATGTGTCGACTCTTTGGCATGCAGCTTATTTATGTCGAACGCGAATCTTACCGAAATAAAGAGAATCTGTACAAAACATATTTCGGTCAGGATCCAACCACTTTCTATATTCATGAAGGGGGCTATGGTATTTTAGGCGCTAAGGGATGCGCCGAACTGGTCGATGAACTCCAACAAGAATACCAGCATATCTTTACTGCTTGTGGCACCGGAACAACATTGGCCGGAATAGCCAACGCCATAGATAATCGAGATGCTCTTACACGAGTGCATGGTATACCCGTTTTAAAGAATGGTGGCTTTATTCAAGAGGAAGTCGATCAACTTTACCCCAACATAGCTCCCCCTATTTTACATCTCAATTATCATTTTGGAGGATATGCAAAAACAACTGCCGACTTACTATCTTTTGTTCAAAATTTTGTAACAAATACCGGGATAATGATCGAACCTACATATACCGGCAAATTGCTCTATGCCCTGGATGATCTGATTAAAAATGATTACTTCACTCCAGCAGACAAAATACTTGTGGTTCATACCGGCGGATTAACAGGCATTCTTGGGATGTATGAACGTTTCAATTTTATTGATGTGCATCAATAAATACACTTCCATATCGCACAAAGACATTTGATTGACTTTTTTTTAGCGATTATATTGTATGTTTGACCATCTTTTAAAATAAGAGAGATCGAAAATAAAAGGAATAAAGATTAAATTAATGATATAGCGATGAAAATATTAGCATTTGCAGGCACGAGCAATAAAAATTCTATCAACAAAATGTTCGTTACAAGTACGTCCAAATACTACAAAGAAGCAGAAGACACCATCGAGTTGCTGGACTTAAACCATTTTGAAATGCCTATCTATTCTTACGATAAAGAAGCCGAGCTAGGCATTCCGCAATTGGCCTATGACTTTGCTGCTAAAATGGATGCGGCAGATTTTCTTTTGATTTCTTTGGCAGAACACAATGGGTCGTATACTTCAGCCTATAAAAATATCGTTGACTGGGTTTCGCGTATTCCTAATCGTAAATTATTCAATGGCAAACCTGTTTTCTTGTTGGCTACGGCCCCTGGTCCAATGGGTGGTGCAACGGTATTGAACACTGCTGTAAACCGAATTACATGGGATGGTGCGGATATCTTAGATTCTTTCTCTCTTCCTGAATTTCACAAAAATTTCGAAGAAGGTAAAGGGATTATAGATCCAACCTTAAGAAGTCAATTAGAGGCTAAAGTAAGAAAGACAAAACGTATCCTTGCGGAAAAATTAGCGATACAAGGTTGACAAAAGATTAACAAATAATCATTGTGAAAACCTCTTTTAATATGTAAATTGATAACCTATTAAAAGAGGTTTTTGATATGGCAAAAAAAATATTATTACTGGTAGGAGACTTTGTAGAAGATTACGAAGCGATGGTTCCATTTCAGTCAATGGGCTCCATAGGAATAACTGTAGATGCAATTGCACCAGACCGAAAAAGCGGTGATGTGGTGCCAACAGCGGTCCATGATTTTACGGGTGACCAGACCTACAAAGAATTGCGCGGACATAATTTCGCTATCAATAAGGATTTTGATGAGGTAAATGTTGAAGATTATGATGGTCTATATATTGCTGGTGGTCGATCGGCAGAATATATCCGACTCAACAAACGTGTTTTGGAGATTACAAGACACTTCTTTGAGCACAATAAACCTGTCGCGGCAATATGTCATGGCATTCAAGTGTTAACGGCAGCAAAGGTTCTTGAAGGACGTACTCTTACCGCCTATGTTGCTGTAGGTCCAGATATCGAATTGGCTGGCGGCACATGGAAAAATATTCCTGCGGATCAGGCAGTCGTGGATGGGAATTTGGTCACTTCTCCCGCCTGGCCAGGACATCAGGCAATTTTGAAAGAGTTTTACAAATTATTAGGCATAACAATTACAATTTAAGGGTATTTTAATGAAGAAGAATAAAAGGTTATGGCTTTTGGTCATACCAATTTTGGTGCTGTTGGGATTTATTTTAAAAGATAGCTTCAATCAAAAAAGTATTGAAGACTTACCGGGAGGTTTTAAGGAAGTTGCGTTTGTCAGAAATGAACAAAATAAAGGTGGTATTATCCGTATCTATGCCGTGACCGTGGGTGACGTTTTAAATGCAGACTATACAGGTTGTCTTGAGCTCATGCCTGTTAATGATTATGGAAGTATCACAACCGTGTACTTCTTCGATCGAACGGCTCCTTATCCAACAAGTCTATCGATCGATACACCGCATTTCGACACCACAAAATTCAAAGCAATTCAAATCTCAAAGAAATACGGAAAAAAGGACTAGACCTTGCCAAACGGAAAGACACATCCCCAAAGTTTGTATAAAACTTTGGGGATTTTTTTTGGAATAACTTAATAATTCGTTAACACAAAAAAGTTCGATTATCCGCGCTAGAGCTATAGTTTTGCTTTTTAAATTTACGTATATTTAGTTATGGCGAAGAAATTTATTCCTAGAGATGTTAGTTGGTTGAGCTTTAATGGAAGAGTGCTCCAAGAAGCTGCGGACGAGACGGTTCCTTTACCCTTAAGAATCAAATTTTTAGGTATTTTTTCAAATAACCTTGATGAATTTTTCCGTGTACGTGTCGCTGGACTAAAGCGAGCTATCGACCTGAAAGACAAAAGTGCCAACCAGTCATTTTATGAAGACCCACAGCTCATCCTCGAAGAACTCAATATCAGGGTTATCAAACAGCAAAAGAAATTTGACAGTACCTGGAATCGTATTCAAAAAGATATGGCCAAACAGCATGTCTATATTAAAACCAGCGAAGAACTGAATGTCGAACAGCAAAAATTTGTCAGTGACTATTACCAGGATGACGTCGAATCGAACGTTATCCCCTTAATATTAGATGACGTACGACCAATGCCCTATATTCGCGACAAGAGTCTTTATTTGGGTATTGCGATGGGCAAAAAGGAATGGCAATATGAAACGAAATTTGCTCTCATTGAGATTCCCACAAGTTCAAACGGGCGCTTCGTACAGTTACCGTCGCCAAAGGATGAAAAGCACATTATACTTTTGGAGGATGTGATCAAGTTTAATCTCCCATTAATATTTTCCTATTTTGGTTTCGATGTATTCCATGCTCATGTCTTTAAAGTGACGAAAGACGCCGAATTTGACATTGACAACGACATCAATACAAGCCTTGTTGAAAAAATTAGCAAAGGGGTAAAAAATAGGAGAAAAGGTAAACCCACACGCTTTATATTCGACCAGGAAATGAACACCAAGTTGGTGGAATTCTTGATCAAAAAACTTAACCTATCCAAAAAAGACAGCATCATTCCAGGGCAGAAAATACACAACTTTAAACACTTTATGGACTTTCCAAATGTATTTAAATCCTACAATCAACCACTGGAAAGAACGTCGTTTCCGCATCCTAATTTTCAAAATTACGAGCGTGTAACGGATACTGTATTAAAAAAGGATGTGCTTCTCTCCTTTCCATATCATGAGTTTAGACCGATTATTGACCTTCTTCGTGAGGCAGCAATGGATCCGGATGTAAAGACCATCCAGATTACAGCATACCGCTTAGCTTCAAATTCAAAAATTGCAAATGCCTTGATCAATGCAGCCCGCAATGGAAAAGAAGTCACCGTGATGCTCGAACTCCGTGCAAGATTTGATGAGGAAAATAACTTGGACTGGAAGGAAAAACTCGAATTGGAGGGCATTAAAGTATTGACTGGTATCCCAAATAAAAAAGTACATGCAAAACTATGTGTGATAAAAAAACGTGCTGGCATGAAAACAATCCAATATGGTTTTGTCAGTACAGGAAATATAAATGAAAAAACAGCAAAATTATATGGAGACTATTGCCTCTTAACAAGTAACAGAGATGTGATTGCCGATATCAATAAGATTTTCAATTACCTTCGACGTCCTAAATCAAACCCCGCTGAAATTATCAAAAATTGTAAAAGCCTTTTGGTATGCCCAACGGATATGCGCAAAGAGCTGCTCCATTACATCGACCAAGAAATTACAGAAGCCAAAGCTGGCCGAAAAGCATACCTCATTGTGAAGGTAAATTCATTGAGCGACAAGGAAATGATTAAAAAGCTCTACGATGCGGCAACGGCTGGTGTTAAAATAGACCTTATTATCAGAGGAATCTACTGCGCAACAAACCAGAAGAATTTTAAACTGCAGATGAATGCCATTTCAATAGTAGACGAATATCTAGAACATGCACGTGTGATGTATTTTTACAACGCTGGCCGGGAGCAGCTATTTATTTCGTCAGCAGACTGGATGACAAGAAACCTGGATCATCGTATTGAAGCAGCCGTAAAAATAACAAGCAAAAAAATAAAGGAGGATTTAAAAGAAATGCTTCAAATTCAGCTTAATGATAATGTCAAAGCACGGATACTAAACAATTCGCTGAGTAATCATTATGTCGAGAATAACAAGGCGCCATGCCGGTCACAAATTGAAATATACAATTACCTGAAAAAAAAATTAGCTGATCATTAAGCGGGTTTTCTATCTAACAGCAAACGTATCAATACACTGAAATTGGCGGATGCTTTCGATACGGACGAGAATCAACGTTCTATTATATTAATTCAGGCACAAGTTGTATCTTCATTCCATGAAAATCAACTTGTGTCTTGCCCTTGGTTTAAGCTTTTTCAGTTCATTCATCTGTGCACAGGAAAAAAGCATACCATCAGATTTTGTATACGTCAAGGACATTATTCCTAATGTTAGCTTGGAAATGCGTTATTTCGGCAGTCACAACTTTACAGGAAGACCAATACGGGGTTATGAGAAGCCTGTTGCGATTTTAACTAAGCGGGCAGCCTTCGCACTGCAGCAGGTCGAAAACCATTTAAATAAAAAAGGTTTGGGCTTGAAAATATTTGATGCCTACCGTCCACAGCGCGCTGTTGACAACTTCAAGTCATGGTCATTAAAAACTGGCGACACCATTGCAAAAAGAGAGTTTTATCCACATCTCGATAAGAAGAATTTGTTCAAGCTAGGGTTTATTGCCTCCAAATCAGGCCATAGCCGTGGCAGTACAGTAGATCTTACGATCATTCGCCTGAAAGATAAAAAAGAGATTGATATGGGCGGGCCGTTCGATTTTTTCGGGGCTGTGTCACACCATCAATATGCAAATCTAACGGCACAACAGAAAGAAAACAGAAAAATTCTAAAAGAAGCTATGGCTAAATTTGGGTTTAAAGCTTACGATAAAGAATGGTGGCATTATACGTTGCAAAATGAACCTTATCGTAAAACTTATTTTGATTTTATCGTGAAGTAAACATGTCTGTGAAGGAAATACCATTCGAAAATAAGGGCTTTTATGTTTTTCATTTTAAAGGCAACAAATCAAAGCCTGTGTTCAGCTCTGAGCAGCAGCACATCCTAAAAAAGGGTGAACTCTATTCGCTCTGTTTAATAAAAAAGGGTGAAACTTCTTTTATCATTAATAATGAACGCATACAGGTGGCCCAAAATCACCTATTGTTAACCAGTCCATCATCGAGAGTCAATAGCTCTTCGGTCGCCAAATCTTGGGACTGTGAAGTGTATTTGCTTTTCTTTACATTAGATTTCAGCTTCAAATTGGACTTTCAGGAGGATTTTTTTGAGGTAACGAAAAAATCGCTGGCCATCAACGATAGTTATATCTGGTCGCTATCCAATCAAGATGCGATCAACCTGTCTAACTTATTCAAGCAGTTTATTCATTATGATCGGCAAGCATCTACCTACCTATTCAAAAATCAGATTATAAAGTCTTTAACAGAAATACTATTTTGTGAAATTGCTCGATTAGGAAGCCAAAACCTCCGAAATACTCCTGCTATTCCTTCGCGGAAACGAGAAATACTGGCAAATTTTTACTTGCTGCTCAAAAAGTCATTTCATAAAGAACACATGGTTCAGTTTTATGCCGTGGAACTCGGTATCACGGCGAAGCATCTTTCGGTAATTACCAAGGAGCTTACTGGAAAATCAGCAATAGAACTTATTCAGAATGTCTTGGTGGAAGAAGCAAAGTCTTTACTTTGCCAAGGGCTTCCGATGCGCGAAATTGCAATGAAATTACACTTCTCGGATCAGTCTTTTTTCGGTAAATTCTTTAAGCGAAATGTTGGTATCTCGCCTAAAGAATTTCGTCTGAACCTCTATTTAAACAAAGTCGATTAAATCGAAGATACTTGTAAACTGCTGATCTGCAGCAGAAGTATCCTGCAGTTTATCTTCGCCCCAAGTCTGTCCTTTCAACCATAAGGTTTGACATCCAACGGCTTTAGCCGGGACCATATCTTTACTATACGAATCACCTACGACAACGATTTCTTGGGCAGGAAGTCCTAATTTGTCGACACCTAATGCATAGATTGCAGGATCAGGTTTGCGTACACCGACAACGGCAGATTCCACAACGGACTGAAAATAAGGTAAGATACCAAAATCGGCGAGGACAGATTTCAGATTGCCATAAAAGTTGGAAACCATGACAATTGGATATTTTTCACGCAGTGAAATTAGAAGCGGCTTCACCTGATTAACTGTATTCTTCGCGAGGGAGTAGCCTTCAAATGCAATTTTATCAGCTAATGTTTTATCCAGTTCGTACCCCGCAGCAATAAGGTATTCAAATTGTACATTAAGCTTTGCCTTCAGTACCGCTAAAAAATCAAAGTCCGGCTTAATAATCGGCTGTAAAGCCATTTGACGTTCTGCGTAACTATAGGCTTCCTGAAAAGCGTTCAAATTTACAGGAACCTCGTATTTCTCATAACCCGACCAGATAACGGCTCCCCAATGACCACCATTCGTATCCAAGGTTCCACCATAATCAAAAATAATTCCCTTAACGTTAAACTTATTCATTTTATTTCTTTTTTACTAAACTCATCCAGCCCAAGCCGATCATAATCCATACAATTTCTCTAATTCGCGTGACAACGCCCATAAAAATACCGACTTTAGCGGGCAATCCTATACTCATCACAGCCATGGCTAATCCGCCCTCCCGAGTCCCCAATTGCATGGGGAAGAAAAACACCAGATTGGCAAATAATGAAGAACCTGAGCTAATGATCATGGCATCAACAAAATCAATATTGATATCTAGTGCTAAACCAATGAAATAAATCTCAAAACACCCCACTACCCGTGCTACAAACTCCCAGAAAAGAGCTTTGTAGAAACGGTCGCGGCGATTTTGAAAAAGGTTTTTCACCTGCTGATCCACATCATTTAAGGTTTCATACTTCGTTTCCAACAAATGATTGACTTTTTTACCGACCAAAGGTAATTTAGACAATGCTTTCAAAAGAGAAACTGTAATTCCCTTCTTATAAAATTTTGTAAATAGCCAAGTACAAATAATAGCCATTACAAAAATCGCAGCACAGGCAACATTCACCATCGTACTGGCCGGTACAAACCAAAGGATGAGGAAAACAGAAGCTACCCAAAATAAAATATGGGACAAGATGTGCATGACGCCATACAACAGTACCGAAGAACCAGCCTTCGAGCCTCCCACATATTTTTTGAGTTCAATAATACGATAGGGTTCTCCTCCTAAAGCGACAAATGGCGTGATATAATTGATTGCATAACCAGATATCGTCAGTTGTAACACCTTCCAAAAAGGCACGTCCGTCTGAGGTAATTCGGGCTCTTCAATAATTGCCTTAAATGCCATTGCATTCATCCAATAGAGTACCGCCCAACTGCCCAGTACAGGCAAAAACCACCATCCTATATTTTCGAGGTTGTTCCAAATCTCATCAATGCCCATTGCCTGAATCATATAGGCAAGTGTACCTATACCAATCAGCATAAAGAGTACTTTATAGATCTTACTCCCCATAGGTTGGATCATTTGTTAATTTATCCACAAAATAACCACTTACTTTCTCCTGCCGGTTACACATATAGATTAATATTGGATTTAAGACAAACATATCAAAGAAAAAATAAATCCAAGGCTGACCGATAAACAACCAAACAAATAGGAAAATCACCCGGGTGTTGAACTGTACAATATTGGTATATTTCATCAATGGCTTGTTCCGCGCTCTAAAATCTACCATCAATTGTTGTGGCAGTTCATCTTTATAGCGACTCTTCACAATATGCAATAGTTTTTGCAATTTGGGAGAAAGCTTTTCTTGGTTTCGCGTATAGCCCATATAGCCATTCAACACAAATTTGCTAAAGAAATTCTTACGCCAAGACAAGGTTTCATAGTCCGCTCTTAAATCACGGGTATTGTCCAGCTCACTTCCGGCTTTACCTTTTATAAAATACAGGTGAACATTGCGGTAATAATCGGCCATTGCTGACTGAATCATATGCGATACACCTGCAAGCACACAAAAGACCCATAACCATTGTGACCATCCCTCATTGATACTGCGTAAACAGATTGCTATATGAATCGAAGCAAACCAAAAATCACCGGCAAAACCATCCAAGATACGGCCAAAACGACTTTTGTTGTCTGTCATTCTTGCCAGCTGCCCATCGGCACTGTCTAAAGAATTGGCAAAAACCAGTAAAAGCATACCAATTACATTAATCCACAGCGCTGGGTAATAGAATAAAATACCCGCAGCAACACCAAAGAAGATACTAATAATCGTCACCGCATTAGGCGTAATGCCTATTTTAGCACATACTTTTGCGATGCGATAACCAATAGGTCGATAAAACCAGATGTCAATTCGCTCTTCGGTATCATTAGATTTTAAAGATTGTTCGAATGCACTCAAATTTGCTTCTTCGATTACATTAACTTGTTCTTTCTGCATTGTGGTTATTTTCAGTAAATTTATGGTAAACCATTTGAGCAATAGCCTCTGCGGCCTCGGCCCGGCAAGGTGCAAAACTTGGCCAGTCATTTAAATCTATAATATGGAAATCTCCATTGGCATCAATAATCACATCGCCGCCGTAGATATGTACATCAAGGACTTCAGCAGCACGATTAGCGACTTCTTTTAAATTTTCTAGGTCAAAAGGAAAATGTACCACCTCATCATTAATTTGCTCGTACAAATCATATTTATGATGATTGTGTTCATAGGGGTAGAAATAATAAAAGAACGCTGTTCCGCGTACAGCATAAAACTTCAATAAGTCTCCGGCAAGATGTTCAGAAATTACAGCTTCTTTAATTCCACGGAGCGCATATTCATTCAAGATATGTTGAGCTTCCTTCAGGCTACCGGCAAACGTAACATCTTCTTTATGAATAGCATGAAAATCGCCACGCTTAATCCACACCCCCTTCCCTTTCAATTTCTCAAAAATAGATTGAATGTCTGCTACAGTAGATATCACAATGCTTTTGGGATAAGGAACTCCGCCTTCCAAAAGTTTAAGTGTCATATTCTTACGATAGCAATTTTCAATTCCAAAACCCGAATTCAAAACATAGGTACCTTTGCTTTGAAGCGATTGCAACTTTTTGACTAAAGTCTTTGTTCTCCCCATCGTTAAGATATTATCTTGCTTTATGGTTGCCAAAGACAAAAATTCATCTTCATTACAAATTTCGACTGAAGCACCTTTTTCGTTCAGTTTTAAAATTACTTCATTGAATATAGCGGCGTCATTCCCCACATGATTGGGTGAAAAGCGATTTTTTCGAGTTACGCCTAAAATAGAAATCATCTCGCTCATTTTTCTAACTAACTTCCTCACTCAAAAATTGTTCTGCGACTTCTCGATCTTTTAGATGATCAATATCGACGACTTTTTCAAACACAAATGCTTCAACTTTCAAACTATTTTCCAGTAACGCACGCTGAAAATTACGCATTCTCGAATTTCCAGCAGCAACGGAACTTAATGCACAATCCATGGCGGCTTTACGAAAACAATAAATTCCGCCAGAAACATATCTCGTTTCTGGTGTCGCTCTATCTAAGAAAGCTTCCACCTCAAGTTGTTGGTTGGTATTGACATACAAAGGGCTCTCGTCATCAATAAAAGGGGTAACAGCCATAAAAGCATCTGCATTTTTATGGTGATGAAAATCATCTATATAGGCATGAAATTCATGTGGCTTAAAGACCGTATCGGTTGTCGTAAGACAACAGGAAGACCAATCAGGATTGTTTTTAACAAGCAAAGCAAAACTGTGCAAGGAACTTTCAGTATCTTCCTCTAGCAGCACAATAGGTAACTCAAAAGTCGTTTTTTCCAAAAACAATTTCAATTCTGGAGATTGTTTATTGATGATGACATGAACTTTTTGTGCTCCTTCTTTGGCAAATATGCGAATCAATCGTTCAATTAATGGAACTCCATGTAATGGTAGCAAGGGTTTCGGTAAATTGAATCCCTCCTTTCGCAATCGAGAACCTTCTCCCGCTGCTATAATAGCAAATTCCATCTCTTCTAATTGCAAAATAAAATCATTTATTAAAAAAAGCAAAACCCCCGTCACTCGCTCAGCGTTGATAAACACAAAAGCCTACAGAGGGTTATATCAAGTCTTCAACCGCATCGATGGTGTTGAAGAAAAAGGGGGAAAACTGTCTTTAACAATTGTTTCCCCCATCTTATTAAGGTCGCTTATTGAATGCTATCTACGAGTTCTTGGTAATAATCCAATCCCAAGTGCGTGATTAAATCTTCACCCATAATGTGACGCAAGGTATTTTGCAATTTCATCAATTGTTTGAAGATATCATGTTCTGGAGGTAAACCTGGAGCCGTTTGAGGCGATTTCAAGTAAAATGACAACCACTCTTGAATACCTGACATACCTGCACGTTGAGCCAAATCGATAAAAAGTGCTAAATCCAACGCAACTGGAGCTGCTAAAATTGAATCACGGCACAAGAAATTGATCTTAATCTGCATTTTGTAGCCCAACCAACCGAAGATATCAATGTTGTCCCAAGACTCTTTATTATCACCATGAGGAGGATAATAATTGATGCGTACTTTGTGATAAAGGTCACCGTACAACTCCGGATTCTTTTTCGCATCTAAAATTTCTTCCAATACAGATAATTTAGAGACTTCTTTTGTTTTGAAATTTTCAGGGTCATCTAATACCAATCCATCTCGGTTGCCCAAGATGTTGGTCGAGAACCAACCTTCAACACCTAAAGCTCTTGCCTGAAGACCTGGTGCTACGATTGTTTTCATTAATGTTTGACCTGTTTTAAAGTCTTTACCTGCAATAGCTACCCCGTTTTCGTGAGCTAGCTCAACGATTGCCGGAACATCACACGTTAAATTTGGTGCACCATTGACATAAGGAGCACCTTCTTTTAAAGCCGCATAACAGTAAATCATGCTTGGCGGAATGCGCTGATCGTCATTATCCAAAGCCTCTTCCAATTTAGCTAATGTTGAAAAAGCTTCGTTCGTTTCAATATAACGTTCTGTAGAGCCACACCATACCAATACGACGCGGTCTAATCCATTTTTCTCTTTAAATTCACGAATATCTCGTTGTACGGCATCTGCCAATTCACGACGAGTTTTTTCAGATTTGATGTGTGTTCCATCTAAATTTTTAACAAAATTACGATCAAACACAGCCTTCATTGGTTGGATAGCCTCCAATTCAGCTTTAACAGCATCCAATTGACCTTGCTCCAATACCTGTGCTTTTGACGCAGCCTCGTACACGTTATCTTCATATACGTCCCATCCGCCAAAAACTACATCTTCCAATTTTGCTAAAGGGACGAAATCTTTAATTAATGGATTTCTGTTCTCAGTGCGTTTACCCAGACGAATTCTGCTCAATTGAGAAACAGATCCGATTGGTTTTGAAAAACCTTTGTTTATAGATGCCACACCAGCGATCAATGTTGTAGCCACAGCACCTAATCCCGGAATAAGAATACCCAATTTCCCATTGGCATCTTTCACTTGTTGTCCCATATTAATTCTATATACTTAAATTGTTATTTAATTGATGTATTATGATAAAATAATTCTTAAAATTAGCTTAAAAAAACATAATTCATACCACTTGGCATTATATTTATAAAAATCGTGAAAAGTATCGATAATAATGCAATTTGAAACCGAAATAAATAACCTAAAAAAGAATTATTACTCGTATTAAATCACACCATCTCTCTGAGATTTAATGATTTTAGCTATACGTGTCAATCGAAAAATAACCTCCTACTAATCCTACTCAATATATCAACATTCGAAATCTAATCCAAATTCAAAACAAAAAAAGTTTTTATTTCTAAAAAACTGGTCAATTTTTCCTTTTCTATTTCTCACAAATATGACAATAAAATTGGAAAATGGCGTTACTAGCACTACCTTTAGTTTTAAAATCTAATACCCGAAATAATTCCACAACATTATTAGTAACAAATGGAGTGTGAAATACGGTTACACCGAGTAAGCACCGAACAAAAATTATCTGAATGAAAAATACGATTTCGTACCTCACCTTAACGTTTTTATGTGCCAGCCACTTACATGCTCAAACAGCTGCCGACTCTGCTTACGTTAGAGATTTTTATGAAAAAACTGAAGTAACAATACCAATGAGAGATGGAAAAAAATTGTTTACTGCGATCTATAGTCCAAAAGATAAATCCAAGAAGTATCCAGTTTTGCTCAACAGAACGCCGTATACTGTTTCTCCCTATGGGCAAAATGAATATAAGAAAAGTCTAGGAAACTTTCCGGCAATGATGCGTGACGGTTATATTTTCGTCTATCAGGATGTGCGCGGTAAGTGGATGAGTGAAGGCGATTTTGAGGATATACGTCCAACTACATACAGCAAAGATAAAAAAGCAATCGATGAAAGTACAGACACCTACGATGCACTGGAATGGTTGCGGAAGAATCTTAAAAACTACAATGGTAACGCGGGGCTTTACGGAATCTCCTATCCGGGCTTCTATTCTACTGTAGGGCTTGTCAAAACACATCCAAGCTTAAAAGCAGTGTCGCCCCAGGCTCCGGTAACAGATTGGTACGTCGGCGATGACTTCCATCATAACGGCGTACTGTTTTTGCAGGATGCGTTTACCTTTATGTCAACCTTTGGCGTCCCGCGGCCCAAGCCCATCACCCCCGATCAGTTTAAAAGCAAAATTCAGATCAAAGAAGCTGATAAATACAACTTCTTTTTAGAAGCTGGAACAGCACGAGAACTCAAAGAAAAATATTTTGGCGATTCTGTTCAATTCTGGAATGACCTGTTTAAACATCCCGATTACGACGATTTTTGGAAATCGCGTGTAATTACCAACGCTTTACAGGAGGTGAAACCAGCAGTGATGGTCGTCGGGGGCTTCTTCGATGCTGAAGATGCCTATGGAACATTTAAGACCTATCAATCGATTGAAGATAAAAGTAAAAAAAACAATTCGATTTTGGTGGCTGGCCCTTGGTATCATGGCGGCTGGGTACGATCAGACGGCAGCTTTCTGGGGGATATTCAATTTGATAAAAAAACCAGCATTACGTATCAGGAACAATTTGAGCAACCATTTTTCAAATATTACCTGAAAGATGAAGGGAGTTTCACTCCTTCCGAAGCTACTATTTTTGTATCGGGCACCAACGAATGGAAACATTTTGAGCAATGGCCTCCGAAAAATGTAGAGACAAAAAGACTCTACTTCCACCCTCAGGGAAAACTTGCATTTGACAAAGTGCAACGTACAGATTCCTGGGATGAATATGTAACTGACCCCAATAAACCCGTTCCACATCAAGGTGGCTTAATTCAAAACCGAACACGGGAATATATGGTTGATGACCAACGTTTTGCAGCCAGACGTCCGGACGTAATGGTGTATCAAACAGATCCATTGACTGAGGATATTACAATTGTTGGTCCCATCAAAAACCATCTTAAAGTGTCCTCAACGGGTACAGATGCAGACTATGTCGTTAAACTGATTGATGTTTATCCGAATGATGCACCGAGCTATCAAGGAAAAACAATGGCCGGATACCAAATGATGGTTCGCGGAGAAATTATGGCCGGAAAATATCGCAACGGTTTTGAAAAAGCAGAGGCACTAAAGCCAGGAATGGTCGAAAAGGTCAATTTTGAAATGCCAGATGTGGCCCATACCTTCAAAAAAGGGCATCGGATAATGGTTCAGGTACAAAACTCCTGGTTTCCCCTAGCAGAACGAAATCCACAGGTATTCTTAGCACCATATACCGCTACCAAAGCTGATTTTCAGAAAGCTACCCAACGGATCTTTCATGATGTGAATAATGCAACATACATTGAATTTGATAGGCTGAAGGATTAATGACTCAGAATAACACTGCTTATCCGTAGCTCTTTAGCTACAAATATCAAGGGTAATTAAAAAAAAATGAAATAAGATTTGCAAAGGTGTAACATTTACACTATCTTTGTATCATCATAATTTAGGTTTATAATTGGTTATTTAAGGTTTTCATTCTCCCCGTTTGAAAACCTTTTTTTTATTACTCTAATGTTCTATCAACCATTTTTCAACAACGCTCATTACAAAACAAAATTTGCTGATCGCCTGTTCTAAAAGAATAGTGCTTAAATTAATTCTCAAAAAATTAGAGAAGTTGTTTAACAATACTGTATTTTTAACGGATATATTGGGATGAAAGCCCTCAGATGTATAAATAAGAAATTTTAATAGTGAAAATATAATCGAAATATATGGCAGAACATGGGGATTTGCAAATCGCAATACTAATCGATGCGGACAATGTATCTTATCGAAAGATCGAAGAGATTTTGAATGAAGTTAAAAGGTATGGAATTCCAACCATCAAACGCATCTACGGAGACTGGACCAATCCTTACGTTGAAAAATGGAAGGACAAACTTCTTACCCATGCTATTACTCCAATCCAACAATACAGTTATACACAAGGCAAAAATTCGACCGATTCGGCTTTAATTATTGACGCCATGGATATTCTGCACTCGGACAGAGTGGACGGATTTTGTATCGTTTCAAGCGATAGTGACTTCACCCGTTTAGCCACACGTTTACGGGAGTCGGGTAAACTTGTTATCGGTATTGGTGAAAAAAAGACTCCTAAGCCTTTCATCGCCTCCTGCGACAAATTCATCTACGTCGAAATATTTGAAAAAAATCAAAAGAAAGAAACGGTAGCGAAGAAAAAGCAGCAAAATCAGCCTAAACCAAATCCTGTTGAAAATGTAACAAGCATAGCAGTACTGGATGAGGAAACCCTAGAACTTTTGAAAGACACTGTGGATGATACGGCGGATGAAAATGGCTGGGCATTCTTGGGAGAGATTGGAAGTCTTTTTAATAAAAGAAAGCCTGACTTTGATGCGCGCAATTACGGTTACGACAAGATGTCCCACCTTTTCAAAGCGTATAAGGAAGATTTTGAAATTGAGGAAAGGAACACGGACAAATCGCGTATAAAACACTATTATATCCGCAACATCATTAAGCGTCCTTTGTCCGCTGTGACGCCTACACCGCCGCTGGATAGTGAACCTAAAATAGTTTCGAACAGTACGACTACAACGGAACATACAGACAATCCAGCGAATCAAAACGGTAGAAAAAAAGGAAGGCCTGGGAAACGGCAGGATAAAATACCTGCTGAAATAACACCAAAAGAGATTGTGCAAAGTCCTGCGGCGCCGGAACAGAAAAAAGAAGTCACTGCTCCAACATCGGGCGATTTGCCCAGCAGTATGCTATTCCCCTCGGAAGGCAATAAGATCACGGCGGATGATGTTAAAAAGACACAGATCCGGATCACAAAGGAATTTAAACCTTTGTTTCCAACCAAATCCCAAAAATTAAGGATTATGATCAACGCTGGTGAATATGAATGTAATTTCACCTATCGGGGCAGAGGCTTTCACGTCCTTAAATTAGGAAAGGAAGCTGCAACCCAACTTGCTCTCGCTGAGGGGATCCAAATACAAATTGTTAGACTGAACGAAGTAAGCTTTAGCCTTCAAAACAAATCTATATAGATTGGTGTTACTCAAGCAGATTTTTTAGTCGATAAGACAATACGGTTTGTTTTATCGACTAATTAAATTGTAGTGGGCCCCAACAAATGGAATACGATCTTCGACTGCTTTCGAATTGATAGCGCAATGGCATTAAACGGCTTAATCCCTGCTATTCACAACATGACGGATTAACGTCCGCCCGCAAATTCCATGGTAAAGTGGTAGTTCTCGTCAATAGCCACAGGCTTACGGTCCACTTTTCGAAAGTCCCTCGCTTCATACGTCCATAAAAACGGGTAAAACGAAAATACCTGCTTACCATTTAGGGATTTCACATCGTCGTTCCAGTCTTTCCATTTGAACGTTTCATAGAACTGTGCGACATCCCCTTTTAATGCCCAAAAGATAAAGTCCGAATAGCCACACTCCAAGCTTTCCCATTGTAAAGTATCTTGCGCAAAATAGTAAACCTGTCCAATACCATCGCCTAGAGCCCCTGCATTGATCGCAAAGTAACCACCCAAAACGTCGTCAGCTATGAGTAGAAAACCACCTTTTTCACCTTCCTTAACAAAGCTTTTCCCTTTATTCCATTCCATTATTCCGCGGTTCAGCTTTGGCGAACCTGAACCTAAAATTCGTAGCCAGCCTCCATCGATTAAAATGCCACCAGTCTGGTGGATAATGGCTCCCATGGGAGATTTCGTGGTGATCTGCGCCCGCAGAAGTTCTTCATCAGCTCTCTTTGGATCGCGGGTAAGCAGTTCATATGAATTTGTCGCTTCCTTCATCCAACTCTGCACGAGCTTCCATCCAGAATTACCTGTATCTATCAATTCTTTTAGACTTTTCATTTTTTGCTTTTTATTGCATGGTCAATCGCCCACCAACCGAATGGAACTTCCATGTCCTGATCAATTTTGCCGAAATTACCACAATTCTTTATCGCATCCAAATTACACGAGCATAAGTGCAAATACCAGAAAATATTTACTAAGCCATAGCTATAAATATTAGGAATCTAGCGTTTATTTTAATTAATTTTAGGCTATGCAACATGAATTAGAAAAACTCAGATACCCTATCGGTCGCTTCGCCATACCAGATGTTATCGACCACACGCTATTGAATGACTGGATTAAAACAATTACAGATTTTCCGGCTAGATTAAAGTCCGAAGTCGGGGACCTAACGGACGATATGCTGGAGAAACGCTACCGGCCCGAAGGGTGGACCATTGGTCAGGTTGTTCATCACTGTGCCGACAGTCATATGAACAGCTTTATCCGATTCAAATTGGCCTTGACAGAAGAAGATCCCACCATCAAATTATATGAAGAAAAATTGTGGGCCGAACTTCCAGACGCTAAGAATATTCCCATAGAAAGTTCGGTAAAATTACTTGAAGGCCTACATGAACGTTGGGGGATTCTGCTCAAAAGTCTAACCGATGAACAGCTAGAAAGAGGATTTATTCATCCGGCTACCAAAAGGTTGATCTCTTTAAAGGTAAACATTGGCTTATATGCCTGGCATTGTAACCATCACCTTATGCACATTGCCAATGCCAAAAACTATTAATAGCGTTGGCTTTATCGCAATGATCATTTCATCGATAAAAGATCATGACAATAAAGCCAACGACACCATCACGCTTTATTGAAGTGACAATACCCACAGAAAGGCCATCAATCCTGCGATAGCCAGCCCGATAAGGCCCGATAGCAGAAACGACAGCAAATAATACCCTACAGTTCGTGTCTTTTTCCTTACAATATGAATAATCCCCAGCGCGAGCGTGTAAACTGTTCCAAATCCAAAAAAAACAATCGTGATCAAATCGATTAGAATGCCGCTGAAATCTATATTTGCTGATGACAACATGATTTACTAATTATGTTTAACTAATTTATTAAAGACACTTCTCTTATCCGTATGATAGCGGTATTTGTAATGAGTCGTTTTCCATGCGATCATAATGCTCGTGCTATTATTCAATTTCCACAGCATTTTCTTTAGCAAAATGTAACCAAAACTCATATTTTTCAGCATTTGCTGCAACTCCATGCGCAGCATACAGCTGCAGCAAACGATTGACAGCATAGACATACACGCTCTCTTCATTGGCCTGCTCATAGTAACGGATGGCTTTTGGTAAGCTTTGTTTAACGCCCAGTCCTTCCTCATACAAAATTCCATAATAAATAGCCGCAAACTGATTTGCCTTATCTCTCTTCAAATAACGCAATAAGTTCGTGTAATCGTGTCTTTGATAATAGATTTCTGCCATTTGCGCATCATTGAAAATACCCGCCTTTTCCGCTTGCTTAAAGTAATTTAAGGCTACACTATGGTCTTGCTCCACGTAGACACCCTCGTAATACCAATTCCCTAAGTTGCTCATAGCTTGAGCTTCTCCAAGTGCAACAGCTTTCCTATATCCTTTTAAAGCTTTCGAAATATCGAGTTCAACCCCATGTGCTGTCGCATAAAGAAACGCCCAGTTATTCCATGCTTGAGCATGATCCTGCGCCATTGCCTGTTCATAGAAGGACTTTCCCTTTTCGATATCCATCCCCTCGTAGTCTGCATCTGTATGTATATTTCCAAGTAAATACTGACAGTCTGCACTACCGCGACCGGCTCCGATTGTGAGCAAGCGAATAGCTTCGGAGAATTTCCCTTCAGCATCAAGCTTCTTCCCCTCTTCAATTAATGTGTCATTATCGAAATACTGTTCATACCCATCCCCCTTGCGTTTCGTCCAGGCTTGATAAAACTGTACAAAATAGTTCTGATCGCGTCCCTGTAGATGATAGCGCTCTGCATATAAATATCCGAATGCTGTCTCAGGTATTTCTATTACATTTCGGTTTAGGTCGAGATAAAACATCCGCTCTCCCTTAAAAAGCGCTAAGAGTTCGCCTGAGACTGCATCGGGCGCTGGATAGTGGAAAGGCGAACAGATATAATCATAATGCTCACTACAAAATTTAAGCTTCGTATCGAAATAGCGCATTCCCTGTGGGCAGTGTATGCGCATAAAATCCAAAAAGCAATGATCGATTTTCTGATAGACATCAACAGGTTCAAGTAACCATTCTCCACGATGCGCATCATAAATCCCCTGTGCCTTGGAGCAGCCTACGACAAAAATATCTTTACGGTACTGCTGTATACTATCTACTGCGACGTTTTCTATCAGACTATCCATCAATCGGAATATCCCATGTTCAAGCGAATAAAGCTGCCATTTCTTATTTTTGAGATAGGCGATACTTCGGTAGCCTTCTAACACAATAATCCGGTCAATTCCCTCATCCAACATATTACCATTGGGTTGAATGACAGAAATTTTTGGCTGTAGCTTATTGGGTTTAATCCAAAAATACCGATTGGCCAATGGCTCCAGGCTACCTTCCAAAAAAGTCCCCAAATACTGACCGTCCATAAGATAATACTTCTTTTTTATCGTTCCTTTTTGCCGGCTATAGAACAGCTTGTTATAGTCATACATAAACGGCTCGGGCGCAGGATCTGAAATAATCAATCGTCCTTCAACTGAAAGGAGAATGTTGCTCTCCCCTTGTCTCGCATTTAAAAAACCGTAGGCGATCCAGTCGAGCTCATCGTATAAGGCAGGTATGCTCAGCTGTTTGGTATCAATATGTAGTACGCCACGTTTTCCTGCCACTTCAACTTCTGCATAGTTGTTTCCATTGATAGACCGGGCGTCAAAAGCATCACTATATTGACAGGATACCAGTTCAGCGCCGCTCGCATGGATGTAGCCAAATCGTCCATTTGCTTCAACTACAGCGATCCCCTGTTCATTAAATTCGAATATTTCATCATATATTGCCGGAATCAGGAGATCACCTTTCGCATTTCTTAATCCTTGCTTTCCCTCTGCTTCAAAAACCTCAGCTCCTTTGTCCCGCAAAAGCTCTTCCGACCATAATCCCAATCCGTAATCAATCCAATCGGTTTGAAGAGCATCCAAAAAAGAAGCATAGCCAGAAGTTTCCAACAGCGAGCCCAGCGGATCTAAGGATTGTTCATCGACAGCTCGTTCATACAATAAGGCTTGCATGCTGATTTCTTCGGCCCATGCTTTAGCCTGCAGGGTATCTTTCTCCGCGTTCATGCTAAACACATCCCGCCCATCGATCTGAAATGTATCGAAAGGTAAGGCTTCCAAAAATTCAAACATTCGGTTCACAGGCTCATAATATTTTTTTTTATAATGCAGTTGATACCTATCGGCCAACAACGCATAAAAATAGCGAAGCCTAGCGATTCCATCTTCCTTATTTGCAAAAAGCTGGCTACCTTTAGACCGGATATTGGCGGAAAATAACGGCCACATGAGGATAGGAATTTCGTAATTCCATTCGGCCAGATAAAAAGGATATGTTTCTTTGGTCTTGAGATTTACATTATAAATATAAATGCGATGTGCCATGCGTTAATTTTTCTATTTTTCGTCTCTGTCGCATTGATTTAAATCATCCTATGACTCGTGCGAATGTGGTAAAAATACCGCATTTATCAGTTTTTCGATTAGCGGAAAACAGGGATTTTTTTCGGTCTCTATTTAAAAAAATGTATCGAGATTGAACAATGAAAACTACATGTCAATCCATATGTTTATCAGCAACGATAATAATTACTAAAAGAAACGACAATGAAATTAATACGAAAGATTATTTTTCTGCCCTGCGTGGCATTGCTTTTTAACTGCCAACAAAAGAATGAGGTTAAAAAATCTACTGTTGTATTCAGCAGCGCTCCCAGCATAGACTCCATACACAAACAACAAGACCAAATCTCCCTATCCAATGATGACCTTACGCTTTTCAGGCAGCTCTATCCCATTACCATTCTTCGGCCGGAAAGCAAAAATAGTTTTAAAAAATATGGGATCGAATTCTCCGGAATATGTTATGCCTGTGATCTTGCAGAAATCAAGATCAGTAAAGAACAGCTTCATTTGGTCAACGTCTGTGATTCGAATGAAATCTACCAGATTAAGGACTTCACCTATACCAGCAGCGCGGCGGGCTTAATCCTAAAGACTCAACACAATGAATTTATCTTCAAGCGAGTAGAGAAAGAACCTATTTTCGAATTGCAAATAAAGGGGGATGCTCTTTTGCTAAAGAATAAACGTATCGCAAAATACTACACACAGAAAGCTTTGATCGATCAGTTCGAAGTCCATGATTGTGGCGATTTTCAGGGTTAGCCTAACCCGACTTCACCTGACAATTGCGCGATGATATGAAATCTGCACTGACCCTTTACTAAAGGTATCAAAAGAATCAGCCTGGGTTAAAACAGACAGGCAGTCGTTCATTGACGACCGCCTGTCTGGCTCCAATGGTTAGACTTATATTTCAAAATAAAAACCCGATTCAGTAAGTTCTTTATATTTTACCCTGTCAAAACTATAGATCTTCGCGGCCCTGGCACGCCGATCTTTTTGCTTATCGCTGTGGTCGATTAATAACCCCATACTGAGGATTTTTTTTCGAAAATTACCGCGGTCGATTGAGCGCTGCAGAACGGTTTCATACAAATTGTGCAAATCGGGCAACGTAAACTGCTCGGGCAAAAGTTCAAAACCGATCGGCTGATAACGTATTTTCCCCTTGAGTCTTTCGATTGCGGTATTCAAGATCTGCATATGATCAAAAGCGAGATCTTTATTTTCATCAATGCCGAACCACCTAACCGCTTCAATATCTACACCCGCTTGCAACATATATGCTTCAGGCTTGACAAGTGCATAATAAGCAATGCTGATCACTCTTCCACGCGGATCACGAGCTAAGTCTGAAAACGTATATAGCTGTTCAAGGAAAATATCCTGGAGACCGGCCTCCTCGTGCAGCTTACGAAGCGCACAGTCTTCGGCTGTTTCATCTTCCTGGATAAAACCGCCAGGAAATGCCCATTTTCCCAAGAAAGGTTCTATTGCCCGTTTTGTCAATAATACCTTGAGCTGGTTTTTATTAAAGCCAAAGATGACACAATCCACGGTGACAGCCGGTCTGGGATATACATAGGTGTATTTTTCTGTTGAACTTGCCATGAGCTACAAATTTACTTCGGTTGACAATTTGAGCTGTATCCCATATTTTTCTTTAAGTGCGTCAAACTGCAGTAGCGTTTGCTCTTCGAATCCGCCGATCGGCGACATGCAGTCTGTCAATAAAGTAATACGCGAGGTAATTGACCGATCATGTTCAAAATATTCCAAAATCTGTACCGCCGAAGCCAATACGCAGTGGCTTGATGCCTCCCCCGCAATATAAATAGCATCGTATGCCCGTATTGCTTCAAGTACAGCGTGGTTTACGAATTTATTGTCATCATACTCGGCTTTGATAATACCATACATCTCCGTATACGGGTCCTGTCCTTTGTAAACCAAGATCGGTTTTACCTTGCGCACAGCACTATGGAAATAGAGCATATTCGTAAATTGACTCTCAAGCTGTGCACCCCAGGTTCCCTCCAAACAATGGTATGGCCAGATACACAATTGTTTTTTACCCGCAGATTCCAGCTGCTGGAGATAATCGAGCGCTAAGGCTGTATGGCGGCCATCGGTAGCACGCCAGATACCGTCGCGGACATCAGCATAGCGAATGATGGTAAATGGCTCCGGATGATTTCCTTCCGCATCCACCCACCAGTCGGCATGGAAAATCTGCATCATCGAATGACAGTCAAGGCTGCACATCACTTGTGTCAGGGAACCCAAATTGCAGTACATCCACTGTGTTAGACGCTGAACATCTCCTTTGGAACCTTTGACGGCAAGGCTCCCGATAGAGTCCATAAAATCGTTCTGAACATCTATTGCCAAAAGCAGCGTTCGTTTCGCATCCAAAGCTGCAGGCTCGACCTTTTCCTCATGTGCCAAGGCCAGCATTGCCGGTACATTATCGCTTTTGCCGCTGGCAATATGCTGCACATCGACAATCTGATCAAATGGTGTTTTCATGCTATTCATTTTCTTTAAGTCCGTATTTATTGCGTTAAAACGCTAATCGTCCTTGCGGTCCGATCAACCTGAGCGCGCTTGCGCTAGTTTACTTAAACATTTAAAACTACCCCTTAAAAGTAGGTATCGCAGCAAACTTATGTGCAGATTGCTCAATACGCTTACGAATACGTTCGTCTATCGCAAGGTCGCCCGATGTGCCGCTCAGAATAAACCCATCGATTTGCGCATAAGTCATCCCCAATTCCTCTTCATCTGTCTGCCCTTCCCAAAGACCAGCAGACGGACTTTTATACTGAATAGATTCCGGTACGCCCAAGTATTTTGCCAATGTATACACTTCCTGTTTAGTGACCATTGCCAGCGGATTCAGATCGTAGGCACCATCGCCCCATTTCGTAAAATAACCCACGGTAGCTTCGGCCATATTACCTGTACCGATGACAAATCTACTTCCTAGCTGCGCAAATTGATACAAATAGGTCATCCGCACACGTGGACGGATATTCGCTATGCTCAAGGCTCTGTTTGCTGCTGAGGCTTCGGTTATAAACTCTTCGCGCTGAATCGTCAGGGCATCAACCGCGGGCTGAATATCAAATACATGATAGGGAAAATCAAACTTCTGAATAAGCTCCATCGCATGCTGATGGCTTTTACTAGTATTCATATCGCTGCCATAGGGCATCATAACCAAGTGTACATCCACTTGAGCAAGGCGGCATAAACAAGCCACAACACTGCAGTCGATACCACCGCTCATTCCCAATACAAGTCCTTTACGGCCGGCCGATTTCACTTGCTGAGCAATCCAGGATGCCATTAATTGTGCATACTGTGCTACGTTTTCATCCTGGATGAAAAACGGTTTGTTTACGCTATTTTCCATATACTCGAATTGTTTCGGTTTTTAATCTATTTCTTATTTCCTCAAAGCTAGACGTGTGAATAAATTCACCGTTCAAATAACATTCTTGCAGCAAGTTTCTATTTTCCAGTTCAGCTACAGTTTGTGGGGTCAGGTTATCTATTAAACGAAGTTCATCATGTTCGAAAACAACAGCCACCATACCCTTTTGCGATTTCTTAAAGTTTCCGGTATCTGTAGCAGGACGCTTCTGAATTGCTTTAAATTCTCCATTGACAATTTCGGCAGTCCCTTTTAACGCAAAACCAAAAGTATCGCGTGTGACATATTGATAGGTATAAGAGCCTATTCCCAATATGGTATTGGTGGAAGCAAAACCCTTATCAAGCAGACCTTGACAGATTTTATTGGCCCTGCCTACTGTAATGGAATCGCCATATACCACTCCGATATGTGAATCCAGCTCCTTAAATCCTTTGCTGTTGGTCGTGCCGCCAAAAAGTTCATATAGACGTTCGACAATACCTTTCCGAACAGTACTGCGATCAGATTCTGCATCACCACAGATAATTTTTACAGGATCGCCACTATCGGGACGGATCACCACTTTACCCGTTCTTGCCATAATAATGTCCTTCAACTGCGGCAAAACATGATCGACGACATGCCAGAGGTCATAGGTGTCCGATACAATAGAGATATTTCCACTTGGGTAGACGTTGGTGATGAGATGCCTGAAAGCTTCCACTTCGTCGTCTCCATAGGAACACATCACGCTGTGTTCTGTTGATGGGGTATACATCATTACATCACTTTTTGCATGATAGTACGATTTCAGATACTCTCTGACAGAAAGCGTAGCCGATACACCGAAGCTTAATAGATGCCCACCGGCTGTACGATATGCTGTTTCGGGAGAACCCATGCCACGCATGGAAAAATCTCCGGCTTGCGTGAAAACTTTATTGACGTCGCCCGTTTTCTCCGCAAAGCCCATCAACAATCTTTTATATTGATCCGCTATCGTCGCCGCAGTCATCGGCGACCAGACGTAAGCGGATAGCTGTGTCTCCAGATATCCTGGCAGCCAGAAAAAATCCGGATGTGTATTTTCAATCGTAAACATCGGCACACCGATAGGCACTAGACTGCCCTCGGGCAAGGCTTTTACTTTGATTGGGAGATAGCCCAATCGATGCAGATCGCGGATATGTTTTGATTCATGTGTTGAGGCAAAATTAACGTTTGTCGGCTCAAAAACGGATGCGATTGCTTCCTCATACGCTGCGACGACTTTTTCTTCCGGCTGGGCAAAAAAGTTCTCATCAAATGAATTGGTGATTTCGGCGAGTGCCCCTTGAAGTCCAAAGAAAACAACATGATTGATACCTTCTAGGCGTGACATGCGTGGAGTCCAGGTTTCGTATACCCATTGTGTATGATCCGGATATTGATCCTTATGACACAATTTGTAACCATCTGTCCAAAGGATTGGATTTTTGTTCATCGATTTAAACATGGTGCTCATTTGTTAAGTTGATATAATTTATTTTAGGATGGACCGTATCCATCATTGAATTGGTGGTAAAGACACTGACTATCGGTGAATCATCATCCAGCAATGCGCCTTTAAAAATTCGAGGTTCACAATGTGTAACCAAAAGATAGACCACACTAGCTCCCATTTCTTTCAAAATTTTCCCTGCCCAAAGAAAGGTTCCACCTGCAGAACACAAGTCATCGACAATAATGCATTTTGCCCCGAGCGGAATATCCCCGGCCTTGAGCTCCATCCCTTCGATTCGGCCTGTTTGTGGGTTTCGCTTCTTCTCAAAAATGCAGCTATTTTCATAACCACTGTTGATATAACGTGCCGCGGCTCCTTTATCCGGAAAAACAATCCGGTCTTGAGCTGAAAAATCAAGTTTTTCCATTAATTGTGGCAACCAGTCCAGTGCCGGATAAATCCCCACACTGTTCGCCAGGAGCTCCAACGTCACATTGGAATGTGGCTCGACAACAGATACCGTATCAAATTGTAAACTATTTATAAAGTCAGCCACATACTGTAAGGTAAACAAATCACCTTCAATCTTACGATCCATGCGGCTATAGGGCATATAACGAATCAGTAGACGGCAAGATTCGCAGGGAACCTCGTCCAGTCGCTTTTTGACAAAAAGCAAGCGGATCAAATCGCCATCCTCCTGATAAGTAAATTCGATGAGATTGTTCTTTAAGATCAACTGATCAAAATCTTTCACTTTTGTCTCCCTATTTGGAAATTGCTCTGTGACTATCTGATGCTTATTTAATACAATCATAACTTCTAATTTTCCTTTATACTGTTGAGTATTTTTTACTCAACAAATATGAAGATTAAATTTAACGCTGCAAAATATATTGAGTACTTTTTACTCATAAAAATTAAAACAGAACATACAGCACTGAAAACCAGTTAAATAATTTGAAAAAATCTGTGTAACGAAAATATCGATCTGGTTTTCATCGAAATTAGCGGATTATAGGGATTGAAATTTTACGATAAAACATGATCTTTGTCTATACCATAGTCACGAAAATCTTTGTCAGCACATTTGTAGACTGAGAGAGACTTTGATTTATTTAAGCATAAAGCATGGAATTAGCCAATCTTATCAAACAAGATATTGAATCAATTTTACAAATTGAATCTCAAGACATCAACCAATTGGTCGAAAACTATCGCGAAGACTTAATGGATGCGGAGACCTATGATGCCATCGATGCGTACAATATGCTCTATTCGAATATTTATGAAATGTCAGAGGAAGAATACCTCGATGCTTTTCGTACATTGGGTGAAACCTATCCGAACTTTGGCAAGGCCGATGAAAATGACTTTCAAAAGTCAATTGCTGAACTGGAACGTTTAAAACATGCCTTCAACGAACTGCAGCTCCATACTACCGAGGGAAAGCATCTGTTAGCGCTGCAATTAGCTGTTTTGGAACTGGATATTCAGGTGTACCAAAAGCTAACCTTATCACCAGCGACAACCGAGATAGAGGCTGAAATCAATTTATTGGAAACAGAATCTTTCGGTCTAACGAATCAGATCAATCAGTTTTTAGAACAGTATCACGATTAATTATGCAATCATTTTATCCTATTAGTCTTCGTTGCCAACGGCTAAAAGTTGGTCTTCTTTTAACCTGTTTGCTATCATTTCTGCCAGCGGTATTTTTTTCAAAATAGGATGGTGCTAGCGCAATAGAGGTCGCGCTGTTGATCATGGTGCTCATTAATTATTATGTAGGATCGGCACACCCTTATTTTTGAAGCTGAACGGTACTTCCACCCGTTAACTTACTTTCCTGAGCAGCATCAATAAATGCACATATTCCCAAAGTTTCCTTTTCATCAACCGGGCTTAGGCCCGTTTCGAAAAATGGCAGGATTTTATCGAGCAACGGACCGTAGCCCATAAACTGTCCCAGGCGGACAATTCGATCTTTTAGAAATACTGTTCCACCAAAATCATCCTTTCCTTCACGAATACCGCGCAATGATGCAATCCTTCCGTCTCCCCACTCACCAACGTAAAGCGAAGTGCCCTGTTCCTGAATAGTCCGCACAGAATGGCAGTCAGGCCCCATCAAAGCAAATAGCATTTCCACCCCATGGATACCGTACCAATACAAATCTTTATGTGAAGGTTCGGTTACCGCAGGACAATACACATCAGCGCCAATGATATTCTCTGTATCCAATTCCTGAAGTCCATCGATATAACGCAGGGAGCTTGAGGAAAAAACAGGACAAGCGTATTTTTTTGCTGCTTCAAGAATTTTAAAGGCATCCGAATAAGAATTAGCGATAGGTTTATCGATAAATAATGGCTTTTTAGCTTTGATAACTTCAAGCGCCTGCTGCAAATGCAGATTTCCATCATTTGTTTCCAAAAATACATAGTCTACTTTTTTCAATAGCTCGGCAATGCTCGATACGATCGAAACTCCAAGTTGCTGAACCTCTTGCGTGATTTTAGGAATACGCTCCACACTTAGGGCAATCGTTTGACTGCCATATGGATAAGCTGCAACAACGCTAAATTTAGCATAGGGATGATTGCTATCTGCCGTATTGATCGCCCTTGTAAATGCCACAGCATGGGTAATGTCCAGTCCGATGATTCCTATTTTTTTCATCTTTCGACGGGCTAAGAACAACTTATTATTTGCCTGCGCGGCGTACGATAATCCAAATGCAACCGAGGACATCAAAAATTCTTTTCTATTCATCTGATTCATTCAAAAGGGAAATCGCAGCATTGACCATAACAGCCATCGCTGTTTCGAACGCTTTTTCATCAAGGTTGAATTGTGGATTGTGAAGACCATATTGGGTTGAAGATTCATCGTTATTAGTTCCGATCAACATAAACAGCGAAGGATAACGATAAGAATAATAGGCAAAATCTTCCGCTGCCATCCAGATGTCGAGTTCCTGTGGCACGTCTGCCCCCATTGTATCCGCAATAATCGCTTTGACTTTTTGCGTTAAGGTAGGATCATTATAAAGAGCAGGGTAACCATGCCGTACTTCAACATCGACCTTTGCCCCAAGCGACATGGGAAGCGTGGCTGCTATTTCAGCCACCGTTGCTAGCGCCTCCTTGCGCCATACCTCATCCATTGTACGGAATGTTCCAGCTAATTTCACTTCTTCTGGAATAACATTAGCTGCCCCATCACCAATAAAACGTCCGAAGGTTAATACAGAAGGTACATCGGGATTAGCTTTTCGGCTAACAATCTGCTGCAAGGTCGTGAGCAACTGTGCACCGATCATAATCGGATCAATAGCCCTATGCGGCTCTGCAGCATGACCACCGCGCCCCTTTATGGTAAAATAAAACTCGTCACTTGAAGCCATAAACCGGCCGGAACGCAAACCGACCTTCCCCAGTGCAACACGAGGACTTACATGTAACCCTAGTACAGCTTTGATGGTACCACCAAAAGATTCCAGAATTCCAGATTCCAAAACTTGGATAGCCCCACCGGGTATCTTTTCCTCCGCAGGCTGAAACAGGAAAACGATCTTTCCGGAAAATTCGGCTTTATACGCATTCAATATTGACGCTGCGCCCAAAAGATTGGCCGTATGAAAGTCATGGCCACAAGCGTGCATCACACCTTCATTTCGGGACTTATAACTCACCTTGTTTTGTTCATGGATTGGTAATGCATCGATATCAGCCCGCAGCACAATAATATCATTGCTCATTGCTTTTTCACCAGTCAGCACAGCAACTACACCGGTATTGGCAACAACCTTAAACGGCATATTTAACTCTACTAGTTTTTGCTGAATATAGGCACTTGTCTCGAACTCCTGGAAGGACAATTCGGGATTTAGATGTATGTGGCGGCGTATAGCAACAACTTTTGGAAAAATATTTTTAATTTTCTGGTGCAGTTCTTTCAGCATGTTTTCCTTTATTTGAAGCGTTTAATAAGTAAATCTTGCAACAAGTTAAGTTAAAAATAACGTACGTAAAAATAGAGTACAAGCACCGTAATGATTATCCACCACAGCGTTGGATTTCGAAATCCACGATAAGCGGCTTTATCCTGATCGGGAACCTGAAAAGTATCGCCTGTGAGCACAAGATTTGTCAACCTCGTTTCTGCAACCGCAGGTGTCATTAGACTGACTACTGCACAAGCGATCATACATGTCCAGAATACAATACCAGTTCGATTGAAAAATGGCATTTCAGGCAATGCATATTCCAAAAGTAAAGACAGCGGAATGGTCAATAAACCAGCCGTCAATGCTCCTTGCGATGTTGTTCTTTTCCAAAACACACCCATCAAAAACATAGTCGCAATACCTGGTGTGAAGAGACCATATAGGTTCATTAGATAAAGAAAAACTGGTTTATCCGAATAACTGATTAGAACAACTGCACTCATGATTCCGAGAACGATAATCGCTACTCCGGCGCGCTTCCCAAAACGGATGGCCTCATAGTCCGTTGCATTTTTATTAATGTATTGGCCATAGATATCAACTGTCAGAATCGTCGTACAGGAATTGATCGCACCCGAAATATGAGACATAATTGCCGAGATTAATCCGGCCATAACCAACCCTACCAGACCTTTGGGCAATAATGTTTCTACCAAGGTCGCGAACAGCAAATCGGGCTGATCGAGATGCGGTAAGAATTTAGGAGCAACCAATGCTGGAATGGTAATAATCAACGGAACCAAAAATTTAAGGTAATCGCCAAAGATTACCCCCATGCGTCCATGCCATTCATTCTTTGCAGCCAATACGCGCTGCACAATAAATTGATTTGTAGCACAATAAAACACACTAATACATAACAACCCGCCAAGATACATGGTCCAGGGAAAATCAGGATCAGTTGCGGGATAGAACATTTTCCAATCTTTGGTTGAATCGACAACAGACTGAAACCCTCCCGCTGCATCGATGGTTGCAAAAGTCAAAACTACCCCTCCCAGCACCAGAATGACAAGCTGCACCATTTCTGTCCATATTACCGCCTTCAGCCCCCCTAACACCGTATACAAGCCCGTTAGAATTGCCATGCCAAAAATACTGTATAGGATAGGAATACCGAACAAAGCATGTAACGAAAGGCCACCCAAATAAAGAACAGCACCAATCTCCACGAATACATAGGTAAACAAGATCAGAATAGCATAAAGCACCCGGGTAGCATTGCCATATCTTTTTTCGAGGTATTCGGGAATCGTATAAAAGCCATTTCGGATATAAAATGGCAAAAATATCCAAAGCAATGCATTAAAACCGATTAGAATGGCTCCCCACTCCAAGGTAATCGCTACGAAACCACGACTATAAGCAGCGCCCATGGCTCCTACCAGATGATGGCTGCTGATATTTGCAGCAATGATACTTCCGCCAATCATCCACCAGGGTAGCTTATCGCCCGCGAGAAAATAATCACGTTTTGAAACGGAGTTTTTTCGAGAAGCATATAATCCCAGTACCACTATACCGATAATGTATACGGCAAAAATAATGATGTCAATCCAATCGAGTTTCATCGGTCAATAATGTTTGAATTCCTAAGTTCGTTTGTTCAATAAGTATTTCAAGACTTCCACTGGCATAAGGGCTTTGCCACACGGCATAGATATCCTTATCATAAAGCTCCCTTGGTGCGAGATACCCTACATATCCATTGGCAATGTTGATAAAAACAATTGTGTGATCTGGAAACTGAGCCCTAACCTCCATTTGGTAACAGGAATAGGCTTCATTGGCCTGGGCTACTAATACCGCATCTCCCATTTTCCATATCCATACGGGAATAATTGCTTCCTTTTTGTTCCCAATAGATTTACATGTATTATATTTTCGCCAAAGGCGGTCTTTGAGCACACGATCGGTACAGCTTTCATATTCCTTTAAAATGGCTTCGGGACTAGGCAGATTTTTGTAAGGCACTTCGACCGATAATACCGTTTGTCTAAAATCGGTTGAAACAGGCTGTTCCTGAAATTCCCAGCAGGCTAATGGAGCTCCTGAAATCAATGCCTCCCTAAACCCCCAGTTTTTATGACTATGCTGTTCTTGGGCCAGTGTCGCAAGCACGGCATATCCCAACTGTTTTCCATTGGCTTCTACTATTGTCGGATCCTTTACATACTGTCTCCGTGGAGCCAGATCTCCCGATGCGCCCTGCAAAAAAAGACAAGGTACAGCGAGCACGCTTTCCACCGTATTTCGCATTTCGCCTACAAAATCGGGTGAGATCAAGTCATTCTCATGAGCAAAACTCGTGGGATGGCATGCATAATTGCAAATAACCGCCTTTAAATTTTCGGCACTGTCATGTAATCGCCCGACCAACAGCGTTGTATCGGCTGTTTTCAATGGATTGTAACCAATCAGATACTGTGCATCCACCTTCAGGTCACGGTCGCTTGCCAAATCACAAACGCCATAATTCCAGATCAAACTTCCTTTAAACAGCGTACTGCGTGCCGTTTCAATACAAGATATCGCCTGTTGTGTAAGAAATTTCAGGTAAGGCACAATCAGTTGTCCGCCAGGCTGCCCGGCATCGCTCGAACAGATACTTGGGCCTGCATGTGTATGTGATAGTGCAAAAATCAGCTGCGATTCATCGAGATCAAAATGCTCAAGTAGCGCAAAGCGCAAAGTTTTCTCGTCGGCTGCATTTTTCCACCAGCCCAGGTCTGCAGTTACTATAATTGCAGGCGGTTGATCAAACGATGCGATATACAAACAATGCATCATCAGCGGCTGGTGGATAGCTTTCGCCTGATCAAAGGCAGCAGCACCCCAATTACGGGAATAAATACCGATCGGCGGCGTAATATCGGCCTGACTAAGTCCGAACCTTGCGGCCAACCTTCCTGTTGTATCTTTAAAGCTATCTTTTTGTTTCATAGCCTAAGGTCTAATCAAGGAAAGACCGCCATCCATCACAATAGAAGTACCAGTCATATGCTTACAGTTGTCTGAACAAATCCAAAGGACCTGTTTGGCGATCTCATCAGCTTCGATGATCTCACCGAGGGGCACGATCGCTTTTGCTTTTTCCTGAAGTTCACTATTTGTCGACCATACAATTTTACTCAATCCTGCATTGACATAGCCGGGCGCAATTTCATTGATGCGAATCCCATCTTTGGCATACTCAAGTGCCATGGCCTGACAGAGCATCCTTATCCCTGCCTTCGAAACACTGTAAGCCGGTAAATTCTGATGGACTGCATGTGCTGCCCAGCTACCGAGAAATACAATTGAACCCGCAGTACCACCCGCTATAAATGATTTTGCACAGGCATTGGCCATAAAAAATGCGCCATCAAGATTAACGGCCATTTCATTCCGCCATTCGTGGCTGGTCAATGTCCTAAAATCTTTGATCGTAACACAGGCAGCATTGGCAATCCCAATGGATAACGCCCCAAACTCGCGATGTATGCGTGCAACCCAGGCGTCCACCTGTGCTGCATCAGCCACATCAACCTGATCGTAAAAGATGCCAGTTTGGGATCTTCCTAATAGCGGCCATCGCTCGTTAGCGATATGGGGTTCAAACCGATCTGAGATACAGACGATGGCCTGCTGCGCTAAAAATGCCTTAGCCATTGCTCTTCCGATATCACCGAGCCCCCCGCTGATCAACACAACTTTATTCTTAAATTCCTCCATCTACGCTATTTTAAGAGTACCAATATTAAGACTACCAATCCCCTACGCTACCATCCTTGTAAAATGTTCGCTGCAATATCTCCTGCTGAAAAGGATGTCTCTTCACTTCTTCTTCATTGATTTCAATACCCAATCCAGGTCGTGTATTCGGAAGCACAATCCGCCCTTTCTCCTGAACCTTAAACCCTTCGGTAACTACATCCTGCCGCCACTCGACATCTTTATGCACGCTCTCACAAATAATATAGGAAGGTGTAGCAAAACCCAGCTCGATAGAGGCTGCTGTACTCACGGGGCCCTGTGGATTATGTGGTGCCATTGACACACGATAGGCATCAGCCAAAGCCCCGATCTTGCGCGCTTCAGAAAGACCGCCGCAATGAGTGATATCGGGTTGAATCACACTCACCGCGCGCTTCTCGAGCATATCCCGAAATGCATGTACACCAATCAATCGTTCGCCCGAAGCAATAGGTGTGGTAACAGCGCGCTGGATTAAGGCAATATCTTCCATGGTCTCTGGCCAGCAGGGTTCTTCAAAAAAATACAGCCCATAAGGCTCCAGCGCTTTAGCAAACTGCATCCCCATACGTGGACTAGGCCGCGCGTGACAATCTACCATGATGTCAATATCGTCGCCCACCGCATCACGCATGGCCTTTACACAAGCCTCTGCATATTTAATTGGGCGAAGACCTTCTAAAGACATGATTTCTGGAACAGCCATCGATTTAAAAGCTGTAAAACCTTCATCAACGGCTTTCAGCGCAAGATCACCAAATCGCTTCGCATCATCTGGGGCCGTCTCATAAAAATCCTCCATGCGACCACCTCCTAAATGACAATACAAACGAATATAATCACGTACTCGGCCGCCCCACAGCTCATGACAAGGAACATTGTGTATTTTGCCCAGAATATCCCATAAGGCGATATCAATACCACTGATGGCCGTACCTCGTACGATCCCGTTTCCATGCCAGAAGTGTTGTCTATACATCATCTGCCACAGGTATTCAATACGACGCGGATCTTCACCGATCAACAATTGAGAAATATCTTTGATTGCACCGACCACACTCTGCGTGTGCCATTCTAATGTGGCTTCGCCCCAGCCCCAAAGACCAGGCTGGTCGGTGATAATTTTGACAAAAATCCAATTTCGCATGCGCGCATGGCACACAAAGGTTTCAATAGCGGTTATTTTCATAGTTAGGGTTTACAAACTTTTTATCACGCGTTCAGTTGCTTCCAAAGTCCTGTCAATATCCTCCTCAGTATGTGCAAAGGAGATACTTCCTTGTTTAATTGGCGCTGGAAAATTGAAAATTCCCTCTTTAATGAGCTTCTTACGATATTGGGTATCCAATTCAAAGTTGTGGTTATCCAAAATATCATGAAAATTCACAGGCGCATGATCCATAAAATATGTACAAAAGGCAGATCCTTGTCGTGCGACATAAAATGGTATGCCTAATTTAGGAAATATTTCCTTATATCCTTGCTCCAAACGCGCACCTAATGCTTCGACATGGGCATAAACGCCATGTTTGGAGCTGCCCAATTTTTTCAATGTCGCAATTGCCGCCGCAGTAGTTAATGGAAAAGCATTAAAAGTACCTGCAATCATAACTCTTTTGGATTTATCGGGATCCACAAAGTAATCCATATATTTTTTCTTTCCTGCAATAACACCCAATGGATAGCCGTTTGCAACCGCCTTTCCGAATGTTGAAAGATCTGGTTGAATACCGCAGATCGACTGGTATCCGCCCAGTGCGTGTCGAAATCCGGTTTTCACTTCATCAAAGATCAATAGAAATCCCCGCTCGTCGGCCATTTTACGCAAACCCTCCAAATAACCTTCCTGTGGCTTTACAATTCCAATATTCTGTAAAATCGGTTCCAATAAAATACAAGCAACATCATATTTTTGAACCACATACAGCACGCTTTCTAAATCATTATAGTTCACAATATGGACTAAATCGCTGTGGTTTTTGGGAACACCGGCACTTAATGAATCGAAAGGATATTCCCCAGGGCTTTGGTACGACCCCACATCTGCACGTTGGCTGATCACATTGCAGGCCACATCGTTATGCCAGCCATTGTAGCCCCCCTGCATAACAATCACATGATCACGGCCTGTTACCGCACGAGCAATACGGATGGCATGGTAAGTCGCTTCCGATCCTGTCGTTGTAATCTGAACACTCTCCACCGAAGGAACGGACTGACAAAAAAGCTCCGCAAACTCTCCTTCGAGTAAGGTTGGCCCAGCCCCCATCAATACCTGCTGTTCCTGCAAGGTCTGTAACACTGCAGCGTTCACGTCAGGATCATTATGCCCCAGAAAGGATGCTGCAAATCCAGCCTGATAATCTATGTAGCTGTTCCCGTCAATATCTTCGACCAAACTACCATTCCCTTTGACGAAGCAGATATTCGGATCTGACTTCCGATTTAAGGACACCACTCCACCAGGTATCCATCTTGCATTCTCCCGCAGTATAGCGGCTGATTTTTCATTTTCTTGCATGCTTATTAAAAATTTTGCTATTTATTATTGTTATAATTGGATCATTAGGGCTGCATATGACGCAGCAATTTGTATTTAAATTCGTATTACTTTATGTATACCAAATTACAATATTTTTGTATACATTTAAAATAAATTTTAAAATTTTTAAAAATGAATATTCTTTTAGACGGACTTCAATTTCCGGAGGGCCCGGCTTTCGATCATGAGGGCAACATATGGCTTGTCGAGAAAGAAGCAGGAAACTTGGTTTACTATAAAAACAATCGGCATAGCAGAATAGCCGTTGGCGGCCATCCCAATGGAATTGCGATAGACAAAAAAGGAAATATCTGGTTTTGTGATTCACAACAAAATAGCATCCGCTACTATGAGCCCATTCACAAAAAATGCACGACCATCGCTACAGAAATTAAAGGAAAACCCTTAAAGATGCCCAACGATTTATGTTTTGATCGACTTGGCAACCTATTGTTTACCTGCCCAGGAGATGACTTAGCGGATGGCACAGGATACCTCTGTTGCCTGAATACACATGGCTTGCTTGCTAAAATCCAAACCGATTTATTCTATCCAAACGGATTGGCCTTCGCTGCAGATCACTGTTCGCTCTTCGTGGCCGAAACAGGTACCAAATGGATATGGCGAATGCGCTGGAATCCTATATCATGTCAGGTAGAACATAGTGAAAAATTCCTAGAAACAGGCGGGAGCATCGGCCCAGACGGGATAGCTTTAAGTCATGATAACCATCTTTTTGCGGCAATATATGGATCACAGCACATCCTCTCGATTGATATCAACAGCAAGACTACAAAGGAAATTTTTACTCCTGGAATGAATCCAACGAATTGTGCCTTGGATCGACAAGGCATTCAAGGACTAATTGTTACCGAAGCCCAAAATGGGCAATTATTACAGTGGGACTGTACAAAAAAGGGTCTATTGTAACCAATAGACCCGCTATAAAAACCAAAAAAACTAAACTAATTCCAAAGCTTCCTGTTCACCTCGATCCAAATGATGCACCAGCGTAGTGTAAGCCTTATTCCAATCATCAGCTTTCAGCGCATCCACAATCGCACGATGCTCCTTTTCCGTATCCAAATAATCCTCCATTTGGCCCATAATAGCTCCAAGTTTCATATGAAATAAAGGGATATTACTGTTCTTGTAAATGGAAATTAATCTTGAATTACAGGTCCCCTCAATAATCCGCTCATGAAAGCGTACATCCGCTTCACACGCACCACCATAATACCCTTTGCTAACCATTTCCGAAAAATCATTGCATATCAATTCCAAATCTTCGATAAGTTGTTTATTTTTCTTTGAAAACAAAATCTTCAAGGCCCCTATTTCGAGTAGTTCTCGAAGTTCACGAATATCCTTTACATCTTCGACAGTCATTTTCTTCACAAAACAACCACCTTTTTCACCAAATTCAACCAGACTTTCTCCAGCTAAACGCATAAATGCCTCTCGAACAGCAACTCTGCTTACATTAAGCTTATCTGCCCAAGCGCTCTCCACCAATCTTGCCCCCCCAACCAGCTGACTAGATAAAATTTTCTTACGCACTTCTAAATAAACCTTATAGGCAAGCGAATCCTCTTTCATATTGTATACAATTTGGCACAAAAATAAGAATACAAAATCATTAAAAAAATTTAAACAATATATTCTTTAATTAATCCTTCCTTCTTGGGCATCATAACGCCTACCCGGCGATAAATAAATAGTTTCGGCTTTAGATTTCCAACTGGTTGTATGATTTCCCTTAAGAACATTTATATTAAAGCTACTATTTTTTAATGAACTTTTCATATTCCAGAAACCATCTTTCAACCCAACCACAACAACTTCATAAGACTGATCTCCCGGCACCACAAGCTCAATAGGCTCATCAAGATATCGGTGTGGCTTTGCAATAACAAGCAAACGATCAGCGACTTTGATGATGTAATAATTCGATTTTTCCTCGTAGTGCAGCGGTAATTTTGAAGAGCCGCTTTCCGTCATCTGAAAAACCGAAGCATAACTAAACTGATTATTTTGCTGTTTAGGAGAAACCATAATCCGCGTCCCCCGAGCCTCTGGCCAAGGAGATTTCACGTGATAAAGATCACCAAAAACAAAAGCTGTCGAATCGCCTGAATACATATTAACCTCACTGTCCGCTAGCTTCGGTTTCAGCAGATCCACATAAGTTGAACCAGCTACATTTTTAAACGTACTGCTCAGCACAAATCCTTGTTCCGTCTTCACTGGCTTTTCCAGGGTATTAATCTGCCAATAGGGCTCAAATTTTCGATCGTTCGTTTCCAGCTCGTCCAATAGCACAATGATAGCCGGCACATCCTCTCTCTTTAAATTCAGAAATAAGAAACTTTTGGTATAAGCTTTTACTTTAGCCGTGTATGCTGCGGTTAGATCTACATTAAAATAGCTGTAGTTCGGCTGAATGGGATCCGGACCGAAAGCTGAAGCCCTAATTTCACCGGTATGATACCACGAATCATGGATAACTTCATCAACCGTCCTCGGAAAACGCTGACTGAAGCGCGTTCCACCATCATTTGTTTTTGTTCGGAACAAAAGGGGCTCGGCAGGATCACGCACCAGCATCATACTGTGCGAGACCGACCGTTTATTAAAGTTAAAATCATAGGGAGAGCCATACGAAAGATACAAACCCAGATCGCCGACCTGAATTCCATGGTGGTAAATCTGTAAAGCCCCAGCATCTGCATGCTGATGATTGCCGAAATGATAACCACCACCCTTAATTTCTGCAACCACATCGGAACTTCCGTTCTCTTCGCTCCAGCCTGTCCGGGCAACCATAGACCCTAAGATGGGTCCAAAATCCTTTGTCAACGGCATTTTCTCACGGTCAAAATCCGGCTTCAATTTTGGATCATCCAAGAGGAGAAACAAGATTGGATTGTCGGGCAAACCGCCCTGCTTGACAAACTCGGCCTTGATTACCGGATTACCTGAATAGGCATAACAAAGCAACATGGTCTGTGGGTTTTTCCAATAAAAATCGGCACTGCTGTTGTACTTTACATTAAACATATCCCCGTCGCGTAGCATTTTTCCGTCAGGCGTTCGCATATACAGCCAGTAATACGGCATATTCTTGATGTTATCGTCAAAAACCGGATAGCCAAGCATACGATAATACAACCAGGCTCCGTGCATTTCCCATCCAAAACGATAGCCACCGTAATCAACACCTTGATTATGGCGCGGAGACTGATACTCAAACTTGCGCATAGGCACCAACTCTTCCAATATCGAATATGAAGTATATTTGTAAGGTACAGGATCCTCATCATATAAAGCAATACTCATTGCCAGCAGATCGCGCGACACCTGCGCCTCATTCCCATGCCCATTGATAATACTTTCGATACCAAAAAAGGGAGGCCAGCCAATTTCCATATCTTGCGCCAGACGCATCATATTTTTATGCAGGTTGGCCTTAACGCGTACATCCAATAAGGAGTAGCACCAGTCGTACATCAGTGCACCCGTATAAATTGCACGTCCCAGCTCGCGTGTAATATCACCATAGGATACATTCCCGAACTCCAACATCGTCAAGTACTGATCCGCCAGTCTGACCGCCTCTTGACCTATTTTTTCGTCACCGGACATGAGGTAATAAAACGCTTTTGATTCAATAGCACGCTCGAGCTTTTCATCGTAAAACATTTCCTTATTCGGATCAAAAATAAATTGAACAGGTTGCTGCGCAAGTGTTTTCACTTTTCCCCAAGCTTCCAGATGCTCCACCTCTTCCAGCCGCCCTTTAACAAGCGGCAAAGATTCTTTATTAACCCATAATCTGGGATGACCTGCAGGTGGAACAATCTTTGGTTTATAATTTTCCGCTGCAGCTGGTGCAACTGGAGGCACAAAGGCATTGATCGAAACAGCTTTAATTTTAAAATTAGCTGGCAATTGCATGCCGACCGTCTGCTTCCCTTTCCCAAAATAAAATTTACCGAGATCCTGCTTCGCACCCCTAAAACTATCAAATACGATACGCTTGGTCGGTCGCGAAGCACGAACCTCAATCGTAGCATACAGTGTCATCATACCCGTTTTATCGGCGGCTTTTATTTTATTCAAATCAGTCACTTCACCTTCCGAAGCTAAGCTATAGACACCTGCAGCCGGGATATCTACCTGTACCTGCAGATCCTGCGCCTTACCTTTTACCGAAGTGACCTTTGCCTGTTGCCCGTAGGCGCTACCGAGGATCGCCATAAAAGCGACCCCCAACATGCCTAACTTGACTTTTAGCCATATCCTCACACCCATATCCTTATTTTACTTGCAATCTTTTTACACTTATCTTCATTTCTTTGGTGGTATTATTTACGCTATTCACAAATACATAAGCGTTGTATTTACCATCGGCTGTCTGCACCCATATTCCTGCTTCAGCTTTGAGATTAATGGCAAAATCCGGGGCATCTGCAAAAGATTTATCTTCCAGATCCATATCATCCACAAATACACTATATTGCAATCTTGCCAGCTGCTGGTCGCGCACGGTCCAAGCCTTCACAATCTTCGTTTTATTGGTTAATCCTGCCGGCAAAGTGAAACTCGGAAAATAGCCGGTATCCGCCGTGGGCGCGACCAAGGAATGTGCATAGGTCACTGTCGGCAATGCCCGGTACAAATAAACAAAATCAATTTTATCCGGGTTTGCTGCCGCTTCTGCCGCAGTATACCATTTCAAGTCGGCAACAGAAAAAAAGCAAGCCGCACCATCCTTCCCCGTCAAGTCCAAAGCCATATCCATATTACGGATCGCATAAGCTTCCGTTTTCAATGTGATCTCCTGTCCATTACTGGCCTTTGCCCTGAAGGTAAAGGTAACGGCTTTGCCCTTTGCCGCTGCCGGTATTTTATAACTATAGCGCAAGGTTGAAGCTGAGGTATCTTTTGTAAACTTTACCTCCATGCTATTTCCATTTACGGTTGCCGGATCACCAACGACAACACCGACATCAGCCCCTGTACTACTTGTAGCATATGATTTGTTTTCAAGCATTGTACCTTCATCCCCCACAATACTGGCCTCGACCGAAATAGAGGTCAGTTTTCCCTGATCCGGCAATATCGCCGCAGCATAAGCAAAATCTAGTGTAGAACCAGCCACATTGGGTCCTAGAGAACGTTTAATGATATCGTTTTGTAAGCCATCTTTTGCTTTTGGAACATCATAAGCTTCTTCTTTACAAGAAACGAACAACAAGAATCCACATCCGAGAGATAACAGTCCTATTTTTAAATAATTTGTTTTCATCTGCTTCCTTATTTTTGTACTGTCAAATAAACCTTATAAGTCTTGCGCACCTTTCTGTTTCCCGACACGACAGTCCATTCGCGCGGCGTACCCAAATTGGAAAAATCTTCCTTTCCTAAAATCTTAGGATCAAGTACCGCATCGGTGACCAATGAAAACTGTGGGTATAAATTTTTCAAATCTGTGCCAAATAGCACCTCTACGTTGATGGTCTGCGCGAGGGTATCAACCACAGCAGCCTTCGTACGTACTGTCTGAAAATCAGCCCCCAAAAGCTCAAAACTACTGACATAACATTCCGACCTATTTGTGATCAATAAACCATCCTCATCAATTGGATAATCTTCCTTACAACCGGACAAGCTAACAAGTAGCATTCCGATTAAAAATAACGTATATTTCATTTTATTACAGTCAAGTGTTACCATATTATTTCCAAGGCATATTTTGTGTTAAATTCGGATTTCTTGAACGTTCTGTTTCTGGAATTTGATAGATATAACATCTTTGATACGTCAATTCAGACTCATTGAAGAAAAAGCGCTCCCAATTATTACCAAAGCTATCCTGAAACCATTTCCCATCCCCATAAGGTTTACCAAATGCCGTTTCCAGTTTACGCCATCTCCTCAGATCAAAAGGACGTTGACCTTCGCCAAACAACTCAACAATTCTTTCCTGCTCAATAGCATCAAAGAAGGCGTCCCGAGAAGCAGTTTTAGCGCCAGCCAGTGCCGGCAGATTACCACGACGCCTCACCTTATTGACTAGCTCGATTGCATCTGACTGTGGACCACCCACCTCATTGGTTGCTTCTGCATACATCAGGTATACATCAGCGATACGCATTAAAGGCCAATTGTAATTTCCATCGCTACGCGCCACACCGCCATAATTGCGCACAAATTTACGCGATTGCAATCCCGAAAGATTAGTGGTATTATCGGTGAAAGAAGATTTATAAGAAACACCGTTTACGGTCACTGCCGCCCCCCAAGTCTTGTAGATAAATGGAATATAGCCGGTCAATTCTGTAGGGCTCATGCTCATAATCAATTCGTAATCCCACAACAAAGTTGCTTTCATGCGATAATCGCGATTACGGTACGATTCGGGGTTCACAGCAGAATTTACCGTCGTACGTGCGGCTGGATTTTTCACTGGATCCATCTGCACCATTTTAGGCAAGAAATCTCCGGTAACGGTCGATTGATACCGGTCGGCCAGTTCATAACGCGGAATAGCCTGATTCTGCCCCAAAGACACCAGCGGTCCAGTCCATACCCGCTGATACTCCTCACTCTGTTTTGTTCCGACACCACCATGCGTCAGCACCATGACCATCTCTTCATCCTGACTCAAGTTACCTGTTGACGGAATAAACATATAATAATAATTCGGCAGCACATCTGCTTTACCCAATTCACCCCATTGACCCGGATCACCATTTCTAAACATTTTGATCCCAAAGTCATTGATCACGCGCTTAAAATCCGCAGCAGCGGCAGCATATGCCGTCTTGGCATCCGCAGCAGACTGGACAAATCCATCCAATTCGGGCCATCCATTTTTCTTCCACGAGCCCCAGTACAATTGAAACTTACCACGAAACGCCAAGGCTGCAGGTTTTCCTGCCCTACCAATAGCAGCCCCTTTATTGGGTAATTTGTCCACCGCATAGTTCAAATCAGCCATAATGGAATCTTTCAATTGTGCAATAGGCATTCTCCGTACCGTATCAGCCTCGGCAGGAGCGGGTGCCGACTTATAAAAATAAGGCACATCACCCCAAAGGGAAACCAGCCTAAAATATGCGATGGCGCGCAGCAATCTAGCTTCCGCTACGATAGTTTCCAATGTTTGCTTTACCGCATCTGTTTTTGCAAACGGCAACAAACGCGCATTGGTATTTTCGATCACAAAATTAGAACTGAATACAGAGCCATATAATGCCCTATACATTGCAGAAGCTCCAGAACCATAATTCATGGGACTATTGACGGTCATTGAGATTGGCGCCGCACCCGTATTGTACATCTTCAGAAAATCTCCATGTCCATCAAAATGGTAATCGCGATCAAAACAAGGTCTGAAGATGGAGTAATTTGCCATTAATGCAGCAAGTGCATCATTCTCATTCACCCAGAAAGTTTCGGAACTTGGTGTTGTTGTCGGATTCTGATTTAACAAATCTTTGCGACAGGCGGATAAACCAAGCAGCAGCAAAGAAGAAATAAACAGGATGTTATATATCGATTTCATAAGTTTAAATATTATAAGTCTACATTCAGTCCAACCACAAAACTCTTCGTCATTGGATAGGCATCATTGGTATAGGTACTTTTTTCCGGATCCAGCCCTTTGAAACTGGTCAATACCGCTAAATTATCTACCGAACCAAACACACGCAACTTTTGAATACCAAGCTTCGTCAGTAATTCTTTCTTAAAAGTATAACCAAGCTGCAGATTTTTCACCCTTAAATAAGACATGTTTTGCAACCAAAATGTACTCAAATATCCATTAGGGCTTGTTGACCCCAGCGTACTTGGAAGCAACTTAGGATAGTCGGCATCGCGGTTATCTAAGCTCCACATATTATTCCACTGGTCTTCAGTAATGGCCTGATTTGCCGTGCCTAAAAAGTTCGAATTCGCTTTATTCATCCAAAATTCTTTTCTTCCAGTAGCAGCTTGAAGCAGAAAGGAGAAATCAAAGCCTTTGTAATCTACCGAACCTCTAAACCCGTAATTAACCTTGGGTCTACCCAACTGATACGCTGGATACGCCACACGATCATTCGCATCTAATTTACCATCACCATTTACATCTTTCAACAAGATATCCCCGGGAGAAGCGCCCTGAGGAACAGCATTATAAATATCTTGCCAAGATTGTGCGATACCCAGCGACTCAAAGGCATAAATAAAGTTATAAGGCATATCAATAAATACCGAACCTCTTTGCAATTGTTCGTTCCAGGAAAGCAACTTATTCTTATTATAGCCCACATTAAAGTTCAGCATATACCCTACATCACCTTTTCGATCATTCCAGGTCACATTTGCCTCGAGCCCTTTATTCATCATATCGCCAATATTCCTTCGGGGAGCAGTAAATAAACCTGTCAGATGCATCGATACGTCTGAAGGCCGGTTCATACCAATCGTTTTTCTTTCGTAGTAATCCAACTCAGCGGTTAGCTTATTGTTAAAGAAGCCAAGATCCAGACCCAAGTTGAACACACGCGTCTTTTCCCAGGTCAGGTCATAGTTGATCAGTTTCTTATTGATCAGACCTTTTACCACGGAACCGGTACCTGTACTGTTGTCGATCAAATAATAAGGACTGGAGACCAAAGATTGCTTTTGCTCATACAAGCCTACACCACTATTATTACCCAAAGAACCATAAGAAGCTCTGAATTTGGCCGAACTCATTTTGATTTTATCTTTGAGTGACCTCATGAATACCTCATCCGAAATCCGCCAACCCACTGCGGCAGAAGGAAAGAACCCATATTGATCGCCCGGCAAGAACCGGGAAGAACCGTCTACCCTAAAGTTCCCTTCAAACATGTATTTTCCAAAAGCCGTATAATTCAATCGGCCAATATAAGAACGGAGACCTTCTGCGGAGGATGATCCAGAAACATTTTGCACATCTTCGGAAGCACCATCGATTTCATGCAAACTCGGGTGTAAGCGATCCAACCGGCTCCCCGCCAGCACACGATTATTCCAATATTCTTCCGAATACACGGCCAGAGCAGAAAAATCATGATTGGCACCAAACTTATGGTCGTAACTCAGCTTGAAGTTCAGCTGTGTTTTGTAGTTGTTTCTGTCGGTATTATAAATACCATCATTTGTTGGAACAAGATCCCGGATAGACAATCCCGTCCGGATATTATATAATTTTGTCGGCATATCTGCCTTCCATTGAAAACGGGTATCATAATTTAGGGCATAATCTATTTTGGCCTCAAACCCTTTAAATGGTTTCCAGTTTAAATATCCATTCACCAAAGCCTGTTTTTGATTCATATGGTTTTGGTTGCGTGTCATGTAATCCGCATAAATATTATTGGCCTGTGGACTTTCGTTGTAAGACATCGCACCGCCATAATACCCTGTAACAGGATCGTAAGGCAATATGCCTGCAGGGGAAGTAAACAAATCCATTCCACTGGTCGAATTTGCAGTCATACCGTCCTCGTAATTATACCGGTAGTCAGACCAGTTGCCCGAAAACCTGACTCCAGCGCCAATCGTATTCGTCACCTTGGTTTCAAAGTTAAATGCAGCATTGTAACGTTTAAAATCATTATTAATCTGTATCCCTTTCTCATCGAGCATACCGACTGATAAATAGTAATTATTATTTTCAGTACCCCCGTTTATAGAAACGTTATAATTACCACTTTGACCATTGCGGAGAATGACATCCCACCAATCGGTACTCGGATACAATCTTGGATCGATCATACTTAAAGCCAACCACTCATCGATCGTCCCATTTTTAAAATTGAATGCAGATGCAGCTGTATTATAAGCTTGGGCTCTTTGCGTGGCCGTCATCGCTTTTGCGTAATTATTCACAAAATCAAAAGAGCGAGTGGGTTTGACCAGCGACCTGTTAGCACTAAACGATATAGCCGTTTTACTGTTTCTTTTACCAGATTTTGTCGTAATCAAGACAACTCCATTAGCTGCCCTGGAACCATACACTGCTGCCGAAGAAGCATCTTTCAAAACGGTGACACTTTCAATATCATTGACGTTCACACGGTTCATATTCACGTCCGGCATACCATCCACCACGATCAGAGGTCCAGCACTATTGACCGTCCCTAAGCCCCTGATCAAAAGATCTGCCGCGTTATTTCCGGCCATTCCAGAATTTTGACTCACTGCTAAGCCAGGAATAACACCTTGCAATGCTTGAGAAGCATTTGAAAGCCCCCGACTTGAAGTCGACTGATCAAAATTGACACTAGCTACTGCTCCGGTCAAGTTGCCTTTTTTCTGCTTGCCATAACCGACCACAACCACTTCATCCAGCGCGCTTTCACTTGCTTCAAGCACTACGGCCTGTACTTCTTTTCCTGATACCACTTTTGTACTAAAACCAATTAATCGAAATTGAATCTGATCTGAAATGGCACCAGTTAACTTAAAACGCCCCTCCTGATCCGTAACGCTGACGGTCGAATTTCGAAGGTTACGCACCTCTACGCCAGACAGGGCTTGCCCTTTGGCATCCAACACCTGCCCAACGAGCTGTTGCTGAAATTTAGCTAAACCCGTCGACGGGTTCAAAACATTCAAGATCGGAATCTTTCCATTATTAAGGGAAGAAGGCACATTTGCAAAGGTCGCCATCGAAATAAAAGGCAGTCCTATTAGTAGGCAACTCCTGTTTATTACATCCCGGATTTTAATCTGCTTTAGTATCATGAATACTCAGGTTAAAGTGGTTAAATAAATGATTTATAAGCTCTTTAGTTTATTGGTATTTTTTAAGAAAAAGCAATTTTTAATTCGAATACGATCTTTATCACGTTTTCTTACTTTATCATAGTGAATACAATAATATATATTTTTTGTATACAATTCAATATTTTTTTTATTTTTTTACAAATCGTAATGAATGCAACAGCATGTTTAATCTATCGAACTATAGCTTTGAATAGAAAATTCAGTTCTTAGTTACACATAAACCTACTCGATAAAATAATTTTGTATACAATTTAACTTATTTTTTGTATATTTATTTTTATTAAACTACATTTGACTAACCAAATAAATCAAAGGAGTAACCGCAGATCCTATATGAAAAAACAAACATATATTTGGCTTGCATTGCTAATGCCCCTGCTTTCTTCCTGTGTTGCAAAAACGGAGACAGAAAGCGCGGTAATAAACAGCATCCAGCTTGAACATAGTGTACTGTCGCTATCGAAAGAAGCTACAAAGCTCCATGTCCCTTGGGACTTACAATACGACAAAGTCAACGATGCCATCTTGTTTTCCGAAATCAGTGGAAGTATACGAAAGCTGGATATAAAGACGAAAACAGTTACTTTAATAGACAGCCTAGCTGACGTGTATCATCAGCGCACTTTGGGACTATTAGGAATGGCACTGTATCAACCGGAAGGTCAGCAGGCCTACCTTTACCTTTCTTATACCAGCAAGAAAGATAGCTCCATTTTTTCCAATTTATATCGATACGAATACAGCCCAGAAGGCAAGCTCGCACATCCAAAATTGCTGTTGCAAATACCGGGGAATACCGGGCACAACGGTTCTAGAGTGATTGTCTCAACCGACAAAAAAGTCTATTGGGCCACAGGAGATGCCGCAAGTGATACCTTCGCCCAGGACAGCAGCGCTTTGAACGGCAAAATCTTGCGCCTCAATCTTGATGGAAGCATCCCAAAAGATAACCCGATTGCAAACAGTTATGTATATGCATGGGGGTTTCGGAACATGCAGGGGCTTACGCACGACGCCAAAGGCATGATCTACACATCTGAGCATGGCGATGCTATTGAGGATGAAATCAACCTGATACGACCGCTTAAAAACTATGGCTGGCCACAGATCGAAGGCATGATTGATACCGATAAGGAAAAGGCGATTGCAAAACGCTCGCCAAGGCAGGAACCCATTAAATCCTGGACTCCCGTCGTTGCACCATCAGGACTGGCCTATTATGGATCCGGTGTTATCCCCGAATGGAAGCATAGTTTACTGCTTGCGACGTTAAAAAATCAATCTTTACGCATCCTAAAATTATCCGCCAATGGCCAGCAGATCGTCGATGAGAAGGTTTTATTCAAAGATCAGCTTGGTCGCCTCCGCTCGGTATTGACTTTACCCAATGGAGATATTTACTTCTGTTCCAGCAACCGCGACTGGAATCCCCAAAAGGGATTTCCAAAACCCGATGATGATGTGATCTATCGCCTCCGCATTACGGATAAGGCCTCGGCTCCAATTATTAAACCCACTACACCCAAAGCAATGAACAATCCGGCCAAAACTGGACAAACACTATATGAAGCGTATTGTGCTTCCTGTCACAAAGCAGACGGAAAAGGACTCAACAATACATTTCCACCATTGGCCAATTCGACCCTTGTCAACGGCAATCCAAAGGATTTATTGCGAGTTGTCTTACATGGACTGAAAGACAAGCATATCGGTGGAGCAAAATACGAGAGTACGATGCCCTCTTTTTCCTTTCTGAAAGATGAAGACATTGTTGAAATCACCAATTATATCCGCACACATTTTGGAAATTCTGCCAGTACAATCAACCAACAGCATTTAACCTCATTACGATAAATTCTATGGAACACCAACACGAGCCCAAGCCTTCTATACTTAAAAATTGGCTTTCAATTCTAGGGCCAGGCATTATTACCGCTGCCCTGGTTTTCGGCCCCAGTAAAATGACCATCACATCAAAAATGGGCGCAGATTACGGTTTTTCCCTATTATGGGTTGTCGTTGTCGCTATTTTCTTTATGATGGTATTTACCAATATGGCTGCACGTATCGGCATTGCTCGCGACGAGTCGTTACTCGCCATCATTCGCAACAAATTTGGAAAAACAACTTCCATTATCATCGGTCTGGGAATCTTCGTCGTGTCGACATGCTTTCAATCCGGGAATGCTACAGGTGTCTCCATCGCTGTTTCAGAAGCCACGGGGAGTAATCCTAAGATATGGATCATCGTTTTTAACATGATCGGTATTCTATTATTATTCTTTAAGTCCTTCTATGCGCTATTGGAAAAGCTCATGCTAGCGCTTATCATACTCATGTTATTTGCTTTTCTTTCCACAGCTATTATGATCAAAACTCCATCGCATGACTTTTTCTTCGGATTTTTACCGAGTATCCCGCCCGCTTCTGTAGGATTAATTATTGCTTTTACAGCGTCCTGTTTTTCCATCGTCGGTGCATTTTATCAAAGCTATCTGGTGCAATCAAGAAGAAAGTTATCGGCGACCCACGAGACTTTGAAGCGGCAAATTATAGGAAGTAGAATCGGGATTATTATCCTTGGAATCATGAGTGCAGCCGTAATGGTGTGCGCAGCCAATACTCTTCATCCCCAGGGAATTAAATTAAGCTCGGCTGCTGAAATGGGCCGTGCATTGGAACCTCTTTTGGGAACCTACGCTTCACACCTCTTTTTTATCGGTCTTTTCGGCGCTTCATTCTCCTCATTGATCGGCAATGCGGTGCTGGGCGGCTCCTTATTGGGAGATACTTTCGGCTATGGAAACGATCTTAATCACCCCAAAGTGAAATTCTTTATTTCGCTAGTCATGATTTTTGGATCTGCAATTGCACTTATTTTTGGGAGCCTGCCGCTTGAGCTCATTGTTTTTGCCCAAAGCATTACGATTTTCCTAGTCCCTTTTATTGGATTGATCCTATTTCTAGTCGCCAATGACAAAGAAATCATGGGTGCCCTGACAAATACACCTTTAACAAAATTATGGGCTATCCTTGGACTTATCCTACTTGTTTTTCTTGCCTTTAGTAATTTCTATAATTTAATTAAATAATCAGCCATGGATCATAACAGTTTAGCAGAATTGGAGCAGCAAATACTTGCGCCATCAGTAGACCTCATTGAAGACATCAAAAAGATAGAAGGTGACATTCTTTTTTTAGGAATTGGCGGAAAAATGGGACCAAGCATGGCCAAATTGGCTATACGGGCTATCCAGGCAGCCGGGATTGACAAGAAGGTCATCGGGGTTTCGCGTTTTTCCACCAAACAACTTCAACAGGAGCTGGAGGATCTAGGCATAGAGACCATTGCCTGCGACCTACTTAATGAAGAGGAACTCAAAAAAATACCACAAGTTCCAAATGTCATCTACCTTGCTGGACATAAATTCGGCACCACTGGAAATGAAGATTTTACCTGGGCAATGAATACGTACCTTCCCGGAATGGTGGCTTCTCATTTTAAAGGATCCAACATCGTCGCCTTTTCTTCGGGAAACGTACTGCCATTTGTACCGATAAGCAATGCGGGTGTTTCCGAGGAAACATCCCCCCAGCCGATTGGCGAGTATGCACAATCCTGTTTAGGCCGCGAGCGCATATTTGAGTACTTTTCGAAGAAAAATAGTACACCTATCCTAATTTATCGATTAAATTATGCGGTAGATTTTCGCTATGGTGTATTGGTAGAAATCGCTAAATCAGTCAAAGGCCAGCTTCCCATAGATTTGACGACAGAAAATGTCAATGTTATCTGGCAGGGAGATGCCAATGAAATTGCTTTGCGATCGTTGCTGCACTGCCAGTCGCCAGCCAAAATATTGAATGTCACAGGGCCAGAAATCCTCTCTATCGGATGGATAGCCGAGCGTTTTGCAGAACATTTTAATACAAGGCCGATATTTATTAATGAGCCTGCTGGCACAGCATTATTAAACAACGCTTCAGAATGTCACCGTATATTTGGCTATCCTAAGACAACGATTCGGGAAGCAATAGACATTACTGCTCAATGGCTAAGCCATGGCGGTGAACTTTGGAACAAGGACACGCATTTTCAAGAACGAAAAGGAAAATTCTAATGAATACTTTAGACCACACATTACAACAGCTACTTTGGGAAGGAACAGTCATTCCTGCACATCCCCTAGCCCTAAATGAGGATCGCACTATCGACGAGGTACATCAACGTCTCCTGACCCAATATTACATCGCCAGCGGAGCCGGCGGAATCGCTGTCGCTGTCCATTCGACCCAGTTTGAAATCCGCGATCCCGAGGTCAATCTCTTTGAAACGGTATTAAAATGGGCTAGCGAAGAAGTCGAAAAAGCGCAACTTAATAGGCCATTTATCAAAATCGCGGGCATCTGTGGTACGACAGAACAAGCTATTCAGGAAGCCACCATTGCCGTCAAATACGGCTATGATATTGGACTTTTGAGTATGGGCGGTTTACAGACCTGGACAGAACAGGCGATATTAGATCGTGTCAGAGCAGTTGCAGCTGTTATCCCTGTCTTTGGCTTTTACCTTCAACCTGCTGTTGGGGGCCGCATTTTCTCTTATTCCTTTTGGCGGCAGTTTGCCGAAATCGAAAACGTCGTCGCAATCAAGTGTGCCTCATTCAACCGTTACCAGACCTTGGACGTCATGCGGGCTGTAGCCAACTCAAGCCGAAGAGAGCAGATCGCCATGTATACCGGCAATGATGATAATATCGTGAACGACCTTATGACAACCTATACCTTTCCCGTAGCTGGAGAAAACATTTCCATAGGATTTAAAGGAGGGCTATTAGGCCACTGGGCCGTTTGGACAGCAAAAGCCGTGGAACTCCTACAAGAAATAAAAGCATATAAACAACAGCCCAATAACTGCACCGCAAGTCAGCTACTGAGCAAAGGCATTGCTGTAACAGATAGCAATGCTGCCTTCTTCGATCCAGCGAATGCTTTCCATGGATGTATACCGGGATTACATGCGGTACTCCGCAGACAAGGGCTGATGAAAGGTATCTGGTGCCTAAATCCGGAAGAAAATCTATCCATCGGACAGCAGGAAGAAATTGATCGCGTATATAGCGATTACCCAGACTTAAATGATGATGAATTTGTCAAAGAATTTCTGAAATCGAGATTCTAATAGGTCAATCTCTTCAAAAGGTCTCATTGTCCCTGGCCCGTCACGACTGCCAGAGCAATGGGACTTTTCTTTTACCCCCTATTCTTATTTGACGAATCAATGACCAAGCGAGGAAAATAGTGGACAGAACGAAAGGTTTGCTTTTTATAACTTTGCGTCATGAAACTTTTGAAAATAGCATTAACCTCCAGCCTTCCGTGACACGCCTACTATTTAAGGCAGCGTGAACGTCCATAGCGACGGAAAACAAATAAAAATTTTATAAAGGATGGAAAAAAACACTACCCCACAACAGTCATTTATACCGACAATACTTGCATTTGCACTTGTTCCGATTACCGGGCTTGCCACAGATATTTATCTTCCTTCAATGCCACAAATGACGCAGGAACTTGGCTTAAATGAAAGCAAAATTCAATTGACGCTTTCGCTTTTTCTAATTAGTTATGGTATCGCTCAGTTCTTCACAGGAGCATTGGTGGATGCCTGGGGAAGGTATCGCATTAACCTCATTTCACTTTTTCTTTTTATTATCAGTTTTTGGGTCACGGCACACACGCAGGATATCTGGGTTATCTACCTAATGCGGATTTTACAGGGAATTTTATCGGCATTTGTTGTCATCTCCAAAAGAGCCTATTTTGTAGATGTCTACGACGGTGAACAGCGTAAGCACTACCTGAGTATCATGACCATCGTCTGGTCGATCGGACCGATTGTAGCACCCTTTATCGGTGGTTACCTCCAAACACAATTTGGCTGGCGATCCAACTTTATCGTTCTGGCTGCATATAGTGCTGTGCTCTTTGTACTTGAACTGATCTTTTCCAGCGAAACAATTAGACAGAAAAAGCCCCTTCACATCGATTATTTGATTAGCGAGTTTAAAATGATGCTAAAAAGCACCGATTTTACCTTCGGCATATTCATGTGTGGCATATCCTATGGCCTGGTCATGTTCTACAATCTCAGTGGCCCCTTCTTTATTGAGCATCAATTGGGATATAGCGCGATTACCACTGGCTACACCTCCCTTATTATGGGTTTAGCCTGGATGTGTGGTGGATTTATTGGAAAAGCATTGATCAAAAAGGCATTGATACCCAAACTGAGAATTGCCAACTTTATTCAAATATTGCTCATCATAGGCATGCTGATCGTTTCACTTTATAAAGCGAATTTATACACGCTTACGTTCTTTGCATTTGCAGTACACTGTACTGCCGGATTCGTTTTTAACAATTATTTCAGCTACTGTTTGGGAAGATTTCCATTGTCGGCTGGTATTGCCGGAGGACTAGTAGGCGGAATAACCTACCTGCTCACATCTTCACTCAGCTATCTCACCGTGAGTCTGGTAAACCCTGCTACTCAGTTTCAGATTGGATTAGGATATGGCGTATTTTCCTTATTGGGTTTGATCACCTTATATGTGATAAATAAGCTCGTCAAGAGCAGCTAGTTGTTGAATGAGTCTTACACACAAAAAACACAGACCACCTGTAGTCGTTTGACCACAAAAATACACATACAAGATAAATTGTTTTTAACTTAGTATCAACAACAACTATATTTGTATCATCATAATTTAGGTTTATAATTGGTTATTGAAGGTTTTCATTCTCCCCGTTTGAAAACCTTTTTTTTCTCCTAATTTTTTAATCTCCCCGGTAGCACTTATTCTGGTCTTTTGTGCCGCAGCTCAGCTATCAAAAATCCAAGTATCAAAAGAAATACGTAGGATCAACCAAATGCTTTTTTTTCCCCAGCATAAGATGGATATCTTAAGGAGATTTTCAAGTGCTATATGAGCTCGGAGATTATCAATTCTGCAATAAAATCGATATATTGTCCCCAAATCAAATTAAAAGTGAGGGAGTCGATGACAACAAAAAAATATAGTAACGTCTATATCTTTTGGTTTTGCACCATTTTATTTGTTTTGCTGCACAGGGGCTATTGCCAGACAATCATACCTACGGGAACACCTTTTGTAAAACAATACAAAAAAGGCCAGTATAAAGCCGGCAATCAGAACTGGTCATTGGCAGTAGATAAAGATGGGCGTATTTATAGCGCAAATACCGAAGGCCTGCTGCAATTTGACGGACAATACTGGCGTATCTTTCCACTTCCCAATCATTCAACAGTCCGGAGTGTTGCGATTGGTAAAGATGGGAAGATCTATACGGGCGGAAGAGGAGAATTTGGTTATTGGACTTCGAAGTCTTTTGGCAACTTGACCTATCATAGTCTCTCCAAGCTGGTACAGGACAAAACCTATTTTCCGAATGAAGAGATCTGGAAAATCATTGTTGAGGGCCAAAGGGTGTTTTTTCACACATTTTCTAAATCTTATATTTGGGAAAACAATACGATACGGCCACTAACGGCAAAGGGCGAACCTTTTTTATTTCCACATCAGCTCAACGATAAGTTATTTTTTGAACAGTTACCGAGTGGTCTGCATGAATTCAAACAAGGCAAATTAATTCCTGTAAAAGGAAAAGACGTCTTGAAAGATAAAAATGTGCTTGCCCTACTGCCTTTTGATACAAATACGTCGCTTATTGCCACCTCACGAAATGGTCTTTATCTGATGAAAGCTGACGGAACGATCATACCCTGGTCCGTTCCGGCAAACCAGCTCTTAAGTCAATCCCAGATAAACAACGGTATATACCTGTATGATGGACAGTATGCCTTTGGCACCATTCAAAACGGTGTTATTGTCATCAACAAAAATGGCCAGGTCATTCAGCATATCAATAAAAACAATGGGCTCCAGAACAACACTGTGCTCAGTATGGTCAAAGACAATCAAAAAAATATCTGGGTGGGACTGGATAATGGCATTGACCGCATTGAAATTAACTCTCCCCTATCATTTTATACTGACTTTGTCGGAAAAATTGGTACCGTTTACACATCGATTATCTATCAGGGAAAAATCTATCTTGGAACCAACAAGGGACTATTTTCGAGTGAATGGAAAGGTCTAAACAATTACAATTCACTAAATTTTGCCCAGATTCCCAATTCAAACGGCCAAGTTTGGACCTTGGCTATATTTGGGGATGAGCTCATCTGCGGGCATAATGATGGAACCTTCAAACTGGTTAATGGCCGACTTGAGAAGATTTCGAAGATCACAGGTGGATGGATTTTCAAACCTATATTTGGTACCAAAAATATCCTCCAGGGAAACTATACAGGCTTATCGAAATTTACCTTTGACGGTGTAAACTTACGGTTTGTCCAACAATTTGCAGGGATTAAGGAGCCGATTCGATTTTTGGCACAAAAGGATAGCCATGCCTTTTGGATCGGAGACTGGGGGCAGATACAGCTTCTTGGACTCGATCCAAGTTTCCAGCAAGGGAGTATTTTGTTTTCCTCCAAACAGGATAGCATCGCCTCCAAGAGGCAATTTACGGGAATTTATACCTTAGAAAATAATATTGTCTTCGCGACAGATAGCGGATTTCTTCAATTCGACAATATTGTAAAAAAATTCAGTTATGCGGATGAATTAAATACCGCATTAGGCAGCTATAAAAATTCAAATAAGGTCATTCCGATCAATACAAACAGCTACTGGTTTATTCAAAAAACCAAAATTGCGAAAGTAGATTTTGACAGCAAAGGCAAGTTGCACATTGACTCCAATCTGCTCAGTCCCTTACAGGACCGAATGATGAATAACTATGAAAACATCCTTCCCATTGAAAATCAATATTATCTCATTGGCCTGGATGATGGATTTGCGATCTATCGCCATTCCGATAAATCACAAAAATACACCTTGCCGCTTCCGCAAATTTCGCAACTCGTCAACTTGACGACCGGTCAGGCTATTATTCCAGATTCTTCTTTAAAATTATCGTCGTCAGACAATAACCTTAGAATCAGTTTTTCGTGCCCTTACTATTCATCCTCGCCGCTTCAATATCAATATTATCTCAAAGGTCACTCAGACGACTGGTCGGAATGGAACGAAATTGCCTATCAAGATTTCACGAACCTGCCCTATGGGAAATTTCAGATTAAAATAAGAGCGAAAAACAATACCGGGCTGATTTCGGAAGTCCAGATATTCTCCTTTACCATTCGGTATCCATGGTACCTCTCCTGGTGGGCAAAGGCATTTTATGCACTGGCTATGCTAGCGCTCATTTATTTAGCTTATAAGCTTAATCTTCAACGGGAACGCAAGCGTCAATTCCAGATACGTCGAAAATGGCTGGAAGAAAAGAAGATTGCCCTGGAACGGGAAAACGAACAAAAAGAAAAAGACTGGATCAAACTTAAAAACCAGCAATTGGAGGACCAGCTTCAATTAAAGAACAAAGAATTGGCTAATGCAGCACTCAATATTGTTTACAAGAATGAGATGTTGAACAACCTGCACGACGAACTCAAGCAGCTCAAGGACGCTGAGGGAAACAAACTGAGTTCGGATGAACTTAAAAAAATCAACAAACTCATCGACGACGCCCATAATGACGATCGTGACTGGCATATCTTTGAACGAAGTTTTAACGAATCTCATGAGAATTTCTTCAAGAAATTAAAACAGGAATTTCCGGACCTAGTCCCCAATGATCTAAAACTATGTGCCTATTTAAGGCTTAATATGTCAAGCAAAGAAATCGCGTCATTGCTTAATATCAGTACCCGCGGTGTTGAGATCAGACGCTATCGGTTACGCAAGAAATTAGGCCTCCCAACAGACAAAAACCTGTCCGAATTCCTGATGGAACGTTAAATTTTCCCTGCAAACACTACATCATTACCACACACGAGCTTTAGTGTATAAAACACACTAAAGCTCGTGTTATTTTACGAAAAACACACCTATAAAAATCTAGCTATCAAATCGATAATATAAAAACAAAATCAGGTTGAGCAGGCGGAAATTTCGTGTAGTAGTGATGTGCAAATGTTAAATTTTGGCAAAGTTGTACTACATCAACATATTTGCTTCAGGGAAATAACCAAAACATTTTAAACAAACACCAAAAATTTACGATATGAGGAATCTATCCGCATTATTTTTGACATCCATGGTCGTCTCGGTTGCCTATGGACAAACTTCTATACAAGGAGTGGTCAAAGATGGCTCAAGCATGATATCCATGCCTGGGGTCACCATTAGCATCAAAGGGAAAGCAATATCTACAAAAACCGACGCAACGGGGAAATTTCAAATCAGCGCCTCTCCTACCGATTCACTGGTTTTTAACTTTCTAGGTTATCGCACACAAACCGTCTATATTGGCAATCAAACGCAGCTCAATGTATTCTTAGAGGATCAAAATCAAGCATTGGAAGAGGTTGTGGTTATCGGTTACGGTACGCAAAAGAAAGCTGATCTGACCGGATCGATCAATTCATTGAAATCGTCCGATATTACAAAGCAGCCGGCCATGTCGGCCATGCAATCCATACAGGGTAAGGCAGCCGGTATTAATATCATTGCCAACGAAGCTCCAGGTTCCTCACCAAATGTTATCATCCGTGGATTAGGGACAGCTTTGTCAGGTCGAAATCCATTATACATCGTCGATGGGATAGCGCAAACAGATATCAACAATATCAATCCGTCCGACATTGAGTCCATGGATGTTTTGAAAGATGCTTCTTCCGCATCAATTTACGGTCTTCGGGCCGCAAATGGGGTCATTATCGTAACGACAAAAAAAGGGAAGACTGGAACAACAAACATCAACTATGAAAGCTTTGCAGGCATAAAAAATGTTCTAAATCGGGTAAAAATGGCCAATGCTGATCAGTTTAGAATATTTGCCAATGAATACCTTACCTCGACCAATGGATCATATCGTTTGGCTGAGAACCAAAAATATGATACAGACTGGTATGACGAATTGTTGCGTACGGGTTCTGTATTCAATAATGCTGTCAATCTTTCTGGGGGAACCGAAAAAGTGGATTATTTTGTATCAGCAAACAATTATACCGAAAATGGTATTCTTGACGGTTCTAAATTTGTCAGAAATACAATACGCAATAACAACGTTTATAAATTTTTAAATAATCGCCTAAAATTCAGCCAAAATTTAAACCTTACTTTAACAAACGCAACACCAAAACCATACAGTGCTTTTACTACCGCTTATCGTCAATCGCCACTTGCTCCGTTAATGTTTGATAATGGCCGTTATGGTCTTGGTCGTGTAAATACAACAACCGGTGTTGCAGGTATTGAAGCCGCTCCAGGACAAGCAATCGGAAACCTTAATTCCATTGGAAATCCAGTGTACGAGGTTTTACGTCAAAATGAAAGAACAAATACCCTACGCTTACAGGGAAGTTTTGAAGGAGAATTCAAGATCACGGATTACCTTAAAATTAACTCGCGAATCGGGGGTAATAAGTTCTACTCGAAACAACGGATTTTTAACAATGTAAAAGATCAATGGTTAAATGCAAATACTTTATTGAATGAATCTGATTTCATCAAATTAAAGGAAAACAATCCGAAAGCCCTTGATTATGTAGACAATAGTCTGAAATATGAAAATCTGGAGCAATTTCGCTGGTCGTTCGAGAATTTCTTGACCTTCAACAAGAATTTCGACAAACATCATATCGAGGCCGTCGTTGGTATGTCGCGTGAGAAATACGATATCAACAGCATGAGCAGCCAAACCGGCTACAATGTGCCGGAACAAGAGCAATATTGGAATATTAATCTTGCAAAAGGAACAACCAATTACGGCATTGTTGCGCTACAAACGTATTATACGCCGAGGGCGCTAGCTTCATATTTTGGACGATTACAGTACAATTACGATAGTAAGTATTATTTAACCGCAACATTGCGTAGAGACGGATCAAGTGTTTTCCGTAATACAGGAAAATATTGGGGTACTTTTCCTTCGGTAGGATTAGGTTGGACAGTCACCAATGAAAGCTTTATGAAAGATGTTAGCTGGATCAATTTATTGAAAGTGCGCGGAAACTGGGGTAAGTTAGGTAACCAAGATATTCCGTTAAATGTTTCCACAATTTTAACAAGTCCTGAAAGTTCAAATTATAACTACGTTTTTGGCCCTGAACAAAATATGGTCTATGGAAGTGCATATGGCACTCCCGCCGTAAATCTAACATGGGAAGTAACCAGAGAGACGGGCGCCGGCTTAGACTTTGCGTTTTTAAACAACCAGCTTTCAGGATCCATTGACTACTATCATAAGCTGAATACCAATACTATTCTTGATGTAACACCGACTTACACTTCTCCTTCAGAGAAAAATTTCTATGCGCATGGTGCGAAAGTGCTGAATCAAGGAGTTGAAGTAGCTTTAAATTGGAACAAAAGCATTAATCCTGAATTCAGTTATACCGTCGGTGTCAATTATGCCTACAACAAAAACAAAGTAACAGAAGTGGTTCCTGCCTACGACCGCGCTACTGGCGGAAGCTTAAATAACGGTGAGATCACCAAACAGCTCCGTGTCGGACAACCGATCTATGGCTGGTGGATGTTTGAAGCAAATGGTGTCTTCCAAGATGAGGCCGATGTAAAAAATTATCCGTCGTTCGGAGCCGCAAAACCTGGTTACCTAAAATATAAGGACCAAAATGATGATGGCGTTATCGATTCTCGGGACAAAGTTTTCTTTGGATCATTTTTACCAACTTCAACATATGGTATCAACGTTGGTGTTAATTACAAAGCGATTGATTTTAACGTTTCCGGATATGGTGTTGCTGGCAATAAGGTTTACAATGGTTTAAATAGTGTACGCTCCAATGCAGGTGAGAATATTGCCTTATCAACTTTCGAGAATCGTTGGACAGGAGCCGGTTCCACCAATGAGCATCCTGGCGCAGAAAGAGCATATTGGGCTTCGAGTTATTTCCTTGAATCCGGCGCTTATTTCCGGATCAATAATATCACCGTAGGATACACGTTCAACAACTTATATAGCTCGAGATCTAAACTAAGATTATATGTTACTGCTCAGAATCCATTTATATTTACGAATTATAGTGGTTTCTCTCCTGAGCTCGCTGGCGATGGTAGCCCTAACCTTACTTCAGGTATTGAGCTTTCGGCCTATCCTACCACACGTAATTTCCTATTTGGACTTAACATGCAATTTTAATCACCTTAGTTTTGAAGACAATGAAAATTAACAAACTTTATATAGCAATTCTTCTTAGTGGAGGTATTGCATTGCAAGGCTGTAAAGACAATAGTTTCTTAGATGTACCTTCCAAAGAATATGTAGAAGCTGGCGACAGTGAAGAAATTTATACCCCCGAACAATTTATCAATGGTGTTTACGGTATGTTTACAGACTGGGATTATTCTTTCTCCTACATTGGTATCACCGATATGTTATCTGATAACGCGGACAAAGGAAGTTCGGCAACCGATGCTGGTGGCGATAAACTGAGTCTAGACGAGTTGACTTACACTTCAACGACCGGTTCCTTTCTTTCTATGTGGACACGCTGGTACAAATCCATTGGACGGGCTACCCAAGCAATAGATTATACCGAGAAATTTGGTTTAACTGACGAAACCTATAAAAACAGATTGATTGCCGAAGCCCGTTTTCTGCGTGCCTTAAATTATTTTTATCTTGTACGCGGTTGGGGCGATGTTCCTATCCAGGAACGTGATTTAATCAAAAGAGAACCTGCTGCGGAAGTCTATGCCTATATTGAAGCTGACCTACAATTTGCCATAGAAAACTTACCTGTTAAATCCGCCTATGCGGCAAAAGATTTGGGCAGGGCCACCAAGGGTGCCGCGCAAGGGCTGCTATCGAAGGTATATTTATACCAAAGTAAATGGCAACAAGCGGCTGATATGGCAAAAACTGTCATTACATCCGGCGGATACAGCCTTGAGCCTGATTATGCAACAATTTGGCGATTAGCGGGAGAAAATGGTCCCGAGTCATTGTTTGAATTTCAAGCAAGGGGTACTTCTATCGCCCATGGTATTCAACAATATAGTCAGGTACAGGCGCCTCGTGGCGGAGCGGTCAATTTAGGCTGGGGTTTTAATACTCCAAGCCAAAACCTATTGGATGCCTTCAATGCCGAAAAAGATAATATCCGTCGCGATGCAACGATTATTTTTAGAGGCGAAACACTTTACGATGGTCGTCTGATAGACAATGGTGTAGAAAATCCGATGTACAATGAAAAAGCGTATTCGTCCGCAAATGGAGGTGCCGCTGATGGTGATAAAAATGTCCGTTACCTCCGTTTAGGTGAAATTTACCTTATCCTTGCCGAAGCCGCAAATGAGGTTGGCAATAGCAGCGAGGCGCTGAATGCATTGAATACTGTCCGTACACGGGTAAAATTAGCCAACGTAACGACGACAGACCAAGCACAACTCCGTCAACTGATCTGGAAGGAAAGACGCCTTGAACTAGCATTTGAGCATGACCGGTGGTTTGATCTGGTACGTACAAAACAGGCAAAAACGGCCATGGCTGCAAATGGAAAAACGTTCCAGGATAAAATGTTGCTTTTCCCAATTCCGGAAAATCAACGTATCCAAACGCCAGAAATGCCTCAAAATACCGGTTGGTAATTATATAAGTAAAATAACTCCGTTCAAACGGCCTTTGGCCGTTTGAACATTTTTTCAAGAATTAAAGCATATATCCATGAGAAAACGAATAGCATATCCCACCCTTACCGGTATAGCTTTGGCGCTTATTCTCAGCAGTTCGTGCCAAAATGCGAACACTAGTAGCCCAGACAATCCCTCAAAAATAGATTCAGCAGATGGAAACAAGATCAATGAAGATTCGCTGTTGACCAATATTCAACAGCATACATTTCAATATTTTTGGGAAGGTGCCGAACCTACTTCCGGCCTTGCTAGAGAACGCATCCATATGGATGGTGTCTACCCCCAAAATGACCGTAATGTCGTGACCATAGGTGGCAGTGGCTTTGGACTCATGGGTATGATTGTCGCCATGGAACGCGGGTTTATCACCCAAGAACAAGGGGTTCAAAAGTTGGATCACATCATGGATTACCTGGGCAAAATCGAAAGGTTCAAAGGTGCTTGGGCACACTGGTATGATGGAGAACTGGGCACAGCGAAACCGTTCAGTGAAAAAGATAATGGTGGCGACATTGTTGAAACCGCTTTCCTAGCCCAAGGTCTGATTGCCATTCGGGAGTATCTAAAGGATAAAGGTGATTCCGCTCAGCATGTTGCCCAAAAAGCAGATAAACTATGGAAAGAAATCAATTGGAATCACTATACAAACGGACAAAATGTTATTTTTTGGCATTGGAGTCCTAAATTTAACTTCCAGCAAAATCATCCCGTCAGAGGATACGATGAATGTCTGATCACCTATATCTTAGCCGCTTCCTCTCCTACTTATCCGATTGCACCGAATGTATATCATGATGGCTGGGCAAGATCTGGAGCCATTAAAAGCAGTGCTAAAAAATACGACATTCCGCTCGTGCTGAAGCACAATGCCAAAGAAGGTGAAGTCGGTCCGCTTTTCTGGGAGCATTATTCCTATTTAGGACTCAGCCCCAAAGGGCTAAAAGATCAGTACGCTGATTACTGGGAAGCAACAAGCAACCATGCCAAGATCAATTTGGCATACGCAGATCTGAACCCGAAAGGTTACAAGGGTTATGGTTCGGCTAAAGGCTGGGGTTGGACGGCCAGCTATTCCATCAACGGTTACGATGCCCATCACCCAGACAACGATCCTGGTGTGATCGCGCCAACAGCGGCATTATCATCCATTCCCTATACACCGCACGAAAGCATCCAATTTGCACAATACCTTGACAAACAACTTGGCGACAAAATTTGGGGTAAATATGGCTATTACGACGCGTATAGCGAAACAGCAAATTGGTATCCACAACGGTATCTGGCGATTGATCAGGGGCCTATTATAGTGATGATCGAAAACTATAGAACTGGTAAAATCTGGGATCTTTTTATGCAAGCCCCGGAAATTCAACAGGGACTAAAAAAACTTGGTTTTACAAGTCCCTATTTAAAATAGTGGTCTGTGGAATCATTTTCGATCCATCACACGTTGAAAATGGTTCCTACCACGAAAATAACATTGCATAGTATCAAAAAGTTCAACAATTAAATTGAACATCTATCCTAAATATTAAGTAGCGCAGAGTAGAAGATTCATGCGCACATAAACAAAAGATAATAAGATGAAAAAAGTAGTAGGTGCTTTCCTTCTTGCATTTCTCGCTTGGCATACAAGTTCGGCTCAAAGCAATCAGAAAATGGACAAGTTCATTGATCAGCTGATGGCTAAGATGACTGTCGAAGAAAAGATTGGACAACTTAATCTAGTAACAGGTGGTGAGGCGACTACAGGAACGACTGTCTCCACTGATGTGGAATCAAAAATTAGAAATGGTCAAATCGGTGGTATTTTCAGTATGAGTACCCCCGCTAAGATCCGCAAAACACAGGAGATAGCCATTAAACAGTCCCGTTTAAAAATACCCATTATCTTTGGTATGGATGTCATTCATGGGTACCGTACCGTATTCCCTATTCCTTTGGGACTTGCCGCTACTTGGGATATGAATTTAATTCAACAATCTGCACGTATTGCGGCAGAGGAAGCTACTGCTGATGGAATTAATTGGGCATTTTCGCCAATGGTCGATATTTCTCGCGATCCGCGATGGGGTCGTATTTCTGAAGGTGCAGGTGAAGATACCTATCTTAGCTCAAGGGTTGCTGAGGCTATCGTCCATGGTTTCCAAGGTGATAATCTCGCGGCATACAACACCATGATGGCCTGCGTCAAACATTTTGCCCTATACGGTGCAGCTGAAGGCGGTCGTGATTATAATAGCACGGATATGAGCCTTCACCGGATGTACAATGAATATTTACCGCCTTACAAAGCAGCAATAGACGCTGGAGCTGGAAGTATTATGACGTCTTTTAACGATATCAATGGTGTGCCTGCTTCAGCAAACAAATGGTTAATGACTGATGTTTTACGCAAACAATGGGGCTTTAAAGGATTGGTCGTAACCGATTATACAGCGGTAAATGAATTAACTGCACACGGTCTAGGTGACCTCCAGCAGGTGTCTGCTTTAAGTCTCAATGCGGGTGTTGATATGGATATGGTCGGTGAAGGGTTTCTTACGACGCTAAAGAAATCTTTGGACGCTGGAAAAGTCAAAATCGAAGATATTGACAGGGCTTGCCGTTTTGTTTTGGAAGCCAAGTACAAATTAGGCTTATTTGATGATCCATATCGCTATTGTGATGAAAAACGGGCGAAAACAGTGATTGGATCTGAAGCCAATCATGTGAAAGCAAGAGAAATTGCAGCAAAATCTTTTGTTTTATTGAAAAATGAAAACCAAGCGCTTCCATTGAAAAAAACGGGCACAGTTGCTGTTATTGGCCCTTTAGCCAATTCAGGTGCAAATATGCCAGGAACCTGGAGTGTCAGTGCTGAATTAGACAAAACGGCCTCGTTGGTTGAGGGCATGAAAGCTGTATTGGGTAACAAAGTAAATATCCTGACACACCTAGGCAGTAATCTGTTGGAGGATCCGAATTACCAAAAACATGCAACTATGTTTGGCCGTACAATCGCACGTGATCCCCGAAAAGAAGAAGAGATCATTGCAGAAGCCGTGAAAGTTGCCCAGCAGTCCGATGTAGTCGTCGCTGCGCTCGGCGAATCGTCGGAAATGTCTGGAGAAAGCTCCAGTCGATCGGAACTGGATATTCCAAAAAATCAACAGAATCTTTTAAAAGCATTGTTGGCTACCGGAAAGCCAGTTGTCCTTGTGCTATTTACGGGTCGACCACTGACGCTCACGTGGGAAGATGCTCACGTGCCCGCGATATTAAATGTTTGGTTTGGTGGGACAGAAACTGGAAAAGCAGTGGCTGATGTCTTATTTGGAGATGTTGTACCATCGGGAAAAATTACGGCAACTTTCCCACGTAATGTTGGTCAGATTCCGATCTATTACGCGCACAAGAATACCGGTAGACCTTACGGAAACTCAGGTGATTTTGAAAAATTCAAATCCAATTACCTCGATGTAAGTAATTCGCCACTTTACCCTTTTGGATATGGTTTAAGTTATACGACCTTTACCTATAGTGACATTCGTCTCGACCGTACCAAAATCGACGAAAAAGGTACGCTACAAGCGAGTATCGACATCAGTAATACTGGAAACTATGATGCTGAGGAAACTATACAGCTCTATATACAAGACGTAGTCGCATCAGTTACGCGTCCCGTAAAAGAACTAAAAGGGTTTCAGAAAATATTCCTTAAAAAAGGAGAACAAAAAACGGTAAACTTTAAAATTAACGTGGATGATTTGAAATTTTTTGACAACAGCCTGAATTATATCGCAGAGCCAGGAAATTTCAAAGTGTACATTGGCCCCAACAGTCGCGATGTCAAAGAAAAAGAATTTGAATTGCTTTAAAACTATTTTTCCATAAAAAAACAAAGAGGCTGTCTCAAAATGACAGTCTCTTTTTTTTGCATTATCTAAGGCTCATAATTTGTTTTAATTGTTTGATTTTCATATATTTATAGTGTAAACAAAAAGGATATATGTCATCTCAAAGACCTACTTTTAAGCCTTACTATCA